>CAVWRZ010000001.1:0-35000 GCA_963757495.1 uncultured Alphaproteobacteria bacterium
GGGGATCGTCGCGCCTGGACGGGTATGGACTGGTCGGCACTGGATCGGCTTCGTCGGAGGGTTTGATCCATGACCCGGTTGAACGGGCTAGATCTGTCCTGCTGACCGATGAAGGGCTGCGTTGCTCAGAGGCCCTGTTTAAAAGGTTGTTCACGCAACCGCCGTAATAGCGGCCACCCGGGCTTTCCACTTCCACGGGAGCAGGTCCGGCACGCGGGATACGGTCATGTCGGGCAGCCGGGCGAGAATATCGGCGAGCCAGGTCTGCGGGTCGATGTCATTCAGTCTTGGCGGTGACGATCAGGGAATACATGAAGGCGGCGCGGTTGTCGCCGCGTTCGGAGCCGACGAAGAGCCATGACTTCCGGCCGAGGGCGATGCCTCGGAGGGTCCGCTCGGCCGCGTTTGTTTGTCAGGCAGATCCGGCCGTCGTCGATGAAGCGGGTGAAGGCTCTCCACCGATCTGCCTTGAACATGTAGGCGATCGCCGGGGCGACGGGATTGTGCTTCGACATCGTGCCGCGTTCGGCGAGCATCCAGACGTGGAGATCGTCGACCAGCGGTCGAACCAGGCGCAGCCGGGCTCCGAGCCTCGCCGCAGCGTCCAGCCCGTTGATGCCGCGCTCCACATCGAAGATCGCATCGATCCGCGTCACGGCTTCCAAAGCGACGGGCGAGATGTCGTGAGCGGGTTTGCCCTTGCGGACATTACTTCCGATGTCGGCAAGTTCGAAGAACTTGCGGCGGGCATGGCTCCAGCAGAGCGCGCTGCCGATGGGACCGGGATCGCGATCGCCGCGAAAGAGATCATTGTAGCCCCCGTAGGCGTCAGCCTGGAGAATACCCTGCCATCCGGCAAGGTGCCGGTTGGGGTGCTTGACCAGATCGCCACGACGGCCGCGAAAGCACAGGATCTCGCCCGCATGGGATCGCGACCAAGCCCTTCCTCGACCTGCAGCGCCAGAGCTCCTCTCGGGCATGCTGCGCATAACCTCTCGGGCAACGGTTCATACCGCGTCGCATGTCCGTCACCCCGCCGGCAATCCACACGCGCACCCCCGCCGGAAACGCGATCATGACCGGTCAAGGACCCGCAGGAGGCGCGACAGGGCGGTCGTATCGATTGTGGACACCACGCTCAGCCGCCGGCCATTGGGCAGGGGATCTCGACCTACCTTCGATTGCTGGTTTCTCGTTCGCCATCGGAGTGGAAAGTGCAGGTACGGACGCGATCTGCAGCGGTATGAAAGCAGGAGCGACGCCACCGAGCAGCCCCTCCCGGTACTCCTTGCGCGCCGCGTCGGCAAAGAGCGCGAGAGCCCGTATCGTCGCGCCGTCGCCGAGCCCTGCCGGTAACCGCGCAAGCTCTCCTCCACGATCCGGACCTTCTCCGCAGCACTCCGATCCCGACGGCGACCGAGATCGTCCGCAGAGATAACCTCGAAGTCGGAAATGACCTTGGAGCATGCCATAGGGCACGACCTACAATCGCGTCACCGATCCCGGCCAGACGGTGCCCGGCGGAGGCATACGTTCCTCACGAGACCAGGGAGATCCGTCGCGAGGCAAACGCGCGCCGTCATCGATCACCTTGATGCGATATGGTGGGTCGGGACCCCACTGCCAGCAGACCAGATTCGTCTCGTCCGGCCCGGCCCCTCTTGCGAAGCTCTGGACGAGCATGCCCGCGAACTCGGCCGTGACGAGCCGATCGGCTAGGGATTGGCTCGCAGGAACCCCCTTTTCCAGCATCGTACGCTCCCAGTTTGGATCGGCCAGATCCGAGACGGCAGCCCCCTGCCCCTCCATCGCCGCCTCGTCGCGGGCATCGAAGATCGGTTCGATATCGACGTCGTAGCTGCAAAGGGTGAGAGGCTGGAACGGGCGTCCCAGCGGACTGGCCTCGCGTAGAGCCGTCACCGGAGAGAGGGAAGTATAGAGGGCCGCGACGCCAGGTCTGTTGAACCGGCCGCCAAACCGCTTCGCGCCCTCTCCGGAGATCGGCGACCAGGCCCACTGCGGATTATGGGCTCGAATGACGGGATCCCTGAAGCGTACTGGCTGGAGCCTCAGGCGTACCCACCTGCCATGACCCGGTCGAGATACCGGTGAAAGAAGTCGGCCCGGCCATCACGGACGAGCTGGTCGGGTGTGGTGTCGCCGAACCCCTGCAGCGGTTCCGATCGGAACCAGGCATATGCGCCGAGCGGAGAACCAACCACCGCCTCCACACGATTGAGGATCTCGACCATCTCCCGCAACCGGGTCTGCATCATGCGAGCGCTGATCCGGGACGCGCGGGAGAACGCGTCCTGACCGAGACCAAAAGTACCGACCACTCCGGTCTTCGTCGTTCTGAACGCTTCGGCGATCAGGGCGGGCGAGAATGCGCCATCTTCGATGACCTCGGCTACCGGCATCGAAAACCTGATGACTAAGAACGTACGAGATAGTCATAAAGATTGAGTGTGCAATTGCGCGGTCCGCCGCTTGGGCTGTGAAATAGCAAAATTGCTTGGATCATCTGGCATGAAAGAGCATGGCGGAAACAGACGGACGTGGGCGAACGCGCACTTGGGAGAGCACCAGTTCTCAGGCGGTACCCTGGGGTGCCCAAGTCTTTCTTCCGACCGGTCAGGGACAGCCTGATCGAGCTCCCGTGCGGAACTTCCAGCGCCCACCGATCATGATTGCATCGACGTTTCGCGTACCGTCTCCTGATCGATCCAGATCGTAGCGCCGGACCCCGTCGTAGGCCTCCGCCCCGATCCCATCGAAGGTCTGAACCATCTGCAAGCCCTAGCTCCTCGCATCGTCCCCCGCGGCCCCGACATCATCGTTGCGCGCCACGTCCAACGATACGGCGGTGGTTCCAGCGTCCAGCCAGGCATCCGTCTGGTACCCGATCTTCGTGTAGCGCAGCCGGGGATCGGGCGCGCCATCGGTAGCAGAGCCCCGCGCCGCGGCGAGCATGACGCTGACCCCCGTCGGCTCATGCAGGACGGAGACCGATCCGTTGACCAGCTCCGGGCCGAACCGATCCTCGATCCAGGCCACGACGGCAAAGATGCGGAACGCCCACAGCGCCGCGCCCTCGATGTCCTTCTCGTAGGTCAGCGCCACATCGCGGGCGTCGTCCTCCGTATGGGAAACCGACACTGCGAGACCGGCCACTGTGGGCGTGTCGTACCGAACCCGTACCTTGCGCCCCAGACTGTCCGGGCTGGAAAAGACGTCTCCGACCGACGTGTCTGCAAGACCGCCGTCGTCGCAATTAAAGAACGTCCCGCCCGCCAGATCCTGCACGCTGGAGTAGCCCACCAGCCCGGTGCCGGGGATGTCGATCTCAGACGTGCCGTCCGAGGCGGTTGGCCCCTGCCCCAGCGTGAGCGTGCCGAATCGGGGATGGGAGGCTAAGACCTCCACTATGCGGTCCGCGATCAGCGGTTCGGACAGGTCCCCGCCGTCGCGCTGACTGACAATGGCGGAGGAATTGAACTGCATTTCGCCCTCGAGGCGGAACCCTAGCGTCGTCGTGTCCTCCCCGGAGTCGATCCGTCCGACGGCGGCTTTGTTGCGCAAATGGCGTCGAGGTCAGATTCCCCCTCTCCCCAGAAGGACGTATCCCGCGGCTTTCGTGACGGGGATGCCGAGCGCGGTGCAGCCGCTCGGACTGGCAGCGCGAACGTGGAGTTCAGCGACCTGACGGTCGAAGTCGCGTGCCATGCCCCGCCCGGGCAGGCGATTGCGCAGCGATCTGCCCAGAGGGGGCGGTGACCGATCCGATCCGATCTCCTCGTCGGCGGGGATCCGGTCGAGCGGTTCGGGCGGCATCGGCGCATCACCGACATGACTTCCGGCAATCTCCCTCCCGGTGATCGCGTTGCAATTACCTGTCGGCAATGGATGGCCCGGATCTGCGGCCTCTGCCCGTCGATGCCGATGTGGATCTTGCGCCATGGTCGGCGTTTCGGGCCGCCGTGTCCGCGGGCGTTCCATTCGCCTTCGCCTTCGCCCTCGGCCTCGGCCTCGATGCCGGTGCCGTCCACCGCCCGGCAGGGTATCGCGCAGCAATGCCCGAGAGGGGATCGGAAGGTGCAGCGGGTCCTGCGAACCACGACGGGGGACGTTCACGGCCGGGGTCTTCCGGCGTCGGCCCATGATGCCGATGTCCGGCACGGCCCGGTCCGGGCCGACCAGACGCAGGAGGCTCTCGACGAAGCCGGACGTCTGCCGAAGGGCCATGCCGGAAAGGACCTTCATCGCTTTCGGGATATTGCTTCTCGATACCCTGCCGGGCAGCGGTCCGGCCTGTCCGGATCGCCGCGTCACCGGCTGCAGGCTGCCGACCGCGCTGGCCGCTCGATGGCGGCACCCGGACCATTTCCGCATCGAACCGACCTCTCGGGACATTGCCGTGCAATGCCCTGCCGGTCCGTGGATCGCAGGGAAGCCGCGCTGCTTCAGCGCTCCGGTGCAGCTCGGCGGTATGGGTTTGCCCAGGCACCACAGCCACCACGCCGGATCCACAAGATGAACCCCGGTCAATATCCGCGCAACAAGGCCTGTCCGCTGACTGACAGTGCATTACGCAGCAACGTCACGGGAGGTCGGTTCGATCCCGGCATGGCCTGG
This sequence comes from uncultured Alphaproteobacteria bacterium, assembly GCA_963757495.1. Lineage (GTDB taxonomy): Bacteria > Pseudomonadota > Alphaproteobacteria > Rhodobacterales > Rhodobacteraceae > Jannaschia. The sequence goes on from CAVWRZ010000001.1 coordinate 4,636, forward strand.
CATGCCGCCCCTTCGGGCAAGCACGGTCGCCAGCGAACCTTCTCGAACGCCGCCATCCAGGCCTGCCTGACCACTGCCCGAAAGGGAATTGCGCAGCAATGTCCCGAAAGAGGGCCAGTGGGCGACGCGCGCAGGCGCGTCTGGCGCAAGGTCCACCTTGCCGTCGATGAGAGTACGCTCGAGGTCCGCACAGTCGAGATCACCGGCAGCGGCGTCGGCCCCTCTCGGCAGATTGCCTTGCAATCGCCTGTCGGGCAGTGGATGCGCCCGTGCTGCCTTACCTGCCCGGCCAGATCCCCAGGGACGAGCCGATCGCGTCGGTCACCGCGGACGGTGCCCATGACGCCCGCGGCTGCCGCGACGCCGTCGCAGGCCGGGGCGCCGGAGCCGTCATCCCACCCCGGCGCAATGCCAGGCCGTGGAAGAATGACAGCCCCGGGGCCGCAAGCAGGAACGAGGCCCTGCGCGCCATCGAACGCCCCGGCCGGACCATCTGGCGTCATCGGAGCGGCTACTGAGGTGCTCCCCATCCGTTGGACAGGATCTGGCGCTTTTTAAGCTACTCTTTGCTCCTGCTGATCGGGTTGCGTGATCTCGTTTCTCAGTGAGTAGACCACCGCTGGCGGTCGGCCGCCAAGGGCCTTGTGCGGGCGGCGCTGGTTATAGAAATCCATCCACTTGCGGATACCGGCGCGGGCCTGCGAGCCAGTCTCCCAGGCGTGCAGGTAGATGCACTCGTATTTCAGCGATCGCCAGAGCCGTTCAATGAAGATATTGTCGAGATAGCGCCCCTTGCCGTCCATCGAGATCCGGATGCCCAACCGACGCAGATGGTCTGTCCAGGCAAAAGACGTGAACTGGGACCCCTGATCGCTGTTCATGATATCGGGCGGTCCGAACTTGTGGATCGCTTCGTTCAGGGCCTCGACGCAGAAGTCGGCCCCATGGTGTTCGATATCCGCCACGACAGAACCATCCGGGTATGCCAGTCCATGATAGCCACCAGATATAGAAAGCCCCTGCGCATAGGCAGGTAGGTGATGTCCACGCACCAGACCTGATTGGGGCGGTCCACGCGCAGCCCTTTCAGCAAATAGGGGTAGGTCTTGTGCCCTTTCGCCGGCTTGCTGGTATTGGGCTTCTGGTAGATTGGCATCAACCCCATAAGGCGCATGAGCCGCCTGATGCGCTTCTCGTTTACGGCGTGGCCCTCATTGCGCAAGTGCCACGTCATCTGTCTGACCCCGAAGAACGGTGTCTCCAGAAACTGCACGTCGATCATCCGCATCAGCGCGAGGTTGTCATCCCTCTCGCCCCGCGGCGCATGGTAAAACGACGACCGCGCAATCGACAGCAACGCGCACTGCTGGCGGATCGACAGGACCGGGTGGCCACGCTCGATCATCCCGCGCCTCACATCCCGCCCCAGGGCTTGAGCTTTCTTTCCAAAAAAGAATTGGCAACCGCCAGCTCCCCGATCTTGGCGTGCAGCTCCTTTACCTGATCCTCGTCCATCGTGGGCACCTTCCGGCCGCCGCGCTCGAACACCCCGGACGCGCCCTCCAGCAGGGCTCGTTTCCACTGATGGATCATCGTGGGATGCACGCCGAACCGGCTCGCCAGTTCCGAGGCCGTCTCCTCTCCCTTGAGCGCTTCCAGCGCCACCCGCGCCTTGAACTCGGGGGCATGTTGCTTTCGTTTCGACATCGTCGATCTCCTACGTCGTAAAGATCAACAGACAGCAAATCAGACCTTACGTCAGTGTCCAGTTTTCGGGGAGCACCTCACCTGGGCTGCACCGCAGGACACGACCGTCGTGCCGCTTTCGAGTTATGCCCTGAGCTACGGCTACCAAGCATCGAGCGGCCCGGAGAACTTCGGCGCCTGGGTTAGGGACGCAGCATCGCGTGCAGGACGATAAACGATGACTCCACAATCGACTATCAAGAGGTACAGTTCGACGGCACCGATCTAAAGCGTCCGGAAGAGCATTGATCAGGCACGCCGGATGGGCCGGCAGACCGCATTCCTCTCCCATAGCCATGCAGATGCGGACTTGGCAAAAAGGGTGCAGGACTTCCTTCGGACGAAAGGCTGGGACATCTATATCGATTGGCAAGATGCCACGATGCCAAGCAAGCCGAACCGCCACACGGCGCGAAGGATCCAGGACCGGATCACTGAGCTATCTTGGTTTCTTTGTCTGGCCACGGCGAACTCCGCTGCCAGCCGTTGGTGCCCATGGGAGATCGGCTTCGCCGATGCACGAAAGGGCGTGGATCAAGTCGTCATCTTGCCGGCGAGGGATGATGCGGGACGAAACTACGGAAACGAATATCTCGATCTCTACCGCCGCATCGACGTGAATGCATTCGGGGAGTACCGACTGTTCGAGCCCGACGGGACGCCACGCCGTTTGGAGTACCTTCGCCCGTAGCTGTCGTCTTCGCGCGCAACGGCGCGCTGGACGGGTAGTACGATCTTCGTCATCATTCGATGAAAGACAGGTCGGGAAGGGGCAGGGGATGACACGGTCGGCCTACAGGATCCTGATCGTTGGGGCGACCTCTCGCTTCGACGAGGTGCTACGCGTCGCGCTGAGCGAGGCTCTCGAACCCTTCGGGCTGAAGCTCGATGACGAGGTCGCTCTGGACATAGGTCAGTACCAGGCAAGTACCGAGCCAGGAGAGGCAAGGCTGGTGCTCTTTTTTGGTTCCCCGGACGAGAAGGCAGCTGTAGCCCCGACTTTCTCGCCAACCGAACTCGTCATCCCGATCGTGTCGGAACTCACGGAATGTGGGAGCGAACTGCCGTCGGAAGTCTCGGAGTTCAACGCGATTGCTTACATGCCCGGCTCGACGCAGCAAGCGGACGGTATCGCGACCTCCGTACTAGAGACGTTGGGCATCATGCCGTCGCGGCGCCGCGTCTTCCTCAGCTACCGTCGTGCCGAGGCTCAGGAGGCCGCCTTGCAGCTTCACGACGCGCTCCGCGCGCGGCAGTTCGCGGTCTTTCTCGACACGCACGAGATCGGCTATGGCAACCGATTTCAGGACGTACTCTGGCATCAGCTGAGCGACTGCGACGTCATGTTGATGCTGGACACGAAGGGCTATTTCGCCAGCCGCTGGACGGAGGAAGAGTTCGGCCGGGCCGGCAACATGAAGCTCGGCATCCTACGAGTTCGCCTTCCCGGGGGTCGCACAGGCGCCGGTGACGACCCTCACGGAAACGGTCCGCATCGGGGAAGCCGACATGACCGGCGAGGGCCGCCTCGCCGACGAAGTCGTCGACAGAATTGGAGATGTCTTAGAGGGCTTCCGAGCGCGAAGTGTCGCTGCCCGTCTCGACAACATGCTGGGGACGCTTCGGATTGCCGTCGAGAAGGCCGGAGGCAGTATTGGCAATCCGGGCGTCTACAAGAGGGTGGCCATTGGCTTCGATGGCCCGGACATAGGTGAGTACACCGAGTTCGCGGTCTATCCCGCCGTCGGCGTGCCGACATCCGACGTCGTCGAGAGGGTCGCGAAGCATGCCGTTGGGGAGTGCGCGTTGCTCTACGATGGGCAGAGCCTTCTCCAGGCTTGGATCGATCATCTCGATTGGTTCGGAGGGGGTATCGAGCGGTTCCGCTGGATCCGCGCCGACAATCCTGGCCCTGTTCTCGAGGAGATGAAGCCGTGAGGGAGGAGGGCGCCGTCTTTCTGTCTGCAAGCGTTCCGAAGCCGGAACGGCGCGGCTCGGAAAGGTTCGACCCCGTTCTTATCGGCTCCGCCGTCCACGCATTCGTGGAGGTCGTCCTGGGGCGGCGCCTCATCGTCTGGGGCGGACATCCTGCGATCACGCCGATGATCTGGGAGGCGTCGAAGCGACTCGGTGCTTCTTACAAGGACAGCGTTCGCCTCTATCAAAGTGCATTCTTCAGGGAGAATTATCCCGAGGCGAACGTGCGTTTCCCAAACTGGATCGAAGTGCCTGAAGTCACAGGAAGCCTCGAACAAAGCCTCGTACGTCTTCGCGAACAGATGTTCAGCGGTCACCGCTTCCACGCCGCTGTATTCATTGGTGGCATGGAAGGCGTGATCGACGAGTACACGATGCTTCGCAACGCGCAGCCCACGGCTAGTCTCATTCCAATTCCCGCTCCGGGCGGCGTGGCCGCGGAACTCTATGAGCATAGCGAAGACCTCCCTCGCGAGATGGAGGCCCGGACCGACTTCACCTACTGGCTATATCGCCTACTCGACATCGATCCGTCCGAGCCGAGAGAACTGAACGGAGGTTGAGCTTCGGTGCGGGGCATTACGGATACAAAACATCGCGTGTTCCTTGCCTCCACATGGCGCGATACGGGGCTTCAGAGGCTGCGCCAGGAGGTCTGGCAGGCCGGTCAACGTGAGATCGAAGGGCAGAGGCAGCCGAGTCGGATCTGGGTCGCGGAGTTCGATGCCGAGGAACTCGGTCGGTTTGATCCGCGCGACGACCTGATGATCGTCGACGCATGCCTCGATGCTATACAGAGTTCAGATCGATTCATTCTCCTCGACAATGGCGGGTATGGAACTCGCCTTGGAGGGTTGAGGGGGACGGCGGCTTCGTCCTTCCTAGAACTCGAATTATATCAGGCGGTAACGCTCCAGAAGCCGATCACGGTCCTTGCGCTAGGCGCAAGCGTGGCAGAGCGGTCTCCGCTTATCGCATTGCTGAACGACTTCGTTGGTCCCGCTTCCGACATCCAGATTGTCAGCGGACTTTCCGAAGCGAAGGACTGCATCTTCAGGATTTGCGACGACGGCAAGCGGGGCACCAGTGCCCGTCGTCATGACCGTCGAAGGGCGGCGCTTGCCCTTGCCAAACGATATTATCCCAACTGGCGGCAGAGAGAACTATTTCGAGAGCCCATCTTCCTTCAAGGAGCCCCGGTCGGCGATATATCCGATAGCAGGAACGCCGATCTAGCGAAGCAGTATCTCGACGATGCAGATCGATATTTGGGGATGAACCGGATCCTATCGCGGACTTGGATCGCAATGCGTTTGATGATGGCGGAGCACTTCTCGGAGACAACCGACCCCCGATTCACAGCCCTCTGGGAACGCGCATTGAACAACTGGAACAAGGCGGCAGCATGGCGTGGTCTTCATGGCCACCTTCTATTGGGATCCCTTGCGGCGGCGAGTGCGCAGGCAAGCATGGTGCAGCGGTTGGGTGGCCGGCTCTATGATCGTGATGTCGACCGCGACCTCTACTCCGCTCTGGCCAGTGCGAATTACAGCATCGCCGGTATCATGCCCCACCATCTCCGCCGCTCCTTTTATCGTCGGGCGGAAGCATACGTTCAGGAAGGATGGCGAAAGGCCCGCGCGTCCGACCGTGAGCGCCTCCTGCCTCTGCGGGGCGCCATCGAGTTGAGGCTACTTCGCCCTTGGGATGCGCATAGAACGTTTGAGGAGGCACTTCGCTCCGAAGTCCGTACCGGCGACGCGGATCGGATCGGCTTCGTGATGACCGAACTCGGCTGGGCCAAGCTCTGGATGGCTAACGTTTCAGGTGCGCGGACGATGCTCGACGACGGTATCGGAAAGCTAACGGAGTCGTGCGGAATTGGCATGCGCGCACGAATGCTGCGAAAGTCGATGTACGCGAATCTTGTGGGCTTTCGGTTCGACGAGGCTCGGGACCGAGCGACCAAGCTTATCGAAGAAGCTTCGTCTGCGGACGCCTTCGATCAGATTGACCGTGGTGCCAGACTTCTAAGACGTCGATGAACGGCAATATCTACGGCTGACTAACCCTTGGCATGACCATGTCAAAATGGACGTGGGCATAGAACGGGCACGGATCAGGGGAATTTGAACAAGGCTGCGGAGATGGCAGAGATGCTACGACGGATGAAGGAAGTGTTCTGCGGAACAGTATCTATACGCTGAGCCCCCGACAAATTGGCGACTAGATCATCACTGGCTCGACTCCTTCCTCGATTATCTTATCCGATCCGGCCGAATATCGCGCGGCGCTCTGGCGGAATTGGAATGGGTCGTCGACGACTGGGCCGACCGCAGATCGCGAGGCCATATCGAACCAGTCGAGGAGCGGAGCAGCATCCGCCATTCTGAAGCGACGATGCCCGACGCGGTTTTCATACTGTATCGCGTCGATGACGTGTTCAGGCACGAGGCACGCCGCCTGACCGAAGTATACGAAGTCATCCGAGATCAGAACGCGATTGGTGCTCGTATCACGTTTGACGTTCGAGAGCTCTGGCAGCCCATCCGGGCGGCTATGATGGGAATCTTCCTGTTCCCATTCCTCGATGTCCTCGGCTCGATGGTAGATGTTGTCGCCCAGCATCATCGCACGGCTTCCGTTTCGAAGCGGCTTCTTGCAGGCGAACCGCGGGTCGATCCAATAGTCGTCGAAACTCATCTCCTCTGTCACCTTCATGCCGAAGACGCAGTGATGGGGCGCAGCTAGCTTGCCTCCTGCGATGCCGAAGACCCAGTCGCCGATCTCGGCCACCGAACGGATTTTCGGCTTGCAGCAAGCCAATGTGCAGAACCCGAAGAACGGATTCGGAGCGAAGCCGAAGTCACGGGCGACGACGTAGACGAAGACGGATTGTTCCCGAAGCTTCGCCATTAGCAGCGCGACGTCGCCATCGCATGGACGGGCGCGCGAGGTTCGCCATCGGGTTCCTCGAACCTGTTGTTCCGCCCTTCGATCGCATCCACGATACTTTTCGTTCGCCAACTCACGATCGCCTGGCCGTAATCGTCAAGCGCCTGAGGAATGTTCGCCTTCGTTCCCCCGTTCAGGTACACGCCGACGATCCTCTTACCGAGCTTGTGGGCCTGCTGAATCTCCCAATTCACCCAACGGCGGGTATGTGTCTTCGGACCGATGAGGACGACCACGGTGGATGCCCACCGCATCTTCATGCGGAGAAGCCTCTTGATGGTGTTGTCGCTCACACGACCTTGCTCCACCCGTCTTTCGTTCGCGGGCTTCATTCGGACGGAGGAATTGCGGACGTGGTACTCACCCCGGCCCAGCATTTTTTGAAAGCTGTCCACATGCCGGTCGTCGCCATGATGATGGCTAATGAAAATGTTCTTGCTCTTCGACATCGGAGGACCTCACGAACGCGTGATGACCCCGAGGATGGGATCGGCATGGTGGGAATTCAAGAACCGATGTCCCGTATTTGTCTTCTCTTGGGCCGACGAACGCGGAGGTGCGACGTGAGACTTGGCTCATCTCCCGGGGCCGCGTTCGTCGGCGTCCTTTAATAGGATCAGGATGAGGTCAGCATGCCGGCCGGATGCAAGCCAAGGCCTACCTGGTTCAATTCAGCGCCTCGTGAGAAGAGCAACGCGTTCGCAGCAAGGGCATCACCCCTTAGATGGTGCGCTACCTGCCAAGGAACTGAATAGATCGTCGATCGAGATCGACGTCGACTTGCCCTCCGCGGTGCCGCTGCACGGCGCGGAAGACCTCGTACCCCTCCAGGATCGCGCTTTCCCATAGCCATAAGGGGCAACGTTCGGCTTCGTAGCCTTCGACGAACGCGCGAGCCGACTTGAGGAGTCCGTAGTCGAGAGATTTTAGGCCTTCGAACAAAGCCAGTCTTTCAGCGTGATTGAATATCCAGGTCGCGATTCCTTCTTCGATCAGGATCGCGCGCGCTCCATCCTCGGCCTCGTCGATACGGGGATCACTCTTCCGCTTCCGTCCCAATAGACTTCGAAGGGTCGGAGACCAGCCGAGATGGGCAGCGTGAGCAAGGTGGAAGACATCGTGGAAACGATAGTCGTCGTCTTCGATCCGATTGTCGGTCAGGGGATCGCCGACCGGCTCGCCATTGAGAAGCATTCGTCCGAAATGTCGTCCGTCCGCCTCGATCTCCTCAAATACGATCGTCATTCTTCGAGGGATCTGCTCCGAGGTCGGGAAGTCGTTATCGAACAAGGGGGGATGGACGCGCTCCTGCGGCCAGCGATCATCGATCTTGTCCAGGTTCGCCCTCGCAGCTTGCTCAAGGGATAGGCCGGCTTCCCAGGCAGCACGGCGAAGCGCGCGCAGCACGCCGACGAGCCGACCCTCGAACGTCGCACGGTTCTCTAGGAGCCGACCGGCGCGATGGTCGGACATGAGCAGGCCTACTTCGGCAGCAAGCGCAAAGGAAGTCCGTTCGAACGCAGCGGATGGACCCGTCTGGCCTCCCGTAGACGGCCTGTCCAATTCGGCGAACGTCAGCGAGCCAGCCCGCGCGCTGCTCCAGTCCTCCAGACTAGAGTCGAGATTGACTGCGAGATCATCGAAACGGAGGCCGCCGTGGGACGCGACGGCGCAGAGGTACCAGAGCATGTCGCCGATCTCTTCGCGCACGACATCTTCATATCCGAGGTAAGCGATAGGATCGCGCTGCTTCTTTTTGATTGCGCTGAGGAGGCTGCCGGCCTCGCCGAACAGGCCAAGAAGGGGAAACTCGAGGCCCCTCCTGTCATCGGCACGCTGATCGGTCCGGCGCGCGGCCTTTGTGTAGTCGTCCAAAGTCAGTGGCATGGTCATGAGCTCTCCTGATGGGAAGGGTCCTGGCGTTCCTTGCGAGCCCGACTGCCGATCCTGTGTCGGCGGGGCCCGAACTGCTGCGGGTCGACCCTACTATGCCGAGAAGGTCCGAGCCTTCGTCGTAGTGGCGCGATGCGGTCGTAGCCAAGGCAGGCCACGCGTCAGAGCCCGAACAGGTCGTTTGCCTGACTTGCGTCTGCTGAAGGGAATACGGCCGAATGGGTAAGCCAATTGGCCACTCTTCGACTTCGGAAGTGAGGTGCTCCCCGAAAACTGGACACTGACGTAAGCTCTGATTTGCTGTCTGTTGATCTTTACGACGTAGGAGATCGACGATGTCGAAACGAAAGCAACATGCCCCCGAGTTCAAGGCGCGGGTGGCGCTGGAAGCGCTCAAGGGAGAGGAGACGGCCTCGGAACTGGCGAGCCGGTTCGGCGTGCATCCCACGATGATCCATCAGTGGAAACGAGCCCTGCTGGAGGGCGCGTCCGGGGTGTTCGAGCGCGGCGGCCGGAAGGTGCCCACGATGGACGAGGATCAGGTAAAGGAGCTGCACGCCAAGATCGGGGAGCTGGCGGTTGCCAATTCTTTTTTGGAAAGAAAGCTCAAGCCCTGGGGCGGGATGTGAGGCGGGACATGATCGAGCGTGGTCATCCGGACCTGTCGATCGGCCAGCAATGCGCGTTGCTATCGATTGCGCGGTCGTCGTTTTACCATGCACCACTCGGCGAGACCGATAAGAACCTCGCGCTGATGCGGCTGATCGATGAGCAGTTCTTGGAGACACCGTTCTTCGGGGTCCGGCAAATGACATGGCACCTGCGCAACGAAGGCCACGTGGTGAACGAGAAGCGTGTCAGGCGGCTCATGCGCCTTATGGGGTTGATGCCAATCTACCAGAAGCCCAATACCAGCAAGCCGACAAAAGGGCACAAGACCTACCCCTATTTGCTGAAAGGGCTGCGCGTGGACCGCCCCAATCAGGTCTGGTGCGTGGACATCACCTACCTGCCTATGCGCAGGGGCTTTCTATATCTGGTGGCTATCATGGACTGGCATACCCGGATGGTTCTGTCGTGGCGGATATCGAACACCATGGGGCCGACTTCTGCGTCGAGGCCCTGAACGAAGCGATCCACAAGTTCGGACCGCCCGATATCATGAACAGCGATCAGGGGTCCCAGTTCACGTCTTTTGCCTGGACAGACCGTCTGCGTCGGTTGGGCATCCGGATCTCGATGGACGGCAAGGGCCGCTACCTGGACAACATCTTCATCGAGCGCTTGTGGCGATCGCTGAAATACGAGTGCATCTACCTGCACGCCTGGGAGACTGGCTCGCAGGCCCGCGCCGGTATCCGCAAGTGGATGGATTTCTATAACCAGCGCCGCCCGCACAAGGCCCTTGGCGGCCGACCGCCAGCGGTGGTCTACTCACTGAGAAACGAGATCACGCAACCCGATCAGCAGGAGCAAAGAGTAGCTTATAAAGCGCCAGATCCTGTCCAACGGATGGGGAGCACCTCAAAGCTTCCGTTTCATTAGTGGCAGATGGGTCGAGCGCCGAGCCCTTAGGGTCCGCGCCGAAGAGGATCGAGAGGACCACGATCGACAGGGCGAGAAGGCCCGCGTGAAAGGGCCAGATCGACGGGCTCGTAAGGGATGAGAAAAAGGTCGAACTCCTCTCACCACTAATTAACTTGAAGGTCGAAAGCCCTTCGATCGGACGCTGCCTGACCTCGTCGAAGGTCGCCCGGAAATCGCGTTCAAGCGTCAAGTAGTACCCATCAAGCCCAGCTAGGAGGCGAACGATGGGAAGTGCGAGTGCCGCAACTGATGAGGAACCCGTAGTAGCTGCCAGTCCGCCGACGGCGGTGACGATGCTCGCGCTCGCGACCTTCACGTTGCCGCTCGAAGCGCTCATGCGCTCGACAGCCGCTTGGAGCATCTGTAGGTGCGCTACACGGGTCGATACCCAGGGTTCCGGCGGGATATCTTGGTTGGGCCGCATCGTGCTCTCTCCTTCGGACCCGGTCGTCTTCGCGGTGTCGATTTCGGATGACCCGGCGGGTCGGCCAAGTCATCTTTTCCCCATCGAAGCTTCGAGAACCTAAAGGGGAAATCCATAAGTCAAACGATCTACGCAACGAGGCCGTTCAAGACCAGAAGAGCACGCCACAAATGTTGTTTTGTGCGCGGGCAGATGCTACGTTTTTGACATGCCCCGTCTCTCGATCGATATCACTCCCGAAGAGCACCAGAAGCTCAAGGCCATCGCCGCGCTCAAGGGGCAGAGCATTAAGGAGTTCGTCCTCAAGCGAACCCTCGGTGACGCCCCCGCGCTCGACGACATGACCGAGCAGGAGGCGTTCGGTGCGCTGAACGACTTTCTGAGGCCCCGGATCGACCAAGCCCGGCGGGGAGAGCTGTCCACGAGGTCGGTTGCCGACATCCGTCGCGAGGCGCGCGCACAAGCGGGACGGTAGCGGCACCGCATGAAAAACTACGACCTCACCCTCGCGGCGGAAGAGGATCTACAGGGCATCTGGGACTACACTTCCGGCAAGTGGGGGCTCGACCAGGCCGACACATACTTAGATCAGATCGAGGCGTGCTGCGCGGCGATCGGCGACGGGAACGCGCGGGAGAAGGTGAACGAGGCTCTGCCAAAGGACGTGCGGGTCCTTCGCTGCGAGCATCACTACATTTTTTGGATCACCGGCGACCGGCCGATCGTCATCGCGATCCTCCACGAGCGGATGGACCTAGTAAACCGGCTGAAGGACCGACTGTGACGCCGGACGAGTTCATTCGGACCTGGTCGGGCAACCCGCTCTCGGAGCGGGCCTCGGCGCAGGCCCATTTCATCGCGCTCTGCGGCCTCCTCGGAGTCGAGCCGCCGTCTCCTGCCACGGCTGGAACCTTCGAGTTCGAGAAGGGCGCGGCCAAGACCACGGGCGGAGATGGCTGGGCGGACGTCTGGCTCAAAGATGCCTTCGCCTGGGAATACAAGAAGACCAAGGCGAACCTCGACGCGGCCTACGCACAGGTACAGCGCTACGCCCCCGCGCTCGACAACCCGCCGCTGCTGATCGTCTCGGACACGCAGCAGATCGTCCTTCGCACCGCTTTCACCGGCGCGGTGCAGGAGCGGCACGACATCGCCATCGAAGACCTACGCGATGCCGATAAACGCGACTTCCTCCGCCGCGCATTTCAGGAGCCGCGCAGCTTCCGTCCGAGAAAGACCCGTGCTGACCTGACTGAGGACTCCGCTGCGACCTTCGCCGACCTGGCGCTGCGTCTGCGCCAGGCCGGCCACGACGCCCCCGTCGTGGCCCATTTCGTCAACCGCCTCGTCTTCTGCATGTTCGCCGAGGACGTTCGCCTACTGCCCGAGAAGATGTTCGAGAAAATGGTCTTCGCCTCGGATCCGGGCAGCTTCGAGGAGAACTGCCGGGCCCTCTTCGCCGCGATGGCGACCCGTGGCGGGCGCGTGGGCTTCACGCCGATCCCCTGGTTCAACGGCAGGCTCTTCGACGACGACGCGGCCCTGCCCGTGGACGCAGACGACATCGCCATGCTCCGCAACGCCGCGAAGATGGACTGGAGCCAGATCGACGCCTCGCTCCTGGGCACCTTGTTCGAGCGCGGGCTCGACCCCGACAAGCGCAGCCAGCTCGGTGCCCACTACACCGACGCGGCCAAGATCATGCAGATCGTGGAGCCGGTGGTCCTGCGCCCGCTCGCCGCCGAGTGGGACGCGGCCCGTACCACCATCGCGACCGCGCTGGAGGAAGAGCGGGCCGCCAAGCAAGAGGCCGCGACCACCCGCGCGGCGGCCAAGGCGGGCGCGGCGACGCGGCGGGCCAACCGGGCACATGACCGGGCGGTAAAGGCGCATCTGGGCTTCCTGGAGCGGCTACGCGGCGTGCGCGTGCTGGACCCGGCCTGCGGGTCTGGCAACTTCCTCAATCTGACCCTGACGGCGCTGAAAGACCTAGAGCACCGGGCCAACCTCGACGCCGAGGCGATGGGCCTGCCCCGCCCGGCCCCGTCGGTCGGTCCCGAATGCGTACTGGGGATCGAGCTAAACCCCTATGCCGCCGAACTGGCCCGTGTCTCGACCTGGATCGCCGAGATCCAGTGGATGCGCCGCAACGGCTTCGAGGCGTCGAAGGACCCGATCCTGAAGCCGCTCGGCACCATCGAATGCCGCGACGCGGTGCTGGCGCAGGACGGGCGTCCTGCCGAGTGGCCTGATGCGGAGTTCATCGTCGGCAACCCGCCGTTTCTGGGGTCAAAATTCCTTCGCAAGGGCAAACCAGCGACGCGCAAACAGCCAGCCGTTGCAGGCTTGGGTGATGAGTATGTCGACGCTCTACACGGCGCCTATCGCGGCACATCGCCGGGAAGCGCAAATTTTGTCGCGTACTGGTTCGCCAGTCTCCGAAGAGCCTTCAAGTTTGGGATACTTCGTCGGGCTGGCTTCGTCTCGACTAAAGGCATCCTCAAGGGTACGAGCAACGTTCCTCTGGCAGCGATGGTACGCGGAGACGGTGTCACGATCGTGGACGCGTGGACCAACATGAGTTGGGATATCGACGGGGCATCCGTTCGTGTGTGTTTGGTCGTGATGGAGAAGGCCGGAGATGTTGGTGGCGCTATGCTCGATGGAGTGCCGGTAGACTTAGTCAACGCGGACCTGTCGACCGGGCTAGATCTATCTCAAGCAACATCTCTGAAAGAAAACAAAGGAATATGTTTTCAGGGCGTGAAGCAGAACGGTACCTTCACACTATCCGGAGACCTCGCGAGGGGCATGCTTCAGGCGCCTACGAACCCGAACGGAAGGAAGAACAGCGAGGTATCACGGCGCTTCCTTTCAAACGATGACGTGACCATGCGCGATACCGACGGATGGATCGTCGATTTCACGGGGAATGAGGACCGCGAAAATGCTGCGTGGTTTGAAAGGCCCTTCGAATTCACGAAAGCAGTACAAGCGGAACGGGGCCAACGTGCGACCGGCGCGGCGACCGAGACTGAACGTCTCGACGCTTTCTGGGTCATGCAACGGCCACGGACCGATTTTCGAACGGCAAGCCTTCATCTGAATAGAGTCTTCGCGGTTCCGGAAACATCGGAGCACCTCATTTTCAGGTGGTTTGACGCCTCTGGAACCTTCAGTGGCAGCCTTTTCGCTTTCGCTTCTGAATCCGACGTATTGTTCGGGATCGTCCATAGTCGCTACCATCGAGCCTGGGCGATGCGGATGGGAAATAACATCGGTGTGGGAGATCAGAATCGATACAATAAGACTCGGACTTTTGAGACGTTTCCCTTCCCCGAAGGACTCACCCCCGACGTCTCGGCCGCCGACTACGCCGTCGAGCCGCGCGCCCAGGCCATCGCCGCCGCCGCTCGCGACCTGAACGAGAAGCGCGAGGCATGGCTGAACCCGCCCGACCTCGTGCGCCGCATCCCCGAGGTGGTCGAAGGCTATCCCGACCGCCTGCTCCCCATCGACGACGCTGCCGCGAAGGAGCTCAAGAAGTGCACCCTTACCAACCTCTACAACGCCCGCCCCGCCTGACTAGACGGCCTCCACCGCCGCCTCGACGCCACCGTTGCGGCCGCCTACGGCTGGCCCGAGGACATCGCGGATGACGATGCTCTCGCGCGCCTGCTAACGCTAAATCGAGAACGCTCCGGCCATTAGTTCATACCACCGTTGGCGCCAAGAGGAGCCCGTATTGGCACCTGCAGCGAATGACCGCTTTCCGCCGATTCTGTGGAAAAAGGGACCTTCGCAAGCGCAGCGAAGTTGGTCTGACTGCGGCCGAGCGGCCTTCTCCATCAGGGCGTTGCGGCTTTCGGCGGTGCCGGGAAGATCTTGGCCAGTTTGCGGAGGTTCTGGGCGGTTGCGGCGAGGAGAAATTCGTCGTTTGCGCCGTTCGGTCCGCGTAAGCGCAGCCTTCTCAACCCGAGGATGCGCTTGAGGTGGGCGAAGAGCATCTCGACCTTCTTCCGCAACCGCATCGAGATCACGTAGGCATCGGTCTTCGCGATGTCCCGGGCGACCTGGCGGGCGTCTTCGTGCTCCTCGCGGGTGATCTTGCGGGCCTCGGCGTTCGGGCAGCACTTGGATTTCGACGGGCAGGCCTGGCAGACTTCCTTGAGCGCCCGGTAGCGGGCGGTGCCCTTGCCGGTCGGGCCACGGGTGGGATCAGAGTAGTTGCGACGGAACTGCTTCAGTTCGTGGCCCTCGGGACAGATGTACCGGTCGTTCTCTGCGTCCCACTCGAAGTCGGCCCGCGACCAGGTCCCGTCGGTCCGACCCGACTTGTCGACGACAGGAATGTGCGGGGCGATCTTCCGGTCTACCAGCCAGCCGAGCATCGGGCCGGTGCCATAGGCTGTGTCCGCGATCACGCGCTCGGGGTGCAGGTCGAACCGATCCTTCACCCGCTCGAGCATGGTCTTCGTGGACCCAACCTCCGCCTGCCGGATCGACCGGGTGGCCTCGACGTCGAGGATCAAGCCATGGTCGGTGTCGATGAGGTAGTTGTCGGAATAGCTGAAGAAGGCCGGTCCCTTGCGCGCCGCTGTCCATTGGCTCGCGGGGTCGGAGAAGGACGTGAACTTCGGCTCCACCTCCGAGGCCGCACCGAACGCGGCTTCGTCGAGCGTCTCCAGGTACTCTCTGACCGCCCGGGGCGCGGCCTCGACATCGATCCGCGCCGGGTCCCAGTCTTTTTGCTGCGCAGAGAATTGCTTGTTGGCGTCCGCCTCGATCAGGCTCGCGTCCACGGCCATGCGCTGACCGCTGACCAGTCCTTCGGCGATGCAGCGCGCGACGACAGTCTCGAACAGGTGCCGCAGCAGTTCGCTGTCGCGGAACCGGCCGTGACGGTTCTTCGAGAAAGTCGAGTGGTCGGGCACTCGGTTCGCTAGGTCGAGCCGACAAAACCACCGATACGCGAGGTTCAGATGGACCTCCTCGCAGAGCCGTCGCTCCGAGCGGATGCCGAAGCAATAGCCGATAACAAGCATCCGGATCAGGAGCTCGGGATCGACCGACGGACGGCCCGTGTGACTGTAGAACTCCGCCAGGTGCTGCCGGATGCCGGACAGGTCGACGAAACGGTCGATGGATCGCAGCAGATGATCCTGACGGACGTGATCCTCAATGGAAAACTCGTAGAACAGCGCGCCCTGCGCCTCTTGCTTTGGTCCCAGCATCGCAGATCCCTCGCTTCACTACCGAAAGTGAATCAGCGACCAAGACCCAAATCAACAGGAGTTTTTCAACAAAATACGCCGATCCTGTGGAAAAAGGGCATGCTGCTTGTTCAGAAAGTGACGTGCCGACGGGGCGCGAGCGCCTTTGATATCAGCCTTGCTTCCGCCGTTTCTGGGCGGGGAACATCTCGGCCAGTTTGCGGAGGTTCTAGGCGGTTGCAGCGAGGAGGAATTCGTCGTTTGCGCCGTTCGGTCCGCGTGATCGGAGCCGTCCCAGGCACAGGATGCGCTTGAGATGGGCGAAGAGCATCTCGACCTTCTTTCGAAGCCGCATCGAGGTGACGTACTAGTCATCCTTGAGATGTCGCGGGCGACCTGGCGGGCGTCTTCTTGCTCTTCGCGAGTGATCTTGCGGGCATCTGCTTTCGGACAGCACGTCGGCTTAGGTGGGCAGGCCTGGCAGATGCGTTTGCGCCGATATTTCGCGATACCCTTGCCAGTCGGGCCGCGTTTCGAGTCCGAGTAGTTGCGGCGGAATTGCTTGGGAGGTTCGCCTTCCGGGCAAACGTATTGGTTGTTTTTCGCGTCCCACGCAAAGTCGGTTCGGGACCAGGTACCGTCCGTGCGGCCTGCCTTGTCAATGACCGGGATATGCGGCGCGATCTTCCGCTCCACCAGCCAGTCCAACATCGGGCCGGACCCATATGCCGTGTCCGCGATAATACGCTCCGGATGCAGATCGAACGTGTTCCTGACCCGGTCCAGCATTGTGCGTACGGACCCGACCTCGGCCTGTCTGATCGAGCGTGTCGCTTCGACATCCACGATCACGGCATGATCGGTATCGATCAGATAGTTCGTCGAATAGGCGAAGAAGGCGTTCGCCAATGTCGCTCGGACCATTGGCGCTCCATCGGCTCACCCTTGCGCGCCGCGGTCTACTACCGTCAGGGCATTGCACAGCAATGTCCCGAGAGGCACTGGCTGGCAGGGTCGGAGAAGGAGGTGAACTTCGGCTCCACCTCCGAGGCCGCGCCGAAGGCGGCCTCATCCAAGGTGTCGAGATACTCGCGCACGGCGCGCGGTGCGGTGGCCGCATCGACCCGCGCAGGATCCCAATCCGCCTTCGACGCAGAGAATTGCTTGTTGGCATCGGCTTCGACCAAGCTGGCATCTGCCGCGAAACGCTGGCCGCTGACGAGGCCTTCAGCGATGCACCGCGCCACAGTCGTCTCGAACAGATGGCGCAGCAGATCGCTGTCACGGAAACGACCGTGCCGGTTCTTGGAAAACGTCGAATGATCCGGCACCCGATCCGCGAGATCGAGACGGCAGAACCAGCGATACGCGAGGTTCAGATGTACCTCCTCGCAGAGCCGTCGCTCGGATCGGATGCCCAGGCAATAGCCGACCAGCAGCATCCGGATCAGCAGCTCCGGGTCGATAGAGGGGCGGCCGGTATTGCTGTAGAACGGGGCCAAATGCTGACGGATGCCGGACAGATCCACGAAGCGGTCAACGGATCGCAGCAGGTGATCCTGAGGGACATGATCCTCCATCGAGAACTCATAAAAAAGCGCGCCCTGCGCCTCCTGCTTCGGTCCCAACATCGCAGATCCCCCCCTATCACTACGAAAAATGAATCAGCGATCAGCCCCCAAATCAACGAGAGTTTTTCAACAGAATATCCGCATAGCGGGCCTTCGTATGCAATGCGATGGAGGTCCGCTCCCACGCCGTTTCCACAGATGCTGCAACGCCCGCGTTGAGCCTTGGACTGGACTGGATCGGTGCTGTTCGGAACGCCGATGCTTTTCGCGATCCGAGAGGCATCGTGCTTTGTCCAATGGGGCGTCGGGCGCATGCGTCGTTGCGCCGATCTCTCCCTTCGCAACTCCATATTTCCTCCTGTCAATGCACGAGATGGAGCTGCTGAACCGGGGCGGCATTCTCTCCGATCCCCCGGAGGGCCTGCGTCAGATCGGCGATGCGGTCGGCGTCGAGTTCCCGTTCCCGGAGGAGCGTCTCGGCGATCTGGCGGACCGCGACTTCCTGCGCGGCGACGATGGCGGAGGCTCGGCGCATGGCGACGGACAGATGCCGTTCGACCCGGCGGCGCAGGCCCTCGGGCAGGCGCACCCGGTCCTGGGGCGGGATCGGCGCGTGGATCAGATGATCGCCGAGGCCCCATTCCACTTCGATCCGCAGGGCGATCGTCGTCGCGACCTCGAGATCGGAGGCCGGACCGTAGCCGGCCGCATGACTGAGGCTGCCGAGGATCAGGTCTTCGGCCGCCCGACCGGCCAGGATGGCCGCCATGCGACGATCGAGAGCGTCCCGGGTCATCCGCGGCGGCAGATCGACCTCGACCACGCCGCCCTGCGCGGTGATCCGCGCGCCACGGGGTGGGGCCAGGCCCAGGGCGGCGGAGACGACGATGTGACCGGCCTCGTGCACCGCCGTCTCCCAGAGCAGGTCCGTGCTCGGCCGCGGCACGATGCGATCCGCGGCTGCGTCCAGATCCCCACAGGACAGGGAGGCACCGCGCTGCCGCGCCAGGCCCCGGGCCGCGCGGACCACGGCGGCGATGTCGGCACCGGTGCAACCGAGGAGCCGGTCGGCGATCGGTCGCAGATCGAACCTGGAGCCCTGCGTCCCCAGGTGTCCCTCGAGGATCGCGGTCACGCCGGCACGATCGGGCAGTCCGAGCTGCAGGTGGCGATCGAAGCGCCCGGACCGGACGATCGCCGGATCGACGCGGCCCGGGTGGTTGGTCGCGGCGATCACGATCACCCCCGGGGCCTCGGCCAGCCGGCTCAGGTCCGTCAGCAGCGCGTTGACGACGAGGCTGCTGTAGCGACTGTTGTAGCGATCGCCTTCGTCGCGCCGGGGGAAAGAATCGATTTCGTCCAGGAAGAACACCGACGGGGTCCGTTCGATGGCCTCGTCGACACGGGCCGTCATAGCCTTCAGGTAGTCTCCGAGATGCCCTGCGGCCTGGCACGCGCCGTAGGACGTGGAGACCAGATGGACGTCCGCCGATCCCGCGAGTGCCGCCGCAGCCATGGTCTTGCCCACCCCCGGCGGGCCGGTAAGCAGGAAGCTCGACGTGACTTCTTACCAATCCAGCCGCCCGGCCCGCCACGCGTCGACGTCCCGTACCAGCGCTTCCAGCTCCGCGCGAACGATCGGCTGACCGTGGAGATCGGCGAGGGTCGGGCCCTTCGGCTTCGGACTTTCGGCGCAGAACGCGGCGAGCCGCCGTGCCACCCGGATCGGGGAGACCTCCGTCAGCGCCCGGTCCCAGAGGATCGTCGGAAGCGCCGCCGCCTGCCCCGCCGGCGGCAGGGCTGCGCGGATCGCCTCCTCCGACAGACACCCCGTCCGCGAATGGGTCACGCGCAGGATCTCGACGATGTCCCCGGTCGTCAGCTCCGGCCAGGGCAGGACGCGCACCGCCAGTCGCCGCGCGACGTCGGGCAGGGCGTCCGTCCCGCCGGCCAGGATCAGCATCGGCGCATTCCGCGCGACGGCCACATCGAAGTCCTGCCGGCGGCGATCGTCCTCGCGCTTCGCGGTGATCTGGCCATCGCGGCTGCCGGTCGTGACCGGATCGTCCAGCCGCAGGACCACCAGCGGCGGCTGCAGGTCCGGCCGGCCGGCGAGATGCAGATGGGTCGGGACGATGTCCTCGAGCGACTTGTGCAGCGCCTCCCGACGCGCCGCCGAGCGCACGGGAACAAGCGTGATCGCGCCGGGGGCCGTCAGGGCGTCGAGATCGGGTGCCTCCCCGAAGGCCTGCGCCAGACCGCAGGCGGCGAGCAGATCGCGGATCGGGACGATCTCGATCGGTCCCTCCGCCCCGCTCCCCGCGGCCCAGGGATCGTCACCGCGCTCCAGGAAGGCGAGGATCTCCTCGGGCGTCAGATCCTCGGCGATAGGCCGATGAACGGCAGGCGTGGCAGGGCGGCCTCGAGCGAGGTCTTCGCAGCTGCCGGCACAGTTCCCCGGGCATCGGTATCGTTGGCGTCGGTCTCCGCGGGTGCCATCGTCTTCCCCGCTGGAACCGGATCCGCGATCGCCTTCCGCGGATTTGGCGTTCGGGCTCAGCTTCGGATCCGGGTCCTGCCCCGCATCCGGGACCACCTCCCCGGTGACGTGGAAGCCCTCGGCGCGGCGGATCACCTCGCGCAGCAGGCGGCGCTGCAGATCGAGGGCATGTCTGGAGAGTGCGCCCGCGGGCGCTTCGATGGAACTGGTCATGATGTGGTCCTTCGGGCGGCGTCAGGCGGCGCAGGGGGTGACGGTCTCGGCGGCGTCGGCGGTCAGGTCGATCCCGACGCCGAGCAGCGCCTGTTCGAGCGACGCACGCGGATCGGCCCGCAGGCCGGGGATCGCGGAGACGGGGATGCGGAACGTCCGCGGTGTCCGATGGGTGAACCACACGACGTTGTCCTCAAGACCCACGAGGGCGAGGATGTCGAAGTCATCCACGTCGTACACCCGCGTCCCCTGCGGCGCGTTCCGGTACCCCCGCATCGCGTTGAACGCGTAAGCCCCGTCGCGCGGGATGGCGCAGGTCTTGACCTGCAGCCGCACGAGCCCGCCGGAGGTGTAGACCAGACGGTCGGAGGCGAGCCCGCCGGGCACGCACATCGGCAGGAGCCCGTACCGCAGCAGCAGGCTGTCGACGAGCGCCTCGCCGGCGCTGCCGATCAGGACGGCGTGTTCGCAGATGACGGAGCCCGGGATATCCGGGTAGTGCCACAGGGGCCGCACGGCATCGACGGATCGCGGAATGCGCGGCAGGTCGAGCCCGGCGAGGGAGAGTTGGACGGCCATGAGGGCCTCCTCGAATGGAATGACGATGGGGGGATGGAGGCACCCTGCCCCGCGACGGAAGCGGGCAGGACGCGGGGCCGCTGTCAGGCGGCCATCGGGGTCCAGTCGTCGACATCGTCGGGCAGGAGCACGGCCTGATAGATCGCGACGCGGTAGATCCAGGGCAGCACGGTGGAGACCAGATCGTCGACGGGACTGCCGATGGGAAGACGCGACCGCATGACCATGACCTCCGTCACCTCACCGAAGAGCGCATCCCGGGAGTTGATCCCCTCGAGCGACAGGACCGTATCGATCCGCTCGGCGACCGCGACCAGATCGGCGGATGCGGGTGCGCCGTGGTTCGCCCGAAGGAAGGCACTCGTCGCACGCCTGCGCCCGGTCCCACGCGGACAGCGTCTCGTCCTGCACGCGCTCGACGTCCACGCCGTCCTCGAGGGCGATATCCTCGAGGTACCGCTCGTGCGCGACGATGTCCGCCAAGCGACAGGGTCACCGCGTGGAACGCGTTGGATGCGAAGATGCAGGGTTCAGTCCCGGCGGACCGGGTCGTATAGATGGCAGCAGCCATGGTGATCTCCTAATGATCGTTGTGGTCAGGGCGATGTAGGAGGCCAAATTCCTGCATCGTCCGACGTGACAAGTAAGTAGTGTCATTTACTCCTCGACGTTGCAACCCCTTTTTCAATGTTATTTAATGAGTCTGCGACTATTCCGGTCGCTCAGGTATAGCTGTTGAAAGTGATCAGGTTCTGATGGGTCGACCACCAAAAGATACCAAAGCAGTAACGGTGCGCCTTCATCAGAAGACCCTCGATGCGATCGATTCGATTTCGGCTGGTTCAGATGATACCCTCTCCCGCCCCGAGGTGGTTCGCAGAATCCTTCGACAGCATCTCGCAGAGCGTGGACACGACGTCGAAGAGTAGTCTTGGTTCTCGAAGCCCCTTCCATCGGCGAATGGGCCGGATGAGCCGGATCTGCACCTCCCGCGATCGAGGATCTTCCCTCCCGCATCCGGATTCCTGTGGACAACCTCGGACGGGGTCGCTCGGACGATATAGTAAGATGTAGTGCCCTACGCCTTACAACATCGGAAGGAAGACCCCCGTGCCCATTTCCCAGACCGACTTCGACGACGCCTGCGACGATCTTCTTCTCGCCGGCGAGACCCCCACGATCGAGCGGATGCGCGCCGCCATCGGCGGTGGATCGCCCGGAACCGTCGGCCCGATGCTCAAGGCCTGGAAGGCCAGGCGCGCCGAGGAGGATGCCCTCCGCGATATTCCGGTTCCCGCGTCCCTCTCCGACGACGCCGCCCTGACGCTGGCGCGGCTCTGGAAGCGCGCCATGGCCGAAGCCACGGCCGGACACGACGCGATGCGTCGCGATCTGGTGGCCGCCAGGGCGGAGATCGCCGAGCTGCACGAGGACTACCTCGGACAGCTCTGTCGGATGGAGGCCGATCTCGATCGTGCGCAGACCGACCGCGATGGGCATCGCACGCGCCTCGACATCTATGAGGCCGAACGTTCTGCGCTGTCGGACCGGACGGCACGCGCGGAGGCTGACGCCGCGTCCGCGACTGCGCGCATGGAGGCTGCGGTTGCCGACGCCCGGCACGCCCGTTCGGAGAGCGCCGCCGCCGAGGGTCGCACCGACCGGATGCGCGACGAACGGGACGCAGCCCGGCGGGAAGGCGTGGATCTGGTTCGGGCCTTCGGGCGGGCCACGGCTGCTCCGCGGGAAGTGGTCAGGGCGGAACGCGAGGGAATGAGGGTACCCAACGAGGATCCCGGTGCCGCAGACGAACCCTCGTCGCGCACGCTGGATCTGCGACTGGATGAAGATCGCTTGGAATGCGCCCTGTCGCCGGAAGCCTCGCCCGCGGGGCACGGCAGTCTCAACGCGCGGATGAACGCGGTCAGCGAACGGCTGACCGGCGTCGACGATCTCGTTGCAATTGAAGCATCCGGGTAGCAGAGCGACGGCGGAGGACTCCAAAGAAGAGCCCTCCGCCATCCCCTGATCGCATAGACCGGTCACCCAGGAGCAGAATGGGCCCGTCTCTAGGTTCTCGGAGAAGACCCTGACGAGGAAGACGTCGTTCAACAATCCACGCATAGAATTACCCTCGTCACATACGCCGGACGCATCGTTGGAAAGGGCGAACACATATCGCAAGCGGCTCGGCATGTGTCATCGATGGACCGTCGGGGAATGCCCGCAATCCACACCTAAGATCCCCGGCCCCATCGCTGGATCGCGCTGCATTCGCTATCTTCGGATCATCGCCACCAGGATGACGAAGACCGATGCCCATTCTCGAAGACCAGCAGAGATCCCGATATCGGGGGTGACTCCATCGTGGAGATGAAGGTCCGCATGACCCGGAGCCTGCGCGATCGCCTCGACGACCTCCAGCGGACGGGCGGATACCCGACGCGCAATGCGCTGATCCTCCACCTGCTGAACCCGGAGCACAGACGAAACGACCACGCTTTGGACGTACTCCTCGGCCGGATCGAAGCGCGCCTCGGCCACCGCCTTGCGCCGGTCTCCGAAGGGCCTGCCGCTCACCGAGGTCCGCCGTCTTGGACGCCAGATCGAGCACGACCTCGGCTGCCGTCTCGACAAGGCGCATGGGACACCGGACCCCTGATGCGCACCCATGTCCGCAGGTCCGTCGATCGCAACACGGTGGCCACCTATGTCCGCAGGGTCGGCGCGCGCGTCATCGGCGGCACGCTTCCCGTTCGCAGCGTCGGGTGAGATCAAGGCCGAGCTCGAACGCCGGTTCGAGGACGCCGATCTGATGCACCTGACACTCTCGCTTCCGGCCGGACGATCCGCCACCGACGACCTGCTGACCCGGCTCATCGCGACCGATCTGTCGGAACGCGGCATCGATCCGCTGATCCTGCCCTGGACCGTCGTGCGCCATACCGATACCGCCTGCGAACACGTCCACGCCATCGTCGTCTGCCGGACCTGGACCGAACGCCCCCTCGTTCCCGCCACCTCGCGCCGGCTGTCGGACCGCATCGAGCGCCACCTGTGCCGTCTCGTCGGTCTGCCCCTCCCCCGGCACTTCGACCCGTGCGCGGCACCGACGCTCGATCCGCCGACGCCGGCGCGGAACCTGAGGGGCAGTGCAGGCCGTCTCCATGACGATCTTCGGCAGGCAATCCGCGCGGATCTGCCCGACACGTTGTCTCGGCTCTCCGCTGCGATGACCCGTCGGAGTGGCCAGTACACCCTCGTCGAACGGGACAATCGCCACGGCGTACCGACCGTCTCGGCACGTGCAACTGACCATCATCTTTACCTCAGCGCCCTCGGCGAGGCGTGGCAACCACGCCATCTCAAGGCACGTCTCGCGTTCGCCGGGCTCATCGCCGGACTTCGCCCGCTTCTGCACCTGTTGATCGCTGCAAAACAGCTCGCGCGCATCGCTCGGCTCGACAGGCAGAACACCCCGAACTCAGACAAACCATCACCCCTTTCCCTTCTGGAAGGAGAGACCACACATGCCGGACGCCACCCTCCCCGAACCGATCCGCACCACCTCGGAAGTCGAACGGATCCTGAAGGGCCTCGACGACCTGCACCGGGCGATCGTCCAACTCCATCCGATCCTGGATCTGCTGGACCCGACCTCGGACCAGGAGGGGCATGGCATGATCCTGCGCCTCTCCCGTCTGCTCACTGCCGTCGAGGACCGGTTGGTCGCGGACCAGGCCGAGCGGGCCTCCCTGATCGAACGGCTGGACCGGCAGGACGCGAAGCTCGCCACGATGGAGACGATGATCTCGGATCTCCACGGAATCCTCACCCTTCCGATAGAAGACTGACGGCCGGCCATCGGCTCGCGAAGGTCCTCGCCAGAGGCGGTCGGCTCCGGCGTATCGAACGTGTCGGATCCTCCCTGATCGCGCACGTCGACGAGGAAGGTGTCGGGGTTCGATACGTACTGACGCCGCCGGTCCACGGAGATCTCGACGACATGCCGGATCTCGAGGACCGCGGACCATCCATCTGATCGGTCCAGGCTGTCTCGCGTCAAACAGGCGAGCGGTCACAACCGGTCCGAGCGAACCGGGGTCCTGTACTAGGCACTAAGGTCCGACACCAAGTCACGGACCCCAAGTCGCCCGACGATCAGCCGAACGGGCCCGGTATCTGACTGCATACGCCGAGGAACTGCCTCCTCCGGGAGGTTATCCACATAAACCGCCCGCCCTGGCTTTCCTCCACCGATGATCCGGCCGGCCGTTTGGCATATGTTCTTCTCAACAGGGTCGCAGAGACCACCGATGACACCAGGACAAGAACGCCCGACTTTCGATGGATCGCGGCGAGCGGAGGCGGCAGGCCATGATGTACGACAGGATCACGACCGAACGGACCGATGGAGCCTCCTTCGATGTCTGCTGCATCCGCACCCGTGAGCGACCCGGGATTTCCTTGACGAAGCCACCTCTCCTGCGGTCGAGAGGGGTCTCTCTTGTCAAACCGCCCCGCGCTTCCCATCCTTCTCTCATGGCAATCGTCAGGCTGCTGGCCCGACAGGCAGCGCGCGACGCAATGTCCGCGATGGCGCGTGAAGACCTGTTACCAATGCCAGCTTTCGGGGGAGAGCCAGATGATCCAGACACAGCGTACGAAGGCGCGCCGCGATCTACGCGCGATACTCGTCGGACATGCAGACCACCGCCTCGATCGACGACCAGGTCCGCGTTTGCAAAGCCCTCGCGGACTTCTCTGACTTCGATCCCAGTCGCTACCTTCCGCGACGAGGCGATCAGCGGTCCGACCGATCTGCGGCCCGGGTTTCAGTCGATCTTCGAGGCCGCAACGACGGGCAGGATCGATGTGGTCGTTGCCGAGTCTCTCGATCGGCTGAGCCGGGACCTCGAGCATATCTCCGGCTTCTTCAAGCGCATGCAGTATCTTCGGCGTCGAGATCGTGACCAAGGCCGAAGGGACGATCACCGAGTTCCACATCGGCCTCGGCGGAACGATGAACGCCCTGTTTCTCAAGAACCTTGCGCAGAAGACCCACCGGGGCCTCGAAGGCCGCGTCCGCAATGGCAAGTCGGCTGGCGGCAAGAGCTATGGGTACGACATCGTCAAGATGGCGCTCCCGGACGGCACGTTCACGGCCGGCGATCTGGCGATCGAAGAGACTGAGGCGGAGGTCATTCGTCACATCTTCTCGGAGTACGCCGCCGGGCGACAGCTCCCGGAGCATCGCGATCGATCTGAACGCCGACGGACATCGCAGCGCCGCGCACGAATCGTCATGGTCCTTCTCGACGATCTCGGGGAACTGGAAGCGCGGCACCGGGATCCTGAACAACGAACTCTACATCGGAGAGCGGGTCTGGAACCGGCAGCGGTTCGTGAAGGACCCGGGAACCGGCAAGCGTCAGGCTTTCCCCAATCCTCCGGAGGCGTGGGTCCGCGAATGCGTCCCCGACCTGCGCATTATCGACCAGGATCTCTGGGATAAGGTGAAGGCCAGGCAGGGAGCCACGCGGACCGAGATCTTCGACGCACGCGATCAGGGCGATGGTCCACAGGCACACAAGGCCCGTCGGGCGCAGTACCTTCTGTCGGGAACGGCCGAGTGCGGCGCATGCGGGTCGAACTACATCATGATCAGCGCCGAGCGCATGGGGTGCTCGGCCGCCCGCAATCGGGGCACCTGCGACAACCGCAAGACGCTGAAGCGGATCGACTTGGAGGAACGGGTTCTGGGCGGGCTGCGTGAGCGCCTTATGGCCCCCGACATGATCCGAACATTCGTCGAGACGTTTCAGGAAGAGGCGAAGCAGGACCGAAGGTCCACCGAGGTCGGTCGAACGAAGGCGGAGCAGGAACTGGCCAAGGTCACCCGCGAGATCGACAATCTGGTCGACGCCATCGCACAGGGGATGTTTCAGCCGAGCATGAAGGCGAAGATCGAGCTGCTCGAAGCCCGGAAGGTCGAACTGGAAAGGGTGCTGTCCACCCTCCCCCGGGACGAGCCTGTCATCCTTCACCCCGGTCTGGCCGACGTTTTCGCGAAGAAGGTGGAGACCCTTATCGGCAGCCTGAACGATCCAGATCTCAAGACCGAGGCGGGCGAACTCGTGCGCTCGCTGATCGATAGGATCATCCTGACGCCGGACGCAGACGCGCCGAACGGCCACGTCATCGCGCTTCAGGGTGAGCTGGCAGGGATCCTGGGACTGTGTAGCAAGGGTGTATCCGGACATGCCAACGCCCGCCGGGTGGGCGGGCGTAAGGGGCAAGTGACGATGGTTGCGGGAGTAGGATTTGAACCTACGACCTTCAGGTTATGAGCCTGACGAGCTACCGAGCTGCTCCATCCCGCGCCAGTGGGGTCCTGATGGGGACGCCCGTTCGTATCGGCTCTGACGGCCGGTTCCGAGGAGGGTCTTACGGGCCCCCGTCGGTATGTCGATCATCGTTCGGAGAGATACGGAAGGCTTTCCAGGTTTGGCGGTGACCTACTCTCCCACGCCTTGAGACGCAGTACCATCGGCGCTGCAGCACTTAACGGCCGGGTTCGGGATGGGACCGGGTGTTTTGCTTGCGCTATGACCACCAAACCGAGGAAGCCTTCCAACGGCGATGCGAAGCATCGTCCGGAGCGGGATGCAGCGCTTTTGCAGGCAAAAGCACCTTCCCGCCCCGGTCGTGTTCATCACCACCGGATTTCCACATCGTCCCTTTCCGTTTCCGGATCGGGAGTCCAGGTCGAGTACGCTTGTGTGCGTATGCTTTCGATCGATCTTGCGGCATTCCGCCTGGAATGTCCGCAGGAAGCATGGCTTCCACTGGATCGAATCAAGCCTATCGGACAATTAGTACCGGTCAACTGAACGCATTGCTGCGCTTACATCTCCGGCCTATCGACGTGGTGGTCTACCACGGTCCTCAGGGATACCTTGTTTCGAGGGGGGCTTCCCGCTTAGATGCCTTCAGCGGTTATCCTGTCCGATCATAGCTACCCAGCACTGCCATTGGCATGACAACTGGTCCACCAGTGGATCGTTCACCCCGGTCCTCTCGTACTAGGGGCAACTCCTCTCAAGTATCCTACACCCACGGAAGATAGGGACCGAACTGTCTCACGACGTTCTAAACCCAGCTCACGTACCTCTTTAAACGGCGAACAGCCGTACCCTTGGGACCTGCTCCAGCCCCAGGATGAGATGAGCCGACATCGAGGTGCCAAACACTGCCGTCGATATGGACTCTTGGGCAGTATCAGCCTGTTATCCCCGGCGTACCTTTTATCCGTTGAGCGATGGCCCTCCCACTTGGGACCACCGGATCACTATGGCCGTCTTTCGACTCTGCTCGACTTGTCAGTCTCGCAGTCAGGCTGGCTTCTGCCATTGCACTCAACGATCGATGTCCGACCGATCTGAGCCAACCTTCGCGCGCCTCCGTTACTCTTTAGGAGGCGACCGCCCCAGTCAAACTACCCGCCACAGAGGGTCCCGGATCCGGATGACGGACCGCGGTTAGATATCAAGCGAGGCAAGGGTGGTATCTCAAGGGAGGCTCCACGCGAACTGGCGTTCACGCTTCAAAGCCTACCACCTATCCTGCACATGCCTGGCCTGATACCAGTCTGAAGCTGTAGTAAAGGTGCACGGGGTCTTTCCGTCTAACCGCGGGTAGCCTGCATCTTGACAGGCAATTCAATTTCGCTGAGTTGATGTTGGAGACAGCGGGGAAGTCGTTACGCCATTCGTGCAGGTCGGAACTTACCCGACAAGGAATTTCGCTACCTTAGGACCGTTATAGTTACGGCCGCCGTTTACCTGGGCTTCAATTCAGAGCTTGCACCCCTCCTTTTAACCTTCAGGCACCGGGCAGGCGTCAGACCCTATACGTCGTCTTGCGACTTCGCAGAGCCCTGTGTTTTTAGTAAACAGTCGCCACCCCCTGGTTTGTGCCCCCAGCCCAGACTTGCGTCCGAACCGGGCCTCCTTCTCGCGAACTTACGGAGGTATTTTGCCGAGTTCCTTCAACATCGTTCTCTCAAGCGCCTTGGTATTCTCTACCAGTCCACCTGTGTCGGTTTAGGGTACGATCTAATGAGAGGCTATTTCCAGGAACCCCTAAGCAGCCCATTCAATCCGATAAGGATGAACTACACTCGGGATCCGTCACTTCTCTCTGGCCCAGGAATATTAACCTGGTTCCCATCGACTACGCCTTTCGGCCTCGCCTTAGGGGTCGGCTCACCCTGCTCAGATTAACTTTAAGCAGGAACCCTTGGACTTTCGGCGACAGGGTCTCTCACCCTGTTTGTCGCTACTCATGTCATCATTCTCGCTAGTGATCTCTCCACCCGATGGCTCACGCCCGGGCTTCATCGAAAGCTCTGCGCTACCGCTTCGCACTGAGCACGGATGCCCGCAACGGTGTCGGACGGAAAACAGAATGGAACTATGTCACACTACGCTCCGCTACCATGCACTATGTGCATCCTCAGCTTCGGCTCATGGCTTGAGCCCCGTTACATCTTCGCCGCAGGACAACTTGTTTAGACCAGTGAGCTGTTACGCTATCTTTAAAGGATGGCTGCTTCTAAGCCAACCTCCTGGTTGTTTTGGTCGTCCCACCTGCTTTCCCACTTAGCCATGAATTAGGGGCCTTAGCTGGAGGTCAGGGTTGTTTCCCTCTTCACGACGGACGTTAGCATTCGCCGTGTGTCTGCCATCTAGTACTCCCGGGTATTCGGAGTTTGGTTAGGATCAGTAAGCCTGTGGGGCCCCATTACCCATCCAGTGCTCTACCCCCCGGGGTATTCGGATGACGCTCTACCTAAATAGATTTCGCGGAGAACCAGCTATCTCCGAGTTTGATTGGCCTTTCACCCCTAGGCACAACTCATCCCGACCTTTTTCAACAGGTGTGGGTTCGGACCTCCAGTTGGTGTTACCCAACCTTCATCCTGGTCATGCCTAGATCACTCGGTTTCGGGTCTGATCCCACGAACTATGACGCCCTATTAAGACTCGCTTTCGCTGCGCCTACACCTAACGGCTTAAGCTTGCTCGTGAGACCAAGTCGATGACCCATTATACAAAAGGTACGCCGTCAGCCCTCATGGGGCCTCCGACTGCTTGTAGGCGTCCGGTTTCAGGAACTGTTTCACTCCCCTCGTCGGGGTGCTTTTCACCTTTCCCTCACGGTACTGGTTCGCTATCGGTCAGCAAGGAGTACTTAGCCTTCGAAGGTGGTCCTCCGATCTTCAGACAGGATTTCACGTGTCCCGCCCTACTTAATACGTCCCATCATGCTTCTCATACGGGGCTGTCACCCACTCTGGCGGACCTTCCCAGGTCCTTCTGATCACACTCAAGGCTCGGCTGGTCCCCGTTCGCTCGCCGCTACTAGGGGAGTATCAATTGATTTCCTTTCCTCCGGGTACTTAGATGTTTCAGTTCCCCGGGTTTGCTTTCTAAACCCTATGTATTCAGGTAAAGAATAACTGGTTCAGCATCCTGACAGCCTCCTCCGAAGAGGAAGTATCAGAGCACTGTCAGCTGGGTTGCCCCATTCGGAAATTCATGGATCAAAGCTCATTCTCAGCTCCCCATGACTTATCGCAGAGTATCACGTCCTTCATCGCCTCTTGCTGCCAAGGCATCCACCAAACGCCCTTCTCGCGCTTG
>CAVWRZ010000001.1:40000-246937 GCA_963757495.1 uncultured Alphaproteobacteria bacterium
GCAGCTGGCTGAGCGCCTGGGCCCCCAGGTTCGACGTCAGGATGATAAGCGTCTGCTTGAAGTCCACCGTCCGGCCCTGCCCGTCGGTCAGCACCCCGTCGTCGAGCACTTGCAGCAGGATGTTGAACACATCCGGATGCGCCTTCTCGACCTCGTCGAAGAGCACGACCTGATAGGGCCTGCGCCGCACCGCCTCCGTCAGCACGCCCCCCTCGTCGTAACCTACGTACCCCGGCGGAGCCCCGATCAGACGGCTGACGGCGTGCTTCTCCATGAACTCGCTCATGTCGATCCGCACCATCGCGCCGTCGTCGTCGAACAGGAACTCGGCCAGCGCCTTCGTCAGCTCCGTCTTGCCCACGCCGGTCGGCCCCAGCATCAGGAACGAGCCCAACGGCCGCGTGTCGTCGTTCAACCCGGCCCGGGCCCGGCGCACCGCGTTGGACACGGCCCTGACGGCCGGACGCTGCCCGATCACGCGACGCCCCAGCTCCTCCTCCATCCGCAGCAGCTTCTCACGCTCGCCCTCCAGCATCCGCGACACCGGAATGCCCGTCCACCGCTCCACGACGGAGGCGATCTGCTCGGGGCGCACGGCCTCCTCGACCATCATGTCGTCGTCGCGGCTCTCCGCTTCGCCGAGCGCCTTCTCCAGCTCCGGAATGCGCCCGTACTGCAGTTCGCCGGCCCGGGCGAAGTTGCCCTCCCGCTTCGCCGCGTCCAGGTCCGCCCGCGCATGGTCAAGTTGCTCCTTGATGGCGCGCGCCGTGTCCAGCTTGTCGCGTTCCGCCTGCCAGGTCGCCGTCATCTCGGCCGACGCCTGCTGCTGGTCCGCCAACTCCTTCTCGAGCGTCGACAGACGATCCCGGGACGCGGAGTCATCCTCCCGCCGCAGCGCCTCGACCTCGATCTGCTTCTGGAGGATGTCACGATCGAGCGCGTCCAGCTCCTCGGGTTTGGAATCCACCTCCATCCGCAACCGACTCGCCGCCTCGTCCATCAGGTCGATGGCCTTGTCCGGCAGGAACCGGTCGGTGATGTAGCGGTTCGACAACGTCGCCGCCGCCACCAGCGCGGAGTCGCTGATCCGCACGCCGTGGTGCAACTCGTACTTCTCCTTGATGCCACGCAGGATGCTGATGGTGTCGTTTACCGTCGGCTCGTCGATCACCAGAGGCTGGAACCGCCGTGCCAGTGCCGCGTCCTTCTCCACGTACTTGCGATATTCGTCCAGCGTCGTGGCTCCGATGCAATGCAACTCGCCCCGTGCCAGTGCCGGCTTGATCAGGTTCGCGGCGTCCATCGCCCCATCCGCCTTGCCCGCGCCGACCAGCGTGTGCATCTCGTCGATGAACAGCACGATCTCACCCGCCGCCGCCGTCACTTCCGACAGCACCGCCTTCAACCGCTCCTCGAACTCGCCGCGATACTTCGCGCCGGCGATCAGCGCACCCATGTCCAGCGCCATCAGCTTCTTGTCGCGCAGGCTCTCCGGCACGTCCCCGTTGACGATCCGCAGCGCCAGTCCCTCGGCGATCGCCGTCTTTCCCACGCCGGGTTCGCCGATCAGCACCGGGTTGTTCTTCGTGCGCCGCGACAGGATCTGCATCGCGCGACGGATTTCCTCGTCGCGCCCGATGATCGGGTCGATCTTGCCCTCGCGCGCCGCCGCCGTCAGGTCGCGGGCGTATTTGCCCAACGCCTCGTAGGTGTCCTCGGCGCTCGCCGAATCCGCCGTTCGTCCCTTGCGGACGTCGTTGATCGCCGCGTTCAGCGCCTGCGCGTTCACCGCACCCGCGTCCAGCGCGTCCTTCGCCCTCGACTTCACCATGGCCAGCGCCATCAGCACGCGCTCGACCGGCACGAAGCTGTCCCCGGCCTTCTTCGCCACGGCCTCCGCCTCGTCCATCACGCGGGTCAGGTCGCGGCTCAGGTACACCTGCCCCGCATCGCCCGATATCCTGGGAAGCTTGGCAACCGAGACGTCCACCGCCTGCCGCACACGGGCCGGTGCGCCCCCGGCGGCGGCGATCAGGTTCGTCGCCATCCCCTGATCGTCGTCCATGATCGCCTTGAGCAGATGCTCGGGCATCAGCTGCTGATGTCCCTCGCGGGTGGCGATCGTCTGCGCGGCCTGCAGGAAGCCGCGGGCCCGCTCGGTGAATCTTTCCATGTTCATCTCGTCTCTCCTCTGGAAGCTTCCGCGGAAGGCACCGCCCTGAAAAGGCACGGCGCGGGTGCGGAACTCATGGAGGAAAGATGGGGAGAGGGCACGCGGGCGACAAGTCCGGCAAACCGGGGAAAAGGGTGCCGCCGCGCAGGACGACACCCCGATCCGCGGCACAGGAACCGTCAGCCGTAGACGCCTTCCTTCCCGAAATGCTTCACCAGAAGATAGTAGAACACCGCCCGGTACTTCGTGGTGTTCGACCGCCCGTAGCGTTCGATGACCGCCTCGATCCCCTCGTCCAGCTTCGGCCCGTCCGACAGACCGAGCTTCTTCATCAGGAAGTTCCGCTTGATCGTCTCCATCTCCTTGGGCTGACTGCTGGCGACCGTGGAACTGTCGCGGCTGTAGATCGACGGGCCGCATCCGACCGTCACCTTGCGGATCAGGTCCACGTCGGGTTCCTCGCCGATCTTGCTGCGCACCTCGTGGATGTACTTGCCGATCAATTCGTCGCGTTTGCTCATCGAGGGTCCTCCGGATGGTGGGTGCGGGCCCTGCGGGCCTGCGATGGGAGATGATCGCCGCGCGGGGGTTAGAATGGAAGAAGAACTTCGGCTTCGGCGGGGGTAAGCCCGCGGAGGGGTAGAAACGTGAAAGGCCCCGCGCATTGCGCAGGGCCCTCATTTTTGCCGGGACGGTCGATTACTCGAGGTCGATGACCTTCGAGTCGAGCGCCTGCACTTCGCCCATGCCGTCCCACTCGGGCATGGCTTCCAGCTCGGACTCACTGATCGCGTCGAGCACCAGACCGTTGTCCGTCACCGTGAAGCGATCCATCGACAGCGCGACGTCACGCTCGCCAAGTCCGAGGAAACCGCCGACGCCGACCACGATCGCCAGACCCTGGCTCGTGCGGATCAACTGATCCACGTCACCGACATCATCACCGGTTTCGGTGAAGACTTCCATGCCGACCACGTCGGCCACGGTGGATTCGCCATACATCGTGAGGTCGGCCGCCGGGCGGGCGGTCGTCATCGCGGCGGTATCGGTCGCACCGACCACCAGCCCCGTCTCGACGTTCGTATCGGAACCGACCACGACGTTGGCGTCCGTCTCCTCGACGACGATGTTCGCATCGGCCTGCTCGACGGTCACGTCCGGCTCGGCGGCCT
This sequence comes from uncultured Alphaproteobacteria bacterium, assembly GCA_963757495.1. Lineage (GTDB taxonomy): Bacteria > Pseudomonadota > Alphaproteobacteria > Rhodobacterales > Rhodobacteraceae > Jannaschia. The sequence continues at coordinate 43,346 of CAVWRZ010000001.1, forward strand.
GCTCGACGTTCACGACCGGCTGCGCATCCTCGACGACGACGTTGCCTTCGCCTTCCTGTTCGATGTTCACGACCGGCTGGGCCGTCTCGAGCGCCACTTCGGCATTCTCGGCACGGTTGACGTTCACCTGCGGCTCGGCCTGCGTGACGTTCACCTGCGGCTCGGACTCATTGATGGTGATCCGCGGCTCGGGCCGGACGAAACGCACGATCGGCTCGGGCTGCTGCACGGAGATCTGCGGCTCGGCGGTGTCGACGTTCACGGACGGCTCCGGCATCACGACGGTGATGGTCGGCTCGGGGATCGTCACGACGACCTCGGGCTGGGCCTGTTCGATCGTGATGATCGGTGCCTGCTGCTCGACGGTGACGGTCGGCTCGGCGACGGTCACGGTGATCTCGGGCTGGGCCTGTTCGATGGTCACTTCCGGACGAGCCTGATCGACGGTGACGACCGGATCCTCGACCGTGACCTCGACTTCCGCGTCGCCCTGCTCGACGACGATCTGGCCGCCCATTGCATCGACCGAAGCCTCTCCGCCAGGGGCGATGATCACACCGTTCGCGTCGCGCTCGACACCGTCCGCATCGACTGTCGTCTGCGCGAAGGCGGCACCGCTCAGGGCGATCGCGGCTACGCTGGAAAGAAGCAGGCTGTGCTTGGTCATGGGATGTCTCCGGTTGGTTGTTCGTTGCATCCGCTCAATGAACCGGAGGCGGCTGCGGTTCCGCCTTTGTGCAATGAAAACAATCTCAGGAACAAATGGCCACCGCGCTGTGTTGAAGCGGTCGCGCACGGGAACCGGCACCTCGGACGCCCCGTCAGTAGCGGTAGTGCTCCGGCTTGAACGGACCCTCGACCGTCACGCCGATGTAGTCCGCCTGATCCTTGCGCAACTCCGTCAGCTTCACGCCGATCCGCCCCAGATGCAGCCGCGCCACCTTCTCGTCGAGATGCTTCGGCAGGATGTAGACGCCGGGCTTGTAGTCCTCGCCCTTCGTCCAGAGTTCGATCTGCGCCAGCACCTGATTGGTGAACGACGCCGACATCACGAAGGACGGATGCCCGGTGGCGTTCCCGAGGTTCAGCAGGCGTCCTTCGGAGAGCAGCAGGATGCGATTGCCACTTGGCAATTCGATCATGTCCACCTGTTCCTTCACGTTCGTCCACTTGTGGTTCTTCAGGCTCGCGACCTGGATCTCGTTGTCGAAGTGGCCGATGTTCCCGACGATCGCCATGTCCTTCATCCCGCGCATGTGCTCGATCCGGATGACGTCCCTGTTGCCCGTGGTGGTGATGAAGATGTCCGCGGTCTCGACCACGTCCTCCAGCAGCACGACCTCGAAGCCGTCCATCGCCGCCTGCAGCGCACAGATCGGGTCGACCTCCGTCACCTTCACGCGGGCGCCCGCACCCGCCAGCGACGCCGCCGACCCCTTGCCGACGTCGCCGTAACCGCAGACCACGGCGACCTTGCCCGCCATCATCACATCCGTCGCACGCCGGATGCCGTCGACCAGCGATTCCTTGCAGCCGTACTTGTTGTCGAACTTCGACTTCGTGACGGAATCGTTCACGTTGATCGCCGGGAACGGCAGGAGGCCCTTCTTGAACAGGTCGTAGAGGCGGTGCACCCCCGTCGTCGTCTCTTCCGACACGCCGACGATCGCGTCGCGCGTCCGCGTGAACCAGCCCGGGCTTTCCTTCAGCCGCTTGTGGATCTGCACCTTGATCGCCTCCTCTTCCTCGGAGGTCGGCACGGCGATCACGTCCTCGCCCGCTTCGGCCCGCGCACCCAGCAGGACGTACAGCGTCGCATCGCCCCCGTCGTCCAGGATCATGTTGGCACCACCCCCTGTCTCATCGGCGGCGAACTGGAACGACCGGTCGAGGTAGTCCCAATGCTCCGTCAGCGTCTGCCCCTTCACCGCGAACACCGGCACGCCTGCCTCCGCGATCACCGCCGCCGCGTGGTCCTGCGTGGAGAAGATGTTGCACGACGCCCAGCGTACCTGCGCGCCCAGCGCCACCAGCGTCTCGATCAGCACGGCCGTCTGGATCGTCATATGCAGCGAGCCGACGATCCGCGCCCCGGCCAGCGGCTGCGCCTCCCCGAACTCCTCCCGCAGCGCCATCAGCCCGGGCATCTCCGTCTCGGCGATATCGAGTTCCTTGCGACCGTAGGCGGCGAGTTCGATGTTCTTCACGGCATGGTCGGCCATCGCACGTCTCCTGCGGAATCTGGGTCGACGGGGACGTACCAGCAGGTCGCCTCCCCCACAACGGCAGGCACCGCGACCCGCCTGCGCCCAATCGTCCGTCACCCGAACGTGCATCGTCTACGCCGCGGTATCTGCCTGTGCTGTCCAACGACCGAACCTAAGGAAAGGGTCCTCGATGCGAACCCGCGTCCTGGATGACGCTCTCCCCAATCGCCGCCGCCCTCGCCGACGGGAGGGCGACGAGACAACCCTTGGGCTTCGTCACCACCGAGAATGGCGATACCGCGGAATCCCACGTGTTCCCCAGCCTCTCGGCCACCGTCACGGGGACCGGCGTGGCGAAGGTCTCGGTTTCCCTCGCCTCCGTCGAGACCTCGATCGACATCCGCAACGATCGCCTGCGCGACATGCTGTTCCGCGTCGCCGGTTTCCCCGCCGTCGTCATGCGCACGCAGATCGACATCGACCCGGCTCGCCGACGTGGCGGCCGGAGACCGGGTGACGCAGGGGATAGAGATCACCATCACCGCGAACGGAACCGAAGCGGACGACTTCGGCGACATCTCCATCACCATGGTCGGCGACACGAGGGCCATGGTCGGCACGACCCGCCGCTTCATCGCCGACGTCCCCGACATGGGGTAGGAGGAAGGCGTGGCGCAGGTGCAGCAGGATGCCGGGCTCGACGCGATCCCCCCGCCGTCCCCGTGACCTTCGATCTGTTCTTCACGCGGTAGCGCGCCCGGCCCCCGTTGCATCGCGGCACGGGCCGGCTAGGACGGGTCGCATGGCCCGCATACCGACACCCCCCCGCGCCTGGCAGCGGATGCTCTCGGGGCGCCGGCTCGACCTGCTGGACCCGTCGCCCCTCGACATCGAGATCGCGGACATCGCCCATGGTCTTGCCTTCGTCGCCCGCTGGAACGGTCAGACCCACGGCGACTGGCCCTATTCCGTCGCCGAACACTCGCTTCTCGTCGTCGACATCCTCGCTCGCCGCGATCCCTCCGCCACGCCGCGCGACCTGCTGACGGCGCTGCTGCACGATGCGCCGGAATACGTGATCGGCGACATGATCTCTCCGGTGAAATCCGCGGTCGGTCCGGGCTACGGCGCACTCGAAGGGCGGCTGCAAGCCGCGATCCACCTCCGCTTCGGCCTGCCCGCGCAGACGCCCACGCCTCTCAAGCGCCGGATCAAGCGGGCCGATACGCTCTCCGCCTTCCTGGAAGCCACCCAAATCGCCGGCTTCTCGATACCGGAGGCCACCCGCTACTTCGGCCGCCCCCCGACCGGCACGCTCGACGGAATGCGGATCGCTTTGCGCCCCCCAACCGAGGTGCGCGCCGTTTTCCTCGCCCGCCACGCCGCCCTGACCATGGCAATCGATGGTTGAGATCGCCGTTCGCAGGGCATGCCCCTTCGACGCGGGTCCGATGGTCCGCCTGCTGAACGCCTTCGCGGCCAACGCACCGGACGGACCGATGACGGAGGCCGAACTGCAGGATTGGATGGGCCATGGGACCCAGTGGCATCTCGCGGAGCGCGCCGGTGCGGTGATGGGCCTTCAATGGGTCGAACCGCTTCCCGGCACGCCGCGTGGCATCTGCGGCATCGGCACTTTCATCCTCCGGCACGCGAGCGAGATCACGGTCGGGTCCCGCCTCTTCGACCGGACCCGCCAGGCCGCCAGGGCCATCGGCTGCGCCCGTATCCGCGCCAGGATCGACCCCGGCAACGACGGCGCCCTGATCTACTACCGCTCCCGCGGCTTCGAGCGGATCGCCGTGCCGCCGGGCGCGCCCGCGATCATGATCTATCGCCTCTGACGCCTACCGGGGAGACCGCTTCGCCAGGATGCGCTGCAAGGTCCGCCGGTGCATGCTCAGCCGCCGTGCCGTCTCCGACACGTTGCGGTCGCAAAGCTCGTAGACCCTCTGGATGTGCTCCCAGCGCACGCGGTCGGCGGACATCGGGTTCTCCGGCGGGGGCGGCAGGTCGTCGCCCTTCGCCAGAAGCGCCTGCATGACGTCGTTCGCGTCGGCGGGCTTCGACAGATAGTCCGTCGCCCCGATCTTGACCGCCGCCACCGCCGTGGCGATCGCGCCATAGCCCGTGAGCACGATGATCCGCGCATCGGGCCGCTTCTCGCGCAGCCGCTCCACCACATCGAGCCCGTTGCCGTCCTCCAGGCGCAGGTCGACCACCGCATAGGCCGGCGGGCGCGACGTGGCCCGTGCGATCCCCTCGGCAACGGAGCCGGCCGCCTGCACCTCGAAGCCGCGCTTCTCCATCGCGCGCTCCAGCCGACGCAGGAACGGCTCGTCGTCGTCGACCAGCAGCAGCGTCCTGTCGGGTCCGATCTCTTGCATGCCTTCGGCCATGGCAACCTCCCGTATCCTCTTGTCTCCCGAAAGATATGGGTCATTCTCGCGGCAATCAAACATCACCGGACCTTCACGTCATGGCGACCGAGCCCACCAGCAGTCTCCTCCCGCCCGAAACCCGTTCCCCGCAGGTCCGGCTGGGCACACTGGTCAACCTGCGCTGGCTCGCCATCCTGGGGCAATCGGTCACGGTGCTGTTCTCCTACCTCGTCCTCGGGATGGAGTTCCAACTCGGGCTCTGCGCGCTCGTCATCGGCACCGGGGCCGTGGCGAACCTCACCATCGAGACGTCGCGGCCCGTCAACGAGCGGCTGTCGGAGCGATCGGCCATGGTGTTCCTGCTGTTCGATCTCGTGCAGCTGACGGCGATGCTCTTCCTCACCGGCGGGCTGCACAATCCCTTCGCGCTCCTGTTCCTCGCCCCCGTCACGATCTCGGCCACCGCGCTCTCGCTCCGCGCGACCATGACGCTGGGGGCGATCGGACTGGCCCTCATCACGATGCTCGCGGGCTACCACCTGCCGCTGCGACTTTCGGACGGGCAGGTGATCGAGCTGTCGCAACTGCAGCTCGTGGGCTTCTGGCTGGCGATCATGATCGGCATGGTCTTCCTCGCCGGTTTCGCCTTCCGGCTGACCTCCGAGACGGAGCGCATGTCCAACGCCCTGCTCGCCACGCAGACGGCGCTGGCGCGCGAGCAGAAGCTGCAGGACCTCGGCGGCGTCGTTGCCGCGGCGGCCCACGAACTCGGAACCCCGCTGGCCACGATCAAGCTGGTCTCCGCGGAACTGGTCGACGAGTTGGCCGAGCATCCCGACTGGCGCGCCGACGCGGACCTCATCCGGTCGCAGGCGGACCGCTGCAGGGACATCCTCCGCTCCATGGGCCGCGTCGGCAAGACCGACCTGCAGATGCGCGCGGCCCCGCTCGAGGAACTGCTGCGCGAGGCCGCGGAGCCCCATGCCGACCGCGGCATCGCGATCCGCACCACCCTGTCGGCCTTCGACGACGCCGACCCCCGGATGCCGACGCTGTCGCGCCGACCGGAGGTGATCCACGGGTTGCGCAACCTGATACAGAACGCGGTGGATTTCGCGGAGGCGCAGGTCTGGATCGATGGCCGATGGTCGAAGGACACGCTGATCGTGCGCATCGTCGACGATGGCCAGGGCTACTCCGCGGAGGTGCTGGGCCGCCTCGGAGATCCCTTCCTGCGAAGCCAGCAGCGCAAGGGGGACGTCGGCATGGGCCTCGGTCTCTTCATCGCCAAGACCTTGCTGGAGCGGACCGGCGCGCGGCTCACCTTCGCCAACGGTACCCCGGCGGGGCGACGGCGGCCGACGATGCGCAGCGGGGCCATCGCGGAGGCGGTCTGGCCACTGTCGCGTCTCGAGGCCCCCCGCGGCCAGGCCCTCGGCGAGAACATGCCGATCCGCAGGTGATCGCCGGCCGCGTTTAAGACTCCTTTAACCATATTGGGGGACGCTCTCCGGGATTTCCGGAGATTTCCACGATGGCCACGGCGATGCTTCCACACCTCCCCTCGATCGCCGGATTCGTGCTCGGGGTCGTCTCCCTGCTCCTCGTCCTGCGCCTCACCGCCCGGATCCGTCCGGGCACGCATGGGACCGGGGACGTCGTGACGCGCCCGCGGTCGTTTCGCTTCCGCAACGGCTACCTCGTGGAGCATTCGGACAACGTGGGCTTCCTGCTGCCCGAGCCGCTGAACCGCCTGACCGCCTGGCGAGACCTGCAAGCGGCGCTGCGTCCGATCGCACCCGGCTGCGGGGCGGCCTTCAAGGCACTGTCCCATGCCGGCACGGCCTTCACCGCGGAAGGACGGTTCGGCGAGGACCGACTGCGCATCCTCGGCCACCGGGACGGCGACGACCTGTGCATCGGTATCGTCGCATGCGACGTGGGCGCGCCCTCGATCTGCGTCGACCGCACCGCCCTCGAGGCGATCGAGGCCGAGCGCGCCTTCCTCGCCGTCGCGGCCGACACCAGCCCGTCCCTCAGCTGGCGGATCGATACCGACGGGACGGTGATCTGGGCCAATTCGGCCTATCGTGCCACGGTCGCGCGCTCCCTGGGCGCGGACGCGGCGCGCGGCTGGCCGATCCACGCCCTCTTCCCGGGCACGACCGGCAGCGCGGCGGAGCGCTCGCGCCGCAAGTGCTCCGGACCGGATCTTATGGACCATTGGTTCGACGTGACGCTGTCCCCTCCCGCATCCGACGGCACCCGGGCCGGCCACGCCATCTCTCTCGACGCTTTCGTAACGGCGGAGGATGCCCTGCGCGGCTCCCTCCAGGCGCTCACCCGGGGCTTCGCGCAACTCCCGGTCGGACTGGCGATCTTCGGGGCCGATGGACGGCTCATGTCGTTCAACCCGCAGCTCATCGATCTCTCCGGCCTCGACGCCGCCTGGCTGTCGCGCCGCCCGTCGATGACGGATGTCTTCGCACGCCTCCGCACGCGTCAGGACATTCCTGCTCCGGCCGGCTTCGCCGAATGGTGCGCCGCGATCGCCGGCGGCGCTGGGGCTGCCCCGCACACCGAGTCATGGAGCGGCTCCGACGCGACGGGGCGACGCCTGACGGCCCGGCCGCAGTCCGACGGGTCTCTTACCCTCGTCATCGAGGACACGTCCGGAGCGATCGCCGGAACCATCCTGAGAGACCGTCACGACGCGACCGTCGCGAGCCTGCTGGACGCGACGGATCAGGGCTTCGTGCTGTTCGACGCCGCCGGGCGGCGCGGACTGGTCAACGAGGAGGCGCAACGCCTCTGGCTCTCCGGGCGCGCTCAGCTGCCCGACACGCTCGGAGGATGCCTCACGTTCTGGCGCATGCTCTGCCGGGCGACGCCCCTGTGGGGAGAGATCCGCGACATGTCGAACGGGACGCTGGATGCAGCGGTCGCCTGGGACGAGGCTATCGTCACCCAGAACGGCACCCAGATGAAGGTTCGCGTGCTGCCGCTCCCGGACGGTGCCCTCGCGCTCGCCTTCGCCGGACCCGACAGCCGGATCCCCGCGCTGCCCCTGCCGCTCCCGGTCTACAGCCGGGCCCTCACCGCCTGACCGGATACCGCTTGCCGCCCCCCGCGGCCGCCGGCTAAGTGATGCTCGCATGACCGGCGAGACCCTCACCCGCGACCTGCCCGACGCTGCCTCTACCGAAGCGATGGGCGCGGCCCTGGCCCCCCTCCTGCGGGCCGGCGACACGCTGCTGCTGCAGGGTCCCGTCGGGGCCGGCAAGACGTCGCTGGCCCGCGCGCTCGTCACGGCCCTGCGCGGGCTCCACGGCCTGGTGCCCGAGGAGGTGCCCTCGCCGACCTTCACGCTGGTGCAGACCTACGCCGCCGGCCCGTTCGACATCTGGCACGCCGACCTCTACCGCCTCTCCGGCCCCGGCGGCGTGGTCGAACTCGGGCTGGAGGAGGCCTTCGGAACCGCGCTCTGCCTGATCGAATGGCCGGACCGCCTCGGCCCGGACCGCCCTGCGCGGGCCGTCGACGTCACGCTGACGCCCACCCCCGAAGATGGCCGCGAACTGACCCTCACCGGCGATCCGCGGACCCTCGCCCGCCTGCGCCCCGCCTTCGCCACCGCTGCCGCATGACGGAACGCGCCGCCACCATCGACGCCTTCCTCGACGCCGCGGGCTGGGGCGGTGCCACCCGCACCGCCCTGCCCGGCGACGCCTCGCTGCGCCGGTACCATCGCCTGGTCGGCCCGAACGGCGCATCCGCCATGCTCATGGACGCGCCCCCCTCCACCGGAGAAGACACGCGCCCATTCCTCGCCATCGCCGACTGGCTGGCTGCCCAGGGGCTCTCGGCCCCCCGCATCCTGGTGCGCGACACCGACGCGGGCCTCCTGCTGCTCGAGGATCTCGGCGACGACCTGCTTGCCGTCCGCGCCAGGACCCACCCCGACGAGGAACCGGCGCTCTACGCCGGAGCCGCCGAACTGCTGGCAGACCTCCAGTCCCGGACGCCCCCCGCCCTGCCCTCCTACCTGCCGCATATGGCAGACCTCTCCGCCACCGTCCTCGACTGGTACGCCCCCGCGCACCGGGACCGGAAACCCGACCTTCGGGACGCGATGCAGCGCGCCATCGACGCCACGCTTACCGGCGGAGAAGTCTTCGTGCACCGCGACTACCATGCGGAGAACCTGCTCTGGCTGCCCGGTCGCACGGGCATCGCGCGCATCGGTCTCCTCGATTTCCAGGACGCGATGACCGGCCCCGCGGAATACGATCTCGCCTCCCTGATCCACGATCCCCGCCGCGCGGTCTCCCCCGTCGCGGCGCAGGCGGCGATGCAGACCTGGCTGGGCGCCACCGGAGCCGACCCGGAGACGACCCGGGCCCGCCTCGCCGTCTGCTCCGTGCAGCGCGGCCTGCGCATCCTCGGCCGCGTCTTCACCCGCCTCTGCCTGCATTCGGGGCGCCCCTCCTACCTCCGGTTCGTCCCGCCGACCTGGGTCGCGCTGCAACGCGAACTCCGGCATCCCGCACTGGCCGAGGTCGAGGCCCTCCTCCGCGACCTCCTCCCCACGCCGGACGCCGGTTGGCTGGCGGCGACGGAAGCACAGGCCGGACGGTTCGCCGGCCGCGACCACGCCGGGCCGTCTTGATCGGCTGCATGGTCTTCGCCGCGGGCCTCGGCACCCGGATGCTGCCGCTGACGGAGGCGCGGCCGAAGGCGATGATCCCGGTCGCCGGTCGCCCTCTCATCGATCACGCGCTCGAACAGGTCGCGGGCCCCGGCCCGATCGTCGTCAACACGCACCACTGCGCACCCCTTCTACAGGACCACCTGGCAGGCGCCGACGTCACCCTCCTTCATGAACCGACGCTGCTCGACACCGGGGGCGGGTTGCGCAACGCCCTGCCGCACCTGGGACGCGGCCCCGTCCTGACGATGAACGCCGATGCCTGCTGGACCGGGCCGCGCGCCCGCGACACGCTCCTGTCCGCATGGGATCCGGCCGCGATGGACGGCCTGCTCCTCCTCGTGCCCCCGTCCCGCGCCACCGGAGCGGCCGGGGGCAGTTTCGCGTTGGGCGCGGATGGCAGGTTGACGCGCGACCCGCACGGCCTGATCCACACCGGCACCGGGATCGTCCGGACCGACGGGCTGCACGACGACCCGCGCCGCGTCTTCTCGCTGCGCGACCTCTGGTTCGGGATGCTCGAGCGGCGGCGGCTCTTCGGCGTCCTCCATCCCGGTCGCTGGGCCGATGTCGGCACGCCGGCGGGGGTCGAACGCGCCGAAGCCATGCTGGCGGCCCCCGCGTGATCCGGGGGCTCTTCCGCGAACCCGTCGGCGTCGACTTCGCCGCCAGCATGGCGTCCGGCCTGCGGGCCCGTCTGGAAGGGCAGCCGCCCGAGGCGATGGCCCGCGTCACGCTGCTCGTGAACACCACCCGGATGGCCCGCCGGATCGAGGCCGCACTGGTCCATGGCGGCGCGACCCTGCTGCCGCGCATCGGGCTCGTCACCGACCTCGCGCCGCTGTTGCCGGCCGGGGAGGCCGCAGTGCCGGGGATCGCACCGCTCGCCCTGCGCCTGCGGCTGACCCGGCTCGTCGTGCAGCTCCTGGAGGCCTCGCCCGACCTCGCCCCCGCCTCCGCCGCTTTCGATCTCGCCAGCAGCCTCGCCATCCTGCTGGCGGAGATGCAGGAGGAGGGGATGGACCCCGCCGCGCTCGACACCGTCGCCACCGGCGACCTGTCCGAACACTGGCAGCGCACGCTCACCTTCCTGACCATCGCCACCGACTGGATGGATGCCGACGGTACGCTCACGCCCGCGGGTGCGCAGGCTCTGACACTCGACCGGCTGCTCGCCCACTGGGTCGCTCACCCGCCGACGGACCCGATCCTCGTCGCCGGTTCCACCGCGTCGCGCGCGCCGACCCGCGCCCTGATCCGCGCCGTCCTGACGCTCCCGCAGGGGGCCGTCGTGCTGCCCTGGCGTCGATGGCGACATGCCCGATGAGCCCTGGGCGGGGCTGACCGGGGAGGCCGAACAGCAGGACCATCCGCAGTACCGCCACGCCGCCCTCCTGCGCGATCTCGATCTGAACCGCCGCGACGTCCCCCGCTGGGGCAGCGCCGACCCCGTGGCGCCAACCCGCAACGCGCTGATCTCCCTCGCCCTGCGCCCCGCGCCGATCACCGACGCCTGGCGCGACGAGGGACCGACGCTCGCCGACATCGCCGGGGCCTGCGCCGGGATCACCCTTCTCGCGGCCCCCACGCCCGGTGCGGAGGCCATGGCCATCGCGACCGGACTGCGCGCCGCCCTCGAACACGGACGCACCGCCGCGCTCATCACCCCGGACCGCACCCTGTCCCGGCAGGTCGCGGCGCAACTGGACCGCTGGGGGATCGTCCCAGACGACTCCGCCGGCACGCCCCTGAACCAGAGCGCTCCGGGCCGGTTGCTTTTGCACACCGCCGAGATGCGCGCCCGCGCCGTCGAGTCCGAACCGCTCGCCATCCTGCTCAAGCACCCGCTGACCCATGCCGCCGGCGACCGGGTCGCCCATCTGCTCCGGTCCCGCGCGCTGGAGACCGACCTGCTGCGCGCCCGCGCCTGCGCCTTTCCGACCCCGGCCGCTCTGGACACCTGGCTCGACGATCCGAAGCAACCGCAGCCGCGCGATGCCTGGACCGGATGGCTCTCCGGGCTGCTCGACGGTCTTGCCGACGCAACCCCGCTCCGCGCCGCTCGCACGCCATGTCGAGGCGCATCTCGACCTGCTGGACCATGTCGTGCGTGGCGACGGCCCCGACGCCGACCCGCTGTGGACCGGCCCCGCGGGACGGGCATTGGCGGGGGTGATGGAGCAACTCACGCAGGCCGCACCCGACCGCGGCGAGGCCGACATCGACGCCCGCGAGTACGCCCGCATGCTCGCCGCGCTGCTGCAGGCGGAAGAAGTGCGGGACCCCTACTCCCCGCACCCCGGCGTGATGATCTGGGGCGCGCTGGAGGCCCGGGTGCGCACCGCCGACATCGTGATCCTGGGCGGGTTGAACGACGACGTCTGGCCCGGCCACCCCACGCCCGACCCCTGGCTCAACCGCGCGATGCGGCGCACCGCCGGGCTGCGCCTGCCGGACCGGTCCATCGGGTTGTCCGCGCATGATTTCCAGCTCGCCGCCGCCGGCCCCGAGATCTGGCTGTCGCGCGCCGAACGCACCGCGGAGGCCGAGACGGTCCCCTCCCGCTGGCTCAACCGGCTCCTGAACCTGCTCGGCGGGCTCGGCGACGAGGGCGCGGCGGCGCTCGCCGACATGACCGCGCGCGGCCGGCACTGGCTCGACCTCGCCGCCACGCTCGACGCGCCCGACGCGTCCGTTCCGCCGGCCCCGCGACCCGCGCCCGTGCCGCCGGCCCGGATCAAGCTCGACCGTCTCTCCGTCACCGCCGTGGAGACGCTGATCCGCGACCCCTACGCCATCTACGCCCGCCAGATCCTCGGCCTCCACGCGCTCGCCCCCCTGCGTCAGGGCCCGGACGCCCGCATCCGCGGCTCCGCCCTGCATGACGCGATGGAGCGCTTCTCCCGCGCGCTGCCCGATGCGCTCCCCGAGGATGCCGCGGGCCACCTGCGGCATGCGCTGGAGACGACGCTGGAGGAGACCGCCCCCTGGCCCGGCGCACGCCGGATGTGGCTGGGCAAGTTCGACCGCGTGCTCGACGACTTCCTCGTCGGGGAGGCCGCGCGACGGGCGACCGGGCGGCCGACGTTCCTGGAGGTGCGCGGCGAGATGACCTTCGCCGACCCGCCCTTCGCCCTCCACGGCCGGGCGGACCGGATCGACGACCGCGGCACGTCGGTGGCGATCTACGATTACAAGACCGGCGAGGCCCCCTCGCCCAGGGAGCAGCGCTACTTCGCCAAGCAGCTGATCCTGGAGGCGCTGATGGTGCAGGAGGGCGCGTTCCCGGCCATCCCCGCGCGCCCCGTGGAGGAGGCGAAGTACCTGCGCATGGGGTCGCAGTACGAGGAGAAGCAGGCCGACGCCTTCGGCCCGGACCTCATCGCGCAGACGGCGCTGCAACTGCGCGACCTCGTGCGCGGCTATCACGACGGCCGGGCGATGATCGCGCGCCTGGCCCCCGACATGATCCGCTACGCCAGCGACTACGACCAGCTCTCGCGCTACGGCGAATGGGACGACACGACGCCGGCGACCCCGATCCCCGTGGGCCTTCCGTGACCGACGCCCCCGACGCCATTCCCGACGACGCCACCCGCGCGCAGATCGCGGCGGCCGACCCTGCGGGCTCGGTCTGGCTCGCGGCCAACGCGGGCTCCGGCAAGACCCGGGTGCTGACCGACCGGGTCGCCTGGCTCCTGCTCGACGGGACCGAGCCGGAGCGCATCCTCTGCCTGACCTACACCAAGGCCGCGGCGGGCGAGATGCAGAACCGGCTCTTCGCGCGCCTGGGCGAATGGGCCATGCTGCCCGACGATGCCCTGCGTGCGCAGATCACCCGCCTCGGGGCGGGGCGGGCCACGATCTCGACCGCGCGGCTGTCGCGCGCCCGCACGCTCTTCGCGCGCGCCATCGAGACGCCGGGCGGGCTCAAGATCCAGACGATCCACGCCTTCTGCGCCTCGCTCCTGCGCCGTTTTCCGCTGGAGGCCGGCGTCTCCCCGGCGTTCTCGGAAATGGACGAGACGGCCACCGCCCGCCTGCACGCCGACGTCCTCGACGACATGGCCGCCGACCCGGCGACGCGCCCGCTCGTCGACGGCATCGCCCGCCGGCTGACCGACGGGGAGCCCTCCGATTTCCTGCGCGCCGTCGCCGGCCACCGGGCGGGGTTCGCGCAGGGCACGACGTCCGACGCCCTCAAGGCGGCGCTCGGCATCGAGGACGAAAGCCCCGAGGCCGTGCGTGACGACGTCGGAGGATCCCGGACGCTGGACCTTTTGGAGGAGTTCGTCGAACTGGCCGCGGCCGCGCCGGGAAAGTATGTCCTCGACGCGGCAAACGCTTTCGCCCAGGCCAAGGTCGCCGCCGTCGAGGACCGGCTGACGATCCTGGAGCCAGCCTGCCTGACGGGTGCCGGGGAACGACGCAAGACCGGCGGCTGGCCGGCCAAGGTGAAGGACGGCGATCACGGCCCGCTGGTGGATCTCTTCGCCCGGGTCGGGGACGTCGTTCTCGACGCCCGCGCCCGCATCGCCGCCTTCGAGGCCCTGCACCGGACGGAGGCGCTGCACGCCTTCGGAGCCGCCTTCGCCGCCGAGGTGGAGGCGCGCAAGCGCGCCCGCGGATGGCTCGACTTCGACGATCAGATCGAGGGGGCCCGCCGCCTGCTCTCGACCTCCACCATGGCGCAATGGGTGCTCTACAAGCTCGACGGCGGGCTCGACCACATCCTCGTGGACGAGGCACAGGACACGTCGCCGGCGCAATGGGAGGTGATCGAGCGGCTGACCGACGAGTTCAGCGCCGGGGCCGGCGCGCGCCCCGATGTGCGGCGCACGGTCTTCGTCGTCGGGGACCGCAAGCAGTCGATCTACGCCTTCCAGGGGGCCGATCTCGATGCCTACGACGCCAAGCACGAGGTCTTCGCCGACAAGCTGGCGGGCGGAGAGGCCCCGATGGGGGAACATGCCCTGCTGCATTCCTTCCGCTCCGCCCCGGTGATCCTGGACCTCGTGGACACGGTGTTCCGGGACGGCGGCGGCGTCGGCGACCCGCCCGAGCACATCGCGCAGCAGACCGACATGCCCGGTCGCGTCGACCTGTGGCCCACCATCCCGAAGGAGGAGGCCGACACGTCCGACCGCGACTGGTTCGACCCCGTCGACCGCCCCGCCGCGAACGACGCGGAGGTGACGCTCGCCCGGCACGTCGCCGGGCAGGTCCACCGGATGATCGCGGAGGGCACGCCGATCGGGCCGGCGAACGCGCGCCGCCCCGTCGGGCCGGGCGATATCCTGATCCTGCTGCAACGGCGCAAGTCGCTGTTCCATCACATCGTGCGGGAGTGCAAGAAACGGAAACTCGATCTCGCCGGGGCCGACAGGCTGAAGCTGTCGGACGACATGGCGGTGAAGGACCTGATCGCGGCGCTGACCTGGGCCGCGACTCCCGGGGACGACCTGTCGCTGGCCATCGTGCTGCGGTCGCCGCTTGGCGGAATCGACGAGGCCGGGCTCTTCGCACTGGCCCACGGGCGCGGGGGGCGGCCGCTCTGGGACGTGCTGCGCGATGCGGGCGGCGACGCGGGTGCCGTGCCGATGCTCGCCGACCTGCTGCGCATCGCCGACATCCTGCGCCCCTACGAGGTCCTGCAGCGTCTCCTCGTGCGCCACGACGGAAGACGGCGGCTGCTCGCGCGGCTGGGACCCGAGGCTGGCGAGGCGATCGACGCGCTTCTCGCGCAGGCTCTGGCCTACGAGCAGCTGGAAACGCCCAGCCTCACGGGCTTCCTCGGCTGGCTCGCCTCCGCGGACGTGGACGTCAAGCGCCAGGCCGGCGCGGGCTCGATCCGGGTGATGTCCGTCCATGGCGCGAAGGGGCTGGAGGCCCCGGTGGTGATCCTGCCGGAGACGATGAAGCGCAAGCCGAAGGCGCTGCAGGGCGTTCAGCGCCTGCGTGACGGCACGGTCGTCTGGATGACGCCGAAGGCGAACCATGCGCCGGCGATGACCGCGCACGTGGACCATGCGCAGGCCGCCGCCGCCGCCGAGCGGGACCGTCTGCTCTACGTGGCGATGACGCGGGCGAAGAACTGGCTGATCCTGGGCGCGGCGGGCGACGTGGGCGAGGACCCGGCCGAGAGCTGGCACGCCGCGGTGGAGGCGGCCATGCGGCTGCGGGGTGCGCAGCCCCTCGTCACCGCGGCCGGCGCGGGCCTGCGGCTGGAGACCGGCGACTGGGCCCCGCTCGGACGCCCCGCCGCGCCGGAGGACGACGCGACGATGCCGCGGCCGGACTGGCTCGCGCGGCGCGTGGCGGCCCCGGTCCGGGTGGCCAGCCGCATCGCCCCCTCCGGTCTGCCCGGCGCGAAGGCCCTTCCGGGGGAGACCGGCATCGACGGCGAGGCGGCGCTCCGGCGCGGCACGGCGATCCATCTCCTCCTCGAACGCCTGCCCGACCTGCCCCGCGCCGAGTGGGACATGCGGGGCACGGCGCTCCTTTCGGCGGCATCCGACCTGCACGGCCTGGACCCGGGCCCGCTGCTGGCCGAGGCGCGGGCGGTCCTGGAGGACTCCGCGCTGGCCCATGTCTTCGCGGCCGGCACCCTGGCCGAAGTGCCTTTCGCCCTGCCCGCGACGGCGGAACGTCCGGCGATCTTCGGCACGATGGACCGCGTGATCGTGGCGCCCGACAGGATCACGGTCGTGGACTACAAGAGCAACGCGATCCTGCCCGCCCGCCCGCAGGAGACGCCCGAGGGCATCCTGCGGCAGATGGCGGCGTATCGCATGGCGGCGCAGGCGATCTGGCCGGACCGCCGCGCCGTCGTGCAGATCCTCTGGACCGCCGGACCGCGACTGATGGACCTTCCCCAAGACCTCGTGACGGACCTCGGGCCGGCCATTGACCCGATCCGGCCGCCTGCCTAGCTAGCGACGGTGCGACCGCCCCCGAGCAATCACAGGAGAGCCCCATGGCCACCGTTTCCGCAACCGACGCCACCTTCGACGAGATCGTCAGGAAATCGGACGTTCCGGTCATCGTCGACTTCTGGGCCGAATGGTGCGGCCCTTGCAAGCAGATCGGCCCCGCGCTCGAGGAGCTTTCGGCCGAATACGAGGGCCGCGTGAAGATCGTGAAGGTGAACGTGGACGAGAACCCCGCCAGCCCCGCCGAGATGGGCGTGCGGGGCATTCCGGCGCTCTTCATGTTCAAGGGCGGGGAGGCCGTGGACCAGAAGATCGGCGCAGCCCCGAAGGCGGCCCTGAAGGACTGGATCGAAGCCGCCGTCTGAGCACGGCCCCCTCCGGGTGATGAACCGCCCCTACCTGTCTTCGTTCGGGTCGCCCGCCGGGCCCCCGCTCTGCGTGACCCGTGTCCGGGGGCTAGGCGAAAGTCCGGCGTCGGTCGTGGTGGCCTGTTTCCGAAATCGCCTTGGTGCCACGTCGGCGACCAACGATCGCCAGGCCGCCGAGCGCGAAGAACAGCAAGACGCCGCTCGCCGGCAGCGTCACGGGCGCGATGGGCGGCGGCGGCGTCCGGAATGCTCAGCGCGATTTCCGGTCCGACCGTCAGGAAGCCGAGATCCCGGAAGACCCCGAGGGTCGCCGTCGACATGGTTGCCCCGCCGCGCGGCAGGATCGCGGACATGATCTCGGGATCGTTGGTGGTCCCCGCCCGCCCCGAGCCATCCGTCGGGGTGCAGGCCTCGCCCAGCGCCTCTGCGATCCAGCACTCGGACCAATGCGCGGCACCGTCCTGCAGCGGGATGCTCTCCACGGCAGTTCCGTTTGCAGTGTTGAAGGCCGCGACCGCCTGCGCCCCGAAGTAGCGATCGTCGGTCCCTCCGATCAGATCGTTGTGCGTGAACAGCGTTCCGAAGCCGATGGCATGGGCCACTTCGTGGATCGCCGCGTCGAGGAAGATCTGCTCCGACAGCGGCCTGCTCGCGCCGGCCCCGAAATCATCCGCGTCGAAGGTCATCTGTCCTGCCGTCGCGCGCACGAACGTCCTGGGGGCCCCGGACGTGGGGTCCTCCCCGGTCACCCGCTCGGCGCGGCGGGGTCCGGCGAAGGCAACCGTCCCGAACGATCCGTCGATCGGGGTCATCGCTGCCGTCAGGGCGAAGGAGACCCGCTGCATGCCGGAGAAACCGGTCAGCAGCCCTTCCCAGAAGGTTTCCGCCACGCCCAGCAGCTCCCGCTGGCGCATGCTGAACGCCTGCGAAGCACCGGTCCGGTCGCCGCCGGCGGAGACGATGGTCCCGTCGGCGACGTAACCCGTGACGATGTCGAAGGTCGACGCGAGGGCCGCCCCCCCGGGGAGGGTCAGCGTCAGGCAGATGGCGGCGGTGAGAGTTCGGGTCATCCTGACGGTTTCTCCTGATGGGCGGTGGCAGCGCAGTCTCCGGGAGGGGCCCAGCCGCCGCGCCGCATCGAACGTTCCGTCCTGCCTAGAGGCGAATTCCTAACGAACCGTCACCGGAACATCCCGAACCCGCCGCATTCCGGACATGAATACGAAAAGACCCCCGGGCGATCGCGCGCCCGGGGGTCCCGTATCGGTCAGGCGGCGTGGGTCAGCCGCGGGAGAACTCCGGATAGGCTTCCATGCCAAGTTCCGACTGATCGAGACCCGCGATCTCGGCCTCTTCCGATACGCGGATGCCGGTCACGACCTTCAGGATCAGCCAGACCACCAGCGAGACCACGAAGGTGAAGCCCCCGATGGCGACGAAGCCAAGGATCTGCGTCGCGTAGCTGGTATCGGGCGCGTAGAACGGCACGATCAGCGTGCCCCAGAAGCCCGCCAGCAGGTGCACCGGAATGGCACCGACCACATCGTCGATCTTCATGCGGTCCAGCATCGGCACCGCGAAGACCACGATCACCCCGCCGACCGCACCGATCCAGAGCGCGCCGAAGAGCGAGGGCTCGAGCGGCGATGCGGTGATCGATACGAGGCCTGCCAGCGCGCCGTTGAGCACCATCGTCAGGTCGACCTTGCCATACATCACCTGCGTCAGGATCAGGGCGGCCACGGCACCGGCCGAGGCGGCCATATTGGTGTTGGCGAAGATCCGGCCGACGTCGGTGATGTCGGCGATGGTTCCGGCCGCCAGTTGCGAGCCGCCGTTGAAGCCGAACCAGCCCAGCCAGAGGATGAACGTGCCCAGGGTTGCGAGCGCCAGGTTCGAGCCCGGCATCGGGACGACGCGCCCGTCCTTGGCGTATTTGCCGATCCGAGGCCCGAGCACGATGGCACCGGCCAGGGCTGCGAAGCCGCCCGCGGCATGCACCAGCGTCGAGCCCGCGAAGTCGTAGAAGCCCGCCTCCGACAGCCAGCCGCCGCCCCACTGCCAGCCGGCGCCGATCGGGTAGATGAAGCCGGTCAGCACGACGACGAAGGCGAGGAACGGCCAGAGCTTGATGCGCTCGGCCAGCGTCCCCGAGACGATGGAGGCGGCGGTGGCGACGAACATCAGCTGGAAGAAGAAGTCCGACGACAGGGCGTAGCCGTTGGCGATGTCCGCGCCGCCGACATCCT
The DNA here is from genome assembly GCA_963757495.1 of uncultured Alphaproteobacteria bacterium. Lineage (GTDB taxonomy): Bacteria > Pseudomonadota > Alphaproteobacteria > Rhodobacterales > Rhodobacteraceae > Jannaschia. The sequence goes on from CAVWRZ010000001.1 coordinate 62,191, forward strand.
CGATCAGGCGGAACCCGATGGATCCGACGTAGCCCGGGATCAGCGCCGTGCCGTCTCCGGTGTACATCAGATTGTAGCCGATGGCCCAGTACATGATCGCGGCGATCGCGAAGAGCGCGATGTTCTTGGTCAGCTGCGTCGTGACGTTCTTGGAGCGCACGAGCCCCGCCTCCAGCATGGCGAAGCCGGCCGCCATCCAGAAGACGAGGAAACCGCCGATCAGGAACAGCAGCGTCGTCATGACGTAGGGCATGACCTCCTCGACGCCGGGGACCGCGGTCTCCGCGACCTCCACGACGACGGCGGTGTCCTGCGCGAAGCCCGCCAGCGGGATCGCGGCGAGCGCCGCTCCCAGGGCGAATGTCTTGGTATGGTTCATGTCCGGTTTCCCCTTGGCGGCCATTCGGATGGCGGCACTCGTTCAGATGGCGTCGTCGTTGAGTTCACCGGTGCGAACGCGCACGGCCTGCTCGACGTCGATGACGAAGATCTTGCCGTCGCCGATCTTGTCGGTCTTGGCGGTGGTGGCGATGGTCTCGACGACCTGCTCGGCCATGGCGTCGGGCACCACGATCTCCAGCTTCACCTTCGGCACGAAGTTCACGGCGTATTCCGCACCGCGGTAGATCTCGGTATGCCCCGACTGGGATCCGAAGCCCTTTATCTCGGTCACCATCATGCCACGCACGCCGAGCGTGGTCAGCGCCTCGCGGACCTCCTCCAGCTTGAACGGCTTGATTGCTGCAATGATGAGTTTCACATGAGTCCCCTTGTCGAACGGCCCAGTCGACCCGAGCAGAGGCAGATCACGGACGAAGGCCGCGACGTGCAACGCGCCGGCGGGCGCCGGGGCGGCGGGCCCGGGAGGATTGCCCAAAGAAGTGCCGTGAAACCGGGCATTGCCTACGAAACGGGCAGGATCGATATGCTGCAAATGCGACGGATGCCGTGGTTCGGGGTGCACATCCGAGTCGGGCGCGCCTATGTTCGGCCTCAAAGATCCCGCGAAGGGCACACCCCACGAAGGGACGGGCAGAGATGGCGAGGACACCGAGAAAGCCGCTGACCGCAGACAAGCGTCGCGCGGCCAAGCCCGCCGCCGCGCCCAGGACCGCCAGGCGCAGGAAGAAGCCGGCGGCCCGGCGCGGCGCGGCCCATTGGCTGCTCTGGCCCTTCCGCTTCGCGCTGCGCATCCTCTGGGCGCTGAGCTGGCGCGGAGCGGTGCTGGTGGCGCTGCTCCTCGCGGGGGCCACCGCCTACAACTACGCGGGTCTGCCCGACATGGCGACGCTGGCCGACGGGCGCGCCCGGGGCTCCGTCACGCTGCAGGACCGGGACGGGCAGACCTTCGCCTGGCGCGGCGACAACTTCGGCGGGCTGGTCACGCTGGAGGGCGTCTCGCCGAACCTCGCCAACGCCGTCATCGCCTCCGAGGACAAGCGCTACTACGCCCACTTCGGCGTCAGCCCCCGCGGCATCGCCGGGGCCATGCGCACCAACCTCGCCGCCGGGCGCGGGCCCTTCTCGGGGGGTGGCGGCTCGACCATCACGCAGCAGGTCGCCAAGCTCCTCTGCCTGGGGCAGGACTGGGACCCGACGCTCGGCATGACGGAAGCCGCCTTCGAGGCGGACTGCCGCGCCGGCTCCGTCTGGCGCAAGGTCAAGGAGATCCCCTACGCGCTGGCGCTGGAGCTCAAGTTCACCAAGCAGGAGGTGCTGGCGATCTACCTCAACCGCGCCTACCTCGGGGCCGGCGCGCGCGGCTTCGCCGCCGCCAGCCAGCGCTACTTCGGCACCTCGGTCGCCGATCTCGACCCGCAGCAGGCGGCGATGCTCTCGGGGCTGCTGCCCGCGCCCAGCTACTACGCGCCCACCAGCGACCTCTCCCGTGCGCAGGACCGCGCCGCCACCGTCCTGCGCCTGATGCGCGACCAGGGCTACCTCACGGAGGCCGGGTTCGCGCAGGCCGTGGCGAACCCGGCCACCCTGTCGCCCGCCGCGCGGCAGGACACCGGCGGCTACTTCGCCGACTGGGTCATGTCCGACGGGCCCGACTTCCTCACCGGCGACACCACCGAGGACGTGCTCGTGCGCACGACGCTGGACCAGCGCATCCAGAACGCCGCGGAGGAGGCGCTCGCGGAGGTCTTCGCCACCAAGGTGCGCGACGGCTCGGAGGCGCAGGCCGCCATCGTCGTGATGAGCGCCGACGGCGCGGTGCGCGCCATGGTCGGCGGGCGCAACACCCGCGGCGGCGGGCAGTTCAACCGCGCGATCCAGGCCGTCCGGCAGACCGGTTCGTCCTTCAAGCCCTTCGTCTATGCCGCCGCGCTCGATCTGGGGATGCGGTTCGACGACTACATCCTCGACGCGCCGCTGACGCTCGACATCCCCGGCTCCGGAGCCTGGTCGCCCGAGAACTATACCCGCAGCTATTCCGGCGAGGTCACGCTGACCGACTCGCTGGCCCGTTCGCTCAATACCTCGACTGTGCGCCTGTCCGAGCAGGTCGGCCGCGACGTGGTCCGCAAGGTCGCCACCGAGTTCGGCATCGACAGCGACCTCGCCGCCGGCCCGGCGCTGGCCCTCGGCGTCAGCGAATCCACCCTGCTGGAGATGACCGGAGCCTATGCCGGGATCCTGAACGGCGGCACCTCCGTGACGCCCTACGGTCTCACCTCGCTGACCCTGCGCGGCGATCAGGCCCCGCTCCTCGACCATGAGAGCGGGCTGGGCGAGCGCGTGATCCAGGACGGCGCCGCGCGGCAGCTCGTCTACATGATGTTCCGCGGCGTCGAGGACGGCACGGGTCAGCGCGCGAAGCTGCCCGGCGGCCGCCCTGCGGCCGGCAAGACCGGCACGACCCAGGGCGCGCGCGACGCTTGGTTCATCGGCTTCACCGGCGATTACGTCGCCGGCGTCTGGATGGGCTACGACGACAATTCGCCGCTCACCGGCGTCACCGGCGGCGGGCTGCCGGCGGAGATCTGGCAGGCCGCGATGACGCGCATCCACGACGGCCTGCCCGTCACCCCACTCCCGATGATCGACGCCCTGCGGGAGGCGCGGCCCGTGCCGCAACCGCTTCCGCAGGCCCCCGCACCGCAACCGCAGGAACGGCAGCCGGACATGGCCGAACGCATCCTGATGGACGTGCTCGGCGGCATCTTTCGCCGCGACTGACCCGCTTCCCATCCCCCGCGCCGCATGCCACCGTCCGTCCAGGCCAAACCCTGCCGGAGCAACCGCCATGTCCATCACCGACCGCCTGAACGATCTCGGCGTCACACTCCCCGACGCGCCCGCCCCGGCCGCGAACTACGTGCCCGCGGTCCGCTCGGGCGATCTGCTCTACGTCTCCGGGCAGGTCTCCTCGGGCCCCGATGGCCTCATCCTCGGCCGGCTCGGTGACGACATGTCGGTGGAGGACGGAGCCGCCGCCGCGAGGGCCTGCGCGATCAGCCTGCTGGCGCAGGTCAAGGCCGCGACCGGCGACATCGAGAGCCTGCAGCAGGTCGTCAAGCTGACCGCCTTCGTGAACTGCACGCCGGACTTCGGCGACCAGCCCAAGGTGGTGAACGGCGCGTCGGACTTCCTCGTCGAGGCACTGGGCGACCGCGGCCGCCACGCGCGCTCCGCCGTCGGCGCGGTCCTGCCCTTCGGCGTCGCGGTCGAGATCGAAGGCATCTTCCGCGTCGCATGAGCGGCCCCGCCCTGCCGCCGGCCTTCCTGCGCGCACCCATCGCGCATCGCGGCCTGCATTCGAAGGGCCTGCCGGAGAACTCCCTCGCCGCCTTCCGCGCCGCCATCGCGCGCGGCTACGGCATCGAGCTCGACGTCCAGCCCTCGGCGGATGGCGTGGCGATGGTCTTCCACGACGCCACCCTCGACCGGCTCACGCAGGCCACCGGCCCGATCCACGCGCGGACGGCGGAGGATCTGTCCAGAATCCCACTCGCCGACGGAAAAGGCATCCCGACGCTGGCGCAGGTGCTCCGTGCCGTCGCCGGGCGCGTTCCCCTGCTCGTGGAGATAAAGGACCGCGACGGCGACATGGGCCCGGACGTCGGCCCGCTGGAGGACGCCGTGATCGCCGTGCTCGACGGCTATGCGGGCGACGTCGCCATCATGTCGTTCAACCCCCATTCCATCGACCGTATCCGCGACCGGTCGCCTCACTTGCCCCGCGGCCTCGTGACCTGCGCCTTCGCGGCGGGGCATTGGCCCGAGCTTTCCGATGCGACCCGCGACCGTCTGCGCGCCATTCCGGATTTCGACGCCCTCGGCTGCGCCTTCGTCAGCCACCGGGCCGATGCTCTCGAAATGCCACGCGTGGCCGAACTGAAGGCGCAGGGCGCGGCTATTCTCTGCTGGACGGTCCACTCCCCCGCGCAGGAGGCCGCGGCCCGACGCATCGCCGACAACGTCACCTTCGAGGGCTACTTGCCGTGAGCCCGCCGCGCCCCACCTCTGCGGCATGCCCAGCCTGCCCCGAATGAGCGACGCCGAGGTCGAGCTCCACGTCCTGCCCAGCCTGTCGCAGATCGACGCGGCGGTCTGGGATGCCTGCGCCTGCCCCGAGGCCGCCGACGGCGGGCCGCCGAACGATCCCTTCACGACGCACCGCTTCCTGCTGGCGCTGGAGACCTCCGGCAGCGTCGGGTCCGGCACCGGCTGGCAGCCGCAATACCTCACCGCGCACAAGGACGGCGAGGTCATCGCCTGCGCGCCGCTCTACGCCAAGGGGCACTCACAGGGCGAGTTCATCTTCGATCACGGCTGGGCGCAGGCCTGGGAGCGGGCGGGCGGCGACTACTACCCCAAGCTGCAGCTCGCCGTGCCCTTCACCCCCGCCACCGGCCGGCGCTTCCTGCTGCGCCCCGGCTACGAGGACCTCGGGTTCCAGGCGCTGGTCCAGGGCGCGGTGCAGCTCACCGAGCGGAACGACCTCTCCTCGCTTCACATCACCTTCTGCACCGCGGACGAGCGCGCCGCCGGCGTCGGACTCGGCCTGCTGGACCGCTCCAGCCAGCAGTACCACTGGTTCAACCGGGGCTATGCCACCTTCGACGACTTCCTCGCCGATCTGTCGTCGCGCAAGCGCAAGACCATCCGCCGCGAACGGCAGGTGGCGCAGGGGTTCGGCGGCACGATCCACGCCTATACCGGCGATGCGATCCAGCCGCATCACTGGGACGCGTTCTGGCGGTTCTACCAGGATACCGGCGCGCGCAAATGGGGCACGCCGTACCTGACGCGCGACTTCTTCGACCGGGTGCAGGAGACGCTGCGCGACGACGTGCTGCTCGTGCTGGCGGAGCGGGACGGCACCCCCGTCGCCGGCGCGCTCAACTTCATCGGCCGCGACGTGCTCTACGGCCGTTACTGGGGCGCGTCCGAGCATCACCCGATGCTGCATTTCGAGCTCTGCTACTACCAGGCCATCGACCACGCCATCGCCCGCGGCCAGTCCCGCGTGGAGGCCGGCGCGCAGGGCGACCACAAGCTGGCGCGCGGCTACCTGCCCGTCACCTGCCACAGCCTTCACCACATCCCGAACGAAGGGTTCCGCCGCGCTGTCGCACAGTTCCTGACGTCGGAAGCCCGCGCGATAGAGCAGGACATCGAGGTCCTCACGTCCTACGGTCCGTTCAGGCACGTGGCGCCCGAGGAACAGGACTGAGACCATGCAGATCCCCGATGGCTGGCAGCGCGAGGGCGAGGAGATCGTCCGCGCCTTCGAGTTCGCCGACTTCAGCGCCGCCTGGGGCTTCATGTCCCGCGTGGCACTCGCGGCGGAGGCGGCGGACCATCACCCCGACTGGCGCAACAGCTGGAACCTTGTGGAAATCCGCCTGACGTCGCATGACGCCGACGGGTTGACGCCCCGGGACATCACCCTCGCCCGGACGATCAACGACCTGATCTGAAGGACCGCCTGCGATGAACGAACTGCTTTCCCGCGAGATCTACGCCGGCCGCTCGCTGGGCGATTTCATCTCGCTGGAGTTCCTCGCCTCTATCCTCGGCAGCGTCCTCGCCGCGATCCTCGTCCTCTTCGCCGGGTTCATGATCGCCGGCTGGGTGTCGCGGCGCATCCGGGGGCTGGCGGAAGGCCACAAGCGGCTGGACGAGACGCTGTTCGATTTCCTTTCCAACCTCGCCCGCTATGCGATCATGGGCCTGTCGTTCCTGATCGTGCTCAACACCTTCGGAATCCAGACGACCTCGCTCGTCGCCGTCATCGGCGCCGCGGGCCTCGCCATCGGTCTGGCGTTGCAGGGCACGCTCTCGAACGTGGCGGCGGGCGTCATGCTGATCTTCTTCCGCCCCATCAAGATCGGCGACTTCGTGCAGATCAACGGCGAGAGCGGGACCGTGAAGGCGATCAACCTGAACTTCACCGAACTCGCCAGCATCGGCAACTTCCAGATCATCATCCCTAACTCCGAAGTCTGGGGCAACACGATCACCAACTACTCCGCCTACGACACGCGACAGGCGGAGTGGACGTTCGGGGTAGCCTATTCGGCGGACCTCGATGTGGTCGAGCGCGTCATCCGCGACACCATCAGCGCCGATCCCCGCTTCATGGCCGAACCGCCGCCGATGGTGAAGGTCGCCGAACTGGGCGCGTCCAGCGTGGACTTCATGGTCCGCGCCTGGGTCCCCCGGTCGGAGTTCTTCGGCTACTGGAAGGACATGAACCGGGAGGTGAAGCTGGCGCTGGACGCGGCGGGCGTCGAGATCCCGTTCCCGAACCGGACGGTGCATATCGTGCGGGAGGAGTGACGGGAGGACCCCACGCCGGAGGCTTTGCGATGCCTGTTCCCGGGGCGAAAGTGCTTGAAGAAACGCCGCGCCTGCGCCGCTATGCGTCGGATGCGCGGTGGAGCATTCCGAACAGGTCCCGCGGGTCGTCGGGGTCGGCCAGCATGTCGAGGTCGACGTAGAACCCCGTCCGCTTCGCGGCGTCGTGGATGTGACACAGCGCGCTGAAATCCTCCGTCGCGAACCCCACGGAGTCGAAGAGCGTGATCTGGGCTTCGGATGTCCGCCCCGCCGCCTTGCCCGCGATCACCCGCCAGAGCTCCGTCACCGGGTGTTCCGGATCGAGCTGCTGGATCTCCCCTTCCACCCGCGTCTGGGGCGGGAACTCCACGAAGATGTCGGAGCGCAGCAGGATGTCGCGGTGCAGCTCCGTCTTGCCCGGACAATCCCCGCCGATGGCGTTCAGGTGGACGCCCGCGCCCACCATGTTGTCCGTCAGGATCGTGGCCATCTGCTTGTCCGCCGTGCAGGTCGTCACGATCTGCGCGCCCGTGATCGCCTCCTCCGCCGTAGCGCAGGCCGTCACCCGCAATCCCGTCGCCGCGAGGTTGCGCACCGCCTTGGCCGTGGCGTCCGGATCGACGTCGTAGAGCCGCACCTCCTCGATCCCCAGCACGTGATGGAATGCCAGCGCCTGGAACTCGCATTGCGCGCCGTTCCCGATCATCGCCATCACCGTCGCACCCCTCGGGGCCAGATGCCGCGCGGCCACGACGCTCGCCGCCGCCGTCCGCAGCGCCGTCAGCACCGTCATCTCCGACAGCAGGATCGGATAGCCGTTGTCGACCCGCGCCAGCACGCCGAACGCCGTCACCGTCTGGAACCCGCGTCCCATGTTCGCGGGGTGGCCATTCACGTATTTGAAGCCGTATCGCTCCCCGTCCGACGTCGGCATCAGCTCGATCACCCCCTCGTCGGAATGGGCGGCGACCCTCGGGGTCTTGTCGAACTCCTCCCAGCGCAGGAAGTCCGCCTCGATCCGGTCGGCGATGGCCGCGATCGTCTGCGCCACGCCATCACCGTTAACGATCCGCATCATGTCGTGGACGGAGACGAAGGGCACCATCGCCATGCGCGACGGGTTCAGGTTCACGTCACTCATGTCCAGCGGCTCCTCGTGGGTCGGTCCAGAACGGATTTGCCGAACAGCGAGGCGACGAAATCCACCATCAGCCGAGCCGTCTTGCCCCGGTCATCCATGAACGGGTTCAGCTCGGCGATGTCGAGCGACGTCACCAGCCCGGAGTCGTGCAGGTACTCCATCACGAGATGCGCCTCCCGGAACGTCGCGCCGCCGGGCACGGTCGTGCCCACGGCGGGGGCAATGTCAGGCTCCAGGAAATCCACATCGAAGCTCACGTGAAGGTGCCCGTTCGCCGATTCCACCCTTTCCAGAAATGTCCGCAACGGGGCCGCGATGCCGTGCTCGTCGATGGCGCGCATGTCGGCGACCTGAATATCGGTTCGCGCCAGCGCCGCCTTCTCCGCCGGATCGACCGAGCGCAGCCCGATCATGCAGATGTTCGACGTCTCGACCCGTCCGGGCAACTCCGGGAACTGCGGCGCGAAGTCCGACAGCCCGGTGAAGTAGGCGACCGGCGTGCCGTGCAGGTTGCCGCTGTCGGTCGTCGAGAAGTCGTGAATGTCCGAATGTGCGTCGAGCCAGAGCACGAAGAGCGGCCGTCCGTCCGCCTCCGCCCGCTTCGCCATCGCCGGAACCGTGCCCGCCGCCATCAGGTGATCGCCGCCCATGAAGACCGGGGTAGTGTCGACCCCGACATCCCCGGCCGCCTGCAACGCCCGCACCCAGCCGGCGCAGAGGTCCAGATCGCGGATCAGCGGGTTCGCCGTCGCCGGCACCTGCACCTCCTGCGCCCGCACGTCGCCCGCATCCACGACCTCGTGCCCAAGTTCCGCCAGCGCCAGATCCAGCCCAGCAGTGCGCAGCGCGTCCGGACCCATCTTGCAGCCGCGCCGCCATGCGCCGGTCTGCACCGGGGCTCCGATCAGGGTGATGTGCTTGTGCATGTTCCGCTCCGTCGTTCGATCCGCGCCATCGAACCATCATGGACCGGCGGGGCGAACCGGAATAAGTGATCGAAGCGGTCGCCCGACCGACCGTTTCGATCAGGGGAACCGACCGATATGGACAATACCGACCGTCGCCTCCTGTCGCTCCTGTCCGCGGACGGCCGGGCCAGCGTCTCCGCCCTCGCCGCATCCCTTGGCCTCACCCGCGCCACCGTCCGCGCGCGAATGGACCGGCTGACGCAGGCGGGCGAGATCCTCGGCTACCGCGCCGTCCTCAAGTCCGATCTTGCCGACCGCCCCGTGCGCGGCACCGTCTCCATCGAGATCGAGGGCAAGGGCGCCGCCCGCGTCGCGCGCACCCTCGCCGCCATGCCCGAGGTCGAGGCCGTGCATTCCACCAACGGCCGCTGGGACCTGATCGCGGAGCTCGGGGCGGACACGCTGGAGGCGCTCGACGTCACGCTCAACCGCATCCGCCTGATCGACGGCGTGTCGCGGTCGGAGACGAACCTCTACCTGTCGACCCGCCGCGGCTAGAGTTCGGCCAGCAGCGACTCGCCCGCCGACGCTCTCGCAGACGCCGGGGCTCTCCTCGACATGCAGCGCCGTGATCGTCCCGTCCTTCACCAGCATCGCGTAGCGCTTCGACCGCCCGTGGAACCCCGCCGGCGGCGCGTCGAAATCCAGCCCCATCGCGCGCGTGAACGAGCCGTCCGCATCGCGCCAGCATGTGCAGCCCCGCCTCCGTCGCCCGCGTCGCCTCGCCCCAGGCCTTCATCACGAACGGATCGTTGACGGCGACACAGACGATCGTGTCCACGCCCTTTGCGGCGAACTGGTCCTTGGTGCGGATGAAGCTCGGCACATGCGCCATCGAACAGGTGGACGTGAAGGCCCCCGGCACGGCGAAGACCGCGATGGTCTTGCCCGCCCCGATCTCGGTCAGGGTGACGGGCTCCGGCCCGCCCTCACCCAACCGGAGCAACGGAGCGTCGGGAATCCTGTCGCCGGTGGTGATCGCCATGTCGCGCTCCTCGCGTTTGAACTCGTGTCCCCGCCGCTATAGCTGTCCCGGCAAGGTGCCGCCAGCGGGGACGACATGGACCACATCGCCGTCATCGGGGCCGGGCAGGCCGGGGCCACGCTGGTGGAGACGCTGCGCAAGCGCGGATACGCCGGCCGCCTCACCCTCTGGGGAGCCGAGGACGCGCTGCCCTACCAGCGCCCGCCGCTCTCCAAGGCCTATCTGCTGGGCGAGATGACTCGGGACCGGCTGCACCTGCGCCCGCGCGCGTTCTACGACGACCACGCCGTCGAGCTGCACCTCGGAACCGAGATCACCGCACTCGAGCCCGCCGCCCGTACCCTCTCCCACGCCGGCGGCACGGACCGTTTCGACGCCGCGATCCTCGCCACCGGCTCCACTGCGAACGCCCTGCCCAGCGCCTGCACCGGCGGGCTGCCCGGCAGCCACGTCATCCGCAGCCTCGCCGACATCGACCGGCTGCAGCCCGCGATGACGCCGGGCAAGCGGATGCTCATCGTCGGCGGCGGCTACATCGGGCTGGAGGCGGCGGCGGTCGCGCGCCGCATCGGCCTCGACGTCATGCTGGTGGAACTCAACGTCCGCCTGCTCTCCCGCGTCGCCTGCGAAGCCGACCGCCGACTGGTTCCGCGCGCTGCACCGCGACCACGGCGTCGACATCCGGGAGGGCGTCGGCCTCGACACGCTGCTGGGCGACGGCCGGATCGAGGCGGCGCGGCTCACCGACGGCACCGAACTCCCCGTCGACATCGTCATCGCCGGCATCGGCGCGCACCCCGAGACGGCGCTGGCCGCGGCCGCCGGCCTCGCGCTCGACAACGGCATCGCGGTGGATGCCCGCGGGCGCACCTCCGCCCCCGGCATCTGGGCCGCCGGAGACTGCGCCTCCTTCCCGGTCGGCGACGCTCGCGTCCGGCTGGAATCCGTGCCCAACGCCATCGACATGGCGGAGGTCGTCGCCGCGAACGTGCTCGGGGCAGGCGTCCCTTACGTCCCGAAACCATGGTTCTGGTCCGACCAATACGACGTGAAGCTGCAGATCGCCGGGCTCAACGCGGGCTTCGACGACATCGTGGTCCGCGATGGGGAGGGCCGCTCGCACTGGTATTTCTCCGGCGACAGGCTGCTGGCAGTGGACGCGATGAACGACCCGCGCGCCTATATGGTCGGCAAGCGCCTGATCGAGGCCGGACGGTCTCCGGACCGCGCGGCCGTCGCCGACGCGGGCATCCCGATCAAGAGCCTGATGTGAGGATCATCGGCGGCGAATGGCGCGGCCGGACCCTCACGCCGGTCGGCCGCGGCGACGCCGCCGCGCACCTGCGCCCGACGACCGACCGGGTGCGCGAGAGCATCTTCAACCTGCTCGTCAACGGCGGCCATGCGGAGGCGCTCGACGGCACCCGCGTGCTCGACGTCTTCGCGGGCACCGGCGCGCTCGGGCTGGAGGCGCTGAGCCGTGGTGCCTCGACGGCCAGCTTCATCGAACAGGGTCGCCGCTCCCTCGTCCTCCTGCGCGCCAACATCGCGCTGCTGGATGCCCCCGCCCGCGTCCACGCCCGCGACGCGCGCCGCCCCGGCCCCGGCACGCCCCACGACCTGATCTTCCTCGACCCGCCCTACGGTCAGGGCCTCGGCGAGCAGGCCATCGCGGCCCTGCGTGACCACGGCTGGTTCGCCCCGGATGCCCTGATCGTCTGGGAGGAGGCCGCCCCGCCGAACCTCACCGGCCTCACCTTCGTGGACCAGCGCCGCTACGGCGACACTACCGTCACCCTCGCCCAGGCCCCCTGACGCCCCTTGCCCCCGTCCCGCCGCTATGGGATTCCCCGGCCGAACAACTCCGGACCCCGCATGCCAGACGCGCAGGACCTGCTGTCCTCCATCTTCGGATTCGACGCTTACCGCCCGGGCCAGGCCGAGATCGTGGAGGCCGTCGTCGCCGGGCAGGACGTGCTCGCCATCATGCCCACGGGCGGCGGCAAGTCGCTCTGCTTCCAACTCCCGGCCCTCGTCCGGCCCGGCCTCACCGTCGTCATCTCGCCCCTCATCGCCCTCATGCGCGACCAGGTCCGGGCGCTGCAATCGGCGGGCGTCTGCGCCGGCGCGCTCACCTCGGGCAACACCGAAGGCGAGACCGAGGAGGTCTGGCAGGCGATCGAGGAGGGGCGGCTCAAGCTGCTCTACATCGCGCCCGAACGCCTCGCCTCCGGCGGCACCGAGCGGATGCTCAAGCGCGCGAACTGCACGCTCATCGCAGTGGACGAGGCGCATTGCGTCAGCCAGTGGGGGCACGACTTCCGCCCCGACTACCTGCGCATCGGCGAGCTGCGCCGCAGCCTCGGCGTCCCGCTCGCCGCCTTCACCGCAACCGCCGACGCCGAGACCCGCGCCGAGATCGCCACGCGGCTCTTCGACGGGGAACCGCAAACCTTCCTCCATGGCTTCGACCGCCCCAATATCACGCTCGCCTTCGAGCCCAAGAACGGTCCGCGCCGGCAGATCCTGTCCTTTGCCGCCGCCAGGAAGGGCCAGTCCGGCATCGTCTACTGCGGCACCCGCGCCAAGACCGAGGGCATCGCCCGGGCGCTGAACGACGACGGCCACTCCGCCTGCCACTACCATGCCGGGATGGACGCGGACGACCGGCGCGAGGTCGAGCGCCGCTTCCAGCAGGAGGACGGGCTGATCGTCGTGGCCACGGTCGCCTTCGGCATGGGCATCGACAAGCCCGACATCCGCTGGGTCGCCCACGCCGATCTGCCCAAGTCCATCGAGGCCTACTATCAGGAGATCGGCCGCGCTGGCCGCGACGGGGCCCCCGCCGACACGCTCACGCTCTTCGGGGCCGACGACATCCGCTACCGCCGCCAGCAGATCGACGAGGGGCTGGCCCCGCCCGAAATGCGCATGGCCGACCACGGACGCCTGAACGCGCTGCTGGGGCTGGCGGAGGCGCAGGTCTGCCGACGGGTCACGCTGCTGGGCTACTTCGGGGAGAGCCCGGACCCCTGCGGCAACTGCGACCTCTGCGAGAAACCGCCCGAACTCTTCGACGCCACCACGCAGGTCCGCAAGGCGCTCTCGGCCATGCTGCGCACCGAGGAACGCTTCGGCACCGGGCACCTGATCGACGTGCTCACGGGCAACGCGACCGACAAGACCGCCCGGTTCGCCCACGACACGCTGCCCACCTGGGCCGCCGGTGCCGACACGCCCAAGCATCAGTGGCAGGCGATCTTCCGGCAGATGATGGGCCTCGACCTCGTGCGCCCCGACGCCGAACGCCACGGCGCGCTGCGCATGACCGATCCCGCCCGCCCGATCCTGCGCGGCGAGACCTCCGTCACCCTGCGCCGCGACAGCATCCAGCGCGCCGAGCGCCGCCCGGCGGTCAAGCAGATGGTCGCCGAGGAGGACGCGCCGATGCTCTCCGCCCTCAAGGCGCAGCGGCGCGCGCTGGCCGAGGCGCAGGGCTGGCCCGCCTACATGATCTTCAACGACGCCACCCTGATCGAGATGGCGGAGACGCGCCCCGCAACGCTGGACGCGATGGCCCGCATCTCCGGCGTGGGGGCCAAGAAGCTGGAGCGCTACGGTGCCACGTTCCTGGGCGTCCTGACCGGCGACACCCCCGACGCCGTCCACCCCGCCCGGCGCAAGCTCGCCGGTCGGGCGGAGGGCGAGCTCTACGACCGGCTGCTGTCGGTGCAGAACGATCTCGCGCGCGGCGACGCCGGCACCGACAAGCCGATGACCTGCACCTCCGCCCAGCTCGCCAAGGTCGCTCGCGCCCGGGCGGACGCCGCCGACATCGCCCGCATCCTGGGCGACCGCCACGCCGAACGCTTCGGCCCCGCCTTCCTCGAGATCCTGCGCGAGGGTTGAGGTCGCCGTTCCAGCAGGTATCCTACCCCCATGCTGACCCTCCTCTCCCCCGCCAAGAAGCTCGACCTTGCCCCGGTGGACAGCGTGCCGACTCCGATCCGATTTCCAACCGAGGTGGCGGAACTGCGCACCATCGCGGCGGGCCTCTCCGTGGCCGATCTCATGGCGCTGATGTCGATCTCCGAATCGCTCGCACGGCTCAACCGCGACCGGTTCCGCGACTGGGACGCCGCGCTCGAGACGCCCGCTATCTTCGCCTTCGCCGGCGACACCTACACCGGGCTCGACGCCGCCACCCTCTCGGACGACGCCCTGCGCCACGCCCAGTCCGCCTTGCGCATCCTGTCGGGGCTCTACGGCCTCCTCCGCCCGCTCGACGCGCTGAAACCCTACCGTCTGGAAATGGGCAGCCGTTTGGCCAATCCGCACGGCCGCGACCTCTACGCCTTCTGGGGCGACCGGCTCGCCCAGCCCTGAACGACGATGCCCACGCCATCGGAGCGACCCACGTCCTGAACTGCGCCAGCGTCGAATACGCCCGCGCCATCGACCGCGGCACCCTCGCACTCCCCGTCGTCACCCCCGTCTTTCTGGAGGACAGGCCCACGGGTCCGAAGACCATCGGCTTCTTCGCCAAACAGGCCCGCGGCGCGATGGCCCGACACGCGGTGGAGAATCGCCTGACCGACCCGTCCGACCTGCGCGGATTCTCCGCCGGCGGCTACGCCTACCAGCCGGCACGATCGACGCCCGAAGCCCCCGTCTTCCTGCGCCCCGACCAGACCCTGAAGGCCGCCTAGCCTTCCTCTTTCGACAAATATCCCCGCCGGAGGCGAACCTCTCAGCCGTCCCGACCGTCGAAATACTCCGCCAACATCCGCCCGTAGATCGCCTTCAGCTGTCCGATCTGCTCCACCCGCACCCGCTCGTCGACGGCATGCATCCGGTGCCCCACCAGCCCGAACTCCACCACCGGGCAGTGGTTCTTGACGAAGCGCGCATCCGACGTGCCGCCCGTGGTGGACATCACCGGCATCCGGTTCGTCTCCACCTGCACCGCGCGCGCCACCAGCTCCGACAGCGGGCCCGGCGGCGTCACGAAGCTCTCTCCCGAGCAGCTCGTCTCGACGCCGATCTCCACGCCCGTGTCCTCCGCCATCCGCGCCGCCTCCCTCCGCAGCCAAGCCGTCAGGCCGGCCTCGTCCTGCGCATCGTTGAAGCGGACGTTCACCGTCGCGCGCCCCTCGGCGGGGATCACGTTGGTCGCCGCGTTGCCGACGTCCATCGTCACCACCGCCAGGGTCGAGGCGTCGAAATGGTCCGTCCCCGTGTCCAACTCATGCGCCGCCAGATCCGCCATCAGCCGCGCCATCGCCGGCAGGGGGTTGAGCGCCAGATGCGGATAGGCCGCGTGCCCCTGCCGCCCCCGGAACGTGAACCACGCCGTCAGCGAGCCGCGCCGACCGATCTTCATCATCTGACCCATGTGGTCGGGCGAGGTCGGCTCGCCCACGATGCAGACGTCCATCCTCTCGTCCTGCGCCTCCATCCAGTCGAGCAGGGCCACCGTACCGTCCGTCGCCTCCCCCTCCTCGTCTCCGGTGATGGCGAGCACGATCGCCCCGTCGGGCGGCGTGGCGCGCACGAAATCCACGGCCGCCGCGGCGAAGGCGGCGACGCCCGACTTCATGTCCGTCGCGCCGCGCCCATAGAGCCAGCCGTCCTCGATCTCGGCCCCGAACGGGTCCTTGGTCCAGGCCGCGAAGTCGCCCACCGGCACGACGTCCGTATGCCCGTTGAAGCCGAAGGTCCGCGCATGGCCCCGCGCGCCCCAGCGGGCGAAGAGGTTGGACGTCCCGCCCCGGTCGACGCGGGTGCAGTCGAAGCCGGCTTCCGACAGAAGCGCCTCCAGCAGCATCAGCGCGCCGCCTTCCGCGGGCGTCACCGAGGGGCAGCGGACCAGATCCTGCGTCAGCGCGACGGGATCAATCGTCATCGTCGTCGCCGTCCCGCGGCATCCCCTCGTCGCCCTCGCGAAACACCGTCGTCTGCGCCACCACGACGGAGTTCTCGCGCAGCGCGCGCGCCATCATCTTGCGCTCGTCCACCTCGATGTCGTGACCGTCCGCCTCGCGCTCCTCCAGCGAGCCGTAGCCCGTCACTTCCAGCACGTTCAGGTCCGCCGTCTTGAGCACGGCGACGGTCTCGCGCACCGCCTCGTCCTCGTCCACGCCACTGGCGTAGCACATCAGCGCCGCCCCGGTCGCATCCTCGGGCAGTCCATCGCCGGACTTGCGCCCGACCTCCACCAGCAGGGTGTAGACATGGTGCGGCCGCTTGGGCTTCTTCTCGGGTTTCTCCGTCATCGCCGTGGTCTCCGCCGGCCGCGTCGTCCTGTCAAACGCAAAACGCCGCCCCCGGAGGGAGCGGCGCATCGTCGTGAGGTCATGCGTCGGTCGCGTCAGCTGCGACCCTTGACCAGCCGAACGACCCAGATCAGCAGGCAGGCACCGACGACGGCGACCAGGAGCTGGATCAGCCAGCTGCCTTCCCCGACGGTGTCGCCGAGCACCAGGCTCAGCAGGAAGTTGGCGACCAACGCGCCGACGATCCCGAGGACGATGTTGAGCAGAAGCCCCATGTCCGACTTCATGACCTTTTCGGCAATCCACCCGGCGATGCCGCCGAGGATGATGCTTCCGATCCAACCGATTCCAGCCATTGTTCACTTTTCCAGTTCTTGATGTTCGGGGATGAAACGTCGCACCCCCCCTGTCCGGTTCCCCGGTTTGACAGGTCTGCCGCCGATACCATCTCTGGGCCATGCCCCGCCCGCCCCCCCTGACCGAGGCCCGAGATCGCAAGCGCGTCATGGCCGACTACGATGCGCTGCCCCCCGCACTGCGCGACTGGCTGGCCAGCGCGCGGATGCAGTGGGAGCCGCGCTCGGCCCGCCGCGCCTGGCGCAAGGGGCTCTGGAAGGGCCTCGGGCGGGCGAGCGTGGCCCGCGCCCACATGGACGCGCTGGAGGAGGCCGCGATCCGGCGGGACGGCCCGCCGGTCTGAGCTTCAGTCGCGCAGCAGCTCGTTGATCGCCGTCTTCGACCGCGTGCGCTCGTCCACCCGCTTCACGATCACCGCGCAATAGAGGTTCACGCCGTTCTTCGACGGCATCGAGCCCGAGACCACCACCGAATAGGGCGGCACCTCCCCGTAGGAGACCTCCCCCGTCTCCCGGTCCACGATCTTGGTCGACTGGCCGATGTAGACGCCCATGCCCAGCACCGAACCCTGCCGCACGATGCAGCCCTCGACCACTTCCGAACGCGCGCCGATGAAGCAGTCGTCCTCGATGATCGTCGGAGCCGCCTGCATCGGCTCCAGCACCCCGCCGATGCCGACCCCGCCCGAGAGGTGCACGTTCTTCCCGATCTGCGCGCAGGAGCCCACCGTCGCCCAGGTGTCCACCATCGTGCCCGCGCCGACGTGGGCGCCGAGGTTCACGAAGCACGGCATCAGCACCACGCCCGGCGCGATGTAGGCCGAATGGCGCACGATGCAGTGCGGCACCGCGCGGAAGCCAGACTCGGCCCAGTCGTCATCCGTCCAGCCATAGAACTTGCTGTCCACCTTGTCCCACCAGGATCCGCCCTGCGGCCCGCCCGCATGGACCTCCATGTCCCGAAGCCGGAACCCCAGCAGCACCGCCTTCTTCGCCCATTGGTTCACGTGCCAGTCGTCGCCGCGCTTCTCCGCCACCCGCAGCGTTCCCGCGTCCAGCGCGCCCAGCGTCGCTTCGATCGCGTCCCGCGTCTCGCCCATGGTCTCGGGGCTGATCTCCGCGCGCGCCTCCCAGGCGGCCTCTATCGCGGTCTCGAGGTCTGCGTTCGACATGGGGGCGGCCTTTCGGAAGGGGCGGGGCGAATTGACTGGACCGTGCATATCCGCCAGCCCTGCACGGGGCAATCCCGCCCCCGGAGCCCCGACCCATGCCCAGCCTCGCGCCCGCCCTGATCCTGCCCGTCGCCGTGGTCTTCGCCGCGGGACTGGGCTTCGCGGTGCAGGCCCCGCTCAACGCCGCCCTCGGTCGCGGCATCGGCGGCGGGCTGGCGGCGGCGGCGATCAGCTTCGGCGTGGGGTTCGCCGCCCTCCTCGCGCTGACGTTCGCCTTCGGCCAGGGGCCCGCCTTCGGCCGCGCGACCGCCATGCCGCTCCACTACTGGGCCGGCGGGCTTCTGGGCGCGTTCGTCGTCTGGGCGATGCTCTGGTCGGTGCCCGCCATCGGCATCCTCACCGCCATCTCCGCGCTGCTGCTCGGCCAGCTCTCCGCGGCCCTCCTGCTGGACGCCGTCGGCGCATTCGCCGCCCCGGTCCACCCCATCACGCCGACCCGCGTGCTGGCCGTGGCGCTGGTCACCGGCGGCCTGATCCTGTCGCGCCTTTAGGCCCTGCGCCGGGCCTGCTAGGGGATGGCAACCAATGAGGACACAATGACCGAAGCCCGCCACCCGCTGCGCCATTCCGGCGAGGACCGTCGCACCGCCCGCACCGTGCCCGACACCCCGCAGACCCGCGACCCGGCATATCGCCTCGCCTTCGCCGACGAGGATTTCCTCTGCCGCGACGAGTTGCGCCCCGTTCGCCTGCAACTGGAACTGATGAAGCCGCAGCTGCTGATGGACGAGGCCCAGATCGCCTCCACCGTCGTGCTCTTCGGCGGTGCCCGCATCCCGCGCCCCGAGAACGCGCGCGCCGCACGCACCGACACGCTTCGCGACCTCGCCGCCCAGTACGACGAGGCGCGCCGTTTTGCCCGGCTCGTCACCGAACGCTCGCTGGCGACCTCCGGCGGGCGCGACAACGTCATCGTCACCGGCGGCGGCCCCGGCGTGATGGAGGCCGGCAACCGCGGCGCGATGGATGCGGGTGGGCGAAGCATCGGCCTCAACATCGTGCTCCCCCACGAACAGGCCCCGAACGAATTCGTCACGCCGGAGCTCAGCTTCAACTTCCACTACTTCGCCATCCGCAAGATGCACTTCCTGATGCGCGCCTCCGCCGTCTGCGTCTTCCCGGGCGGCTTCGGGACGCTCGACGAGATGTTCGAGGCGCTGACCCTGATCCAGACCGGGCGCATGGCCCGCGTGCCGTTCCTGCTCTTCGGCGAGACGTTCTGGCGCTCCATCGTGAACTGGGAGGCGCTGCAGGAGGCAGGCACGATCGGGGCCGACGACCTCGACCTGTTCCGCTTCGTGGAGACGGCGGAGGAGGCGCTCGCCCTGCTCGCCGACTGGCCCCATCCGCGCACGCGCCGGGACGAGATCCCCGGCCGCGTCGAAGCCTGAGACGGCTGGGGCGCTGCCCCAGACCCCGGGATACTTGAGGGAAAAGGAAAGCCAGCCCCGCGCCCGACATTCGCGTGGCGGACGGGCAACGGGGCCTTCCTCTTCCACGGTCATCGGCGTCCCCGCCTGTACCGCCGGGCCATCCTGCCATCGAAGGGTTAAGAAGTCCTCTTTCCCGAAGTATCCCGGGGGTGCGGGGGCTGGCCCCCGCTATTCCAGCACGTAGTCCACGAACTCGGTCCGTTGCAGCCAAGGCCGTTGATTGTCGTCCGACACCATCGTGATCCGCATCAGGCCCTGCGCATCGCGCCAGACCTCGATCCCCTCAAGGTTGTCGTGCACGCCGAGCCCGGATTCCAGCTCCAGCCGCGCGTCCCCGCCCTCGAGGTCGAAGCTGCGCACCCGGCTGCGGAACCCCAGCAGCGCAAAATCCCGTTCCAGCAGGTAGAGCCGCCCGTTCGGTCCGACATCTGCCCCGGACACCAGATACCGCCCCTCCCGCGGCAGCGAGAACGGCTGCGTCCAGGTCTCTCCGTCGAAACGGTAGACGGGAAAGGGCCCATCCGGACCGCCCGACCGTTCGGGGATCGCGTAGAGGTTGCCCTTCGCATCCGCCGCCAGCGCCTCCAGCCCGGAATTGTTCTGCAGCGTCGTGAAGACATCTGCCTGCGGCATGAGCTCGGCCGGCCCGGCGATATCGCGGTACCGCATAACCCGTCCCTCCCCCTCGAATGCGACGTAGAAGGTACCGTCCACCTCCGCAATTCCCTCCGCGTCGGTCTCCCGCCCACGCAGCGCCATTCCGGTGGTGCGTTCAAGCAACCCGCGGGCGGTCGGATCGAACCCCGTCACGGCCCCCGCCGCGTTCCGCGAAAGCGTCCCGCGCACCCATCCGCCCCGGTCCGACAGCAGCAGCGCCTCCGTCCCGCCCGGATCCAGCCGCAGCGCCGAATACCCGCCCGCCCCCGTGAAGCCCGGCGACCAGACCCAGGCCCCGAGGAACGTGGCTTCGGCGGCGGCGGGTCCGGCGAACAGGCCTAGCGCGAGGAGAGGACCGAGGTGCATTGCGTCGGCAGATCGGCCAACTGCAGCTCGCGGCGCGGCTGCGGGGCGGGCGCGTTCGGATCGCGGGGGGCGGCGGGTGCCGGGTTCAGGATCTCGTTCACCCACTCCTGCGCCTCCGCGCAGCCGTCGCCCGGCGGCGGCGCATCCTGGTTCACGCAGCCGCGCGCCCCGCGCGGACAGGAGATGCGGACGTGCATGTGGTAGTGGTGCCCGTACCACGGCCGCACCTTGCGCAGCCACGACCGGTCGCCGGTCTCCGTCCGGCACATCTCCACCTTGGCACCCGGGAAGATGAAGATGCGCGCCGTCCGCGGGTCCTGCGCGGCGCGCTTGACCAACTCGTGCTGCCCGCGCGACCAGTTCGAGTTCACGAAGGCCCCCTCTGCCCGGCGCATCGACACGGCGGAAAGGCTCTCCCGCTGCCCTCGCGACAGGTCCATCCGGCTGGTCGGATAGAGCCAGACGTCCGCGTCCAGCCCGATCTGGTGGCTGCGGTGCCCCGACAGCATCGGCCCGCCGCGCGGCTGGCTCAGGTCGCCCACGTAGATGCCGGCCCAGCCGATCCGGTCCATATGCCGGCCCAGATCCTGCAGCAGGTCCACCAGTTCCGGGTGCCCCCAGTTGCGGTTGCGCGACAGGCGCATCGCCTGCCAGGCATCCCCCGTTTCTGGCAGCTGCACCAGCCCGGCCGCGCAACCGTTGGCGTAGCTCCCGATCGGTTCGGGCGACCCAGCGGAGCCGGCGCGCACGGCCCCGAACTGCGTCTTGGCCAGCTGCGCCTGCGCCGGCAGGGCGAGCAGCAGCGCGGCGAGAAGAGGGGCGAGAATGCGCATCAGCGGTCTCCTTCGGGATCGACCCAGCGTAGCAGGATCAGCCCGCCGATGAACAGCAGGGCGATCGGAAAAATCCCCAGCCGTGCGGAGCCGGTCACCCACGTGGCGAGCCCGATCAGGAGCGGCGCGAGGAAGGCCGTCGCCTTGCCCGAGAGCGCGTAGAGCCCGAAAGCCTCGGTCGGGCGGTCCGGGTCGGCATGGCGCACCATCATCGTGCGGCTCGACGCCTGCAGCACTCCGCCCGCGCCGCCGATGGCGCAGCCCAGCGCGTAGAACAGCACGTCCGGCGCGAGGCTGTCCGCCGCCACCGGCACGCCGAAGACCATCTCCCGCGACATGAAGCAGAGCGTGACCACCACCCCCGTGAGCACCAGGACGCAGACGGTGATGACCGGCTTCGGGCCATGCCGCGCGTCGAGCGCACCGCCGGTCCAGCTGGCCAGGGCGGCGGTGATCGCGCTCAGGATGCCGAAGACGCCGATCTGCGTCGTCTCCCACCCCAGCACGAGCCGCGCGTAGACCCCCCCGAAGGCGTAGAGCGCGACCAGCGCGTCGCGGTAGAGCATCGATCCTGCCAGCCAGGCGGCCAAGCTCGGCCGCCCCGGCAGCGCGCGCAGCATCCCCACCACGTCGCCCCAGGCCTGCCGCAACGCAGGACGGACGGCAGGCCCGACCGGATCGCGCACCCAGGCGAAGAACGGCACCATGAAGAGCGCGAACCAGAGCGCGGTGAATGGCCCGACGAACCGCGTCCCCTCCCGGGCCGCCCCGTCCAGCCCGAAGGCCGGAGCCGTCCCCAGCAGCGTCGTCCCGCCCGGCCCGTCCGCGAACAGCCCGAGCATCAGGAACAACGCCAGCACGCCCCCCGCGTACCCCAGCGCGTAGCCCCGCCCCGAGATCCGCCCGATCCCCGCACGTGGGGCCAGATCGGGCAGCATCGCGTTGGTGAAGACGGTGGCGTATTCCGCCCCGATCATCGCCAGCGCGAAGGCCGCCAGCGCCACGACCGCCCCGGACCCGTCGGGCATCATGAACCACAGCCCCGCCGCCCCGACCACGTAGAGCGCCGAGAATACGCCGATCCACCGCATCCGACGCCCAGACCGGTCGGCCATGGCCCCCAGCAGCGGTGCCGTCAGCGCGATGGCCAGGCCGATGCCGGTCTGCGTCCAGGACCAGACCTGCTGCGCGGCCGCGTCCGCCGCCGCCTCCTCAAGCCCGCCCGCGCGCCAGGCATCGGCCAGCACGCCGACGAGATAGGGCCCGAAGATGAACGTGAGGCAGAGCGTGTAGAACGGCTGCGAGGCGACGTCGAACATCAGCCAGCCGCGCACCCGGCGCGCGCGCGCGATCTCGGTCATGGCAATTCTCCCGCGGGTCCGCGCAATCCTTGCGCGCGGCCCGACCGGCGCGCAACCGTGTCACGCGGGCGGCTGATCCCCGGGCGGCGGCCAGGGCCGCGTCCCCTCCGCCGCGATCCAGGCCTCGACCCAGCCGGGCATCTCGGGCGACGCGGCCTCCGTGCCCAGTTCGACCGCCACTTCCGAGGACGGCACGGAGCGTCCCCTGGCGACGACGGCCGTGCGCAGCAGAGCCTGCGAACAGCACTGCCCGCCCACCCACATCGACTGCACGATGTAGAAGAACCGCATGTCCCAGCCGACGACCCGGGTGCGCATCTCGATCCGCTGGAACGCCGTCACCCGCCGACGATACCGCACGCTCGCTCCCGCCACGGCCAGCCCCCAGCCGCGCCGCCGCAGCGCCGCGATCAGTCCGATCCGCGCGCCCAGGGTGAAGCGCCCGAGGTCGTAGAGCGTCAGGATGCGGCCGTTGTTGAGCTCGAGGAAGCCATCGAGATCCCAGGGCAGGCAGATGTGATGCGTCACCTGCTCGCCCAGCACCCCCAACGGCGGCGCGGTGCGGGCGCGCATCATCTGCCAGCCGAGGCGGAGGAACGGATACATCCCGCACGCCCTTTACCCACAGGCGATCTGCGTCAACCCCGACCGGGCGTCATCTTGCGCGCCCCTGCCCCCGCGCCTACATCGTCCCCGCACCACGAAGGACGCCCCATGATCACGCTCATCAACATCGCCCTTCTGCTGCTGAACGTGGCGTGGTGGTTCGCCGTCGCGCACATCGTGATGTCCTGGCTGATCAACTTCGGCGTGCTCAATACCGGGCAGCCCATCGTCGCCTCGCTCTGGGAAGGGCTCAACCGCATCCTGGAGCCGGCCTATTCGCGCATCCGTTCCGTCCTGCCCGGCACCGGCGGGCTCGACCTCGCGCCGCTGGTCTTCATCCTCGCCATCATCATCGCGCAGATGGTGCTGGGCGACCTGCGCGTGAACCTGCTGACCGCGTGACCCCGCCGGTCTAGAGGATCGGGCCGAAGATCACGGACCCGGCCAGCGCCAGCGGATCGGGGTGGCGCAACGCCAGCCCGGCAAGAAGAGCCGCCACCAGTGCGACGATGCGCAACTCGTGCCCCAACTGCATGGCGAAACCTCCCTGTCGGACGACAGCGCCGTCGCCCATCGACCGCCCCCTTGCAAATCACCGCTCCGTGACGCCACGCTCGCGTCATGGATGACGCCGTCAGCACCCACGAGGCAGAGGAGGACGCGCGCAACGCGGACATCCTCATCTGGGTCGACGGCGCGCTGAAGCACCGCGACGCGGCGGTCGTCTCGGTCTACGATTCCGGCTTCATGCTGGGTGATGGCATCTGGGAGGGGCTGCGGCTCTACGACGGCCGGTGGACCTTCCTCGACGAGCATATCGACCGCCTGTTTGAAGGCGCGCTCGCCATCGACCTCGACATCGCAATGACGCGGGACGACGTGAAGGACGCGCTGGAGCAGACCCGTGCCGCGAACGGTTTCACCACCGATGCCCATGCCCGGCTCATGGTCACGCGGGGTGTCAAGCGCCTGCCGTTCCAGCATCCGCGGCTTTCCACGAAGGGGCCCACGATGGTCATCATCATGGAGCATTCGCGCCCGCGGATCCCCCGTCCGGTCCGGCTCGCCACCGTCCCGCACCTGCGCGGCCTGCCGATGACGCAGGATCCGAAGCTGAACTCCCATTCCAAGCTCAACTGCATCCTCGCCTGCATCGCCGCCGAGAAGGCCGGCGCGGACGAGGCGCTGATGCTCGACGTCCACGGCTTCGTGAACACGACGAACGCCTGCAACCTCTTCGTCGTGCGCCGCGGCGAAGTCTGGACGAGCACGGGCGACTACTGCATGAACGGCATCACGCGGGGCAAGGTGATCGACCTGTGCCGGGCGAACGCCATCCCCGTGTTCGAGCGCAACTTCTCCCTCGTCGACGCCTACAGTGCAGACGAGGCCTTCCTGACCGGCACCTTCGGCGCGCAGACCCCGGTGGGCAGCATCGACGGGCGCACCATCGGGGCGGGAACGATCGGCCCCGTCACGGAACGCCTCCGCGCTCTTTACAAGACGCTCGTGACGCCGTGATCCGACCCCGGGGCGGAGGGGCTTGCCAGCCCCACATCTCTCCCTCACACGTCGGCCGCGCCCTGCGCGACGCGCCCGGACCGGCGCATCGATACGAGCCCGACCAGCGCGAAGAACAACAGCCCGCCGCTCGCCGGCAGCGACACCGGGACCGGCGCGACCGTGATCGCGGAGAGCGCCCAGCCCTGGAACCCCGCCTCCGCAGCCCCCGCCACCACGTCGCCCGACAGGAGCGATATCGGCACACCGCCCCGGAACACATCCGTTGCGTTGGAGAAGGCGTAGGTGCCCCGCCATCGCACCCGGTTGCCGGCCGAGACCGTATTGCCCTGCACCAGATCGAAGAATGGGTTGATCCCGTCGAGGTCCGACACCGTGTAGGAGAGCAGCCGCACGTCGTTGGAGAACGTCAGCACGGCGCTCGACGGGGTGAGGTCGTCGTTGAAGAACATCCCGCCGTCCCGCTGCCGGAACGCGTCCGGGGTGCCATCGAGCCTGCGGGCGTCCGAGAACGTCAGGGCGAGTCCGCCGGCGGACAGCGTCACCACCGGCCCGTCGTCGAACCCGGAGAGGTCGAACGTCGCCGCCGAAGCGGGCGCGCCGCTCCACAGCACGAGCAGCAGCGCCGTGATCACGATCCTTCGAACTGCGCCTGTTCCCATGGCGGATCCTCCTGCTCCAGAGGATGCTGGCTCGGTATGAAGAAACGATTAATGGCTCTCGGCACCTCCGGCATGGCGTCCCACATGACGTCCGCCGCGGATCACCCGTGGATCGACCGCCCGTCACCCATGGGTCGCCCATGAGGATCGTCGCCTGGTCCGGGCCCCGGAACCTCTCCACGGCGATGATGTATGCCTTCGCGGCCCGTCCGGATTTCGAAGTGATGGACGAGCCGTTCTACGCCGCCTACCTCGTCGCGACGGGCCTCGACCATCCGATGCGCGATGCGATCCTGGCCAACCAGCCGACCGACCCGGCGGACGTCGCGCGGGCCTGCGCCCGGCCGCCGAAGATCCATTCCTATCAGAAGCACATGGCCCATCATGTGGTCGCAGGCGTGCCCCTCGACTGGGCGGAGGGGGCCACCCACCTGCACCTCGTCCGACACCCCGCTCGCGTCATCGCGAGCTACGGAGCCAAGCGGGACGAGATCACCGAAGCCGACATCGCCTTCGCCGCGCAGGCCACCCTCTACGACCGCCTCGGCGGCCTGGTGCTGGACACCGGGGACCTGCGCGCGGACCCGGCCGGCATGCTTGCCAGGCTCTGTTCGCAAATGGGGCTGCCCTTCGACCCGGCCATGCTGTCCTGGCGCGAAGGGGGCCATCCCGCGGATGGTATCTGGGCCGCGCACTGGTACGGCGCGGTCCACCGCTCGACCGGGTTCGCCGGCCCCGAAGGTCCCCTGCCGGCGGTCGGGCGCGACGATCTCTTGCGCGCCGCGATGCCGTTCTACGCGGCCCTGCACGCGCGCAGGGTCAAGCCCTGAGCGAATGGGCTGCGACGCCGACAACTTTAACGACCTGACCCGGGTGCTACTACACGCTAATCTTTGGCAACCTCCCGGTGCAGGTCGTCGTGAAGCCACTGCCCGACCCCACACGCATCGTCCGCCTGTCGTCCGTCTGATGACCTTCCGCGCGGAGGCCACCCTTCCGGCACACGACCTATACCTACCCGGATGGTCGGCGATCGTCGCCGGGTCCGGGGCCGGCCGCCTTTACGCCGCATCCTGCGGGCGCTAGGGACCGCGCGTCGATGGAGGAGCGGAGCGTATGGGTTACAAGGTCGTCGTCTGCGGTGCCACGGGCAACGTGGGTCGTGAAATGCTCAACATCCTGGCCGAGCGCCAGTTTCCGGTGGACGAGATCGCGGTGCTCGCCTCGCGCCGCTCGCTGGGCACCGACGTGAGTTTCGGGGACCGGACGCTGAAGACCAAGGATCTGGAGACGTTCGACTTCGCGGGCTGGGACATCGCGTTCTTCGCCGTGGGCTCCGGGCCAACGAAGATCCACGCGCCCCGCGCCGCCAAGGCGGGCTGCGTCGTGATCGACAACTCCTCGCTCTACCGCTACGATCCGGACGTGCCGCTCGTGGTGCCGGAAGTGAACCCGGAAGCCGTCGACGGCTACGCCCGCAAGAACATCATCGCCAATCCGAATTGCTCCACCGCGCAGATGGTCGTGGCGCTCAAGCCCCTGCACGACCGCGCACGGATCAAGCGGGTCGTCGTCTCGACCTACCAGTCCGTTTCGGGCGCGGGCAAGGAGGGGATGGACGAGCTCTGGGACCAGACGAAGTCGGTCTACAACCCCGTCACCGAGGTCGGGCCCAAGCAGTTCACCAAGCAGATCGCCTTCAACGTGATCCCGCACATCGACGCTTTCCTCGACTCCGGCGAGACGAAGGAGGAGTGGAAGATGGTGGCGGAGACTAAGAAGATCGTCGACACCAGGATCAAGGTGACCGCGACCTGCGTGCGCGTCCCGGTCTTCGTCGGCCATTCGGAGGCCATCAACATCGAGTTCGAGGACTTCCTCGACGAGGACGAGGCGCGCGACATCCTGCGCGCCGCCCCCGGCGTGCTGGTGGTGGATAAGCGCGAGGACGGCGGCTACGTCACGCCCGTCGAATGCGTGGGCGACTTCGCCACCTTCGTCAGCCGCATCCGGCAGGACAGCACGATCGACAACGGGCTCAACATCTGGGTCGTGTCGGACAACCTGCGCAAGGGGGCCGCGCTCAACGCGGTGCAGATCGCCGAGACGCTGGTGGAGCGGGTGTTCAAGAAGCGCTGATATCCGATACGGGCTGACATTCCCGCCCGCAGCCACGACATTGATCCCCGAAGCAACCCGGGGGCCATCATGCGCCAGACACTCCTCGCCACTCTCCTGATCCTGCCGGGTCTCGCCGGCGCCGACGATTTCCCGCTGCCCGCCCCGGTGACCGCCGCCGAGATCTACCTCCAGGGCGCGACGCTGACGCGGACCGGATCGGTGGACCTGCCGGCGGGGAGCCATCGCCTGCTGATGCCTTGGGCCGAGGGCTCCCGGCCGCCCCGGATCGCGCTGACCGGGGCAACGGCAGGGGCGGTGGAGGTGCTGCCCGGCGCCATCGCCGACCCGGCTCCCTATCTGTCGCAACCGCAGCGCGCGGCGCTGGCCGACGTCGATGCCGCCGAAGCCGCGCTCGCACAGGCCGAGGATGCGCGGATGCGGACCGGGGCCGACCTTGAGGCGGCGGAGGCGAAGCTGGCCTTCTGGCGCTCGCTCACCGGCGCGGACGTCGATCCGGACGCCCTGCTCGTCGCCGCCGATGCCGTCGCATCGGGCGTGCGCGCGGCGCAGATCGCCCGCGCCGACGCGCAGGCCGCCCTGCGCGCCGCCGGGCAAGCGGTGGAGGTGGCGGAGACCGTGCTGGAACAGGCCCGGATCGACGCCGCCGCGACCGGGGCCGACGTCGCGGACCTGTCGCTGCTCGCCGTTTCCGTCACCCTGCCCGCGCCCGCGACCGTCGAGCTGCAGATGGAGACGTTTCTGCTGCAGGCCGGCTGGAGCCCACTCTACGACGTGACGCTGGGCGCGGACGACACCGTGACGCTGGACCGGCTCGCGGAGGTCTGGCAGCGCGCCGACCTGCCCCTCGCAGGCATCGCCGTCACGCTCTCCACCGCCGACCCCTTCGCGCAGACCGCACCCGCACCGGTCTTCGGCAGCGAGGCTCGTCTGGAACCGGAGGTCTTTCCGATGCAGGCCCGCTCGACGGAGGCCCCCGCGCCGGAAGCGATGATGGCGGACGCCGCCCCGGTGGTCGCCATCGCGAACCTGGACGGCCCCGTCGTGACCTACGATTACCCCGCGCCCGTCACCGTGCCGCTGAACGGCAGCGTCACGCTGGCGCTGGATCGCCAGACCCTCGACGCCCGCGTCTTCAACCGCGCCAACCCCCGGCGGGACACGACCGCCTTCCTGATGGCGGAGGTCGCGAACTCCACCGGCGAGCCGCTGCTGGCCGGCCCCGCCACGCTCTACCGCGAGGGTGCGCGCATCGGCGAGAGCGCGATGCCGCTCCTGCCGGCGGGCGACGAGGTGGAACTGGCCTTCGGGCCGCAGGAGCACCTGCGGCTGGAGTACGCGGCGCTCGACAACGACACCGGCGACCGCGGGCTCCTCTTCACTTCCGGCATCCGGGAGCAGGACCTCGTCTTCCGCGTCCGCAACCTGTCGGAAACATCGGAAACCGTGGAGACGCTCTTCGCCCTGCCCTATTCGGAGGCCGAGGATCTGGAGATCGCCGTCACCGCCATCCCGGCCCCGGACGCGCGCGACGTGGAGGACCGTCGCGGCGTCGCCCGCTGGGACCTGGACGTGGCCCCCGGCACGCAGATCGAGGTGGCGATCGGCGTGACGCTGGAATGGCCCGAAGGCGAGACGCTCTACTGGCAGCCCTAGATGCGCACGAAGGTATCGGTCGCGGCGTCGTAGCTCTCCAGCGAGCCCTCGACGATGTCGTTCCAGAGCCCGTGCAGCGCCAGATCGCCTGCCTCGACGGCCTCGGCCACGAAGGGGAAAGTCATCAGATTGTCGATGGAGGTGAGCACCGCGCGCTTTTCCAGCGCCTCGCGCCGCTCCGCGTCGTCCTCGATGGCGCGCACCTCCTCCCAGCCGGGGCGCAGCAGGTCCATCCAGCGGCCGACGAAGCTTCCCTGCGCCTCCAGTTCCGGCGCGTGACCCGAACACATCTCGTCGCAGCCCTGCACCCCGCCGCACTGCGAATGGCCCAGCACGATGATCTGGCTGACGTGCAGCGCGCGGACCGCGTATTCGATCGCCGCCGACGTCCCGTGGCGCAGCCCGTCCGGCTCGCAGGGCGGGACGAGGTTGGCGATGTTGCGGTGGATGAAGAACTCGCCCTGCTCGGCACCGAAGATCGAGGTCACGTGCACCCGGCTGTCGCAGCAGCTGATGACCATCACGCGCGGCCGCTGCCCCTCGGTGGCCAGCCGGCGGTACCAGGCGGCGTTGTCGGCGAAGGTCGTCGCCCGCCACCCGTGGTAGCGTTGGACCAGCGATCCGGGCAGCGGTCGGGTCGGGCGCATCGGGTCTCTCCTTCGGGTTCGCCGCTTCTAGCGCGCCTTTTGTCGTGAATTCGAGCGATTTCTGAAGCCGATGGTCGAGGGACCGCCGCGGTTTCGCCCCGATCCGCCGCCATCCAGACCCTCGCACGCAGCATCGCCACGACACCGAAGGAACCCGCGCCAATGACCCCCTCCATCGACACCCTGCGACCGGTCGAGCCCGTCACGTTCGACCATGCGACCCTGGCGGACTTCTGCACCGCGCAGGGGGCCGGCGCGGAGGCCGCCGTCGCCGCGGTGCTGGCGGAGATCGAGGCGCTGATCTGGCTCGCAGCCACGCAGGGCGACCACCTGGCCGGGCTGACGCGCAGCTGCGACGCGCTCGTCCGCATCGGCACGCGCATCGGGATGACGACGATCACCGGCGCGGCGGGTGCCATCCTCGACTGCATCTCGACGGGCGACGATACCGGCCGCGCCGCCTGCACCGCCCGGCTGATCCGGCTTGGCGAGCCGCGCCCCAGCCAGCGCTGGGCCGTGCAGGCGACCCCCGACACCGCCTCCTGAAGCGCACCGCCCGCCCGGGCTGCGGCGGCGCGATGCGGACCTTGCGGCGCGTTCCCCCTGCGGTATCCTGAGCCCCGCCGCCCGCGACGCGGGGCCCAACCCGCGCAAGGACCGCCATGACCCCGACGTTCGCCGACCCCGATACCCGCGCCATCCCCCTCCGCATCGTTCCCGCCACCGGCTTCGACGACTGGCTGGCCCAACAGGAGCCGCCGGTGCGCGACTGGGTCGAGGCCAGCGGCTTCACCGGTGCCGCCGGGCAGATCCTCCGGCTTCCGGCCCCCGACATGAGCGTGGCGCGCGTTCTCCTCGGCTGGGGCACCGCGACGGACAGGGCCCGCACCCGGTTCCTCGCGGCCCGGGCGGCGGAGCAGCTGAAATCGGGCACCTATGCGCTGGAAGGCGATCTGACGGCGAACGCGCTGGAGGAAGCCGCGCTGGGCTGGCTGCTGTCCTCCTACGCGTTCACGCGCTACCGCGGCACGCCGAAGGACGGCGCGCGGCTCAGGGCCCCGCGCGGCGTCGACGGCCCCCGGCTGGAAGCGATCGCGGCGGGCGAATGGCTGACCCGCGACCTGATCAACACGCCCGCCTCCGACATGGGGCCGGACGAGCTGGAGCGGGCCGTCCGCGATCTGGCGCAGGCGCAGGGGGGCCAGGTCCACGTGACCGAGGGCGACGCCCTGCTCGAGGCGAACCTGCCGATGATCCACGCCGTCGGACGCGCCTCCCCCCGCGCGCCCCGCCTGATCGACATGACCTGGGGCGCGGACGGCCCGCGGGTGACGCTGGTGGGCAAGGGCGTCTGCTTCGACACGGGCGGGCTGAACCTCAAGCCCGGCGCGTCCATGGGGATCATGAAGAAGGACATGGGCGGGGCGGCCACCGTGCTGGGCCTTGCGCAGATGATCATGGCGACCGGCATGGCGGTGCGCCTGCGCGTGCTGATCCCGGCGGTGGAGAACGCCGTGGCCGGAAACGCCTTCCGCCCAGGCGATGTCCTGACGGCCCGCAATGGCCTGACGGTGGAGATCAACAACACGGACGCCGAGGGCCGGCTCGTGCTGGCCGACGCGCTGGCGCTGGCGGACGAGACGCCGCCCGACCTGATGATCTGCATGGCGACGCTCACCGGGGCGGCGCGCACCGCGGTGGGCCCGGACCTCGCACCGTTCTACACCGACGACGATGCTCTGGCGCTCGCGCTGAGCCACGCCGGGCACCGGGTGCGCGATCCGCTCTGGCGGATGCCGCTGCACCGCCCCTACGAGACGATGATCGAGCCGGGCATCGCCGATCTGGACAATGCGCCGTCGGGCGGGATGGCGGGCTCGGTGACGGCGGCGCTGTTCCTCGACCGCTTCGTGCGCGACACCCCGCGGTTCGCGCATTTCGACATCTACGGCTGGAACCCGACGGCCGCCCCGGCCCGACCCAGGGGCGGCGTCGGCATGGGCGCGCGGGCGATCTTCGACGCGCTTGCCCTCGGTCCTTGGATGAGCAGGCACGACCCGCGGACGACGGCGGCCAACGGCCATGCGGCGGCGCACGAGTTGCGCGGCGTCGTGGAGGCCAGGCGCTACGTGAAGGGCACGATCCGCACCGTGCAGCAGCCGCTCGTCAACCTGTCGGATACCCCGCGCGGCGAACGGGCGAGCCAGCTGCTGTTCGGGGAAGCGTTCCGGGTGATCGACGAGCGCGACGGCTTCGCCTTCGGACAGAGCCTGCGGGATGGATACTGCGGCTATGTCATCGCCGGCGCGCTCGCGCGGCAGGAGGCTGCGACGCACTGGGTCGCGGCCCCGGCCACGCATCTCTACCCCAAGCCCAAGCTGAAGGCCCCGGCGGAGGTCGCCATCTTCTTCGGCAGCCATGTCCGCGTCACCGGCGACATGGGCGACTTCCAGCGGATCTCCACCGGGCACTTCGTTCCGACGGTCCACCTGCAACCGCTGCGCGCGCGCTTTGCGGACCCGGTCGGGATTGCGGACATGTTCCTCGGCACGCCCTACCTCTGGGGCGGGGCATCGCGCTGGGGGATCGACTGCTCGGGCCTGGTGCAGGCGGCGATGGTGGCCTGCGGACGCGACTGCCCGCGCGACAGCGACCAGCAACGTGGACTCGGGCGGGAGCTGGAACCGGACGCGCCGTTGCAGCGCGGCGACCTGATCTTCTGGGCGGGCCACGTCGGCATCCTGTCGGACGCGGAGACGCTGCTGCACGCCAATGCGCATCACATGGCGGTCGCCTACGAGCCACTGGCGCAGGCCGCCGCGCGCATCGTCGCCGGAGCGGACGGGACGGGCTCCGGGGAGATCGAGATGCGCCGCCGGATCGAAACGGCCGGCTAGTCCGGACCTCTAGTCCACCGGCCGGATCAGCTTGCGCTCCAGCACCCGCAGCACCGTCCGCAGGTCCCCGCCGCGACGCAGGATCCGCCCGTCCATTCCCACGACGCTGTATTGCCCCTGCCTGCCCGCCATCTTCGGACGCTTCTCGATCCGGTACATCGGCTGCTCGGCTGTGCGGCGGAACACCGAGAAGACCGCGACCTCGCGCAGCGAGGAGATGCCGTAATCGCGCCATTCGCCCGCCGCCACGAACCGACCGTAGACCGACAGGATCGCCGAGAGTTCGGGGCGCTGGAAATGCACGGTGTCCTGCGGGGCGCGAAGCGGGGTCGGAGCGTTCATCGCCCGAAGGTGGCCCCGGATACCCGCCGTGACAAGCCGTCGGGCGGGCCGGATCGCGGCACCGGCGGGATTTCCGCATGGATCATGGTTCAAGCGATCTTAACGCTGCCCCATCCGCACCATGAAATCGCCCGGCCGCCGTCCCACCTCGTCCGTATCCCCGCCATCCCGAAGCGTCATACCTCCGCTGGTAGGAGCGAATAGCTCATCCCCGACGCGGCGGCGCATTGCCCCCGCCCGACCGCCGCGCCGGGGGCTACCCATCCCGCCTCAGGCCCGCACCAGTTTCTCGTAGCCTTCGGCGATGTCGCGCGTGAGCGACCCCACCTCGAAATTGTAACTCCCGATCTGCCCCACGGGCGTCACCTCGGCCGCCGTACCCGTCAGCCAGCACTGCTCGAACCCCTCAAGCTCCTCGGGCATGATGTGCCGGGTGTGCACCTTCACCTGTCGCTCCTCCAGCATGCCCAGAACCGTCTGGCGGGTAATGCCGTTGAGGAAGCAGTCAGGGTCCGGCGTATGCACCTCCCCGTCCTTGACGAAGAAGATGTTGGCCCCCGTCGCCTCCGCCACGTAGCCGCGGTAATCGAACATCATCGCGTCGGAACACCCCTTCGCCTCCGCCGCGTGCTTGGACATGGTGCAGATCATGTAGAGCCCGGCGGCCTTGGCGGTGTGCGGCGCGGTCTCGGGCGAGGGGCGCTTCCACTTCGCGATGTCGAGCCTGGCCCCCTTCATCTTCGCGTCGCCGTAGTAGTTGCCCCAGGCCCATGTGGCGACGGCCATGCGCACCGGATTGCGCGCGGAGCTGACGCCCATGTCCTCGCCCGCGCCGCGCCAGGCCAGCACCCGGACGTAGGCATCCTCGAGCCCGTTGGCGCGCATCGTCTCGTACTTCGCGGCCTCGATCTCCTCGACCGTCCAGGGGATCTCCATGTCGAGCGCGCGGCCCGACGCCAGCAGACGCTCGGAATGCTTGCGGCTGGCGAAGATCGTGCCGCCATAGGCGCGCTCTCCCTCGAACACGGCGCTGGCATAGTGCATCGCATGGGTCAGCAGATGGACGTTCGCGTCCTTCCAGTCGACGAGCGTGCCGTCCATCCAGATCTTCCCGTCGAGTTCGGCATAGGAACCGGCCATGTCTCATCCATTCCGCTTATGACTATATCACGTCCGATCCGGACATAATGTTGCGTGAAAACTCTTCGTGGCTACCGATACCGTCTTGGAATGTCAACAAGGCTGACGTAGTTTCGCCTCCGGAGGCGGATCGATGGCTCAGCAACACAGCGACACCCTGCTGTTCCTCACGGATGAGCAGCTGCGGCGGGCGATCGAGGCGATGTTCTTCGCCTACCGCGGCTTCACGGCCGATCCTGACCGGATCCTCGCGGAGATGAACTACGGCCGCGCGCACCACCGCGCCATCCACTTCATCCACCGCAGCCCGGGCACGACGGTCAACAACCTGCTGGCGATCCTCGGTGTCACGAAACAGTCGCTGAACCGGGTCCTGCGCACGCTGGTGGAGGACGGGCTGGTGGAGAGCCGCGTCGGCACGCGGGACCGGCGGGAACGTCATCTGAACCTGACGCCCGCCGGCCGGGCGCTCGAACAGGAGCTCTCGGACGCGCAGCGCGCCCGGATGCGCGCTGCCTTCCGCGAGGCCGGGCCCGCGGCCGTCGCTGGCTTTCGGGAGGTCCTCGAGCATATGATGGACCCGGACCTGCGCCGCCATGTCGCCGTCGTCCGGGAGGCAGACCGATGAACCGCCATGCGACGGACCCGTCCGGCCGTGCCCCCGTCACTCCACCGCAGGCCCATGTCCTGCTGGTGGACGACGACGAGCGGATCCGCGGGTTGCTGCAGAAGTTCCTGATGCGCAACGGGTATCTCGTCACCTCCGCGCGCGACGCCGACCACGCGCGCCGGCTGCTCGCGGGGCTCGACTTCGATATCGGCGTGCTCGACGTGATGATGCCGGGCGACAATGGCTACGTGCTCTGCGCCGAGATCCGGGAGGCGCGGGACATGCCGATCCTGATGCTCACGGCGCGCGGCGAGACCTCCGACCGGATCACAGGGCTCGAATCCGGGGCGGACGATTACCTGTCGAAGCCGTTCGAACCGAAGGAACTGCTGCTGCGGCTCAAGGCGATCCTGCGGCGCGCGCCGACGGGCGGGGGCGAGGCGATTCCGAAGACGCTGCATCTGGGCATGGCACGCTATGACATCGACCGGGGCGAGCTTCTGCGCGGGCAGGAGCCGGTCCGGCTGACGGCGACGGAGACGACGCTGATGCGCATCCTCGCCGCAACGCCGCACGAACCCGTCGGCCGCGCCGATCTGGTGGAGAAGCTGGGCCGGGACGGAGAGGCCTCCGGCGAGCGGGCCGTCGACGTGCAGATCACCCGGCTGCGGCGCAAGCTGGAGATCGACCCCAAGCAGCCGCGCTACCTGCAGACGGTCCGGGGGGCCGGCTACATGCTCGTTCCAGACTGACGGCACCGGACGGGCCGGGCCCGACCGGCCGGGCGAGGGGCCAGCCCCTCGCGCTCCCCGGGATATTTCGAGAAAGAGGAAGAACGCCGCGATGACGCTCCTGCTGACCCACTCCGACGCCGACCTGCACGTGAACCCGCCGGGCCATCCCGAGCAGGTCGCCCGCCTCGACGCCGTTCGCCGGACGCTGGCCGACATGGACCTGACACGAGAGGAACCGGAGGAGGCGGAGGGCGCCGATCTCCTCCGCTGTCATCCGCAGGACTATATCGACCGCATCGCCGCGGCCGTGCCGACCGAGGGCTGGGCGCAGCTGGACGCGGACACCCACCTTTCGCCGGGCACCCTGCGGGCCGCGCGTCTGGCGGTCGGGGCCGCGATCCGCGCCGTGGACGCGGTCATGACGGGGGAGCACCGGAACGCCTTCGTGGCCATGCGCCCGCCCGGCCACCATGCGGAAACGGCGACGCCGATGGGGTTCTGCCTCTTCGGCACGGTGGCAATCGCGGCGAAGCACGCGCTGGACGTCCACGGGCTGGAGCGGGTCGCGGTGATCGACTTCGACGTCCACCACGGCAACGGCACGCAGGACCTGCTGTGGGACGAGCCGCGCGCGCTCTTCGTCTCCTCGCACCAGTCGCCGCTCTGGCCCGGCACCGGCGCGGCGTCCGAGACCGGGCCGCACGACACCATCGTCAACGTCCCCCTGCCCCCCGGCTCCGACGGCAGCGTGTTCCGCGCGCGGATCGCCCCTGCGCTGGCCCGTCTCGACGCCTTCGCTCCGCAGCTGGTGCTCGTCTCCGCCGGGTTCGACGCGCACCGCGACGATCCGCTGGCGCAGCTGGAATGGGACGAGGACGACTACGTCTGGATCACCGAACGGCTCTGCGATCTGGCCGACGCCCAGGCCGGCGGCCGGCTGGTGTCCTGCCTCGAAGGGGGCTATGACCTCGGCGCGCTGGCGACCTCGGTCGCGGCGCATGTGGAGGTTCTGCGGAGGCGGGGACATGGCTGACGACATCGGAAAGCTCAGCTTCGAGGAGGCGCTCGCACAGCTCGAGAAGGTCGTCACGCAACTCGATTCCGGCGACGTGCCTCTGGAGAAATCCATCGAGCTCTACGAGCGCGGCGCGAAGCTGAAGACCCATTGCGACGCCAAGCTGAAGGCCGCCGAGGAGAAGGTCGCGCTGATCACGCTGGATGCCAAGGGCCGGCCGACGGGGACGACGCCCGCCGAGGACATGTGAGCTTCGACGCGGCGCTGGAGACGGCGCAGGCCGACATCGCCGCCACCCTCGTCGACCTGCTCTCACCGTTCGACGGACCGGTGGGGGAGGCGATGCGCTACGCCACGGACGGCGGCAAGCGGCTGCGCGGGTATCTCGCGGTCGAGTCCGCGGCGCTCTACGACGTGCCGCGCCCCCAGGCCCTGCGCGTGGCCGCGGCGATCGAGGCGGTGCACGCCTACTCGCTGATCCATGACGACCTGCCCTGCATGGACGACGACGACCTGCGCCGGGGCCGCCCGACGGTGCACCGCAGCTGGGACGAGGCGACCGCCGTCCTCGCAGGCGACGCGCTGCAGACGGCGGCCTTCGAATGGCTGGCCGGGCCGTTGACCCATGCGGATCCTTCCGTGCGCGCGGACCTCGTGCTGACGCTCGCGCGCGACGCGGGGGCGGCGGGCATGGTCCGCGGCCAGGCGCTCGACATCGCCGCCGAGAGCGCGACGGACCCTCTGACCCTGATC
The DNA here is from genome assembly GCA_963757495.1 of uncultured Alphaproteobacteria bacterium. Taxonomy (GTDB): domain Bacteria; phylum Pseudomonadota; class Alphaproteobacteria; order Rhodobacterales; family Rhodobacteraceae; genus Jannaschia. The sequence continues at coordinate 99,312 of CAVWRZ010000001.1, forward strand.
GAGGTGACCGAGTTGCAACGCCTCAAGACCGGCCGGCTGCTCGAATGGCCCTGCCGCGCCGGGGCGCTGTTGGCCGAGGCCGACCCGAAGCCGCTGCTGCGCTACGCCGCAGATCTCGGCCTCGCGTTCCAGATCGCCGACGACCTGCTGGACGTGGAGGGCGATGCCGCGACCGTGGGCAAGGCGGTGGGCAAGGACGCGGGAGCCGGCAAGGCAACCTTCGTCTCCCTCATGGGGGTCGACGCCGCCCGCAACCGTGCGCTCATGCTGGTGAAATCGGCGCAGGATGCCCTTTTGCCCTTCGGCGACCGCGCTGCTAACCTGAAGGCCGTCGCCCGCTTCGTGGTGACCCGCGACAAGTAGAGGTTCCCGATGCCCGACACGCCCCAGACCCCGCTCCTCGACCGGATCGCCGGCCCCGCCGACCTGCGTGCGATGCCCGACGGCGACCTGCGCCAGGTGGCGGACGAATTGCGCGCGGCCACGATCCACACGGTGTCGCGCACCGGCGGGCACCTGGGCGCGGGGCTGGGCGTGGTGGAGCTGACGGTGGCGCTGCATGCGGTATTCGACACGCCGCGCGACAAGCTGATCTGGGACGTCTCGCACCAGTGCTACCCGCACAAGATCCTGACGGGTCGGCGGGCGCGCATGGGATCCCTGCGGCAGAAGGACGGGCTCTCGGGCTTCACCAAGCGCACCGAATCGCCCTACGATCCGTTCGGCGCGGCGCATGCATCTACCTCCATCTCCGCCGCCCTCGGCTTCGCGATGGGCCGGGAGCTGGGCGCGCCGGACAATGGCGACGCAATCGCGGTGATCGGGGACGGCGCGCTGACCGGCGGCATGGCGTTCGAGGCGCTCAATCACGCCGGGCACCTGGGCAAGCGGCTGATCGTGATCCTCAACGACAACGAGATGAGCATCGCCCCGCCCGTCGGCGCGCTGTCGTCCTACCTCTCGCGGCTCTATGCGGCCGGCCCGTTGCAGGACCTCAAGGCCGCCGCGAAGGGCGCGGCGAAGTTCCTGCCGCCGCCGCTGCAGGAGGGGGCCAAGCGCGCGAAGGACCTGCTCAAGGGCATGACCATCGGCGGCACCATGTTCGAGGAGCTGGGCTTCAGCTACGTCGGCCCCATCGACGGGCACGACATGGACCTGCTGCTGGGCGTGCTGCGCGCGGTGAAGTCGCGGGCGACGGGGCCGATCCTGATCCATGCGATCACCAAGAAGGGCAAGGGCTTCCGCCCGGCCGAAAGCGCGCGCGACGGGGGCCATGCGACCGCGAAGTTCGACATGGCGACCGGCGCGCAGTCCAAGGCCCCGTCGAACGCGCCGAGCTACACCAAGGTCTACGCGGAGTCGCTGCTGCAGGAGGCGGCGGACGACGATCGCATCTGCGCCGTGACGGCTGCCATGCCCGACGGCACCGGGCTCAACCTCTTCGCCGAACGCTTTCCCGCGCGCTGCTTCGACGTCGGCATCGCCGAGCAGCACGGTGTCACCTTCTGCGCCGGGCTGGCGGCGAGCGGGCATGAAGCCGTTCTGCACGATCTACTCGACCTTCCTGCAGCGCGGCTACGACCAGATCGTGCACGACGTCGCCCTCCAGAAGCTTGCCCGTCCGCTTCGCCATCGACCGCGCGGGCCTCGTCGGGGCCGACGGGCCGACGCATGCGGGCTCCTTCGACATCGCCTACCTCAGCAACCTGCCGGGCATGGTCGTCATGGCCGCCGCCGACGAGGCCGAGCTGCGGCACATGGTGGCCACGGCAGCGGCTTACGACGACGGGCCGATCGCCTTCCGCTTCCCGCGTGGCGAGGGCGTCGGCTGCGACATGCCGGAGCGCGGGCGTGCCGCTGGAGATCGGAAAGGGTCGCATGATCCACGAAGGCTCCGGCGTCGCCATCCTGTCGTTCGGGGCGCGGCTGGCGGAGGTGCAGATCGCGCGCGAGAAGCTCCTGGCTCGCGGGATCGACGCGACGGTGGCGGACGCGCGCTTCGCAAAGCCGCTCGACCGCGAGTTGATCCTGCGGCTGGCCCGCGACCACGATGCGCTGATCACCATCGAGGAGGGGGCCGTCGGCGGGTTCGGCAGCCACGTGGCGCAGCTCCTGGCGGACGAGGGCGCGTTCGACGCGGGCCTGCGGTTCCGCTCCATGGTGCTGCCCGATGCCTTCATCGATCAGGCCGGCCCGGCGCAGATGTACGCGGACGCGAAGCTCAACGCCGAGGACATCGAGGCGAAGGTGCTTTCGGTGCTCGGCGTGGACGTGCTGGAAAAGCGGGCCTGAGCCGGGACGGCCCGGGAATTGCCAATTGGCAATCGAGCCTTTTCCTCGTCTTCCAAGCGGTCGAGCTAGTCGGCGGGCGGCCGACGCGCGTCCAGCCGCCGCTCGATGTCCGCCAGCTTGGAGAGCACCTCGTCGCGGTAGGCATCCGTCGCGGCGTTGGTCTCCTCGGAGTGCGCATCCTGCATGGAGTTCACCACGAGGCCCACGAGCAGGTTCACAACCGCGAAGGTCGTCATCAGGATGAACGGCAGGAAGAACGTCCAGGCGTAGGGATAGACCTCCATCACCGGGCGCACGATGCCCATCGACCAGCTCTCCAGCGTCATGATCTGGAACAGGGTGTAGCCCGAGCGTTGCAGGCTGCCGAACCAGTCCGGGAAGGACGCGCCGAACAGCGTCGTCGCCATGACCGCGCCGATGTAGAAGATGATCCCCATCAGCACGAAGACCGAGGCCATGCCGGGCAGCGCGGTGATCAGCCCCTCCACCACCCGGCGCAGACGCGGGAAGACCGACACGATCCGCAGCACCCGCAGGATGCGCAGCGCGCGCAGCACGGCGAAGGTGCCCGATCCGGGGAGGATCGCGATGCCGACGATGACGAAGTCGAACAGGTTCCAGCCGTCGCGCCAGAACCGCCGCCCCTGGGCGACCATCTTGGCGGCGAGCTCGGCCACGAAGATCGCGAGGCAGGCGGCGTCGAGCGCGAGGATCAGCGGGCCGGCGACAGCCATCACGTCGGGCATCGTCTCCAGCCCCAGCAGCACCGCGTTGAACAGGATCACGGCGGTGATGACCCGGGTGACGGCCGGACGCTGGAGGAAAGCATCGAGGCGGGCGCGGGCGGTCATGGCACGCGCCGGAAGGCGGCGACGGTCTCGACGTGGGGGGACCAGCGGAACTGGTCGACCACGGTGAGGGGCCCCATGCGCCAGCCGGCGGCCGTGAGCATGGCGGCATCGCGGGCGAAGGTGCCGGGGTTGCAGGCGACGAAGGCGATGGTCGCCACGTTCGGAGCGAGGGCCAGCTGCGCCACCTGCGCCTGCGCGCCGGCGCGGGGCGGGTCGATGACGGCGGCGTCGAAGCGGGCCAGCTCCTGCGGCAGGAGCGGATTGCGGAAGAGGTCGCGCGCCTCGGTGGTGATCGCCTTCAGGCCCGTGGCGTGGCGGATGCCTCCGTCGAGCGCGGCCAGCAGTGCGCGGTCGGATTCGACGGCGTGGACGGCGGCGACCTCGGCCAGCGGAAAGGTGAAGGTCCCGCAGCCGGCGAAGAGGTCGACGATGCGGTCGGCCGCTCCGAGAATGCGGGTGACGTGGGCGGTAAGCGCGGCCTGCCCCTGCGCCGTCGCCTGCAGGAAGGCACCCGGCGGCGGCGTGACGCGGGCCGGGCCCATCGCGACCTGCGGCGGGACCTGCTGCAACGCGGCCTCCCCGTTCCAGGTGATCCGCGCGAAGTGCCGGCCCAGCGGGGCGAGGGCCAGCATCTCGTCGCGTCCGAACGGCTTGGCCCCGTCGAGCGCGAGGTCGATGCCGGTGAGCGTGTCGGTGACGTGCAGCGTGACCTCCCCACCGCGCGTCGCCGCGATCCGGGTGACCTGTTCCAGAGCGGGCAGGGCCGCGATCAGGGCGGGCGTGAGCAGCCTGCACGCGGGGATCTCCACCACGTCGGACCCGCCCGCGACGTGGAAGCCGACCTGCGCGCCCTTCTTCGTGCGCCGTCCCGACAGGGCCGCACGGCGGCGGGTGTTCGGCGGCGAGGTCTCGACGCCCGCGATCTCCGCTTCGATGCCCGCGCGGGCGAGCGTGTCGCGGACGAGGCCCGCTTTCCAACCCGCGACGAAGGCATCCGAGGCGTGCTGCAGGCTGCACCCCCCGCAGCGGCGGTAGTGCGGGCAGGGCGGCGCGACGCGTTCGACCGAGGGCGTGACGATCTTCGGCGCGACGATCCGGTCGCCCGAAGCCTCGCCCGTCACCACCTCTCCCGGCAGCGTACGCGGCGCGAAGAGCGGACCGTCGGTGCCTTGGGCGATGCCGTCGCCGTGGTGGCCGAGGCGGGTGATGTGATGCGTGTCGGGCATGGGGTGCCCTAGCCGAACCGCCCCGCGTCCGCAAAGCCTACTCGGCAGCCACGTCCTCCACCCCGATGAACCCGCCGGACTGGCGCTCCCAGTAGCGGGCGTAGGTTCCGTGGGCGGCGAGCAGTTCGCCGTGCGTCCCCTGCTCCACGATGCGCCCCTCCTCCATCACCACGATCCGGTCCATCCGCGCGATGGTGGACAGCCGGTGCGCGATGGCGATGACGGTCTTGTCCTCCATCACCCGGTCGAGCGCGGACTGGATCGCGGCCTCCACCTCCGAGTCGAGCGCGGAGGTGGCCTCGTCGAGGATCAGGACCGGCGCGTCCTTCAGGATGGCGCGGGCGAGTGCGATCCGCTGCCGCTGCCCGCCCGAGAGTTTCACGCCGCGTTCGCCCAGGAAGGCGTCGTAGCCCTCGTTGCCCTTGTGATCCCGCAGCTTGAGAATGAAGTCATGCGCCTCCGCCCGCCGCGCCGCGTCCTCCACCTCCTCCCGGGTCGCGTCGGGGCGACCGTAGAGGATGTTGTCGCGGGCGGTCCGGTTGAACATCGCGGTCTCCTGCGTGACCATCCCGATCTGCCGGCGCAGGCTGTCCTGCGTGAGATCGCGGACGTCGTGGCCGTCGAGCACGATGCGCCCCGCGTCGGGGTCGTAGAGCCGCAGGATGAGAGCCACGAGCGTGGACTTGCCCGCACCCGACGCGCCCACCACGCCCAGCTTCTCCCCGGCGTGCAGCGTCAGCGACAGATCCGCGATGCCGCCCTCGTCGCGCCCGTAGGCGAAGGTCACGCCCTCTACCGCCAGCGCCCCCTCGGCCCGGCCGAGCGTCACGCGCGTCCGGCGCGTCGGTGAGCGTGGCCCGGGGGGTGAGCGTGTTCATCCCGTCCTCCACCTCGCCCACGTTCGCGTACATCCCCATCAGCGTGAAGCTGACCCAGCCGGACATCTGGCTCAGACGGATCGCGATGGCCCCGGCCGTGGCGATCTCGCCCGGCGTCGCCTGCCCCGCGCGCCAGAGCAGCAGCGCGCCGCCGATGAGCAGAACGGGCAGCACGCCGGCCAGCGCCATCAGCGTGAAGCGAAAGCCGGTGGAGATGCGACCGAAGCCGATGGCCCGGTCGCGCAGGGTGGACATCGCGTCGAGCGCGGCCCGGTCCTCGTGCTCGCCGTGCCCGAAGAGCTTGACGGTCTTGATGTTGGTGATCGTGTCCACGACCTGCCCGGTGACCATCGCGCGGGCGGCGGCGCGGGTCTTGGAGCGTGCCCGGATGCGCGGCATGAACCATCTGAACATCACCCAGTAACCGCCGAGCCAGACCGTCAGCGCAAGCGCGATGCGCCAGTCGATCGCGATCAGCAGCACGGCCGAGCCGATCACCGAGGAGAGCGTGAAGGCGACCACGTTGATCGCCTCCGACGTGACCTCGGTGACGGCGCGGGCGGTCTGCATCTGCTTGGTGGCGATGCGGCCGGCGAAGTCGTTGTCGAAGAAGGTGACGGCCTGGCCCATCGTCCAGCGGTGCAGGCGGGACTGCACGAGGGGATAGACGGACGGCGTGACCGTCAATCCGTTGAGCGCGGCGGAGGCTCCGAAGATGAGCGGACGCAGCGCGAGATAGAAGGCGGCGAAGCCGATCAGCAGGATGGCATTGCGCGCGAAGTAGGCGTCCGTCCCGGCGACCGCGCTGTCGATGACCGCGCCCAGCAGGAAGGCCGTGACGATCTCCGTGACGCCGGCCAGCGCGGAGATGGCGAAGGCCACGCCGATCACGCCCCAGGCCCCCGACAGGCACCAGCGGAAGAACGGCCAGAGGGTGCGCGGGGGCGGGCCGTCGGCGCGCGCGAAGGGCGCGATCCGGCTCGCGGCCCAGGTGAGCAAGCGTTCGATCATTCCGCCGCCTCGGGGATCAGGTCCCAGAATGCCTCGGCCTCCTCGGAGTACCTCCGGACCTGATACTCGATGTCCACGGCGGCACATCCGGCAAGCTGTCGGGCGGCGTCACAAAGGATTGCCAATTCCTTCGATAGAGGGACAAGTTCGAGATACTCAACCGCCTCGTACTCTCCGAACGTCTTCTCGAACCTCCTCCTGTCCCTGCTCCCCGTCCGCCAGAGATCATGCGCGACGACCTCCGTGCGGAACACCCGAAGGCTCCCGACGCGCCGGTCTTCACGGAACGCCCTGACGCGTGCGAGCAGCGCCTCCCCGGATGGCCGCCGTGCAAGCAGTTCCAGACTTGTCGGATCATCGAGATGGCGCTCCACCGTCCTGACGACATGCATCGCAGCCATGGCGATCGTATCCTGAATGAGGCTCTGAACGAATGCACCGGCGGACGTGTCCAAGAGCCTCTCCTGCACATCCTGATTCGCAAAGAGATAGCCAAGATGGCCTGCGTATCGCATGGCGTCCACTTGGGCGCTCATGAGCCCTGAAAGCACTGCGTCATGCGAACTTTCCACGCTCTCATCAATCTTCATTCCGCCGCCTCCGTCCGGATGAAGCCGCCGGACTGGCGCGCCCAGAAGGAGGCGTAGAGCCCGCCCTGCGCCAGCAGTTCGTCGTGCGTCGCCTCCTCGATGATCGCTCCGTCGTCGATGACCAGGATGCGGTCCATCGCGGCGATGGTCGACAGGCGGTGGGCGATGGCGATGACCGTCTTGCCCTCCATCATGCCGTAGAGAGTGTCCTGGATCGCGGCCTCCACCTCCGAATCGAGCGCGCTCGTCGCCTCGTCGAGCACCAGGACCGGCGCGTCCTTCAGGATCACGCGGGCGAGTGCTATCCGCTGCCGCTGCCCGCCCGAGAGCTTCACGCCCCGTTCGCCGACCTGCGCGTCGTAGCCCGTCCGCCCCTCCGGATCGACGAGGTCGAGGATGAAGCCATGCGCCTGCGCCTTGCGGGCCGCGGTCTCCACCTGCGCATCGGTCGCGTCGGCGCGCCCGTAGCGGATATTGTCGGCCACCGACCGGTGCAGGAGCGAGCTGTCCTGCTGCACCATCCCGATGGCGTGGCGCAGCGAGTCCTGTGTCACGCCGGCGATGTCCTGACCGTCGATGGAGATGCTGCCGCGTTCGGGGTCGTAGAACCGCAGGAGCAGCTTGACGAGCGTCGACTTGCCCGCCCCCGAGCGCCCGATCAACCCGACCTTCTCGCCGGGCCGGATGTGCAGCGTCAGATCCGTGACGCCGCCCTTGCCGCCGCCGTAGTGATGGGTGACGGCATCGAAGGCGATGGCCCCGTCGGTCAGGGCGAGCGGTCCGGCGGATTTGTCATCGGTGAGGTGGATGGGCTGGGCGATGGTCTCCATCCCTTCCTCCACCACGCCCAGGCTACGGAAGAACGAGGTCAGCGCCCACATGATCCAGCCGGTCATCGCGTTGAGCCGCAGCACCAGCGCGGTGGCCGCCGCGACGACGCCGACGGACGAGGTGCCGGAGACCCAGAGCCAGATGCCCCAGCCGACCACGCCCACGATCAGCAGACCGTTGAGCGTGACGAGGGCCACATCCATGATGGAGTAGATCCGCATCTCCCGCTGGAAGGTCGTCCGCGTCTGCTCGATGGCGTCGCGGGCGTATTCCAGTTCGCGCCCCTCGTGGGCGAAGAGCTTGACGGAATGGATGTTGGTGTAGGCATCGACCACGCGCCCCGTGGTCATCGACCGCGCGTCGGAGGCGGCCTTGGACGCCGGCCCGACCCGCGCGACCGTCCAGCGCACGAGGATGCCGTAGAGCACGAACCAGCCCAGCAGCGGCACCACCAGACGCGGATCGCCGATCCAGAGCAGCACCGCGGCACCGATCAGATAGGCCAGCGCGAAGGCGATGGCGTCGAACACCTGGAACACGGCCTCGCCGGCGGCGGGCGGGGCCTGCATGATGCGGTTGGCGATGCGCCCGGCGAAGTCGTTCTCGAACCAGCCGACGGACTGGCGCAGCACGTGATTGTGCGCCCGCCAGCGCATCAGCGTGCCGTAGTTCGGCAGGATCGACTGGTTGAGCAGCAGCGTGCTGAGCGCCTGCAGGGCCGGGCGCAGGAAAAGGATGAAGAGCGCGACGAGCGCCAGTTCCACCCCGTGCTCCGACAGGAAAGTCGCGGGCGTGCTGTCCGACAGGATGTCCACGAGCCGGCCCATGTAGTAGATCAGCCAGATCTCCACCACCGCCACCAGCACCGCGACGACGGCCGTCGCCCCGAACACCCGGGTGAACGGGCGCGAGTATTCCACCATGAACGGCCAGAGCCGCGCCGGTGGCACGTCGTTGCCCCCGTGCGGCGCATAGGGGTCGATCAGGTTTTCGAAGTAGCGGAACATGCGGTGGGCTCTCGGCTTGCCGGTCGGAGTATAGTCCGCCGAACGGCGAAAGCCATCCGGCGCGGCTATCCGCTCCGTGCGGCGGCCAGCAGCTCTTCGTGCGGAACCTCGCCCTTCCGGTCGCGCCACAGGGCACGCGCGCGGGCGAGCCCCGCCCCCAGCGCCGGACCCTTCAGGCCGGGCATCAGGTCGGCGGCGGCGAGGGGGAACGTCTGCGCGGCTCCGCGGCGCGCCTCGTCCAGCTCCGATGGCGCGACGAGACGGCCGAGCAGGGCGGCGCGGACGTGCAGCGCATCGGATGCCAGATCGCCGAGCAGATCCCCGAGCGCGAAGGGTGCTCGGTCCGCCCGGGCCGCCTCCGAGATGGTCGCCAGCGCCTTCGCATCGGCGTTCGACAGCCGCAGCCCGCTGGGGTCGCCCCCGAGCAGCGCCAGCCGCGCGATCCAGTCCGGCGCGGGGCGCGGAATGGACGAACAACGGCAGCGCGGTCGCATCCGCCCCCGGCAGGATGCGCGCGAGAATGCCGGAGCGCGCCATCGCGGCCACGACGGGCGCGGGATCGGGTGCCGCCAGCAGCTTGCAGGTCTCCGCCCCGATCCGCTCCGCGCTGATCCGGTCCAGCCCGTCGATACACGCGGCGCAGGCGGCCAGCCCCTCCGCGTCGAGCCCGAGGGCAGGGTCGCCGTACCAGGCCGTGAAGCGGAAGAAGCGCAGGATGCGCAGGTAGTCCTCCAGAATGCGGGCCGCCGGATCGCCGATGAAGCGGACGTGGCGCGCACGCAGGTCGGGCAGCCCGTCCAGAGGGTCGACGACCGTTCCGTCGGCCTGCGCATAGAGCGCGTTCATCGTGAAGTCCCGCCGCGCCGCGTCCTCCGCCACGTCGGTGGAGAAGGCGACCGTGGCGTGCCGCCCGTCTGTGTCCACGTCGCGGCGGAAGGTGGTGATCTCGTGCGCCACGCCGGCGGAGATGACGGTGACGGTGCCGTGCAGGATACCGGTGGGGATCGCCCTGAGCCCCGCCGCCTCCCCCAACTCGATCACCCGGTCCGGCGGCGCGTCGGTGGCGATGTCGATGTCCGACACGGGCGCGCCGATGAGCGCGTTGCGCACGCATCCGCCCACGGCGAGCGCCCGGTGCCCGGCGTCGTCCAGCATCGCGAAGACCGCCTGCGTCGCGGGGGCCGTCAGCCAGTCGTCGGTGAGCATCCGGTCAACCCTGCGCATCGATCCTGTCCGCCAGCCCCCGCAGGATCCGGGCCGTGGCACCCCAGATGTAGTAGGGACCATAGGGCACCGCGTAGTAGCTGCGCCACTCCCCGCGCCACCGCCGGCGCTCGACCGCGAAGTTCGCCGGCGTCAGCACGTGGGCCGGCGGCACGGTGAAGACCTCCGCCACCTCCCCCGGTTCCGGCACCGGGTCGAAACCCGCGACGATGGCCAGCACGGGGGTGACGGTGAACCCGGTGACCGTCTCGTGCGGCGGCAGCGTGCCGAGCACGGTGGCTCCGTCGCGCGGCAGCCCCACCTCCTCGCCCGCCTCCCGCAGGGCGGCCTCCACCGCGCCCTCGCCCGGTTCGTGCTTGCCGCCGGGAAAGGCGATCTGCCCCGGATGGTGGCGCAGCCTGCCCGACCGTTTGGTCAGCATCAGCCGGAGGCCCCGCGGCGTCTCCACGAAGGGCACCAGCACGGCGGCATCGCGCAGGATCCGCCCGCGCGGCAGGATCACGTCCGGGTTCAGGTCGAAGTCGGAGGAGGCCGCGCCGGGCCGGTTCACCGCGGCCCGCAGCGCCTCAGGCGTCATCGGGGTCCTTCGTCGCCTCGAACCCGAGCGACGCCGGATCGAACACGTAGTGTGCGCCGCAGAACTGGCAGTCGGCGGTCACCGTGCCCTCCTCGGTGGTCATGTGGCCGATGTCCTTCGCGGAGTAGATCGACAGCGACTGGCGGACCTTGTCGGGCGAGCACGAGCAGCCGAAGCGGATCGGCTGGCTCTCGAACACTCTCGGTCCCTCCTCGTGGAACAGCCGCACCAGAAGGTCGGCGGGCGAGAGCGTGGGGCCGATCAGCTCCATCTCCTCCGTGGTGTCGAGCAGGACGTTGGCGCGGGTCCAGTGCTCCTCGGCATCCTCGTCCAGGATGTCGGCGGCGGTCAGCAGCCCGCCCTCGCCGCTGCCGCCATCGCCCGTCGCATGGGGGCTGGCCTTGGGCATGTGCTGGAGCATCACGCCGCCGGCGCGCCACCTCTCGTCGCCTCCCGCGAGGGTCGAGCGGCCATAGGCCAGGGCGAACCGGGTCGGAAGCTGCTCGGATTGCGCGAAATAGGTCTGCGCGCAGGACGACAGGCTGCCGCCCGCCAGCGGCGTGATCCCCTGATAGGGGGTCATGTCGGGGCCCTGATCGATCAGGATGGCGAAATAACCCTTCCCCACCAGGTCGAACGGGGCTGCATTCGCCGCCGTCATCTCCGCCAGCCGATCGCGGTCGAAGCTGGCCCAGGCCCGGATGCGCGCGGGCTGCCCGTCATCCGTCGGGCCATAGTAGTCCGCCGCCAGAAGCCGTGCGGGCCCATCGCCGCGGACCTGCAACGACAGTTTCCAGCGCAGCTTCACCGTCTGCCCGACGAGCGCCGTCAGAAGCGCCATCTCCGCCACCAGCGCCTCGATGGCGGGGGGGTAGTCGTGCTGGCGCAGGATGTCGGCCAGCACCCCGTCCAACCGGGCGACCCGGCCCCGGATGTCGGAGGCGTCGAGCTGGAAGGGAAGGACGGTATCGTCCCAGACGAGGGCGGTGGCATCGGTCATGTTCGGGACCTTTCGAGATCGGGCGGACGGGTACCGGGTCGGTTCGGCGGCCCTGCCGGTCCGCGGTCAGGCGTGACATATAGCGACGCGCCCCGCAGGACCAACCCTGCCGGCCGAATGTCCTTGGCGGATCGTCTCGGGCTTCCCCTGCCCCAACGTGCACCGGGGCGCAGGAGGACCGGGGCGGACCGGGCGGACGTGGGAGGGCGAGGGCCGACCTGTCACGCGGATCGCGGCAAGGGTGACGGATCGGCCTGTCATCGAAACGGGGACCGAACCGAGGTCACGCTGGAAGGGACCGAGACCAGGCATCGCGACCGCGCCCGGCCCCCTTCGCCATTCGTATATGCCCGCCCGCGCGACCTCGCCGCGATGGCTCGCCCCACCGTCCTCGGGAACGGTCAGACGGCAGCCAGGCCGCGCGCGGCCGTCTTCGGGCGGTCGTAGCGAAACATCAGCATCGAGATGTCGTCCTCGAAGTCGGCGATGCCGGAATGGGCCCTCAGGGCAGCCTCGATGGCCGTGACGGCGGCGTCGGGATCGTCGGGCCCGTCGGCCAGCAGCGCCATCAGGCCCTCCTCCTCGAGCATGTCGCCCCAGGTGTCCGCGCATTCCGTCAGGCCGTCGGAATAGGTCAGCAGCGCGTCTCCGGGTCGCATCTGCACGGTCGCGCTCTCGAAGGAGAGGCCGGGCAGCATGCCCACCGGCGGCCCCCCCTGGCCCAGCCGCTCGACGGTCCCGTCCGCGCGGCGCAGGAGCGGGTGGGGATGCCCCGCCTGGCAGAACGTCACCTGCCCCGTGGCCGTCTCCACATAGGCGAGGACGGCGGTGAAGTAGATGTCCGTCTCCATCTCGGACAGCATCAGGTCGTTCAGCCGGCTCATCACCTGGTCGGGGGGATAGACGTCGCGCTGGTTGGACCGGAAGGCGATGTTCGCGCGCCGCGACTTCCAGGAGAAGAGCGCCGAGAGGCGGCCCGTGAGGAGCGCGGAGGCGACGCCGTGGCCGGACACGTCGATGGAATAGAGACCGATGCAGCCCGGCGAGATCGGAAAGTAGCCGACCAGGTCGCCACCGATCTGGCCGGACGTCATCAGCCGGAGGGAAAGGTCCGACCCCGCGAAGCTATGGCACGGCGGCGGAATGAAGGCCCGCTGGAGCTTGCGTGCCTCCGACAGGTCCCGGTCCATCGCCTCCTGCATCGCGCGCAGTTCCGAGAGCGTCGTATGCACCTCGTGGTTGCGGTGATTGAGCACCTCCTGCATGTTCAGGATGCGGCGGCCCGTGTTGATGCGGGCGCGCAGTTCCGCGAAATCCAGCGGGCGGGTCACGAAATCGTCCGCCCCCGCCTCCAGCCCCATCGCCTTCTTGCCGCGGTCCGTCTCCGACGTCATCAGGATCACGTAGGCGTATTCGTCGCGCGCGAGTTGACGGAAGGCGCGGCAGAAATCCGGGCCGTCCATTCCGGGCATCTGCCAGTCGCTCAGGATCAGCCCGATCGGGCGTTCGACGTCGGACATGCAGATGAACAGCGCCTGCGCGGCGTCCGCGGCCGTCACCACGTCCAGATCCATGCGCGTGAGGAGCGCTTGGAGAAGCTGTCGCTGCGCGGCGCTGTCGTCCACCACCAGCACGCGCAGGCGTCCCTGCTGCGGCGGCGGACTGGAATGGTCCTTGCCTGTGTCCATCTGCTCCGCGGCGCTCCTGCTTCGACCCGTAGATGCAGGATCATCTGTTAAAGGCCGATGAACGGAAGAATTCGACGTTTCGCGGTTCCGCCATTAGCGCGATCTTAAGGACCGCCGTGACATCGACGGACATGATCGATCAGACACGCATCGACGAACTCCGCACGGAGATCGGGGACGAGGACCTCCACCTCATCATCACCGTATACGTGGAGGAGGCCCGCGCCACTCTCGAGCAGATCTCCGGAGGGCTGTCCCAAGAGGAGCACCGGCGCGCCGTGCACTTCCTGCGCAGCGGGGCCCTCAACCTCGGGCTGCGGGGCATGTCGACGGTGGCGGGAGAACTGGAGGCCGATCTCATGGCCGATCCGGCCGCGGCTCAGGCGAGCAGTGCCGCGCGGTTGGCCGACATCCTGGACCGGACGCAGGCGGAACTGGGTATGCTTTCTCATTGATCCTGGCAGACCATCTCCGCGGCCTTGCCTTCCGACGGATGACACCGGCGACCGGCCTTCAGATCACCATCTCTCCCAGCAGTGGATCGTCCGTGAGGTCTCGCGCCGCCAGCCCGGCCTCCGCCATCCGTGCCTCCAGCCGCGCGAAGGAGGCCGGCTCGACGCTCTCGATCCCGATCAGGACCGTGCCGAAGTTGCGCACCGACTTCTTGAGGTACTCGAAGCGCGCGATATCGTCCTGCGGCCCGAGGATGTCGAGGAACTCGCGCAGCGCGCCCGGGCGCTGCGGCATCCGCAGGACGTAGTACTTCTTGAGCCCCGCATGCCGCATTGCCCGTTCCTTGACGTCCGGCAGCCGCTCGAAGTCGAAGTTCCCCCCGGTGGCGATGCAGACCACGCGCTTGCCGGCGATCTCCGGCCCCAGATCGCGGAGCGCGTCGATCGACATGGCCCCGGCGGGCTCCAGAACGATGCCCTCGACGTTGAGCATCTCCTGGATCGTCATGCAGATGCGGTTCTCGGGCACGCGGAGCACATGCTGCGGCGGCACCTGCCGAAGGATGTCGAAGGTGCGCGCGCCGATCCGCGCGACCGCCGCCCCGTCGACGAAGCTGTCGAGCGTGTCGAGCGTCACCGGCCCGCCCGCCGCCAGCGCCGCGGCGAGGCTGGCCCCGCCCATCGGCTCGACGTAGCGGATATCGGGTACGACGCCCCGCGCCCGGAAGTAGGCGAGCATCCCCGCCGAAAGCCCCCCGCCGCCCACCGGCATCACGATCAGATCCGGCGGCCCGTCCATCTGCTGAAGGATCTCCACGGCCACGGAGCCCTGCCCCTCGATCACGTCGTCGTCGTCGAAGGGGGAGAGGAAGTGCGCGCCGGAGTCCGCGCAGAAGGCCTGCGCGGCCGTCAGCGTCGCGTCGAAGAAGTCGCCCGTCAGCCGCACCTCGACCCGGTCGCCCCCGAAGAGCTTCGTCTTGTCGATCTTCTGGCCCGGCGTGGTCACGGGCATGAAGATGACGCCGTCCACGCCCAGGTGCCGGCACATCCAGGCGACGCCCTGTGCGTGGTTCCCGGCACTCGCGCAGGCGACGCGGCCGCCCGAAAGCTTGCGCATCGCGTTGAACGCGCCGCGGATCTTGTAGGACCGGACCGGGGTCAGATCCTCCCGCTTGAGCCAGATATCGGCCCCGAAGCGGTTGGAGAGGTAGTCGTTGCGCGCCAGCGGCGTCGGCGGGAAGACGTCGCGCATGGCGATGGCGGCGGCCTCCGCGCGCACGTCGAACGGGAGCGTGTCAGTCAACGGGGCGCCCCTCCACCAGATGCCCGTAGAGCGCGGTCAGCGTGCCGACGCCGAGGATCAACCCGATCCAGCCGGTCACGAACTGATAGATCGTCGACAGGAGTATGTTCGTGTCCTCCAGCAGGAGCGGCAGCCGGAGCAGCAGCGTCGTGCCGATCGTCAGGATCGCCAGGATCGTGATCGTCTGCGCCTGTCCCTTCGTGGCGCGCAGCGCCTCGTTCATCCGCATCGCCCGGCCCGTGGCCCCCGCCGGCAGGATCACCCCGATGCGGTAGAAGACGACCGCGGCGGCGAAGAGGCCCAGGATCGCGGGAAGCGCCTGTATCGATTGGCCGAAGAGCGGCACGAGGAGGGTTACCAGCATCACCACGACGGTCGCCGCGGCGAGGAACGCCATGAAGAACGTGAGCAGCGTGCGCCCGAAGTAGCCCAGCAGCAGGGCACCGCGCAGGGGCGGGACCCACCCCTCGGGCTCCTCGCCCAGCAGCGCGAACCGGTGCCAGCCGACGGAGATCCAGAGGCTCGCGAAGATCCCGACCAGCAGCGACGCCATCGAGCCCAGCACGTAGCCGGCGGGCGGAGGGTTCTCCACGTCGAGCGGCGCGCCGGCGGCCTCGGGAAAGCTCAGCGCCACCCAGAGGCCCGAGCCGACCGCCAGCGCATAGGGCAGCAGCGACACGCGAAACGCCGGCCACAGGTTGTCGGTGATCAGCGTGACGGCGCGCACGAACAGCTTCCAGCCCAGCATCCGAAGCCTCCGGGGTTCGAGATGCCCCAGCCCTATGCGGCCCGCGGCACATGCCGTCAATGTCCGCCCCCCGCGGCGCGGGGTCCGAAACTTGCGGCACCGTCGCGTTTGCCCTACGCCGCAGGCGACCGACAGCAAGCGGAGACCCCGAATGGACGCCCCCAAGAAAGTCGTGCTGGCCTATTCCGGCGGGCTCGACACCTCGATCATCCTCAAGTGGCTGCAGACGGAATACGGCTGCGAGGTGGTGACCTTCACCGCCGACCTGGGGCAGGGCGAGGAGCTGGAGCCGGCGCGCGCCAAAGCCGAGATGATGGGCGCGTCGGCCATCCACATCGAGGATCTGCGCGAGGAGTTCGTGCGCGATTTCGTCTTCCCGATGTTCCGGGCCAACGCGCTCTACGAGGGGCTCTACCTGCTGGGCACCTCCATCGCGCGCCCGCTCATCTCGAAGCGTCTGGTGGAGATCGCCGCGGCCGAAGGGGCCGACGCCGTCGCCCATGGCGCCACCGGCAAGGGCAACGATCAGGTCCGCTTCGAGTTGGCCGCCTACGCGCTGAACCCCGACATCAAGGTGATCGCGCCCTGGCGGCTCTGGGACCTGTCATCCCGCACGAAGCTGCTGGAATTCGCCGAGGCGCATCAGATCCCCGTAGCCAAGGACAAGCGGGGGGAGGCGCCGTTCAGCGTCGACGCGAACCTGCTGCACACCTCCTCGGAGGGCAAGGTGCTGGAGGATCCCAGCATCGAGGCTCCGGACTACGTGCTGCAGCGCACCACCCGGCCCGAGGATGCGCCGGACGAGGCGCAGATGGTGGAAGTCACATTCGAGCGCGGCGATGCGACCGCCATCGACGGCGTCGCGATGTCCCCGGCGGCGATCCTGACGAAGCTGAACGAGCTGGGCGGCAAGCACGGCTGCGGGATACTCGATCTGGTGGAGAACCGCTTCGTCGGCATGAAGTCCCGCGGCATCTACGAGACGCCCGGCGGCACGCTGCTGCTGGAGGCGCATCGCGGCATCGAGCAGATCACGCTGGACGCGGGGGCGGGGCATCTGAAGGACTCCATCATGCCGCGCTACGCGGAGCTGATCTACAACGGGTTCTGGTTCTCTCCGGAACGCGAGATGCTCCAGGCGCTGATCGACCGCAGCCAGGAGCACGTGACCGGCACCGTCCGCCTCAAGCTCTACAAGGGCTCCGCGCGCACCGTCGCCCGCTGGTCCGACCATTCGCTCTACTCCGAGGCCCATGTCACCTTCGAGGAGGACGCCGGCGCCTACGACCAGCGCGACGCCAGGGGCTTCATCCACCTCAACGCCCTGCGTCTGAAGCTGGTCGCCAACCGCAACAAGCGGGTGAAGGGCTGAACCCAGTGCGCCTGCTCCTGACCGGCGCGATCGGCGTCGGCGGGACGGTGGCCTGGGCCGCGGCGGGCCTGCCGCTGCCGTTCCTGCTCGGACCGATGCTCGCCTGCCTCGCCGCGGCGCTCTGCGGCGTGCGGCTCGCCAGTTGGCCGCCGCTGACGAACACGATGCGCACGATCCTGGGCGTCGCCGTCGGGGCCAGCTTCACGCCCGCCATCGTGGGGCAGATGGGCGGGATGATCCTCTCGCTGGCTTTCGTCCCCCTCTTCCTGCTCGTCTGCGGGGCACTCGGCTATCCGTTCCTGCGCCGCGTGGCCGGCTTCGACAAGGCGACGGCTTTCTACGGCGCGATGCCCGGCGGGCTGCAGGACATGCTGCTCTTCGGGGAGGAGTCCGGCGGCGACCCCCGCGCGCTCTCGCTGCTGCACGCGACGCGCATCCTGCTGATCGTGACGATCCTGCCGGTGCTGCTCTGGGCGATCTGGGACATCGACCTGACCCTGCCGCCCGGCGCGCCCATCGCGGATGTCTCGCCGTGGGAGCTGGCGGCGATGGGCGTGGCGGCCATCGGCGGATGGCGGCTGGCCAAGCGCGTGGGGCTGATCGGCGCATCGCTGCTGGGGCCGCTCCTCGCCGCCGCCGTCCTCGCCCTCTCCGGCGTCCTGACGCAGCGCCCCCCGGCCGAGGCGATCCAGGCCGCGCAGTTCTTCATCGGCCTCGTCGTCGGCGTGAAGTACACCGGCATCACCCTGGCCGAGATCCGGCGGATCCTCACCGCCGGGCTGGGTCACGCCGCGATCCTGGGTGCGGTCGCCTTCGCCTTCGCGGAAGCTGCCGTCCTGCTCGGTCTCGCCCCGCCGCTCGACGCGATCCTGGCCTTCGCACCGGGGGGCCAGGCCGAGATGGCGGTGCTGGCCATCGTCGCCGGTGCCGACGTGGCCTATGTCATCGCGCATCACGTCCTGCGGATCGTCTTCGTCATCACCTGTGCGCCGCTGGTCTTCCGTCTCCTGCGCGATTGACGCGAACGTGACGGGACGCGGGTCGGCAGTCGTCGTATGCAGGCCATCAGCCATTCGGGAGAACGTCATGACCCTCAGATCCGCCCTCGCCGCCCTCGCCCTCGTCGCGGCCCCCCTCGCCGCCACCTCCACCCCCGCCCATGCGGAGACGGCACTCGTCGCCGGCGGCTGCTTCTGGTGCGTCGAAGCCGACTTCGAGAGCGTGCAGGGCGTCGGCGACGTCGTCTCCGGCTTCACCGGCGGCAGCACGGCCGCGCCGGAGTACCGCGCCTCTGGCGACCATATCGAGGCGGTGCGCATCCCCTTCGACGAGAGCACCGTCAGCTACGCGCAGATCCTCGACCTGTTCTTCCGCTCCATCGACCCGCTGGACGCGGGCGGGCAGTTCTGCGACCGCGGCCGGGAGTACACCTCCGCGGTGTTCGTCGACGGGCCGGGGCAGCGCGCGACGGCAGAGGCCGCCAAGGCGCGCGCCGAGGCCGCCCTGGGGCAGGAGATCGTGACCCCGATCCTGGATGCCTCCGCCTTCTATCCGGTCGATGACTACCATCAGGACTACTACAAGTCGGACGACCGTCTGGCCTTCTCCAGCGTCGGCATCGCCGTCCCGAAGAAGGAAGCCTACAAGCGCTACCGCGAGGGCTGCGGCCGCGATGCGCGGGTCCGTCAGATCTGGGGCGACGCGGCACCCTTCGCCAACTGAGCCGGCGCGCGTCCGCTTCCGGTTGCGCCGCGTCCCCGGCGTCTTGGAATGGACGTCCGCCGGCCGCCTTCGCAACGCATGCCGCGAAACCCGCCAGCCGGGGGTCCGCGCGCAACGCCTGCGACGTCTTCCGGTGCCGCGCCTGATCCGCTTCCGACGCGGCCGCGCGGATCCCGTTGTGGCAGAGCTGCGGCCTCATTCAGGAAGCGCACCGGGTAAGGCTGTTCCGGTCTCGGCAGACGACCAGCCATGACCCGCTGTTGCCATCGCCGATCAGGGACTGAACCATCATCTGGACCAAGCTACGTCCGAGACGTGGCAGCCGACCTCTATGACCAGCGTCGCGGCGTGCCGATGCCCGCACGCCGGCCTCCCACGGGGAGGGTGAGGATTTCCCGAGGGTCCAGGATCGTCGCCGCCGAGGGGGCGATCTTTCCCTCTCGATACTTCGATCGTCAGATCACCAAGGCCGGGTCGTCCGGGATTGCATCGCCCTGCTTCACGAGCACGGCGGTCCGAGCAGGTCGCATCGCAACGACGGCCAGATGCAGAAGCGGGCCATGTTCGATGCCGATGGCGACGACAGCCGGAAGCCCTCGGAGAGGCCGTGGCTGCCGGGCCTCTTGGTGCAGACCCGGCGCGGTCTGCCACCGCGGCAGGAGTTCACCGTCCCCGGCAGGTTCCGATAGGTTCGGCTAAGCGCATGTTCACGATGACGGCAGACGCGGCCATGTCCGCCCGTCCCCCCGGTTGCGACCCTCCGCAATCCGAAGGCGGTGCGCCGGGATCATCCGAGAAGCGACACCGCTTTCAAACCAGCTTTCTCCCGATCGTCTCCTGCCAGGCCCGTTCGAAGACCTGCTCCTGTCCTTCCCATGCGCGCAGGCGGGCGACGATCTCGAACGTCGTGTCGGTGGACGTCAGGCGCGTTTCGGTCAGGGTTCGGATCGACCAGGCACCCCGGGCAAGGCCGAACGCGCGGTGAACCTCGCCGCAGACCGTATCCAGATCGTTCCCGGCGATGGAGTAGCGTTCGGTCGCCTCTCTGGTGATCGTGATGTCGTCGTCGACGAGCCGGAAGATGCCCCCGCCGTCCGCTATGTCGAGTGCGATTCCATCGGTGCCCAGGTCGCGGACGAGATGCCAATGCCTGTCCGGGGGTTCGATCCGTTCGATGGCCAGCGGGGCGGCATCCTCCGCCTCCTCGAACGGTCGAAGCATGCCATCCCCTGCGTCGGAGCGCCGGACCGGGAGGTCCAGGCGGGCGGTCCCGGGTCGAACGGTGAGCGTGACCGGTTCGGGGGCGGGCCAGATGATCGGGAAGTAGCTCGATGACAGGGCGAGACGGACGCGGTGACCGGCGCGGAAGGTCTGCGCGACGGGTTTGAACGGCACGCGGACCCGGCATGTCCGGCCGGGCGTCAGGGGCATGGGCGTTTCATGGCCATCGCGGTGGGTGAGGTTGAGGACGCCGTAGCTTACCCGCGTGGCGGCCCCGTCGGGGGCGACGTCGATCAGGCGCAGGGCGATCTGCGCGACGGGCCGGTCCGCCGAGACGTCGATGTCGAGCCAGGCGTCTCCGGCGATCTCCAGATCGGCATCGAGCGGCGCGGTATCGAAGAGAAGCGCCCCGGTATCGTCGATGCGCTGATCGGCCGGCTGGTCCCCAGGCGCGGCGTAGGAGCACCACTTGCCCGCGGCCCCGGCGGAAAAGACGGGCGTATCGACCGTCAGCGCCGCGTCGTCGCTCTTCCCGTCCCCCGAAGACAACGTTCCGTCCGCCGCGAGCGCGAACCCCGTCCGGGTCACGTTGGGCGACGGCCAGGACGGCTCCCCGATCCAGCGCCCCGCACGCCGATCGTAGGAGCCCTGCGGCCGCGCGCTGTCCTGCATGAACATCCGCAGGCGCGGCTCCTCCATGATGCCGGTGTCCACCCCCTTCATCCAATGGTCCCACCAGCGCAGCGTCTCCTGCAGGAAACCGATGGCCGGACCCGGCACGCCGAGATGCGGATAGCGATGGGCCCAGGGCCCGATCAGACCCATACGGGGCCCCGGCAGGTTCTCGACCAGCCGCAGGACCGCGCGGGGATAGCCGTCCGCCCAGCCGCCGACCGCGAAGACCGGTACCTCGATGGCCGCATAGTCCTCGCAGACCGATCCGTGCTTCCAGAACGCGTCGCGATGCTGATGTTCCAGCCAGGTCTTCAGCCAGAGCCCGCTGTGCTCCAGCCGGCGCATCCATTGCGCGCGCCAGTCCGGTCGGTTCTTCGGATCCGGCGGCAGGCTGTTGCGGGCGAACATCTGCGAGGCCCAGGACAGCTGATCCGTCAGCAGGCATCCTCCCATGTAATGGATGTCGTCCGCATAGCGGTCGTCGGTGGAGCAGACGGTGACGACGGCCTTCAGGGCGGGCGGGCGGAGGGCGGCGATCTGCAACCCGTTGAACCCGCCCCAGGAAATCCCGATCATGCCCACGCCGCCGTCGCACCACGGCTGGCCGGCGATCCAGTCGATCGCCTCGCAGCCGTCGGCCAGCTCCTGCGGCAGGTATTCGTCCAGCATCGACCCTTCGCTGTCCCCCGCCCCGCGCAGGTCGATCCGGACGAAGGCGTAGCCATGCCCGGCCATGTAGCGCCCCAGCGGGCTGTCCTCGGGCAGGCTGATGTCGTTCTTGCGATAGGGGATGTATTCCAGGATCGCCGGCACCGGCGCGTCCTGCGCCCCCTCGGGCAGCCAGATGCGGGCGGCGAGCTTGCAGCCGTCGGACAGGGCGATGTCGACATGGGGGATCTCCCGCACGTCGTGGGGAAAGTCGGTCACGATCTTCATGGCAACGCCGCCTATTCGTCGATCTCGGTGAACTCGAAGTTCAGACCCTTGAGCACCTTCTCGTAGTTCCACAGCAGGCCCGACTGCTTGTTCGCGCCCATCCACATGTGCGCGACCGCGAAGCTGTAGGCGTCCTGCTCGGGCAGGTCGGTCAGGCGCATGCCCTCCGTCACCTGCGGGGCGAAGGACGTGCCGGGCACCAGAGCGCAGGCGGCGGCGATCTCCTCCCCGGTCGGCACGCGGGCGACCGTCGCGTCGCGGAAGAACACGCGGTAGAAGAACTCGGCGGCGACGCCGTAGTCGCCCTCGCCCACGGGCATCTGCGGACGGCGGCCCAGACCGACGTCGACGGCCACCTGCTGATGGCTCATCCCGTCGACCTTCTCGAAGAGGTCGCAATGGGACTGCGCGATGCGGGTGTTCGTCTCCAGCAGCCAGACATGGTCCTGCACCTCGTCCCAGAAGAACTCGACGTTGAACCCCGAATTGTCGAAGCCCGTGTGCTTCATCAGCTTGCGGGTCAGGTCGAACATCTGCTCCTGCACCCGCTGGGGCAGCTTGGACGGGTACATGTAGTAGAAGAAGCTGAGCACCTGCGGATAGCGGATCGAATCCACGATGCCGTAGGGCACGACCTCTCCCTCGAAGACATAGCCCTCGACGGTGCATTGGCGCCCGCCGATCACCTGCTCGGCCATGCACCACCCGGCGGGCACCGCGCGGATCTCGTCGGGCAGGTCGGCCTGATCGAGCACGAAGCCGAAGGGCTCCGCGATCAGCCCGATCTCCTCCCGGAATCGGGAGATGGCGAAGTCGAAATCCTCGGGGTTGTCGACGCGGAAGCCGAGCCAGGAGCCGGACGACTTGATCGGCTTGCAGAAGAACGGGAACGCCAGACCGGCGCGGCCGATGGCCGACAGGGCGTCGTCGTCGAAGGGGTCGAAGGCGGTGAAGGCCGGGATGTTCCCGGGGATGACCTCCTGCTGGACCCGCCGGCTCCAGAACTTGTGCTCGCACTTGAGGAGGCTTTCGAGCGACGTCGTGACCGTGCCGTACTTCGCGGCCAGAAGCGGGATCATCGTGGACACCGGGAAATCCGCGTAGCCGATGATCGCGTCGACGGTGCCGCCCGAGGCGATGTGACCGTCCAGCGTCGCCTCGGCGCGGGCGATCATCGCGGGCATGTCGAAGACCTGCGTCTCGAAGACGGTCGCGGTGTCGAGCAGGCCGTGGATCGTGAACCCCTCCGCCCCGCGCAGCCGCTCCATCCGCGCCTTGTTCATTTCGTTCAGACCGATGACGAAGACGTTCTTCATGCCGTGTACTTCCCCTGATGACTTCCGCCTCGTCCGCCTCATGCCTGACCGGGGTCAGGTCGCGATGGCGGCCGGCTTGCGAAAACTGCGTCCCTTCAGTCGCTGGATCGTGCCGTCGATGTCGTCGACCAGAAGCACCAGCAGGTCTCCCTCGTCGGCGGCATCCATCGCCGCGCCGATCGCGTCGTACTCCGCCATGACCGTCTCGACGCGGCAGGTCTCGCCCGCCGCCTCCTCGGCCCCGCGGCGCAACAGGCCGGCCGCCTCGCCTTCCTCCCGGTTGCGGGCGTGGGTCTCGCAGACGAACAGCAGGTCGTGCATCGACGCGAGCTGCGCGCCGAGGGCGAGGATATCCTCGTCGCGGCGGTTGCCCGGCGCGCTGGCCACGGCGATCCGCCGGTTGCCCTTGAGACCGGCGACCAGCGGGGCGAGCGCCACCAGCGCCGGGACGTTGTGCCCGTAGTCGATCAGGCAGCGGATACCGTCCGCCTCGATCAGGTTGACCCGTCCCGGCAACTGCCCCGGCGTCGGGTGGAACGTGCGCAGGCCCATCGCGATGTCGGCGAGGGTCAGCCCCTGCGCATGGCCCGCCGCCGCCGCGGCCATCGCGTTCTGCACGTTGAACGGCGCGTGGCCCTCGAAGGCGATCGGCACGTCGTTGATCTCGATCACCTGCGCCTCCACCTTGCCCTGCCGCATCACGATCCAGCCGTTGTTCACGGTGAAGGCGACGCCGTGACCGGCGACATGGGTGGCGACGTCGGGATGATCCGGGTCCATGGTGAAATAGGCTATCTTGCCGCGCGACCAGTACGTTCCCTGATCCATGACACGCGCGTCGTCGGCGTTCAGGACGCAGGTGCCCTCGGGTTTCACGGCATAGACCACCGTCGTCTTGCAGCGCGCCAGCTCGTCGAGCGTGTGGATGTCGCTCTCGCCCAGATGATCGCTCGCGACGTTCAGCAGGACGCCGACGTCGCATTCGTCGAACCCCAGGCCCCGGCGCATGATGCCGCCGCGCGCGACCTCCAGCACCGCGGCATCCACCGTCGCGTCCTTCAGGACGATCTGCGCGGCCATCGGCCCGGAGTAGTCGCCGCGCATGATGACATGGTTGTCGATCTCGATCGAGCCGGTGCAGCCCATGCCGACGTTCCGCCCCGTCTGCCGCAGGAGATGCGCGATCAGGCGGGTGGTCGTCGTCTTGCCGTTGGTGCCCGTGACGGCCGTGATCGGGATGCGTCCGTCGTCGCCACCCGGAAACATCATGTCGACCACCGCGCCGCCGACGTCGCGCGGCGTGCCGTGGGTCGGCGACATGTGCATCCGGAAGCCGGGCCCCGCGTTGACCTCGACCACCCCGGCCGACTGCTGGTCCAGCGGAAGGGTCAGCGTCTCGGCCAGCAGGTCGATGCCGATGATGTCGAGCCCGATCAGCCGGGCGATCCGCTCGGCCTGGTACCTGAGGTCCGGATGCACGTCGTCGGTCTGATCGGAGGCCGTCCCGCCGGTCGAGATGTTGGCGGTCGACTTGAGCCAGACGGTCTCGCCGTCCGGCACGATGGTGTCCAGCGTCAGCCCGGCCTGATCGATCATCCGCTGGGTCTGCTGGTCCACCTCGATCTGCGTCAGCAGGTTCTCGTGCCCGACGCCGCGGCGGGGATCGGCGTTCTCCCGGTCGATCAGGGCCGCCAGACTGGCGATGCCGTCACCCACGACATGGGCCGGGCGGCGGCGCGCCGCGGCGACCAGCTTGCCGTCGATCACCAGCAGGCGATGATCCTCGCCGACGATGTAGCTCTCCACGATCACGGTGCCGTAGCGGGCATAGGCCGCGTCGTAGCCCTCGCGCAGTTCGGCCTCGCAGGTGATGGACGTGGTCACGCCGCGACCGTGGTTGCCGACCAGCGGCTTCGTGACGACCGGGTAGCCGATGTCCTCCGCAGCGGCCACGGCATCCTCGAAGGAATAGCACAGCTGGCCCTGCGGAACCGGGATACCGGCTTCCCCCAGGATCTGCTTGGTCCAGTCCTTGTCGTTCGCGATGCTGCCGCCGATGATCCCCGTCCGCGCCGTCATCGTGGCCTGGAACCGCTGCTGACGGACCCCTTGGCCAAGCTGGATGTAGCTCGTCCCCTCGGTCAGGGGGTAGTGCGGGATGTTGCGCGCGGCCGCGGCGGCCACGATGGCCCCGGTCGACGGGCCGAGCATGTTGGCATCCCGGATCTCCTTGAGCCGGTCGATCACCGGTTCCATGTCGACGTCGCGTCCGTTGTAGAGGCAATCGACGATCCCGACGGCCTCGACACCGGCGGCCAGGCCGCAGGCTTCGTCGCGGTAGCGGAAGACGACGTTGTAGACGCCCTTCTCGTAGCTATCGACCGTCTTGCCGTAGCCGACCTGGAACCCGATGCGGTTCTGCAGTTCCAGCGCCACGTGCTCGACCATGTGGCCGGCGTAGGTCCCCATCTCGACGCGCTGCAGGAACCCCCCCGGTTCGCCGATGGAACACCGATGGTCGTGGATGTCCGGCAGGATGGCGCGCAGCCGTTCGCCGATGCCCGGCACGTCGCTGCTCGGCCGCGCGTCGAGCACGCCGATGTCCAGCCGCATGAGGATCGCCTTGTAGCGGCTGTAGTAGTTCGGACCGCGAAGGGCCCTGTTGTCCAGGATCTTCATGATCGGTCCTCCGCCAGAATGGCCTGCAGCTCTTCGGTGCGCAGGAACCGCCGCTTCGCCAGATCGTAGCCGTAACCTTCGGTCAGCGCATGCATCTTCACGTCCGATACCGCGATCGGCTCACCGTAGGCCACGGTCGTCACGTCCGAGAACTCCGCCCCGGCGCAGTCCGTGACGATGACATGCCCGCTTCCGACCGCCTCCAGGATGGTATCGTCGTGCACGACCACGGCCGCATCCTCGTCGAGCCCGATGCCGAGGAACTCCGGGCTGGTGGTGCAGACTTCCATCAGCCGCGTGAACCGGCCGCGTGCGAGGAAATGGCTGTCGATCACCACACCGTCCACGAACCCCAGGCCGGCGGTCATCTTGACCCCGCCCCGGCGCAGCGCGTCGATGGCCGAGCCGTCGTAGATCATCGTGGCCGACATCGCGGCGGCACCGGCGCTGGTGCCGGCGAACAGACCGCCCGACTCCCGGTTCTCGCGGATCGCCGTCATGAGGGGGGAGCCGCCCAGGACCGTCGTGAGGCGCAGCTGATCGCCACCCGAGACGAAGATGACGCCGGCCCCCCGGATCATCTCGAGAAACGCCGGATCGCTCGCGTCCGCGCGTTCGCGGACGTTCACGTGGTGCACGTCGCTGGCACCGAGATGGGCGAAGGTCTCCGCATAGGGCGCGAACGTCTCATCGGGAAAGCCGCTTGCCGTGGTCACGACCGCAACGGCGCGTCGGTCCTGCGGTGCGAGGTGCAGGACGCGGCGCAGGATCGCCCCGTCGGGCGTCTTGTTCTCGGCCCCGCCGATGGCGATGATCTTGCCGGGCTTGCCCGCATCGGAGTTCATATGGAAGTGTCCCGGTTTCACCGCTGCGCATGCCGGCGAACGTGCCCCGGGCGAACTTCGGCGCGTTAGACCACCCGCCTCCCCGCAAGGCAAGACCGGGAGGGCGACGACACGGGCCGGCAGGACCGCCGGGTGGCCCGCATTCGGAAGGCCGGAGTGCAGGCACGGCGATGGCAGGGATCGGGGCCAGTCACCCTGGAGGCGGCGGTGGATGGAACGTCGACCGGCCAGCGCGCGCATTCCGGAAACCGCGACGCTGGCGTGCGAACGATGCGGAGGAAGGGGCGTTCCGCCCGAGAACGTGACATCACCGTCGAACGAGGTGGATTTCATTCATGCCGACGACGAGGGCAGCGGGTGCCTCGCTCAGGCTGGCCCGGACGCGCCATCGCGACCTGCCGGACCGGCAACCTGGATACGTGTCCCGCCCGAGTCGCCGCAGAGGTGCACCCCGATGGCACTTCGGGCCGGCTCCCCGTCCGCGTCGATGAGACCCTCCATGATGCCCCTCACCGTCCGGGGGCACGTGTTCCTCGTGCCGGAAGGCGCGATGGAGGACGGGAGCGCGACGGTCCTGCGCAGGGGCATGAGCCATCAGGTCTCCGACTTCGGCGATGCGGCGCACCGCTCGTCGTCAGAGCACGGCGCGAGGATCTTCATCATCGACCGACTGAGCCCCTTCGCCGCAGCTGCCGCGCGCGGGGGTGACCGGCACCTTCGTCCGACTGTGAATCGGCGGCGAACTCCTGGCCACGCGATACGGGGTGACGTTCCTGCTCCCGTTCCTCGTCGGACGGTACGGGGCGGACGAGCGCGATGCCAGGCTCGTACTTTCGATGGCGACCCCGGGCACGGTCGTCTCCGTCATCCCGTGGGGTCACGTCGCCGACCGCCTCGGGACCGTCCGCACGCCGGCGCTGCCGGGGGTGACGGTGGCCGCCAGCGCCCCCGGGTTCGCCTTCGCCGGACTGGGGCCCGGCATCGGCCGGGACACGGTCTGCACGCTGGGGCCGATCCTCGTCGCCGCGGTGATCGACCCGGATCGCCGGACGCATTTCTTCGCGCCTGTCCGGTGCGGTGATGGCCGGGACCGGACCGATCGCTGGCTGCCCGATGAAGGGTCCTGGCCTGCCTCGCCGGGGCCTCGATCTGCGCCACGCCCGGCGGAAGGCTGGCGCGCGCCCAGCGGAGCGATGCGCGGCAATCGGATCGGCCCTGCCCGCCGCCCGCCGCATCCTGCGCCCGAGGGCGGCGGTCCCGATTGCGATGGTCGGTCTGGCGGCGCGGCGTTCGGCGGTGTGTCGTCGTTCCGGACGAGCTACGCCGCGGAACGAGGTCTTGACGACGCGCAGTTCTTCTCGGGGCGGTCATCCCCGGGCGGCGGCTGTTCTCGGGGCGGGGGGGGATGCGGCTGCGGCCCCATCCGACCTCCCTCGTCCTCACCTCCTGCATCATCGCAGCGAACGTCCTGCCGATGGCCGTCGAGACGAGCGTCGCCGCGATGCGTCTGGGAGCAGGCGACAGACCCACCTCCTCCGTCATCGAAGGGCTCGTCATGACCGAGGCCCACGACAGACTGGTCCCCCAGGCACCACTGCTCTTCAGCCCGTCCGGCTTCCTAGGCGTGTTCGGCTTCCCGCTCGTCGCCGGCGCGCTCCTCGCCAGCGGGTCGGGCGGCATCAGGGGCATCCGCACGGACGTCCACTCCGCGTCCGACCGAACCAGGATCGCCCACCTCAGCCTGTAGGATGCAATCGACAGGACGGCGATCCGCCAGACGACCGCGGAGACGGCGAACCGGATCGGCAGGCCCACCCACGGAGCGACGGGCACGGAGCCTTCGCTCGATCCCTCGTCACCTTCGCCGCCCTCCATGACACCGGACAGCGCGACCGCGTTCGACAGGATGCCAATACCGGCGATCCACAGAACGGTCGGGAGGTGCCTCGGGGTCGTCTGCCGGTGCAGCACGAGCCGAACGAGCAGGATGGCGGCCGCGACGTAGCGCACGATCAGCGCGGTGAAGGGCGCGCAGCCTGACAGTGCGAACTCTTACCATGACGTAGCCGCTGCTACAGCAGAGCACGAACGCCGCTGCAAGGAAGACGCGCCGGGCGAGGGGGCGCGGGACAGCCATGGGGTCTTCCGGAGATTGGCAGGAGCGCGCAACTCTCGCCCTCCGGCCCGCCGGGCGGCATCGGAAAATCCGGCATGATCCCGTCGCCTGGCTTCAGCCGTCCTGTCGGGTGCCGCCTCCCTGAAGGAATTGAACGTCGTGCCCCTGTCCGCACTGCGCGCCGTGGGGGCCGTGGCTTGGCACGTTGCGTGCGGTCGGGGCGGAGCCGGGCGTGAGCGAGGGAGCGGTCAGACATGCCGTGCTCGAGGCGAAGGAATAGCCCGGACGTCCGCTCTTCGACCGCCTGCCGAAGGCCATGCACCCGAACGCGATCGGCTCCGATGTCTGCGCCGGGCTGTCGCGGGCAATGGCGAAGATCGCGGCGGCGCTTCGCTTGACCCGGTGCGAGACGTCCGACCTGCTCGGGGTGTCCGTTGCGCCAGTCTTCGCGGTTCGCTGGCTGGTCCACCACCTCGGGCGCTTCCGGGTCGCAAACGAAGATCTCCGGTCCCGATGGTCGGAGGCACGGGGCTCGATTCGGACCTTCTCGCAGAGGGCACGACGTTCTCGGACGCGGGCCTCTGCATGGACGCCGCGGTCGTCGGGCAGGGCGTCCGGCTCGCCGTGGACGCGCTTGCGGGCGATGCCCTCGCCGTCGGCACCCTCGCGGCCCGTTCCCCGCGGCGGTGGCGATAGAACGGGCCTGTCGGCGGGTCACGCCGGGGCGTGGACGTGTCGGACCCAATGCCCGGAGCTTCGACGATCGGCTCGATCGGGAGTTGAGCGGGACGGGCGTTTCATCAACGTGTCGTGCCGAGCGCGGCCCTGCATCGACGGCCATCCGCTCCCGGTCGATCTGGGCAGTCCGAGCGGCGCACCTCACCCCGCCGGAACGCTTCGGAATGGCCGCCCTGCCGCCCTCCCCCTACCCCTCCAGCGCGACGATGGCCCCGACCTCGAAGAGCATCGGGTCGATGGCGCGTTTCGGCACGGGCACGAGTGTCTGCGCGGGCAGGCGATCCCCGAAGATCCGGGTCACGGCCTCCGTCAGCGCGCCCAGCTTGCCCGTGTCGCAATCGACCACGAAGCCCGTCAGCCTGACGACGCTCTCGGGTCCGGTCCCCAGTAAGGCCAGGGCGGCGAGGAGATTGGCGTAGGCCTGGTCGACCTGCGCGGCGAAGTCGGGAGAGCGCGCGCCTTTGGCGTCCTGCCCGCCCTGGCCGGAGACGAAGGCGAGCCGCGCGCCCGCGGGTGCGACGACGGCGGTGCTGTCGCCGTTCGGTCCCGGGTCATGGAGCGTTGGCGGATTCACGATGGCGGGAAGCGGCGCGTAAGTGGAGGTCTGAGGGGTCATGTCCGATGTCCTGTCATTCGGGACATCCGCCGTCTTTCGCAATTGGTGCCACATCCTGTCCTCGAAGCTGCTATGGTCGTCAGATGACGACGAGGGTCGAGACGAGCGGCCCTGATCCGGACCCTGCGGTGCCAGGGCCATGTGACGGTCGAGCAATTGTCGGACGCCGTCGGCCCTTCGCGGCGCACGGTGCTGCGGGACATCGCGGCGCTGCGGGACGAGGGCTTCGTCATCCGCTCGGGGCCGGGCCGGGGCGGCGGCGTGCAACGCGACCCCGGGTCGCTGCGGACCACCGCGCGGCTGACCGGTCCGGAAGTCTTCGCGCGGCTCATCGGCGTGGCGGTCATGCGGGCGGGGCGAAGGATGCCGTTCTCGGACCTCGCCGACGCGGGGCTGGCCCGGATCGAGCGGGACCTGCCGCCCGGGAGGGTCGTGGACCTGCGCCCCATCCTCGACTGCCTGAACGTCGGAACGCTGCCGCCGCCCCAGAACATCGGCGATCTCGGGGGGGACCGATCCCGACCTGCTGCCGGCCTTCGAGGCGGCGTTCCTGCACCGCCCGCGCCTGCGCTTCGCCTAACGCGACCGGACGGGCGCGCGGACCTGCCGGAAGGTCGAGCCCCAGGCGATGCTGATCCCGCCGCCGCTGTGGTATCTCGTTGTCCGGGATCCGGCGCGGGCGGCCGTCCGGCATTTCCGCATGGACCGGATCGCGGAGCCGCAGGTGATGGAAGGCCCCCCGTTCCGCCACCGCCTCGTACCCTTCGAGGACGACGTCTGCCCGTGGCGAGAGCACGCGGGTTGGCCCGCATGACGGTGGGTCGGCGCATCCGTCCGGTCAGGGAGGCGTATGGGACGAGGCCGAGCGTTCCGCCGCCCTTGCCGTTCGTGACGCCATCCATGCTTCGGACCAGTTCGGGATGAACTGCGTGGCAGTCCCGGCGTCCATTTCTGCGGCTTCGACCCAGACAGTCGCGAAGGACGCCGGTCCGGTGCGG
Organism: uncultured Alphaproteobacteria bacterium; assembly: GCA_963757495.1. GTDB lineage: Bacteria > Pseudomonadota > Alphaproteobacteria > Rhodobacterales > Rhodobacteraceae > Jannaschia. Next base: position 130,224 of record CAVWRZ010000001.1, read on the forward strand.
GTGCGGTCATCGTCACGCCGATCACGACCGCCCACGGGAGATGATCCACGGACCATCGCGCCCCCGGAGCCGGGGGCGGTCGCAACCGGGGAAGCCGGATCGTTCGAGTTGTGGCCCCCAGGGATCGACGATGGAGGTGCCTTCGGGAGTTGCAAGACGGGAGCGGTCGGCCGTCCTGAGGCCCCGCGCCGGAACGCGGCCCGTTGCAAGAGCCGGCGGCATGGCTATCTAGGGTCTGCGGTCGATCCACCGTCCGCCCCCTCCCGCGTAAGGTTCGCCATGACAGTCCTCCGGAAGACCGATCGTGCGGACAGGCGCGCTCTCGCCCTGCTGACGGCGCTTCTGGTCCTGCCGCTGGCCTCCGTCGCGCAGGATGCCTCCCTGCCGGTCGCGACGGTCGTCTCGGTCGAGATGGGCGAGGTGCGCGCCCGCGTTCCCATCGCCGGCACGCTCGTGCCCCGCGAGGAGGTCGTCGTCGTGCCGCAGGTGTCTGGCTATCCGATCGTCTCGCTGGAGCACGACGCGGGCGACCGCGTCATCGCGGGCGACGTCATGGCCCGGCTCGACGACCGGACGCTCGCCGCGCAACTCGCGCAGGCGGATGCGGAGCTTGCCCGGGCGCGGGCCGCCGTCGGGCAGGCGGGCAGTCAGATCGATACCGCCGCGGCCTCCGCCGAGGTCGCAGCCACCGCGCGCGCGCGGACGCAGCAGCTGCGCGACGGCGGCACGGCCACGCAGGCGCAGCTCGACGTCGACGTCGCCTCCGACCTGTCCGCGCAAGCCGCCGTGAGGACCGCGCGGGATGGGCTGACCCTCGCCGAGGCGCAGGTCGCGCAGGCGGCGGCGACCCGCTCCATCGCCGCGCTCAACCTCGCCAACGTCGAGATCCGCGCGCCCGTCGGCGGGCTGATCTCGGAGCGGGCCGCGCAGGTCGGCGCGCTCGCCGGCTCCGGCGCGCCGCTGTTCCGCATCATCGCGGACGCCGAGGTGGAGCTGGAGGCGGAAGTGATCGAGACGGCCCTGGGCGACATCGAGGCCGGGGACCCGGCGGTGCTCCGGATCGCGGGGGTCGGCGACGCGGCGGGGACGGTTCGCCGGGTCGATCCGATCGTCAGCCGCAGCACGCGGCTCGGCATCGTCCGCGTCGCACTCGAGGGGGACGCGGCGCGTCCGGGCCTCTTCGCCTCCGGGTGGATCGAGACCGCGCGCAGGGATGCGCGCGTGGTTCCCGTCTCGGCGATCCAGACGGATGCCGCCGGGGACTACGTGCTGCGCCTGGGGGCGGACGACGTGCTGGAGCGGGCGGCGGTCGAGGCCGGGCTCGTCTGGGAGGACGACCGGGAGATCCTCTCGGGGCTGGAGGTCGGCGACGTCGTCGTGGCGCGCGCGGGCGCGTTCTTCGCGCCGGGCGACCGGATCGAACCGCTCGCCGCCGCCGAAGTCGCAGACGCAGGCGCTGAAGTGGCGGTCGACCGATGAGCGACGCCAACATCTCCACATGGGCGATCCGGCGGCCCGTGCCGGTGATCGCGCTCTTCCTCGTGCTGATCGTGTTGGGCCTCGTCGGGTTCTTCCGCCTTCCGGTCACGCAGTTCCCCAACATCGACATACCCATCATCACCGTCGGCATCGCGCAGCCGGGAGCCGCCCCGGCGGAGGTCGCCACGCAGATCGCGGAACCCGTCGAGGCGGCCGTCTCCGACGTCGCGGGCGTGCGGCACGTTACGGCCATCGCGCTCGACGGTGCCGCCACGATCACCGTCGAGTTCGAGCTGGAGACCGACAGCGACCGCGCGCTCAACGACGTGAAGGACGCGGTCGCGCGCGCCCGGGGCGAACTGCCGGCCGACGTGCTGGAGCCCGTCATTCGGCGCCTCGACGTGACCGGCGCGCCGATCCTGACCTATGCCGTCTCGGACCGGAGCCGGACCATTCCGGAGCTCTCCACCCTCGTGGACGACGTGCTTGCGCGCGGCCTGACAACCCTGCCCGGTGTGGGCACCGTCACCCGCATCGGCGGGGGCGAGCGGGCCATCGAGGTGGAGCTGGAGCAGGACCGCCTCCTCGCCCTCGATCTGACCGCCGCCGCCGTCTCCGACCAGCTGCGGCAGCGCAACGTGGACGTGGGCGGCGGCTCCGGCGACCTGTCGGGGCGGGAGTTCTCGATCCGGGCCCTGGGGGCCGCGGGCAGCGTGGCCGATCTCGCCGCCACCGCCATCCCCCTGCCGGCCGGCGGCAGCGTGCGCCTGTCCGACCTCGGGACCGTGCGGGACGGGGCCGCGGAGGAGGAGAGCTTCGCGCTCTCCGACGGGCAGCCGGTCGTCGCCTTCGCGGTCTTCCGCTCGACCGGTGCGTCCGATCTCGCGGCGGGCGATGCGGTCAAGGCGCGGCTGGAGACCCTGCGCGCCGAATACCCGGGCCTCGAGATCACGCTGATCGACGATGCCACGACCTATACCGAAGGCAACTACCACTCCGCGATGGAGACGCTCTACGAGGGTGCGGCGCTGGCGATCATCGTGGTGCTGCTGTTCCTGCGCGACTGGCGCGCCACGGTCATCACCGCCGTCGCCCTGCCGCTGTCGATCATCCCCACCTTCATCGTGATGCAGATGCTGGGCTTCTCGCTCAACACCGTGTCGCTGCTGGGCATCACCCTGGTCACGGGCATCCTGGTCGACGACGCGATCGTCGAGATCGAGAACATCGTGCGCCACATCCGCATGGGAAAGCCGCCCTACGAGGCCACCGAAGAGGCCGCGTCCGAGATCGGCCTGACCGTGATCGCGATCAGCTTCACCATCGTCGCCGTGTTCCTGCCCGTGTCGTTCATGTCGGGCATCGCGGGGCAGTACTTCCGGCAGTTCGGCCTGACGGTGGCCGTCGCCGTCCTGTTCTCGCTGCTCGTGGCGCGGCTGGTGACGCCGATGATGGCGGCCTACCTGATGCGGGCCCACCCGCCCGTGGACGAGCGCGACGGCCCCGTCATGCGCGGCTACATGCGGATGCTGGGTTGGACCCTGCGCCACCGTGCGCTGACGCTCCTGGCGGGGCTCGCGATCTTCGCGGGGTCGATCTACTCCGCCACGCTGCTGCCGACGGAATTCATCCCCGCCGCTGACACGGGCCGCATCCAGGTCTCGCTGGAGCTGCCGCCCGGCAGCAGGCTGGAGGACACCCGCGCCGCCGCCCGCGATCTGACGGAGCGGCTGGCCGACATCCCCGAGGCGCAGGTGATCTTCGTCGACGGCAAGCCCCTGACCGCGACCGTGACGGTCGCCCTGGGCCCCAAGGGAGACCGCGACCGGTCGTCGTTCGAGATCGAGGACGAGATCGAGGCGCGGCTGGCGGGCATCCCCGACGCGCGCGTCTTCGTGCTCGGCGAGAACGGCGGCCGTCCTCTCCAGATCAGCGTGCTGGGCGACGACGCGGCCGCCACGCAGGAGGCCGCCCGCCGGTTGTCGGAGGCGATGAACGCGCTGCCCACGGTGCGCGGCGCGTCCTCCACCGCGGCCCTCCTGCGCCCGGAGATCCGGATCGAGCCGGATGCCGAGCTGTCGGCCGAACTGGGCGTCACCGCGACGTCGATCGCGCAGACCATCCGCGTCGCCACCATCGGCGACAGCCCGGACAGCGCGCCGAAGTTCAACGCCGGCACCAAGCAGATCCCCATCCTCGTGCGGCTGGAGCGGGACGTGCGCGAGGACCTGGTCCGCCTGTCGGGCATCCGCGTGCCCTCCTCGACCGGCGCGTCGGTCCCGCTCGGCGTGGTGGCAGAGGTCTCGCTCGGGTCCGGCCCCGTGCAGGTCGAGCGCTACGACCGCCAGTTCCGGACCACGGTCGAGGCCGATCTGGAGGGCGGTGCCCTTCTTGGCCCGGCCACGGCCGACGTGACCCGCGTCGCCGCCGAAATCGACCTGCCGCCGGGCACCCGCGTCCAGGCCGGCGGCGACGCGGAGATCATGGGCGAGGTGTTCACGCAGTTCGGCCTCGCCATGGGGGCGGGCGTGCTTTTCGTCTACGTGGTGCTGGTGCTGCTCTTCGGGTCCTTCCTCACGCCGGTGGTGATTCTCGCCTCGCTGCCTCTGGCGATCGGCGGGGCGATCTTCGCGCTCTACATCTATGGCGCGGGCATCGGGCTGTCGGTGGTTATCGGGTTCCTGATGTTGATGGGGATCGTGACCAAGAACGCGATCATGCTGGTCGAGTTCGCGATGGAGGCCATGTCGGCGGGTGCCAGCCGGGCCGAGGCGATGCTGGACGCGGGCCACAAGCGGGCGCGGCCCATCGTCATGACGACCATCGCGATGACCGCCGGCATGGTGCCCTCGGCACTGGCGGTCGGCGAGGGTGGCGAGTTCCGTGCGCCGATGGCCGTCGCGGTGATCGGCGGGCTGCTTCTCTCGACACTGCTCAGCCTGATATTCGTTCCCGCCCTCTTCTCCGCGGTGAGCGGCCTGCGGACCCGCCTCCGCAGCGTCCTCCGGCGCGGGATGAACCAGCCGGAATCGACCCCACGATCGGTGGAGCAGCCTCCGGCCGGGTAGCAGGCGACGTCAACGCCATCTGGGGTCTGACATCACCGCGAAATGCCGGCCGATCCGACCACTCCGGAACGGACGACGATGCCCCCCCGGTTCCGCATGCCGAAACGTTCGAGGCACGCGATCCGGCAGGGTGTAGGGACAGGGCTCGAACGGACGGATGAGCAGGGCCGTCGCGTCCACCGCCATCCACACCGCGAGGACGCCGGCGATGAAGTGCCGGGATCCGGCCACCGGGGCGACCGCGGCGGCTGCCCGTTGCCCCCTCGTCATGCGACCGTCCATCGCATCCGACGGGTTCCCGGCCACCGGGGTGCCGTCGGCGATGCTGCGCTCCATGGCGTCCCGGTGGGGGTTGCGACGGGTCACGCGGAAGTTCCTGCAGAAGCTCCGTGCGGAGTGTCGACACGTCCCCGCGCGTGGCCGGCCAGGACCGGGGATACGGCAGCGTCCACTACGGTCCAATCCCATCTTCGTTTCGCGGTTCGTTCGTCTGCACGAAGAGGGGCCTTCCAGAGCGTCGCGGTGGCCAGTTCGACGAACCGCCCGGCGGCGAGCGGAACATCCGCGATCACCAGCCCGCCACGCGCGACGTGCCCGTTCAAGTACCCCGAGAGGTCCGTCTGCGCGCGCATCGCGCCACCCTGATGGAACCCCGCGCCCGGGTCCGGAATCCGCACGGCGATGCCGATGATGATCCGCTGCACCCGAACCAGCCTGTTTCAGCAGAGGATACGGGCGATTTCGCGGCCGTGGGCGCGCATCACCCCGGCGGCTGGGGCCTCGTGCGACAGGATGGCGGCGACATCGGCAATGGGGCGATCACGCTCCTGCTCCACGATGATCTCGAACGGAGGCTCCTTGCCCGCGAGATAGGCGTAGAGAATGCTCCTGGACACGCCCACGGCGCGGCGGATGTCGTTGATGCCCGCCGCATCGAAGCTCCGCTTCGCAAAGACGTCCTGCGCGGCGGAGAGGATCTGTTTCCGCTCCGTTGGGTCGGTTTCCGCGACGTGGCGCGGCATCGGTCCTGCCGATTCCGACATGATCTCTGGAATCCCGCAACGAGCGGAAGGCGATCGACCCGATCGGTTCGAGAAGCTCCGTCGTTTGCCTTGCCGTCGGGGCATCCCACGTCACGCCACGACGATGCCGCTTCCGCCCCGCAGGATGCCGTCACGCCGATCGACCCCGGGCGTGCCGATGCGGCGATACCGCAGGGTACCCGCCTGGCAGGGGGCGCGAACGCGTGGTCCTGATCCGCGCGGCGCTGCTGGCGGGGTGGTTCGGCTGGTCCCACTGGGCGGTGGGGCGGTTCATGAAACGTCGGACGATGCTCACCTCGACGCCAATGACGCGACCTAGAGCAGCCAGATGCTGGGCGACGTGGCCGATGTGCCCGGGGCGTCGAATGCGCATGTGAGCGCGGGCGACGTGCTCGTGCGGCTGGACGACGGCTACTACCGAACTGCGCTCGACTCCGCGCGGTCCCGCGTCGGCACGGCGAACGCTGGGTTGGACCGGATCGACGCGCAGATCCTCGCAGCGCAGGCGGATGTGCATCAGGCGAGAGGCGGCCCACGACATTGCCAGGCGAACCGCACGGACAAGGGCCGACCGCGCTCGCATGCCGGCGCAGGACAGGATCGCCAGTCACGCGCCGCGGGACACGGCGATCGAGAGCGTGGACATGGGCGATGCGGGTGTCGCCCGCGCGCAGGCGCGGGTGGCCGTGCTGCGAAGCCAGCGGGCCGAGGCGGAGGGGCGGCGACGGAAGTTGTGACGCGCCGCCGATCAGGCGCAGCGCACCCTCGCCGTCATGGTCCTGCGCGCCCCGGCCGATGGCATCCTGACGGAGACGGCTCCGGAGACGGGGGATCGTGACGGTCCCGCCGCGCTGATCCCGGGAGGGAGCCTCCACGTCGTGGCGAACCCTTAGAAAGCGCAGATGGTAGGTGCCTGCCCCGGTGCCGTGGTCGAGATGACGCTCGACGCCTTGCCCGGGCAGGTCTCTGGGAGACGATCGCATCGGTCGCACCCGCCAGCGGAGCCGTCGTCTCACCCCTCCCGGCGCACAATTTCTCCCCGATCGTGCAGCGCGCTCCTGTCCGGATCGCCCTGCCGGAGGATGCGGTCGCCACGGGACAGTTGCGGGCCGGACTCTCGACCGGGATCTCCTTCGGCACCCGCCATTACATACGGAGAGGACGCTCTCACGCATCGCCGCATCGCCGCATCGTTGGGGAGGGCCCTCGACATGTTCATGGCGATCCCCGACCTCCTCCAGATGGTCGACGCCTCCCTGTCCGACATCCGGGCCGGCCTTGGAGCCTCCCCGGAGGAGCTCTTCCGGATGCAGATGTCCTATCTCATCGCGGAGGTCATCATGATCCAATTGGCCGAGGTCCTCGCGGGGTGATGTTCACGCGGCTCCCGTTCACGATGGCCGCCGGCGGGCTCACGGGAGCCGGCCTGATATGCGGGATCCGGGTCGATCGAGGAGGTGATCGTCCGGCGCGCATCGCAGGGCTTCCACGGCAGTCGCATGATCCCCTCGGTCATCGCCGCGGCCTTCACCGTCTTCCCGCCCGGCAAGCGCAACGTCATCCCCGGCATCGGCGTCGCCATCGGGCCTGGATGCCGCTCGACGTCGACCGCCCGGACCGGAAGCTCTTCGACGGGTTCGACTGGTGAGGCTCGGCGAGACGGTCCTCGTCTCGGGCCTCGCAATGGTCGTCGTCGCACCCCACTCGGGCATCCTCGCGTCCAGGATGGACCTGCGACCGATGCTGCTCATCGGGTTCGCGGGCCGCGCGACGTCGACCTGCATGCGGATCGTCCTCACTCCGGTCTGGGACTTCCGCGCGCCCCTGCTACCGCAGATCTTGCGGGACCTGTCGCCGATGCTCTGCAAGCGGCCGACCGACGACCTCGCCCCCGGCACCTTGCCCGCGGACAAGCTGAAGGGCGCATCCGGGCTCTCCAACCTGATCCGGACTCCCATGGGTGCCGTGGGCCGCGCCGTCATCATCACGGTTCTGACCGACCGGCCGCGCGGCCTCGAGGGGCCGACCGCGGCGCTGGCGCAGATGTCCGCGCGGCATGTGGCGGGCTTTGCTCTCGACGCCTCGAGCGGATGAACGGTGACGTTCGGGTCCGTCGTTCGACAGCCGCGCCCTGCGCAGGAGCAGAGGGCCATCGCATCGGATGGGTGAGGCTCTGCGGGCAGCGGGGGTCGATCCGGCCCCGCCCCTCGAGTATGGGTCGAGTCCGGTCCGGGGAACGCGCGGGGCATCCAGAACGATCGTGTTGCACGCGGTTTATGACCGGGATGCATTCAATGGTTCGATCCGTCGATCGGTATCTCCGAGGGAAACCTCTCGTGAAAACCGATCGAACCGAACTCCCGGAACCGGACCGCGACACTGGTGCCCCGGCGTCAAGCCACTCTCCGCCACTGGCGGTCTGTCCTGATGACAGCTCGAGCAGCGCGGCCCCCGCGCCGGTCAAGTGGTCGACGATTGGCCCGTCCCGGCATCCCGGTGATCCTGCCCCCGCCTCGCCGGAAACTCGGGCGGCTGCGGTTCGAGTTGAGATGAACTTGCAGGGCGAGCGCGTCTTCGACCCCGGATACGGGTGATCGTCATCGTCCTCGAACCCCCGGTGATCGATCCAAGGACGGTGGCGGCGTTCGGCAGCAGTGCAATGTTCAGGTAATTCCGCTTGAGCGTGTCGAGAATCTCCCATTGCTCATCGGGCTCCTCACCTGCGCGTAGCAGGGCATCAGACCGAGCTGGCTGGCGGAGATGCGGGTGTCGCCCTGGTGATGCAGGGCGAGCCGTCGCCGATGGCCCGCTCGGACCGGTGGCGCGGTCATTGGCAACTCGTAGAGCATCTCGACCGGGTGCGACGCTCGATGCCCCGCCGAACCGCGCCTCCACCGCCGGCAGCATCGTGTCGCGCATCTCCGATCCGCCGATGCCTGCGTTGGCGACAGCGCGACAGGCGACGATCCCGCGATCGTGGGCGTCGGCGATGTAGGCACCCCGCAGGATGTCGCCTGTCCAGCAGGTGCACCATTGATCCGAAGGCGATGCCTGCATTGCAGAGAGGGACGAAGTTATCGCCGCATCCGTCGACCGGCAGGCGATTTGCTCGGCAAATCCGCCGAGAGGGGGCGAGGGGTCGAGCGCAGGCTCGCGATCCTGCCTATCCGGGTGCGCTCGGACCGTCCGGTGCAGCGCCGGGCCGGCGGCAGGCTTCGCCCCTGAATGACCCGTCAGACCCGCTTGGGGTTCACGGATGCAGCGCCCGTGGCCCGCAGCCCACGGTTCGCAATGGCCGTGATCCGGCGGTATCCACCGGTCGGTCGTACCGCCACGAGCGCCGTGATCGGCGGCACCGCCGCCGCGTGCCTCGCCGCATGATGGGACCGACGCGGCTCGGCACGTCCCGTCAGCCGCATCTGCAGGCCTGAACGGGACACGCCCGACGTCTCTGCCACGATGATCATCGGGAACCGCCCTTCTACGGTGACCGCGCATGCCAAGCCAGTCTTCTTGAGCGTGCCTTGCCCAGTGTCTTCCAGAGGATCTCGGCTTCCGGCACCTTGCGCCCGAGCTGGCGATCCGGCTGCGGGATGCGGTCCTACATCTGCGGCAGGGCGCGGTTGCTCGTGACGTCATCGTCGCCGGACACGGCCCCCCTCCGGCATCAGACGCCGCCAGCGATACGACAGGTTCGCAGACACGCGATTGCGGCGCGCACCGATGGAGAGGCTGGCCGTCTCGTCCATGCTCGACGGCTTGCGAGGCCTCACCGGCGCCACAGCCCGCCTTGCCCTCCACGAGCCGCAGCTCCTCGGACGACGCCGGCAACGCCTGCGGCCACCATCGGCGATGGTCCCACAGTCAGACACGAGCATATGCCGAGGGCTATCCCCAGACCTCCGATGTCATGCCCGGGTGCCCGGTCGAAAGGGGGGGCAGTACACGGTGTCCGCGATGAGGGATGCTGGACATTATGTCCCCTACATGCCGGAGTCCGACAGACGCCCCCCGACGAGACAGCCCGCGTCGGATCGCCGCCGACGTCGAACGTCCCCGGCCGGAACGATCGAACCGCATCGGTGCCCGAATTCTTTCTGCTGCAACTCGTCATACATCCCGGAACGTTTCCGGTCTCCCCCCGTGGAGCGCTGTCGGGACCGCTCGCGGCCATCCGCCCCATTCGTGGAACCGTCGGGACTCTCCCCGGATACTTCGAAGGCTGCGAGGTCCAGCGCGCGCAGCGGCGCATCGATGTGGCTCGACCCGTCCTGTCTCCGCACCCCCCCGGCACGACTGCAAGCGCCTCCCCTGGTGGTCTTCGCCCCATTTCCATCTCGCCTGGCATGGGTGCAAGGTAGCGTTCCGGGATCCAGGAGCGTCGGTGGGTCAGATTCGAGAAGCCATCGATCCGTCAACCAGACCGGCAGGGGGGTCTCCATGCTCGCACGCACCACCACCGTCGCCTTCGAAGGCCTGGAAGCCCGCCCCGTCGACGTGCAGTGCGCCGTCACCCCGGGACTGCCCGGCTTCTCCGTCGTGGGATTGCCGGACAAGGCGGTGTCGGAGGCCAAGGACCGCATCCGCACCGCGCTGTCGGAACTCGGCATCGCGCTCCCGTCCCGCAAGCTGACGGTGAACCTGTCGCCCGCGGACGTTCCCAAGGAGGGCGCGCATTTCGACCTGCCCATCGCGCTGTCGGTCCTCGCCGCGCTCGAGATCGTGCCGCCGGGCCGCGTCGCGCGGTGTCTCAGCATCGGGGAGATGTCGCTCGATGGCGGGCTCGTCGCCGTGACGGGAGCGCTGCCGGCGGCGATGACGGCGGCGGAGCTCGACATGGAACTGCTCTGCCCCGAGGCCTGCGGGGCGGAGGCCGCCTGGGTCGGGGCCGCGTCGGTCTTCGCCGCGCGCTCGCTCAAGGCGTTGATGGATCATCTGACTGGAACCGCGCCGCTGCTGGCCGCCACCGCCGGGCGCATCGCGGCGGAGGAGACCGGCCTCTGCCTGCGCGACGTTCGGGGACAGGACCGGGCCAAGCGCGCGCTGGAGATCGCCGCCGCCGGCCGACACCATCTCTTCATGGTCGGCCCGCCCGGTGCCGGCAAGTCGATGCTCGCCGCCCGCCTGCCCGGCCTGCTGCCGCCGCTGAACGCGCGCGAGGCTCTGGATACTTCGATGATCCACTCCCTCGCCGGCACGTTGGAGGAGGGCGGCATCCTGCATCGCCGCCCCTATCAGGAACCCCACCACACCGCATCCGTCGCCGCCATCGCGGGGGGCGGGAAGAAGGCCGGCCCGGGGCAGATCAGCCTGGCGCACAACGGCGTGCTCTTCATGGACGAGTTCCCCGAGTTCCCCCGCGCGGTCCTCGAAACGTTGCGCCAGCCCATCGAAACGGGGCAGGTCACCATCGCCCGTGCCAACGCCCATGTCCGCTACCCCTGCCGCTTCCTGCTGGTGGCCGCCGCGAATCCCTGCCGCTGCGGGATGCTGTTCGACCCGGAGCGTGCCTGCACCCGCGCGCCGACCTGCGGCGAGGACTACATGGGCAAGATCTCCGGCCCGCTGATGGACCGGTTCGACCTGCGCCTCGAGGTCCCTGCCGTCGAGGTCTCGGACCTGTCGCGCGCCGCCTCCGGCGAGACGTCCGTGCAGGTTGCGGAGCGTGTGGCGGCGGCCCGCGCCGTGCAGGCGAAGCGCTACGAGGGTCACGGCGACGTCACGGTCAACGCCGATGTTGCCGGCGACCGGCTGATGGAGATCGCGGAGCCCGACGTGGACGGACGCGCCATGCTCCTGCAGGCGGTCGACCGGTTCCGTCTGTCGGCGCGCGGCTACCACCGCGTCCTCAAGGTCGCGCGCACCATCGCCGACCTCGATGCCAGCCCCGGCGTGCACCGCCCCCACGTCGCGGAGGCACTCTCCTACCGGCTGGTGGACGCGATCTAGGCGCGTCGCCGCTCGATCGCCTCCCAGATCAGCGCGCTGGCGTTGGTGCCGTCGAAGGCCTCCAGCTCCTGCAGACCCGTGGGCGAGGTCACGTTGATCTCCGTCAGCCAGTCCCCGATCACGTCGATGCCCACGAAGATCTGCCCCGCCTCGCGCAGCCGTGGCCCGATGGCCGCGCAGATCTCCCGGTCACGCTCCGTCAACTCCACTTTCTCCGGCCGCCCGCCGACGTGCATGTTCGACCGGGTCTCGCCCTCGGCTGGAACCCGGTTGATGGCCCCCACCGGCTCCCCGTCGATCAGGATCACCCGCTTGTCGCCCTTCGACACCGCGGGTAGGAACTTCTGCATGATGAGCGGTTCGTTGTTGATCGACGTGAAGACTTCATAGAGCGAGTCGAGGTTGCGGTCGTCGGGCTTCAGGCGGAACACGCCCGCGCCGCCGTTGCCGTAGAGCGGCTTGAGGATGACGTCGCCATGCTTCGCCTTGAACGCCTTCAGCGTCGCGAGGTCGCGGGTCACGGCCGTGGGCGGGGTCAGGTCGGGGAAGTCCAGCACCATCAGCTTCTCGGGCCAGCCGCGCACCCAGGTCGGGTCGTTCACCACCAGCGTTTCCGGATGCACGCGGTCCAGCAGATGCGTCGTCGTGATGTAGCCCATGTCGAACGGCGGATCCTGACGCAGCCAGACGACGTCGAGGTCGGCGAGATCGATATCCCGCATCTCGCCGAAGGTGACGTGGTTGCCCTCTTCGCGGCGCAGCTCCATCGACCGGCCCTGCGCGACGACCCGTCCCTCGACGTAGGCGAGCCGGTCCGGTGTCCAGGTGCACAGCGAATGGCCCCGCGCCTGCGCCTCCAGCGCGATGCGGAAGCTGCTGTCGGCGCGAATGTTCACGCCCTCCATCGGGTCCATCTGGAAACCGACCTGCAAGGGTCTGGGGCTGGGCATGACGGCATCCTCGGGGCGTGGCGTTCCCCTCTAGATGGCGCAGCGGCGCGGGGCTGACAACGTCTCCCCGGGCGTGGTGTTTTCCGGAGCGTCTCAGGCCCCCAGCGCGTTCTCCACGATCTCGATCCGGCCCGCCTCGTCCACCAGCGCCACGTCGAAGCGCACGGGGCTCAGCATGCCGCCGGGAAGCGTGGCCATGTATTCACCGGCGCAGTCGAACAGGCGTCGCACCTGCCGCTGGCTGACCCGCAGCGCCGCCGCGCCGTGGCTGCCGCTCTTCTTCACCTCGACGAAGACGGTGTCCTCCCCATCGCGCACGATGACATCGATCTCCCCGCCCTTGCCGCGCCAGCGGCGGGCCAGCACGCGATGACCGGCCCGGCCGTAGTGCCGCGCCACGCCGTCCTCGGCCGCGAGGCCCGCGTGGTAGGAGGTCGATCCGCTCATTCCTCGTCCTTCATCCGCAGCGCCATGCTGTATGCCACGTTACGCGCGATGCCGAAGGTTTCGGAAACGTCTTTTGCAGCTGATTTTAACGACCCCTCCGCCAGCGCGATCCGCAGCGCCGCCTCGATCGTCGCCTCGTCCGTCTCGACGGCTCCGGGGCGATCGACCAGAACGACGATCTCCCCTCTGGGCTCCTCGCCGGCATAGGCTTCCGCAAGATCGGCGAGCGTTCCGCGCCGCACCTCCTCGAACCGCTTCGTCAATTCCCGGCACACCGCCGCCTTCCGCGGACCCAGCACCTCCACCGCATCGCGCAGCATCGCCGCCAGCCGCCGGGGCGATTCGTAGAACGCCAGCGTGCCCGGCACCGTCGCCAGCTCGCGCAACGCGGTCTTCCGGGCCGCGGACTTCGGCGGCAGGAAGCCGGCGAAGAAGAACCGGTCCGTCGGCAGCCCGCCGACGCAGAGCGCGGTCAGGACGGCGCTGGCCCCCGGTGCCGCGCGCACGACGATCCCCGCGGCATGCGCGTCCATCCCGAGCTGGAACCCCGGATCGGCCACCAACGGCGTGCCCGCCTCGGACGCATAGGCGACCGACTTGCCCGCCCGCAGCGCTCCCAGCAGCCGCGGTCGCGCCTGCGGACCGTTGTGGTCGTGATAGGGGATCAGCGGCCGGTCGCCCAGCGCCACCCCGTGGATCTCCATCAGCCGGCGCAGGGAGCGCGTGTCCTCCGCGGCCAGCACGTCCGCGCCGGCCAGCAGGTCGAGAGCGCGCAGCGTGATGTCGCGCGCCGCTCCGATGGGGACGGCCACCAGATGCAGCCCTGCCTCGATCCCGCCGGTCTCCGCCATTTTGCCTCTCCCCGGGGTCCGCCGTTTACTCACGCCCGCCGGGCGCTTATCGGTGGTTCCGAAACACGCGGCCGTGATCGGCCCACCGCCCGGAGATCCATCCATGACCAGAGCCCGACCGACCGGCCCGTTCGTCTCACTCGCGCGCCGCGCGCGCAAGGCGGCGCTCCGCCTGCGCGCGGTCGCCATCATTGCCGTCCTCGGCACGGCGCTGGCCGCCTGCAACGTCGCGGGCCCGACGGCGGGTTCCGGAGGGGGCGGCGTCGCCAGCGGCGGCGGAGCGACGGCGGTGGCGCTTCTGGTGCCCTACGGCTCCGCTCGCCCGACCGACGCCACCGTGGCGCGCAGCCTGGAGAATGCCGCGCGGCTGGCCGCTGCCGACCTCGGCGCGGGGGCCGTGACGATCACCGTCTACCCGACCCAGGGCACACCCGGTGGCGCACGCGACGCCGCCGCCCGCGCCGTGGCCGAAGGCACGCAGGTGATCCTCGGCCCGCTCTACGCCGACAACGCCGCCGCCGCCGGTGTCGCCGCCGCCGGGTCCGGCATCCCGGTGCTCAGCTTCTCCAACAACACCGCCATCGCCGGCGGCAACGTCTGGGTGCTGGGCAACACCTTCGAGAACACCGCGCGCCGGGTGCTGGGCTTCGCCGCGTCGCAGGGGCGCACCCGCGTCCTCGTCACCCATCCGAGCGACGCGGCCGGACAGGTCGCGCAGGCCGCCGTCGTGAGCGCCGCCCGCGGATCGCGCGCCCAGATCACCGGTTCCGTGCCCTACGAGCTGAGCCAGGCAGGTATCCAGGCGGCCGTGCCGGGCATCGCGGCGCAGGTCCGCAGCAGCGGGGCCAACGCCGTCTTCCTGACGGGGAACACCTCGGGCGACCTTCCCGTCATCTCCCAACTGCTGTCGGAGGCGGGCCTCGGCGGGGAAGATTCCCGGTTCCTCGGCCTCGCCCGCTGGGACATCCCGGCGGAGGCGTTGCAGCTGCCGGGCCTGCAGGGCGGCTACTTCGCGCTGCCCGATCCCGGTCCGCTGGCGCAGTTCGGCGCACGCTACGGGGCCGCCTACGGCAGCGCCCCGCATCCAATCGCCAATCTCGCCTATGACGGGGTCGCGGCGATCGGCGCGATCTCGGCGCGCGGTGACACCGTCGGCCGCGGATCCCTCACCCGGACCTCCGGTTTCGCCGGAACGGGCGGGGTGTTCCGCCTGCGCGGCGACGGCACCAACGACCGGGCGCTGGCGATAGCACAGATCGTCAACCGTCAGATACAGGTGGTCAGCCCTGCCCCCAACGTCCTCGGTGGCGCCGGTTCGTAGGACGCCGGTCCCGACCCTCACCCTCGCGGACCTTCCGCCGGCGGCGCGCAGCGACACGCTGATCGCGCCGCTGACCGAGATCTTCGCGGCCGAGGCGACGCTGGACGCGCTGAACCGCGCGCTGCGGCTCGACGATCCGATGGCCGTGCGCCGCGCCGTGGTGGGGGCGCTGGGCCGCGCGCGGGACGCGGGGCGCGCGGCGATCGCGGCGGGGTTCGCAGCCGACCCGACGCGCGCCCGGAAGGTGACGCAATCCTATGCCCATCTGACCGACCGGCTGGTGCAATGCGCCTGGCTGGTGGCGACGCGCCTGCGCCCCGCCCGCGGACGAGCCTTTCGCGGTGATGGGCGTGGGCGGATACGGGCGCGGGGAGATGGCCCCCCATTCGGACGTGGACCTGCTGTTCCTGACGCCGCGCCGGATCACGCCCGCGATCGAGGGCGTCGTCGAAGCGATGCTCTACATTCTCTGGGATCTGAAGCTGAAGGTCGGTCACGCGACCCGCACCGTGAAGGAATGCCTGCATCTGGGAACCGAGGATTTCACCATCCGCACCTCCCTGCTGGAGCGCCGTCTGATCTGCGGCGACACGGCCCCGGCGGAAACGCTCGGGACCCGCCTCTGGGACGATCTCTTCGCGGGCACCGTCCCGGAGTTCATCGAGGCGAAGCTCGGGGAACGCACCGAGCGGCACCGCAAGCAGGGCGGGCAGCGCTACATCCTGGAGCCCAACGTCAAGGAGGCGAAGGGCGGCCTGCGCGACCTGCAGGCGCTCTACTGGATCGCCAAGTACCGCTACCGCGTCACCGATCCGGCAGCCCTCCTGACGATGGGGGTCTTCACCGACGGGGAGTTCGACGCCTTCGAGGCGGCCGAGCGGTTCCTGTGGTGCGTGCGCTGCCACCTGCACCTGATCGCGGACCGGCCGGCCGACATGCTGACCTTCGACATGCAGGTCGAGGTGGCCGCCGCCATGGGCTACCGCGACCATGCGGGTCGGCGGGCGGTGGAGCACTTCATGCAGGAGTACTTCCGCCACGCCACCCGCGTCGGCGAGCTGACCCGCATCCTGCTCGTCGCGCTGGAGGCAGACAACGTGAAGCGGGAGCCCGCCCTGCTGGGCCTCTTCAAGCGCCGCCGCCGGGTCAGGACGCCCTACGTCGAGCGCCAGAACCGGCTCGACGTGGACGACGAGGCCGCGTTCCTGGCCACGCCGCTCAACATGCTCGGCATCTTCGAGGAGGCGCTGCGCACCGGCATGCTGCTGCACCCGCACGCGATGCGGCTGATCGGGGCGAACCGCCACCTCATCGACCGGAACCTGCGCGCGGACCCGGAGGCCGCGCGCATCTTCATGGAGCTGCTGCTCAAGCACGGGAACCCCGAACGCGCCCTGCGCCGGATGAACGAACTCGACGTGCTCGGCGCTTTCATCCCGGAGTTCGCCCCCATCGTCGCGATGATGCAGTTCGACATGTACCACAGCTACACCGTCGACGAGCACACCATCCAGGTCGTCTCCAACCTCGCGCAGATCGAGCGCGGCGAGCTGACGGACGACCTGCCGCTCTGCACCGATATCCTCACCAAGGGCGTGAACCGACGCGCGCTCTACGTCGCCCTCCTGCTCCACGACATCGGCAAGGGCCGGCCGGAGGATCATTCGGTGCTGGGCGCGCGCATCGCCCGGGTCGTCGCCCCGCGGCTGGGGCTGCGGCAGAAGGAGGTGGAGACGGTCGAATGGCTCGTGCGCCATCACCTGCTGATGTCCGACATGGCGCAGAAGCGCGACATCTCCGACCCGCGCACGATCCGCGATTTCGCCAAGGCGGTGCGCACGCGGGAGCGGCTGGACCTGCTGACGGTCGTGACGGTCTGCGACATCCGCGGGGTCGGGCCAGGCGTCTGGAACAACTGGAAGGCGCAGATGCTGCGCGCGCTGCACCGCGCGACGGCGGCCGCGCTCGAGAACGGGCTGGAGGACGTCAACCGCGAGACCCGCGAGAAGAAGGCCCGCAAGCTCTTCCGCGACGCCCTGCCCGACTGGTCCGAGGCGGAGCTGCGCGCCGAGCTCGGCCGGCACTACGGCCCCTACTGGCAGGGCGTGCCCACGGCCGCGCATGTCGAATTCGCCCGGATGCTGCGCGACCTGCCCGCCGGCGAAGTTCGCTTCGACCTGGAGGCGGACGAGGACCGGGACGCGACCCGCCTGCTCATGACCTGCCAGGATCATCCCGGCATCTTCTCGCGGCTCGCCGGGGCCGTCTCGCTGGCCGGGGCGGACATCGTGGACGCGCGGACCTACACCTCCAAGGACGGCTGCGCGACCTCCGCCTTCTGGTTGCAGGACAGCGACGGGCACCCCTACGAACCCGGCCGCCTGCCCCGGCTGCGCCGGCTGATCGAGCGGATCCTGCGCGGCGAGATCGCCACCCGCAAGGAGCTGGAGGGCCGCGAGATCAAGAAGCGCGAACGCCGCTTCACCGTGCCCACGAGCATCAGCTTCGACAACGAGGGCAGCGACATCTACACCATCATCGAAGTCGACACCCGCGACCGCCCCGGCCTGCTCTACGACCTGACGCAGGTGATGTCGCAATCCGGCATCTACATCTCCCAGGCCGTCATCGCGACCTACGGCGCGCAGGTCGTCGACAGCTTCTACGTCAAGGACTTGTTCGGCCTGAAGATCCTGTCGAAGGGCAAGCAGGAGGCGCTTGCGACGAAGCTGCGCGCCGCCGTCGTGCGGGCGGCGGAGCGGGCGGGGGCGTGAGACGCAACGGTCGATCGCGCCGCTCCGACTTTCCTGGCCGGTGCCGCCGGTGGGGTCCCTCGACCATCGCCGGCGTTTTCGGCCGCGGTCAGGGGCTCGCCCCGACGCGCGGGAGTGCATATTCGGGTTGCCGGGGCCGTGCCGCGATGGTGCGGCTGGACGATACGGCCACGGAGGAACAAGCGATGACGAACCCGGCGCGTATCGACTGGTCCCGGCTGCCACCGCCCGTCGACGACGGAGCCTGTTCGCATCTGAACGGCGCGCGGCTGGGAAGCGTCGCGCTGATGGCGACCGACGGGACCCCGGTCGACCTGTCGGCCCTCCCCGGCATCACCGTGCTCTACGTCTATCCGATGACGGGACGGCCCGACGTACCGCTGCCCGACGGTTGGGACGGCATACCGGGGGCACGCGGCTGCACGCCGCAATCCTGCGCCTTCCGGGACCATTACCAGGAGCTGCGCGATCTAGGCGTGCGCCAGCTCTACGGGCTCTCGACGCAGTCTCCCGAGTACCAGGCCGAGGCGGCGGGGCGGCTTCATCTGCCGTTCGCCCTCCTGTCGGACGCCGATCTGGCGTTCGCCCGGGCGATGGATCTGCCGACGTTCGACGTCGACGGGACGACGCTCCTGAAACGTCTCGCCCTCGTCATCCGCGACGGGACGGTGATCCGGACCTTCTATCCGGTGTTCCCGTCCTGACCGGAACGCGGACGACGTCATGGACTGGCTTCGGTCGCAGGATCGCGGGGCGGCGTCCTCCGCGAAGATGATGGGCCATCCGCCGAGTTCGCGTCGTGCGGGGCGACCGCTGGAAACGTCCCGAGACGGCATCCGCTCCCGGAGACGATCAAACCCGGCACACTCCGTCGCGGCTGATCCCGCGATATCCCGGACCAACGGCCAGGCCGAGCGGACGAGGCGCACGATCAAGGACGGGTGAGGCCTAAAGCCGATCCGGGGATCGGCGACGGCTGAACGTCAGACGTTACCATTACGACAGCCACGATCAGCTGCGCACCCACCTTGGCGACTTCATGGCGGCCTATAACTTCGCCCGCAGGCTCAAGACCCTCGGCAGCCTCACGCCCTACGAACACATCTGCAAAATCTGGACATCAGAGCCGGATCAATTCATCCTCAATCCGATCCACCAAATGCCGGGACTGAATACCTAACGATCAGGTATCACCCATATCTGCGCTGCATCATCCGCAGACCATTCCCGCGTTACGACGCCCAGCGCCCCGGTCGCGCCGACCCTATACACCCGCCCCTCCGAGGCTGTATCGCGGCGAAATCCACCGCTTCGGAGACCGAACCCGCATGGCCCCCCGACTGATCAAGGGTTTCCTCACCGTCGGCGGCTGGACCATGGCGTCGCGGCTGCTGGGCTTCGCGCGCGACATCCTGATCGCGCGGTTCCTCGGCACGGGTCTGGCGGCGGAGGCTTTTTTCGTCGCTTTCAGCTTGCCCAACATGTTCCGCCGCTTCTTCGCGGAAGGGGCGTTCAACATGGCCTTCGTGCCGCTCTACGCCAAGAAGCTGGAGGGCGACCCATCCGAGGCGGACGCCTTCGCGCGCGACGCGGTGGCGTGGATGGTGATGATCCTCACGCTCTTCTCGGTGCTCGGCGTGGTCTTCATGCCGGCCCTCGTGCTGGCGATGGCCAGCGGCTTCGCGGACGACGCGCGCTTTTCGCTGGCCGTCACCTACGGACGGATCGCCTTCCCCTACATCCTGCTGATATCGCTCGCCGCCCTCGTCTGCGGCGTGCTCAACTCGTCGGGGCGGTTCCTCGCCGCCGCCGCCGCCCCGGCGCTCCTCAACATCGTGTTCATCGCCGCGATGGTCCTCGTCTGGCTCTTCCCCGGCCTGATGCCCTACGCGACGCCGATCCCGGAGCTGATCGTGGGGAAGGCGCTCGTCTGGTCGGTGCCGGTAGGAGGTGCCGCGCAGCTCGCCCTCGTCTGGTGGGCCGCCGCACGCGCCGGACACAGCCTGCTGCCGCGCCGGCTCCCACGCATGACGAAAGACCTGAAGCGCCTCCTCGTCATCGCCGCGCCCGCGGCACTCGCGGGCGGGGTGGTGCAGATCAACCTGCTCGTCGGGCGTCAGGTGGCGAGCTACTTCGACGGCGCGGTGGCCTGGCTCAACTACGCCGACCGGCTCTACCAGCTTCCCCTCGGCGTGGTCGGCATCGCCATCGGCGTGGTGTTGCTCCCCGACCTCGCCCGCCGCGTCCGGCTCGACGATACCGAAGGCCAGCAATCCGCCTACTCCCGCGCCTTCGAGTTCTCCTGGCTGCTCACGATCCCCTCCGCCGTGGCGCTGCTCGTGATCCCCCTGCCGCTCGTCTCGGTGCTCTTCGAGCGCGGGCAGTTCACCGCCGACGACACGGCCGCGACGGCGCTGGCGCTGATGATCTACGCAATCGGGCTGCCGGCCTTCGTGCTCCAGAAGGTGCTCCAGCCGCTCTACTTCGCGCGCGAGGACACCCGCGCGCCGCTGCGGTTCGCCGTCGTCTCGCTGGTGATAAACGCCGTGATCGCCCTCGGGCTGGTGCCCTTCATCGGCTGGCCGGCCGCGGCGCTCGGCACGACGCTGGCCGCCTGGGGCATGGTCTGGCAGCTGTCGCGCGGCGTCCGGAGCATGGGCGCGGTCGCGGTGCTGGACGCGCGGGCGCGGGGCCGGGCGTGGCGGATCGCGGTAGCGGCGGTGCTGATGGGCGTCGTCCTCTGGGCGGCGATGCTGATCCTCGGGCCCATGTTCGCGGGTCCGGCCCGCGGCGCGGCGCTGGCGATCCTGGTGGGCGTCGGGATGACGTCCTACCTCGGCTTCGCGCAGATGGTCGGAGCGGTGCGGATCGCGGAGCTGCGCGGGGCGCTGCGCCGTCAGCGCTGACGCATCCGGACGCGCAGGCGGGCGAGCGCACCGGGGAAGAGCGCCGCGGCGAGCCCGTAGCCCGCCGCCGCCCCGCCGAGATCCGCCGTCCAGTCCGGCAGCCAGCCGAACCCCTCGAGCGTCAGCAGGCCGAACACCGGCTGGATCGCCAGCAGGAAGCCGATGAGCAGGAAGGCTTTGGAAGGATCCGCACGTGTCAGGCCCCGCTGCGTCAGGTAGGTGAACGCGCCGATCAGCCCGTAGGCCGCCGGGTAGCCGCCGTAGAGCGGCGAGGGCGCGTCGAAGAGGATCAGGTAGGCCAGCGCCCCGGCGACGGCGGAGCCGAGGAAGATCGCGAGGATGCGCAGGTTGGGGTAGACGGGTGCGACGGCGTTCCCGATGGCCAGCACGAAGACCGCGACGAAGGCGGCGTGGACGAAGCTGCCGTGCAGGAACGGGTAAGCGACGATGCGCGCGACCTCGCGGGGCGGAAAGGTCCGGTTCGCCAGCATCCAGGTCCAGACGTCGTCGATCACCGCCCAGTCGGTCAGCGCCGCCAATCGCCAGCCCACCGCCTCGCGCCCGCCGATGAGCCCCGCGGCGCCGGCCTGGAACGCCAGCTCGATCGCGATGACGACCACCGCCAACGCGACGACAACGGGGGGCAGCGCGTTGAACGGGCTCTGGTTGCGGGGGTCCATCATGGCGGGCCTCGTTGACGGGATGTGCCCCGGTGGCTAAGCGATGGGCCGATCCGTGACCAGCCCCGCGAGGACCAGACCGATGGCCGACGCCCCCGCCTTCCCGCCCCGCATCTTCTCGGGCATCAAGCCGTCGGGCGGGCTGACGCTGGGCAACTACCTGGGCGCGATCGTGAAGTTCGTGGACTGGCAGGACCGGGGCACGCATGAGACGGTCTTCTGCATGGTCGACCTGCACGCGATCACCGTGCCGCAGGTGCCGGACGCCCTGCGCCACAGCACCCGCGAACTCTGCGCCGCCTTCATCGCCAGCGGGATCGACCCGGAACGCTCGATCCTCTTCAACCAGAGCCGGGTGCCCGAACACGCGCAGCTGGGCTGGATCTTCAACTGCGTCGCGCGGATGGGCTGGATGGGGCGGATGACGCAGTGGAAGGACAAGGCCGGAGAGAACGCCGAGGGGGCCTCGCTGGGTCTCTTCGCCTACCCTGCGCTGATGGCGGCCGACATCCTGCTCTACAAGTCGACGCATGTGCCGGTGGGCGAAGACCAGAAGCAGCATGTTGAATTGACGCGCGATATCGCCGCGAAGTTCAACCACGATTACGGCGTGGCGTGCTTCCCGATGACCGAGCCCGTGATCGAGGGCGTGGCGACCCGGGTGATGTCGCTGCGCGACGGGACGCGGAAGATGTCGAAGTCCGATCCCGTGGACGCGGGCCGGATCAACCTGACCGACGATGCCGATGCGATCGCCCGGAAGTTCCGAAAGGCCAAGACCGACCCGGACCCCTTGCCCGCCACGCCCGAGGGGCTGGAGGGGCGCGCCGAAGCGCGCAATCTGGTGAATATCTATGCTGCATTGTCAGGGACTTCGGTGGAGGATGCGCTGGCCGCGAATGACGGGCGGATGTTCGGGCACTTCAAGCGGGACCTGGCGGATCTGGCGGTGGCGAAGCTCGCGCCGGTGTCGTCCGAGATGGCACGCCTGATGCGCGATCCGGGGGAGATCGACCGCATCCTGGCGCGGGGGGCGGAGCGGGCGCGGGCCATCGCGGCCCCGGTGCTGGACGAGGTCCACGATATCGTCGGCATGGTGCGCTAGGGCGTATTCAACCGTATATCACGGCTGTATTCTCTGTGTATCACGGACGTATCATGCCGGCATCCGCATGCGGCAGGTTGCCCGTTGCCCCGCCGCGGGGATGCGGTATCAAGGCGAGATCAAACGAGAGAGCGGTTCATGTTCGACACCCCCACTCCGGCTTCGCAGACGCCGACCGACGACGCCCCCAAGGCCGCGCGCGACTGGGTCAAGGTCCTCTCCGCCTACCGCGACCCGAGCACCCGGCGCAGCAGCTTCGAGGTGGCCGTCACCGTGGTCCCCTTCGTGGCGCTCTGGGCGCTTGCGTGGTGGGCGCTCGGCATCAGCCCTTGGCTGACACTGGCGATTTCGCTGTGCAATGCGGCGTTCCTGCTGCGGCTCTTCGCGATCCAGCACGATTGCGGGCACGGGGCCTTCTTCCGCAACCGCAAGGTGAGCGACTGGCTGGGCCGGGTGCTGGGCGTGATGACGCTGACGCCCTACGATGTCTGGCGGCGTGCGCATACCGACCACCACGCGGGCTCGGGCAACCTCGGGCGGCGCGACCTGGGCGAGATCGCGACGATGACGGTGGCCGAATACCACGCCGCCTCCCCGCTGCGCCGCTGGATGTACCGCGCCTACCGCCATCCGATCGTGCTCTTCGGGCTGGGGCCGGGATACCTGTTCTTCCTCGAGAACCGCCTGCCGATCGGCATGATGGCGCAGGCGAAGTACTGGGCGAGTGCCATGTACACCAATGCCGCCATCGTCGCCGTGCTGGGGGCCATCGTCTACTTCGGCGGCTGGGCCCCGATCCTGCTGATCTTCGTGCCCTCCACGCTTCTGGCTGCGACCGCCGGTGTCTGGCTCTTCTACGTCCAGCACCAGTTCGAGACGGCGCATTGGGACGCGGACGGCGACTGGGACCTGCACGAGGCCGCGTTCCACGGCTCCTCGCACTACGTGCTGCCGCCCGTGCTGCAATGGCTGAGCGCGAACATCGGCATCCATCACGTCCACCATCTCTACAGCCGGATCCCGTTCTACCGGCTCCCGGACGTGCTGCGCGACCATGCCGGGCTGTCGACCGTCAACAAGATGACGATCCGCGAGAGCTTCGCCAACGCCCGCCTGCATCTGTGGGACGAGCAGAGCCGCCGGCTGCTGTCTTTCCGTCAGGCGGCGCAGGTCGCGGGCTGAACCGCCGCCCGTGCTGCGGCTGACCGGCAAGACGGCCCTCGTCACCGGGGCCGGGCGCGGAATCGGGGCGCAGATCGCGCGGACCTTCGCCGCCGAGGGCGCGACGGTGATCGTGACCGACATCGACGTGGCCACCGGCATGGCGGTGGCGGAGGCTCTGGACGCGACCTTCCTGCGGCTCGACGTCTCCTCCGAGGTGGAGTGGGCCGCGGTCGCCGAACGGTTCCCAACGATGGACGTGGTGGTCAACAACGCCGGCGTCACCGGGTTCGAAGGGCCCTCCGACGGTGCGCCGCCCGCCCACGACCCGGAGCATGCGACGCTGGAGGATTGGCGCGCGGTGCATGCGGTGAACCTCGACGGGACGTTTCTCGGCTGCCGCTACGCGATCCGCGCGATGCGCGCCAAGGGGGCGGGCTCCATCGTCAACATCTCCTCGCGCTCGGGGCTTGTGGGGATCCCGATGGCGGCAGCTTACGCCTCCTCCAAGGCGGCGGTGCGCAATCACACCAAGAGCGTGGCGCTGTACTGCGCGGGCCAGGGGCTGAACATCCGCTGCAACTCGATCCACCCGGCCGCCGTAATGACGCCGATGTGGGAGCCGATGCTGGGCGACGGACCGGACCGGGCCGACCGGGAGGCGGCGATGGTGGCCGACACGCCGCTGAAGCGGTTCGGCACGCCGTCGGAGGTGGCCGCGCTGGCCGTGCTGCTGGCGTCCGACGAGGCGGCCTACATGACCGGCGCGGAGCTGACAATCGACGGCGGGATCCTGGCGGGATCGGCGGCGACGCCGGGCGGGTAGCGCTTCAGGTGGCACCTGAGGGGGGAGACGACCGGGAGACGGAGTTCCGGGTCCGGCAGGGCCGGGCGCGAAAGGAGCGCCGCCGTCCCCTTCCTGGGCGATCCCGCCGGACCTCGGACAGCCGAGCCGCGCCGTGGATCCGGATCCCGTCCCCTGCGTCGGATGGGCCGGTCGGACCCCGTGCAGGCTTTCCTCCGGCCTCCCGATGTCAAAAGGCGTCCCGCGCCGTCTGGACGACGAGGATCCGCAAGGCCAGCAGGCCGGGCCGGACAGTCGCCTGCGACGACGTCCGCCTACAGCTTCAGGTAGCGGGCCCGCGCCCCACGCTCGATGGCGGCGGCGTGGAGCGGGTCGATGAGGAGCTCGTAGCGGACCTCCCGCAGCAGTTCGAGTTCCGCCTGGATGACCCGTCCGTCGGCGGCCGCCACGTCGCAGGCGAGCGCGTAGGCCGTCTCGTAGTGGCTCTCCGGCAGCCCGGACTTGATGAGGCCGATGATCGCGTCGAGCCCGTCCTCCTCCTCCAGCAGGTCGAAGACGGTCTGGGCGATGCCCTCCATCCGGTCCTCGTCGTAATCCGGCGAAGATCGGCAGGTGGTTCACGATCGACTGGATCGTCAGCAGTTCGCAGGTGCGGATCGTGGCGTCGGAGGCGGAGACGGTGATCATCATCGCGACCAGCGCATCCTGCGGCGTCATGTTAGTACCGGGCATGGATGTCTCCTTCGGATTAAGGATTTATTGACGACGCCGCACCGCCGCAATAGGCCGGACGTCGTTTGACCCCGAGGACATGCCCCATGAGCACGCTGCGCGACGCCGCCCTGACATCGAAGGCCTGGCCGTTCGAGGAGGCGCGCAAGCTGCTCAAGCGGGTCGAGCGCCTGGGCAAGGGGGAGGTCCTGTTCGAGACGGGCTACGGGCCATCGGGCCTGCCGCACATCGGGACCTTCGGGGAGGTGGCGCGCACGACGATGGTGCGCCGCGCGTTCGGCGTGATCTCGGACATTCCGACGCGGCTGATCTGCTTCTCCGACGATCTGGACGGGATGCGCAAGGTGCCCGACAACGTGCCCGACCCGGAGGCGCTGCGCGCGCATCTGCAACGGCCGCTGACCTCGGTGCCCGACCCGTTCGGAACGCACGAGAGCTTCGGGGCGCACAACAACGCGATGCTGCGGCGGTTCCTCGACACCTTCGGGTTCGACTACGAGTTCAGGAGCGCCGCCGACTTCTACGGTTCGGGCGCATTCGACGAGACCCTGCTGCGCTGCGCTGAACGATACGACGATCTGATGAAGGTGATGCTGAAGAGCTTGCGCGACGAGCGGCGGGAGACCTATTCGATCTTCCTGCCGATCCATCCCGAGACGGGGCGCGTCCTCTACGTGCCGATGAAGCACGTCGACGGGCGGGAGGGCACGGTGACGTTCGACGATCCCGACGGGCGGGAATGGACGCTGCCGGTGACGGGCGGTCATGTGAAGTTGCAATGGAAGCCCGATTTCGGGGCCCGCTGGGCGGCGCTCGGCGTGGATTGGGAGAGCTACGGCAAGGAGCACGCGCCGAACACGCCGATCTATTCGCGGATCTGCCAGATCCTCGGGGGGACGCCGCCGGAAGTGTTCACCTATGAGTTGTTCCTGGATGCCGAGGGCCACAAGATCTCGAAGTCGTCGGGCAACGGGATCTCGATCGACGACTGGCTGACCTACGCGCCCGCGGAATCGCTGTCCTACTTCATGTATGCCAAGCCGAAGACGGCGAAGCGGATGCACTTCGATGTGATCCCCAAGGCCGTCGACGAGTATCACCAGCAGTTGAATGCCTTCCACGCCGCCAACGACCCGGACCGGCGGGCGGCGAACCCGGTGTTCCACATCCACGGCGACGACGTGCCGGCGTCGGACATGGTCGTGCCGTTCTCCATGCTGCTCAACATCGCGAGCGTGTCGGGGGCGGAGGACAAGGACGTGCTCTGGGGGTTCATCAAGCGCTATGCGCCCGAAGCCTCGCCCGAGGGGAACCCGCAGATGGACCGGGCGGCGGAGGGTGCGGTGCGATACTACAACGATTTCGTGCGACCGGCGAAGGTCTACCGCGCGCCGACAAACGCGGAGCGCGAGGCCCTGGAGGTGTTGCGCGATGGGTTGCGGACCTGGACGGGTGAGCAGACGGACGAGGCGTTGCAGGGGCTGGTCTACGACGTCGGCCGGGAGCGGTTCGACCCGATGCGCGACTGGTTCAAGGCGCTCTACCAGGTACTGCTCGGCGCGGATCAGGGGCCGCGATTCGGCGGGTTCATCGCGCTCTACGGCGTGACGGAGACGGCGGACCTGATCGACCGGGCGCTCGCCGGCGACCTCGGCTGAAACCCTTTGCCGCATCGGCACGTGGCTGAAGTCGTCTAACGTGGCGTTGGGCCGCATCAAGGAAGGATGGCGCGATGAGGGTGTTTCTGGCCGCGATGGCGGTGATCACGAGCATGGGCACGGCGCAGGCCGACGAGGGCGCGATCCGCGGGGTGATCGGCGCGCAGATCGAAGCGTTCAAGGCGGACGACTTCGGAGCTGCCTTCGACTACGCGGCCCCGAACATCCGCGGCATGTTCGGCACGGCCGACACCTTCGGGACGATGGTGCGACAGGGCTATCCGATGGTCTGGCAGCCGGGGACGGTCGAGTACCTGGGGGCCGAGGGCGACGGTGCCGTCTGGCGGCAGGAGGTGCTGATCACCGACGGAGCGGGTCGGCTGCACAAGCTGCGCTACACGATGGTGGAGACGCCGGCGGGGTGGAAGATCGCCGGCGTGCAGATCCTGGAGGCACCCGAGGTCGGCGTCTAGCCGTCGGGGCGAAAGCCAGTGTCGGCCAGGCGCGCGCGGGCGAGCCGGGCCGCGGTGACCGTCGCCAGCAGAAGCGCGACGAGCGCCGTGCCTGCAACGACGAGCGGGACGGTACCGCTCCCGGAGATTGCCGCACCGGCGAACGCGCCGATGGAGACCGCGAGCAATGCCCCGGGGGCCACCCCGGCGGCGGTGGCGACGACGAACGGCCCGCTGGCGACGGAGGTCGTGCCGAGCAGCCAGGGCTGGATCCAGAGCGGAGCGGTAGGGGCGATGCGGAGCAGGGCAACGGTGCGCCATCCGTCCGCCGCGATGGCGGCGTCCACCGTCCGCAGGTTCGGGCGCAGCGCGAGGGAACGCACGAGCCGGCCGCGGACCGCGTGGCGGGCGACGAGGAACGACAACGCGGCGGCGCAGGTCGCCCCGACCAGCACGATCGGAAAGGCCCAGAGGCCGAAGACCAGACCGCCGGCGATGGCGAGGACCGGCACCGGCAGCAACGCCAGGGTCGCGAAGACATAGATCAGGACGAAGCCGATCGGCGCGACCCAGCCCAGCCCGGCGGACCATGTGCGAATTGCCCCCACCCAGTCAGGCACCGGCAGGAAGACGAGCGCGGCAGCCGCGAGCAGTGCGAATGCGGAAAACCATAGCATGTGGGCAATGTCGTACCCTCCATCGCGGCGTCCGGTCAGAGTTGCGATCATCGTCCGTTCCTTCGATCCCGGTGCGGACGCTGCGCGCCAATCTTATGGCTAACGTGGCATATCCCCATCGGGTTGCATCCCCCATGCGCGCTTCCGTCGCGGAGAACGCCTCTCAGGCGCGTCTTAACTTCACCTTAATTCTGCCGTGTCAGATCCAGACGGCACAGGGACGTGTGATTCGTCCCGGCGGGGGGAACCCCCGTATCACGGCGAAGGACCGCCCCGGCCGAAGGTCACGGGCGGTCTCCCGACCCTCGGGCAATGGGAGCAACGGGGGCATCTCGCTGTCGGCCGGCGCAGTTGCCGGCTCCAGCCGGGGCTACCGCCCGGCAAGGTCGCAGCGGCACACGGGAGATGCATGTGCAAGCCGTCGCAGACCGTCGGTTCGGATGCGATGCGAGCGAGCCCTCCCCATGAACCGACTTGCCCGCGGCCGCCGCCGATCCGGCGGATGTCGGGGACGGTCGGCTCGGTCGCCCTGTGCCATGGTCCCGGACAAGACGGAACAGCTTGCATCTCACGGCAGGGGCCCGCCGCACCCGGCACGTCCGACAACCGGTACGTGATCCCCTGCCCCGGCACGTGAGGACACCCGACGCGGCTCGACCCTGGGGCTCCGTCCCGCAGGGGACCGAGCGCTTCGAGGATACGGCCTTCACGAGGTCGAGACCGGTGGTTCGGCTTCTCTGGCGGCGGTGCCGTCGCGTCGGACATGAGCGCTCATCGCATGGTCCTGTCGCCTGCATGCACCGCTGGACGGTACCGGCGGCCCTGCCTATCGTCGCGGCGGATGAGCACGGGAGGATGCGATGGCGTTCGGCAAGGTGATCCGCACATGGGTGGACGGCACGTGGCATGACGGCGACGTGCCGGTGATGCGCGCGGCCGACCACGGGATGTGGCAGGGCAGTTCGGTGTTCGACGGCGCTCGCCGGTTCGAGGGCGTCACGCCCGATCTCGACAGGCATTGCGCCCGCCTGAACCGCTCGGCGGAGGCGCTGATGCTGAGACCCGACGATGGCACCGGAGCGCATCGTGGAGCTGGTGCGCGAGGGGCTGGAGGGGTTCGCGCCGGACGCGGCGATCTACATCCGGCCGATGTACTGGGGCATCCACGGCAGCGAGCTGGGGCTGGTGCCCTCGAAGGCGGAGACCGGGTTCGCGATCTGCCTGGAAGAGGTGCCGATGCACTCCCCGGATGCGACCACGACGCTGACCACGACGCGGTTCCGCCGCCCGGTGCAGGAGAGTTCGGTCTGCGACGCGAAGGCCGGGTGCCTCTACCCCAACAACGCGCGGATGCTGGCGGAAGCGCAGGCCAAGGGGTTCGGCAACGCGCTGTCGGCGGACGTGATGGGCAACGTGGCCGAAAGTGCCACCTCCAACGTCTTCATGGTGCGCGACGGGGAGGTGTTCACGCCGATGCCCAATGGCACGTTCCTCGCCGGCATCACGCGGGCGCGGCACATGGACAACCTGCGCGCCGATGGCGTCATGGTGCACGAGGCGGTGCTGACGTTCGACGATTTCCGCGTGGCCGACGAAGTGTTTCTGTCCGGGAACCTGACCAAGGTGACGCCGGTGACGGCCTTCGACGACCGGCAGTATCAGGTCGGCCCGATCGCGCGGCGGGCACGGGAGATGTACTGGGACTGGGCGCTTTCGGCCGCGTGATGCGACGTCTGCTCGGGGCGCTGCCGCTGCTGGCGACGCTCGGCGCGCTGGTCTGGGCGATGCAGTCGAACCCGCTCGCCGTGCCCTTCGTGGAGCGGACGCGGGCAGATCTTTCGCTGACGCTGGAGCGGGCGGTGCGCCGGGAGGCGACGGAGGCTTGGCTGACCACGGCGCTGGCGGAGGCGGTGCGCGCCGCGGACGTGGACCGTGCCGCGATGCTGATCTCGCTGGCGGACGAGTTGGACCGTGACGTCGACACGCGTGCTGCCGAGGCGCTGGTGGAGGAGGCCGGCGGTCTTCTGGCGACGGCCCGCACCTGCGCGCTCTGCATGGCGGACGTCGCCGCCTGCCCGACGTTGACGCAGCTCGCGGCCTGCGCGGTGCCCTTCGAGATGTCTCCCTTCGGCGACCTGAACGCGCTGCGCCGCGCGTCGATGGATGCCGCCACGGGCCGCGACGTGGACGAGGTGGACGCCGGGCTGGCCGTCGTGGGGCTGGCCGCGACGGGCGCGGTTCTGGCGACGGGCGGCTCATCGGCGACGGTCAAGGCGGGGGTCACGCTGCTGCGGACTGCGCGGCGGCTGGGGTCGGTGACGCCGGGGCTGGCGCGGAGCTTGCGGGTGCCGCTGCATTGGGGGCGGGTTCCCGACGTGCTGTCGGGTGCGGCGCGGGTCGCCGACCTGACGGATGCGGCGGCGCTGACGCGGATCGGCGGGGATCGCGGCGGACCTCGGACGGGTGCGGGCCGCGACGTCGACGGCGGAGGCACTGCGCCTGACGCGGCTGGTGGACGGGCCGCAGGATGCCGCCCGGCTGGCGCGCGTGGCGGAGGCCGCCGGGCCGCGCACGACGCGGACGGTCGCCGTGCTGGGCAAGGGGCGGGCCCTGCGCGCGACGGTCCGGCTGGGCCGCGCGGCGGCGGGCACGCTGGCGCTGATGTGGCTGGCGCTGGTGCAAGTGGCGGTGGTGGTCGGGACGCGGCTCGGGGCTCTGGCGCTGCGCGGCCTGTCCCGGGCGGGGTAAGCGCGACCGGGTGGACAGGAGCGATAGGCGTCGTCAAAGCTGAACGCCATCGAAACGATCCGGGGGGACCCGATGCGCAAGTTTCTCGTCGTGCTCGACGACAGTCGCGAATGCCTCAACGCGATGCGCTTCGCCTCGCTGCGCGCGCAGCACACCGGCGGCGGGGTGGAGGTCCTGTCGATCATCCCGCCCGACGAGTTCAATCACTGGATCGGCGTCGGCGACATCATGCGCGAGGAGGCCCGCGAGCGGATCGTGGCGCATTTCGAGGTCTTCGCGAAGTGGATGCGCGACAAGCACGGGCTGGAGCCGCATCTCGTGATCCGCGAGGGCGAGCCGGTGACGGAGATCCTGGCGCAGGTGAACGAGGACCCGGAGATCGGCGTGCTGGTGCTGGGGGCGAGCGCGGAGGGCAAGGGGCCCGGGCCGCTGGTGACGCAGCTGACGCGGTCGGCGGGGACGCTGCCGATGCCGATCACGATCGTGCCGGGCGACATGTCGAAGGAGCAGCTGGAAGGGATCGCGTGACCCTCCGCCGCGTCCTGACGACGGCCGCCATCGGGTCCGTTCTGGCGGTGGCAGCTCTGCTCCTTTTCGGCTGGGCCGCCGGGACGTCCACGCGACCGGCCCCCGACGTCGTGCCGGGCCATGCGACCCTTTCCATCGATGTCGCGCACCGCGACGAGCCCGTGACGCTGCACGTTTGGTATCCGGCGGGCGATCCCGGCGCGCCGCCCATCCTTCTTGGGCAGAACGCGTTGTTCTACGGGCACTACGTCCAGCCGGACGCAACGCCCCTGCCCGGTACCTATCCGGTCGTCGCGCTCTCGCACGGTTCGGGCGGCAACGGCGTGGCGCTCGGATGGCTGGCCGGGCGACTGGCGGCCGCGGGGCACGTCGTCGTGGCCCCGGACCACCCCGGCACCATGTCGCGCGACAGCGATCCGTTCCGCACGCCGAACGTCTGGGAGCGGACGGGGGACCTGTCGGCGGCGCTCGACGCGGTCGCCGGAATGGCGCTCGGCGCGGACATGGGAGACGTGACGGCGATGGGGTTCTCGCTGGGCGGACATACGGCGATGGCGCTGTCGGGCGCGCGCGTTTCCAAGGCGGCATTCATCGCCTATTGCGACCGCTTCCCGAACACCATCGATTGCGGCTGGATGAACGCGGCGGGGGTGGACTTCGACCTGATCGACGCCGCGCGCTACGAAGCCGATCTGTCGGACCCGCGGGTGACGGCCACGGTCGCGGTGGATGCCGCTCTGCCGCTGGCCATGACGCCGGAGAGCCTGTCGGCGATGACGGCGCCGGCACTGTTGCTGAACATGGGGCGGCCAGAGGGGATCCCGAACGGCATGCGGCTGGACGCGGTGGCGCAGACGATGCCGGACGCGACCTACATCCCGCTCCCCGACACCTGGCATTTCCATATGCTGACGGAATGCAGCCTGCTGGGCCGCGTCGTGATCGGTACGATGGGCGACGACAACATATGCTCGGACATGGGGCTGCGCGACCGTGCGCAGGTTCACGACGCGGTGCTGGACCTCGTGCTGCCGTTCCTCCGCGAACATTAGAATCGTTCCAACTTCTTGACGACGCGGGCGGGAAGGCGCAAATAGGGGCTCTACCGCCAAAAGGTGCCGCTATGTTCATTCAGACCGAAACCACGCCGAACCCCGCCACGCTGAAGTTCCTGCCCGGACAGGCCGTGCTGGATGCGGGCACCGCCGATTTCCCGACCGCGGAGGCCGGGGAGAAATCCCCCATGGCGCGCCGGATCTTCGCGATCCCGGGCGTGACGGGCGTCTTCTTCGGGCTGGACTTCGTGACGGTGACGAAGGACGAGGGCACCGATTGGGACCATGTGAAGCCCGCGATCCTGGGCGCGATCATGGAACACTACCAGTCCGGCGAGCCCGTGATGGAAGGAGCGCAGCAGGCGGCCCATGCCTCCAACCACTCGGAGGAGGACAGCGCCATCGTGGGGCAGATCACCGAGCTGCTGGACACGCGGGTGCGGCCCGCCGTGGCGCAGGACGGCGGCGACATCACGTTCCACGGATTCGAGCGGGGCGTGGTCTACCTGCAGATGAAGGGGGCCTGCGCCGGCTGCCCGTCATCCACCATGACGCTGAAGATGGGGATCGAGAATCTGCTGCGGCACTATATCCCGGAAGTGCTCGAAGTGCGGCCCGTGGGTGTCTGACCGCTCACCGCCTGGTCGCCTGACACTGGGCTTCGACACGTCGGCCGCGCATTGCGCGGCCGCCTTGCTGTCCGGAGACGAGGTTCTCGCCTCCCGCCTGGAGGAGATGCGCATCGGGCAGGCGGAACGGTTGCTGCCGATGCTGGAGGAGATGCTGGCGGGGGCGGGCGTCGCCTGGACCGACCTCGACGTCATCGGCGTGGGCACGGGGCCGGGCAACTTCACGGGTGTGCGCATCGGCGTGGCCGCGGCGCGGGGGCTTGCGCTCGGGCTGCGGATTCCATGCGAGGGCGTTACGGCGCCGGAGGCCTACGCGGCCGGGCGGGACGTCGTCGTCTGCCTGCCGGCCCCGCGCGACATGGTGCATTTCGCCTATCGGGAAGTGGTTGAGACCGGCTCGGTCGTTCCGGCGGGATGGAACGCGCCGCTGACCGGACCGGCGGCAGCGGGCACGGCGGAGTCGACGGGACGGAAATCGGTCGAAACGCCCGTGCTCGCCGTGGAGATCGCGCGGATCGCCTCCGGGCGCGCGGCGAAGGGACGCCCCCGGCCTGCACCCGTGTACCTGCGGCCCGCCGATGCTGCCCCGGCGTCCGATCCGCCGCCGCTCATCCTGCCATGACGCCCGAGGCGATGGCGGCGCTGCACGCGACGGCGTTCGACGGGGCCGCGCGATGGTCGGCGGCGGGTTTCAAGGACCTGCTCGGCGACCCGCACACCTTCGAGATTGCCCTGCCGGACGGCTTCCTGATCGGGCGCGTCGTGGCGGAAGAGGCGGAACTGCTGACGGTCGTGGTGTCTGCCTCCGCCCGACGGCGCGGGATCGGGCAGCGGCTTGTCGAAGCCTTCGCCGCCGAGGCCCGCGCACGCGGCGCGGTCGAGACCTTCCTGGAGGTCGCGGCGGACAACACTGCCGCGCTCCGGCTCTACCGGGCGACGGGCTGGGTGCAGGCGGGGCACCGGCGGGGCTACTACGGTGGCACGGATGCCCTGATCTTGCGCAGGGGGCTCTGACATCGGGTCAAAGCGCGGGGGTGGAGGTTGACGTCTCCCGTCCCCTGCGGCCTTATCTCCCCCACCAATCGCGGCGCGAGGCCGGACGTCCGGCCGAACGCGCCCCATCTCTGGGAGAGACCGATGACCATTCACAAGACCCTCATGGGGGCCGTGGCGACCATCGCCCTGACCGCCGGTCTGGCGAGCGCGCAGGAGGCCAGCCCCGGCCTCGTGATCGACCTCGGCGGCAAGTTCGACAAGTCGTTCAACGAATCCGCCTACAACGGCGCGCAGCGCTGGGTCGAGGAGACCGGCGGCGAGTATTCCGAGACCGAGCTGGCCAACGAGGCGCAGCGCGAGCAGACGATGCGCCGCATGGCCGAGCGCGGGGCCAATCCGGTCGTCGTGCTGGGCTTCGCCAACGCCTCCACGCTCGAAGTCGTGGCACCCGACTATCCGGACACCGACTTCGTGATCATCGACATGGTCGTGGATCAGCCGAACGTGAAGTCGATCGTCTTCTCCGAGCACGAGGGTTCCTACCTCGTCGGCATGATGGCCGCGATGGCTTCCGAGACGGGCACCGTGTCCTTCATCGGCGGCATGGACGTGCCGCTGATCTCCAAGTTCGCCTGCGGCTACGCGCAGGGGGCCAAGGCCGTCGACGCGGAGACGAACGTCATCGTCAACATGACCGGCACGACGCCCACTGCCTGGAACGACCCGGTGAAGGGCGCGGAGCTGACCCGCAGCCAGATCTCCCAGGGCTCCGACGTGGTCTTCGCGGCCGCCGGCGGCACCGGGATCGGCGTGCTGCAGGCCGCCGCGGACGCCGACATCCTGTCGATCGGGGTCGATGCGAACCAGAACTACCTGCACCCGGGGCAGATCCTGACGTCGATGATCAAGCGCGTCGACAACGCCGTCTTCGACACGTTCACCGAAGCCTCGGCCGGGGAGCTCGGCGCGGGCGTCCAGGTCATGGGGCTCGACAACGAGGGCGTCGGCTTCTCGATGGACGAGAACAACGCCGACCTGGTGACGCCGGAGATGGTGGCCGCGGTCGAGGAGGCGAAGGCGCAGATCATCGCCGGAGACATCATGGTGCACGACTATACCTCCGACGGCAGCTGCCCGGCCTACTGAGCGACGATACCGGCGGGGCCTTCCGGGGCCCCGCCGCATACCCGGGGGAGGCGCGCATGGACGACACGCTGGCGATCGAGTTGCGCGGCATCTCCAAGGCATTCGGGCCGGTGCAGGCCAACAAGGACATCTCGATCCAGGTGAAGCGCGGCTCGATCCACGGCATCATCGGCGAGAACGGAGCGGGCAAGTCCACGCTCATGTCGATCCTCTATGGCTTCTACCGTGCGGACTCGGGCGAGGTCTTCATCGGCGGCAGGAAGACCGAGATCCACGACAGCCAGGACGCGATCACCGCCGGCATCGGGATGGTCTTCCAGCACTTCAAGCTGGTCGAGAACTTCACCGTGCTGGAGAACATCATCCTGGGCGCCGAGGACGGCGGGCTGCTCAAGCCCTCGCTGGCGAAGGCGCGGAAATTGCTGGCGAAGCTGGCGGACGACTACGAGATGGACGTGGATCCGGACGCGGTGATCGAGGATCTGGGCGTGGGGCAGCAGCAGCGGGTCGAGATCCTGAAGGCACTCTACCGCGAGGCGGACATCCTGATCCTGGACGAACCGACGGGCGTGCTGACCCCGGCGGAGGCCGACCATCTGTTCCGCATCCTCCAGGGCCTGCGCGACGAGGGCAAGACGATCGTCCTCATCACCCACAAGCTGCGCGAGATCATGGAGATCACCGACACCGTGAGCGTCATGCGCCGCGGCGAGATGACCGCGACCGTGAAGACGGCGGAGACCTCGCCCGAGCAGCTGGCCGAACTGATGGTGGGGCGCAAGGTGCTGCTGCGCGTCGACAAGGTGCCGGCGACGCCGGGCAACGTCGTGCTGCATGTCGAGAACCTGCGGGTGGTGGACGAGCAGGGCGTGGAGCGGCTGCGCGGCATCGACCTGGAGATCCGCGCGGGCGAGGTGCTCGGCATCGCGGGCGTGTCGGGCAACGGGCAGTCGGAACTGCTGGAGGTGCTGGGCGGCTACGCCCGCGGCACCGGCACGATCCGGGTGAACGGCGTGCCGATCGACCTGACGGGCGGCTCCTCGGACGCGCGGACGCGGCGGGCCCGGGGCATCGCCCATGTGCCGGAGGACCGGCAGCGCGAGGGGCTGATCATGGATTTCGCCGCCTGGGAGAACGTCGCCTTCGGCTACCACGACGATCCGAAGTTCGCGCCAGGCCTGCTGATGGACCACGGTGCCATGCGGGCGGATTGCGCGGGCAAGATGGAGCGCTTCGACGTGCGCCCGCCCGATCCGACCCTGCCGGCCAAGAGCTTCTCGGGCGGCAACCAGCAGAAGATCGTGCTGGCCCGGGAGATCGAGCGGAACCCCGACCTGCTGCTCATCGGCCAACCCACCCGAGGCGTGGACATCGGGGCGATCGAATTCATACACGAGCAGATCATCGCGCTGCGCGACCGCGGCAAGGCGATCCTGCTGGTGTCGGTGGAACTCGACGAGATCATGGCGCTCTCGGACCGCATCGCCGTCATGTTCGACGGCCGGATCATGGGCGAGCGGCTGCCGGCGGAGACGGATCAGCGGGAGCTCGGCATGATGATGGCGGGCATGGCCGGGCGGGACGCGGCATGACCGACGCGCTTCCCCGCTGGGCCGACGTGATCCTGATCCCGCTGGTGAACCTGCTGCTGGCGCTCTTCGTGTCGGGGCTGGTCGTGGCGCTGATCGGGAAGAACCCGTTCGAGGCCCTCTACATCCTCGTGAACGGCTCGGTCGGCTCGGCCTACGGCTGGGGCTTCACGCTGTTCTACGCGACGAACTTCATCTTCACCGGGCTCGGCGTCGCGGTCGCGTTCCATGCGCGGATGTTCAACATCGGCGGCGAGGGGCAGGCGGCCCTGGGCGGGCTCGGCGTCGCGCTCGTCCTGCTGTCGGTGAACTGGCCGCACTGGGCGCTGGCCCTGCCGGCGGCGGTGGTCGGCGGCGCGCTGTTCGGTGCGCTCTGGGCGGCGATCCCGGCGTATCTGCAGGCGAAGCGCGGCAGCCACATCGTCATCACCACGATCATGTTCAACTTCATCGCCAGCGCGCTCATGGTCTACCTGCTGGCCAATGTGCTCAAGGTGCCGGGGAGCGCCTCGCCCGAGACCGCCCGCTTCATCGAGGGCGCGCGGCTGCCCAATGCCTACGACGTGCTGCCGTGGCTCGGCTTCTCCCGCTCCACACCGCTCAACGTCAGCTTCTTCGTGGCGATCGCTGCCTGCGTCGGGGTCTACTTCCTGATCTGGCGCACGAAGCTGGGCTACGAGATCCGCTCCTTCGGCAAGTCGGAGCCCGGCGCGCTCTACGCCGGCATCTCCCCGGTGCGCATCACGATGATCGCCATGCTCATCTCCGGCGGGCTCTGCGGGCTCATGGCGGTGAACGCGGTCATGGGCGAGGCGGAGCGGCTGGTGCTCGACCCGGTGCAGGGGGCGGGCTTCGTCGGCATCGCGGTGGCGCTGATGGGTCGGTCGCATCCCGTGGGCGTGTTCATCGCGGCGATCCTCTTCGGCGCGCTCTATCAGGGCGGTGCGGAGCTGACGTTCGAGATGAACGGGATGACGCGGGAGATGATCCTGGTGATCCAGGCGCTCGTGATCCTGTTCACCGGCGCGCTCGACAACATGGTGCGGCTGCCGATGGAACGGATCTTCCTGTCGCGCCGCCGGTCCGCCGCGCCGCTGCCGACGACGCCGCTGGCCCCGGGCGGGCACCCGGACAAGGGCAAGGTGGAGAGCTGACATGGACTTCGCCGAAATCCTCCAGATCCTCGATTCGACCCTGCGCCTCGCCACGCCGCTGCTGCTCGTGTGCCTCGCCGGGCTGTTCTCGGAGCGCGCGGGCATCTTCGACATCGGGCTGGAGGGCAAGCTGCTCGCCTCCGCCTTCATGTCGGCCGCCGTGGCGAGCATGACAGGCGACGTCTGGCTCGGGTTGCTGGCGGGCATCGCGGCCTCGCTGGTGCTGGCGGCGATCCACGGCGTCGCGTCGATCACGTTTCGCGGCAATCAGCTCATCTCCGGCGTGGCGATCAATTTCCTCGCCTCGGGCCTGACGGTCGTGATCGGGGAAGCCTGGTTCTCGCTGGGCGGCCGCACGCCGCAGCTCGAAGGTGCGGCGCGCTTCCAGGAAATCGCCCTTCCCTTCGCGGAGGCCCTGCGCGACGTGCCCGGTGCTGGGCCCGGTCTACGCCGACGTCCTCTCGGGCCATTCGATCCTCGTCTACGTCGCGCTCGCCTGCGTGCCCGCTCAGCTGGTGGGTGCTGTTCCGCACGCGGTTCGGGTTGCGTCTGCGCGCGGTGGGGGAGAACCCGGCGGCGGTGGACACGGCGGGCGTCAGCGTCGTCGGGCTGCGCTATGCGGCGGTGATGATCTGCGGCGTGCTCTGCGGCATCGCGGGGGCCTATCTGGCGACGGCGCTCTCGGCGGGCTTCGTCAAGGAGATGTCCGCCGGGCGCGGCTTCATCGCGCTGGCCGCGCTCATCTTCGCCAAGTGGCGGCCCTGGTACGCGCTCGGCGCGACGCTGCTCTTCGGTCTGCTGGAGGCGCTGGGCAACCGGTTCCAGTCGCTGGACATCCTCGGCGTGCCGATCCCGACGCAGTTCATGCAGGCCCTGCCCTACATCCTCACGGTCGTCATCCTCGCCGGTTTCGTCGGTCGCGCCATCCCGCCACGGGCCGGCGGGGAGCCCTACGTGAAGGAGCGGTGACGCCTGCGGTGCTGCCAGACCGTCCCGGTCTTCGGCACCAGACGGCCGGATGCGTCGGGTCCGTTCCACTTGCCTGCGCCGCGGGGTTTGACAGCGCGGGGTCCGACACGGTCTAGGGGGGCATCCGCCCGCGGAGGTCCCGTTCGTGCAGATCTACCTTCCCATCGCCGAGGTCTCGGTCAACGCGTTCCTGCTGCTCGGGCTCGGCGGTTTCGTGGGCGTGCTGTCGGGGATGTTCGGTGTGGGCGGCGGATTCCTCCTGACGCCGCTGCTGTTCATGATCGGGATTCCTCCCGCCGTGGCCGTGGCGACCGGGGCGAACCAGACCGTCGCCTCCAGCTTCTCGGCCCTGCTCGCACATCTCAAGCGCAGGACCGTGGACCTGCGCATGGGCACGGTGCTTCTGGTGGGAGGCGTGATCGGTGCCGGGATCGGCGTGCAGGTGTTCAACCTGCTCCGGACCCTCGGTCAGGTCGATCTGCTGGTGAACCTCTGCTACGTGATCTTCCTCGGCGGCATCGGCGCGCTGATGTTCGTCGAGAGCCTGAACGCGATCCGCAGGGCCCGTCGCAAGGGTCCGCCGCAGCGGACGGTCCGCCGCCAGCGCCGCTGGATCCACGCTCTGCCGCTGAAGATGAAGTTCCGCACCAGCGGCCTCTTCATCTCCGTCATCCCGCCGGCGCTCGTGGGGCTGCTCACCGGCGTGCTCGCCGCGATCATGGGCGTGGGCGGCGGGTTCATCATGGTGCCCGCGATGATCTACCTGTTGGGAATGCCCACGAAGGTCGTCGTCGGGACCTCGCTGTTCCAGATCATCTTCGTGACCGCCTTCGCCACGATGCTGCACGCCACGACCAACTACACCGTGGACATGGTGCTGGCCGTGCTGCTTCTGGTCGGCGGCGTGATCGGCGCTCAGGTCGGAACGCGGATCGGCGTGCGGATGAAGGCCGAGCAGCTGCGCATCCTGCTGGCGGCCATGGTCCTGGCGGTCTGCGGCAAGCTGGCGCTCGACCTGCTGCTGGAGCCGGCGGAACTCTATTCGATCGCGACGGGAGTGCCCGGATGATCCGTCTGCTGCTGATGCTTATGGTCGCGGCGCTGCCGCTGCGCGCCGAGGAGATCGTCGCCGATCTCAGCCAGGACCGCATCTCCATCTCGACCAATTTCGACGGCTCGGAGATCCTCATCTTCGGGGCGATCAAGCGCGACCGGCCGGAGCCGGCGGGCCAGCGGATGGACGTCATCGTCACCGTGGCCGGACCCCGGCGGGACGTGACGGTGCGCCGCAAGGAGCGCAGGTTCGGCATCTGGATGAACGTGGACTCGGTGGAGGCGCTCGGCGTGCCCAGCTTCTATGCCGTGGCCTCCACCGGCCCGCTGGTCCAGGCGCTCCTGCCCGACGAGGACGAGGAATGGTCCATCACCACGGCCCGCGCCCTGACGGCTCCGGGTGCCGCGACCATGTCGCGCGACGATCCGGATTTCCTCGACGCGCTGATCCGGGTGAAGACGGCGGCGGATGCCTATGGCACGGCCGATGCTTCCGTGACCGTGGAGGGAGCCACGCTCTTCTCGACCGTGATCGCGCTGCCGTCGGACCTGACGGAGGGGAACTACAACACCCGCATCTTCCTGACCCGCGACGGGGAGGTCGTGGACAGCTACGGGACGTCGATCTTCGTGCACAAGGTCGGGTTGGAGCGCTGGATCTACGCGCTCGCGCATGACCAGCCGGTACTGTACGGCCTGCTTTCGCTGTTCATTGCCATCGCCGCCGGTTGGGGCGCCTCGGCCGTGTTCCGCATGCTGGGCCGCTAGGCGTCCTCTGCCGGCTCCGTCTCCAGCGTCAGCGGCACGGGACCGCCCCGCAGGTCGGCGGTATCGAGCGGAGCCTTCGGCAGTGACAAGGCGTAGCGCCTGACCCAGATCAGCCGCGTGACGGCCCGCGTGATGGCGACGTAGGCCAGGCGCTTCCACAGCTGCTGCCCCGCCTCCATCCGACCGGCACGCGAGGCGGCGTAGAGGTCGGGCGCGAAGACCTGAACGGCCTCCCACTGGCTGCCCTGCGCCTTGTGCGTGGTGACGGCGGCACCGTGCAGGAAAGCGGCTCCCATGCGGGCGGCGAAGGGGAGGAACGGCTCCTCCTCGTCGGGATGCTCGATCTTGACGATGCTGCTGACAGAGATCTCCGGCTCCGGCGCGCCGACGACGTGCAGCTTGGAGAACCCCGGCTTGCGCCCGGGCCCGAGGTAGACGACCTGCGCGCCCTTGATGAGCCCCCGCGCCTCCAGATCGATGCGGCGCTTGCGATGCTTGAGCGGCAGTTCCAGCCCGTCGCAGATCAACGGCTCGCCCGGCAGCATCATCGTGTCGTCGGCCCCATGCGCCTGCCGGAAGGCGCGGATCAGGCGGATGCGCGTCGCGTTGCGCCAGACGAGGACGGGGGAGCGGGCCATCAGATCGCTGTCCACGCGGGACGCGACGACGACGCGCGGGTCGCGGGCGGCAGCCTCCTCGACCATCCGCTCGAACGTGTCGAACTCCAGCGCCGGATCGCCGAGCGCGTGGGCCAGATCGAGGATCGGGCTGTCGGCCTCCTGCCGGTGAACGCGGTCCAGATGCAGGTGGTCGTCGCCGGAGAAGCGGTCGAACACCATGCGACCCGACTGGTTCACCGGGGCCAGTTGCGCCGGATCGCCGAAGAGCACCAGCGTCGGGAAGATCTCGACGAGATCCTCGAACTGCTTGTCGTCGAGCATGGAGGACTCGTCGACGAAGCCGATGTCGAGCGGGCTTTCGCGCCGCTTCCAGCCGGTGATGAAGTCGGACCCACGCAGGCCGGCGGCGGCCAGCGCGCCCGGCACGGACCCCGTCTCCTCGAAGACCCGCTTGGCGCGGTCCAGCATCGCGTCGGGCAGCGCATCCGTCTCCGGGCGGTCGGCGTCGCCGGCCAGCCATTCGGCAATGCGTTCGTATTCCGGATCGTAGACGGGGGTGTAGAGGATGCGGTGGATCGTCGTGGCCGGCACGCCCCGGGTGCGCAAGACACTTGCCGCCTTGTTCGTGGGGGCGAGCACGGCCAGCGAGCGACGGTCCTTCTTCTTGCGCTCGTAGTCGCCGGAGACGATGTCGAGCCCCGTCTCGCGCATCGCCTTGACCAGTTCGGCGAGCAGCAGCGTCTTGCCCGATCCGGCCTTCCCCGTCACCGCG
Source organism: uncultured Alphaproteobacteria bacterium (assembly GCA_963757495.1). GTDB lineage: Bacteria > Pseudomonadota > Alphaproteobacteria > Rhodobacterales > Rhodobacteraceae > Jannaschia. The sequence goes on from CAVWRZ010000001.1 coordinate 172,309, forward strand.
AGCGTCCGGCTTTCGTCGTCCTCCCGCACGCCGGCATGACCGTCCGAGAGGGAGACGCCGCTGTCGGACAGCACCTGCGCGATGCGGTCCCAGGCTTCGGCCTGATCCGGGGAGAGTTCGGGGGCGGACGTATCCATCGCCCCTTCTACCGCGTCAGACGCCGGCGGGAAGAGGCACGCTCGCCAGATCGCCGAACGTCACCTCCCACCAGTCCCGGGACTGCCGCGCGGTGACGTCGGCGGCGGCGCAGAGGACATCGTGGCGGGCGGCATCGAAGGTCCACCGCATGCGGCCCCGTCGGGCGTCGGTTCCGGACCTGCCACCGAGACGCAGGAGACGGGTCGCGCAGGGCCCGTCGATCACGCCGGTGCACGCCCGAAGGCCCAGGCCCAGCCCGAGTTCCGACAGGGCCATAAGAAGCCGCCGGCCCACCATGTCAGGGGCATCGGGGGCGAGGCAGATCCGGGAGGCTTCCCAAACGTCAGGATCCCGAAGATCGCCGAGAAGCGTCGGGCCCGTCGTCGGGAGCAGCCGGAATGAGCCGGCATGCCGCCCACCGGCGTCGGAGACGACGACGTAGAGCGGATCGAGCGCGTCGAACCCGTCGGTCTGCCAGCCGAGGCGGTCGGTGGCGCCGAACCGACGCGCGCGGGCGCGGAACATCCCGGTGGCGAGGCGCGGGTGGTCGGTCAGCTGCGTGCCGTAGATGTAGTGGATCACGATCGGTCCCCCTTGTGGCTTATCGAGGGGGGTGACCGGGAGCGGGTTACACCTTCGTCAACGATCCCTGCGTCCGTTCGGCCTCCATCGCCGGCTCCGTCGGCAGCGTGCGCGCGTAGTAGGCGAGGATCGGCTCCCAACCGTCGCAGATCGTGATCCGCATTGCCGACATCCGGATCGCCCGCCGCGCCTCCAGCATCCGAAGGGACACAAGCGCGGTCTTCTCCGGGGCATCGCCCGCATGGGGCACGGACCGGCCCGCCGCCTGCCACCGCCGCGTCGCGGCCTCCAGGGAGGCGGCCACGTCCCCGACGTCCCGCGCACCCGACAGCAGCGCGGCGCAGACGAGCGCCATCGGCAGGACCGGGAGCACGCCGTCGATCCGCGCCATCAGGTCCGCCCCCAGGTCGGGGGCGGGATCGGCCGGACCGCTCCACAGGAAGCTCTGGAGCGAGACCGGCGGGCCGAAAGCGACAGCGACGTAGCCGAACCGGGAAAATCGCCCGGTGAGCCGGAGTTGCGCGTGCCGCCAGAGATAGCGCGCCACCGTCCACCAGCGCAGCCGGTAGCGGTTCGGCGAATCATCCCCGGCGGAGATGAGGACGCGGTCTTCCAGGACGCGCTCATAGTTGAGGGCGACCGGCACGAAGACGACGTCGCGACCCGGATCATGCGCCGCGAGGATGTAGCTCAGCAGCCCGAGCTTGGCCGGCTGCAAGGCTCCGTCGCGCGACAGGCCGCCTTCGGGAAAGATGGCCTGGGTAACGCCGTTCGCCGTCGCCAGCTGCACGTAGCGGGCGAGGACGCCGCGATAGAGCGGGCTTCGGTTGCGGCGCCGCACGAAGTAGCCCCCCATCGCCCGGATCAACGGCCCCAGCGGCCATCGCCGCGCCCATTCGCCCACCGCGTAGGACAGGGCCGCCTGCCGCGCGGCGAGCCAGGTCACGAGGACGTAGTCCATGTTGGAGCGATGGTTGAGCACGTAGATCACTGTCGCATCCGGAGCGACGTCTGCCATCGCCTCCGCCTCGCCGCTGACGCGGACGCGGTAGAGGCCGAGGGAGATCCGGCGCGCGAGCCGCGTGGCCACGCCGAAGTACAGCAGTGCCGAGAATCCGGGGACGATCTCCCGGGCGTAGCGGCGCGCCGTCTCGTAGGCGACCTCTTCGGGAACGCCGGTGCGCTGCGCATGGTCGAGGATGTCCTGCGCCACCTTTGGATCGTGGATCAGCCGATTGATCGTATCTGCACGGCGCGCCAGCTTGAACGGCTGGATCGGCCGTTTCAGACGACCGTTCAGTTGGGCGACCAAACGCTCCGCGCGTCTGCGGAAGAACCAGCGAACCGACGGGAACAGGAAGTGGGAGGCGAAGGTGACGGCCGCGAAGAGGACGAGCAGCACGAGTGCCCAGAGTGGCAATTCGACGGTGCGGAACACCGAGGTCAGCTTGGAACGCGGGATGTCATTCCGCGACGGTATGGGAAACCGAGCGATTGTGCACGCTTTTGGATTCGGTCTCCTGGGGATTGGCATCGGTGAGGATATGGTTCCATCGGGAGGCTTTGCTCCGGATCTCAATTACCTTGAGGAACCGAACATCTCGGCATGCTTAGATGTGTCGTCGGAACCGTTCCCATTCCGGCGATGTCCATGAAGAAATCCTTGTCATTCCCGAATGACACGATTAGTCCCAGCTTTAGTTTATTATAAGGAGGACTTCATGAATATCGACAAGATGGATCGCGACGAACTTCTCGACCTTCAGAAGAAAGTCGGTACGGCCCTTAAGAACTACGATGATCGCCAGAAGACCGAGGCGCAGTCGAAGCTGGAGAAGATGGCCCGGGAAATGGGGTATTCTCTCAACGATTTCACCGGCGGCAAGAAGGCGAAGACCCCGACGACGGCCCCGAAGTACGTCCATCCGGAGAACCCCGGCAAGACCTGGTCGGGTCGCGGGCGTCAGCCGCAGTGGTTCAAGGACGCGGTCGCTTCGGGAACGGATCAGAAGGATCTTGAGATCTAGGCGGTCGATCTGGCGATTTGCCGGGTGATCGTCGGACTGGTCGCGGTGGAGAGCCTCGTCCGGTTCGCGCGTCATCTCATTTCGAAGCTATTTTATCGATATTCGGAAGCCCGCCGTTGGATCATCGGCGGGCCTATCGTTCGAGATTGCCGCATTCGATATGACGATACTGCGCATCTGGTATGATGGAAGCGGCCGATATCATCGCGTACCCCGAAGACGAAGAGCCTTGGCCGGACCCACTCGACCGCATCGACCCGAGGCTGCAGACTATGGCGAGCCGAATGCCCAACTCCGGAGAACCCGATGACTGCCCATATCCGTGCTGAACCCGGCCAGATCGCCGAGACCATCCTGTTGCCCGGCGACCCGCTGCGCGCCAAGTGGGCGGCGGAGACGTTTCTGTCGAACGTCGAGCTGGTCAACGACGTGCGGGGCATGCTTGGCTTCACGGGCGAATGGAACGGGAACCGTGTGACGATCCACGGCTCCGGGATGGGAATGCCGAGCCTCTCCATCTATGCGAACGAGCTCATCACCCAGTTCGGCGCGAAGACGCTGATCCGGATCGGATCGGCCGGCGCGATGCAGGAGGGTGTGAAGATCCGGGACGTGGTGCTGGCGCAGACGGCGAGCAGCATCTCGACTCCCTCGGCCGGCATCTTCCGGGAGGTGAACTTCGCCCCCTGCGCCGACTTCGGGCTGTTGCGGTCGGCGAACGACGCGGCACAGGCCAAGGGGAGCGCCGTGCATGTCGGGGGAATATACTCGTCGGACGTCTTCTATGACGAGCGACCCGACCTGACGGAGATGATGACGCGGCACGGCATCCTGGCGGTCGAGATGGAGGCGGCGGAGCTCTACAACCTCGCCGCGCGTCACGGGTGCCGGGCTCTGGCCGTGCTCACCATCAGCGACCACCTGCTGACCGGGGAGGCCCTGCCCGCCGCGGATCGACAATCCTCCTTTGGGGAAATGGTGGAGATCGCGCTGGAAGCGGCCTTTGCCTGAAGGCATGCCGGAACCCCCGCCCGGTAGGGACGGGGGTTCGAGGCCGGGCAATGCGGGTGGACGTCAGATGACGATCGCGTCCAGCGGCGGAAAGCCGTTGAAGCCGACGGACGAATAGGTCGTCGTGTAGGCACCGCAGTTGCGGATCACGATCTTGTCACCGGCCTTCAGCGAAAGCGGCAGCTGGAGCGGGCGCTTCTCGTACATCACGTCTGCCGAGTCGCAGGACGGCCCCGCCAGCACGCAGGGGCCACATTCCTCGCCGTCGCGGGGTGTGATGAACTGGTAGCGGATCGCCTCGCCCTCGGTCTCGGCCAGACCCGAAAAGCGGCCGATGTCGAGATAGACCCAGCGGTGCAGGTCGTTCTCGGACTTGCGCGATACCAGAACGACCTCGGCGGCGATGGCCCCGGCCTCGGCGACCATGCCGCGCCCCGGCTCCGCCATGATGACGGGGACGTCGGCGAAGCGCGTCTCGATCAGGTCGATCACGGCGCGGGCGTAGGCCGTCGGAGCCTGGATCGCCTCGCCGTAGAAGGCCGGGAAGCCACCGCCGATGTTCAGCAGCTGCATGTCGAAACCGTCGTCCTTCGCGCGCGCCCAGATGGCGGCGACCTGATCCAGCGTGCCGGTCCACATGCGCGCCTCGCGGGTCTGCGAGCCGACGTGGAAGGACAGGCCGTGCGGAACGAGACCCAGGTCGCGGGCGCGGGCGAGCAGCGTCATCACCTTGTCGGAGGCACAGCCGAACTTGCGCGACAGCGGCCAGTCGGCTTCCGGATTGTCGACGATCACGCGGATGTAGACCCGGGCTCCGGGCGCGTTCTCGGCCAGCTTCTCCAGCTCCTCCTCGGCGTCCGCCGCGAAGAGTGTGATGCCGACATTGTGCGCCCAACGGATGTCGGAGGCCTTCTTGATCGTGTTGCCGAAGGAGACGTGATCGACGTCCGCGCCCTGCCCCAGAACCAGTTCGATCTCACCGCGCGACGCGGCGTCGAAACCGGAGCCCAGAGCGACCAGACGCTCGATGATGGCGGCGTGGGGGTTGGCCTTCACGGCGTAGTGGATGTGGGCACGGGAGCCGTCGCGCCGCACGAGGCCGGAGGAAAGCGCGCGGAACTGACGCTCGACGGCGTCCACGTCGATGACCAGCGTCGGATGCGCGAAGTCATGGGCGGCGATGTAGGATTCCACGCGGGAAACGGGCAGGGCGAAATCGATGCGGCCGAGGCCGGTCACTGCGTTCATGGTCATCTCCAATAGACCCGGCCATCTCGGATCAACCCGAGTCAGACCGCTCACTTCCAAGGGAGACGTTACCGTCGCTACGTGACCGTGCCGGGAGGCTCCCGATGGCCGTGCCAGAGGCGCGTGCGTTGGCGTCTATAGGCCGCCAGATGGGGGCAAACGGGATTCGGGTCAATATGGAAAATGGCCCTCTCGGTCAGAACATTCCGGGCGTGTCCACGGCACCCGATCCGGCCGCAGGGGAACCCGATCACTTCATATCGGGTTCGCCAGGGTAATCGCTTCAAGGAGACACGACATGATACGACCGATGACGATCGCATCCATCACCCTGCTGCTCGCCGGCTGCGTCGCGGGAGGCAACGACGTCGTGAACACGCCTTCCGAGGTGGAAGCGACGCTGGATTCCGACATCGACGGGGATGGGACGGTACCGCAGGGCGGCGTCGAGGTCGGCACTTCCGGTTGAGGCTGCCCTTACACTGACAGGAACCGCCCCCGCGTCCGACGCGGAGGCGTTCTCATGTCCAGGATCCGAAGCCCAGTGTCAGATCTGCCGTTCGACCATCATCTTCTTGATGCTCTGGATCGCCTTGGACGGGTTCAGGCCCTTGGGGCAGGTCTTGGCGCAGTTCATGATCGTGTGACATCGATAGAGCTTGAACGGATCCTCCAGCTCGTCGAGCCGCTCGCCGGTCGCCTCGTCCCGCGAATCGATGATCCAGCGGTAGGCGTGCAGCAGCGCGGCCGGCCCCAGGAACCGGTCGCCGTTCCACCAATAGGAGGGACATGCCGTCGAACAGGACGCGCACATGATGCATTCGTAGAGCCCGTCCAGCTTCTCGCGGTCCTCGATGGACTGCCGCCATTCCTTCGCCGGCGCGTTGGACTTCGTCTCCAGCCAGGGCTTCACGCTCGCATGCTGCGCGTAGAAGTGGGTGAGGTCCGGGATCAGGTCCTTGATGACGGGCATGTGCGGCAGCGGGTAGATCTTCACGTCGCCCTTCACCTCTGCGATGCCCCAGGTGCAGGCCAGCGTGTTCACCCCGTCGATGTTCATTGCGCACGACCCGCAAATGCCTTCCCGGCAGGACCGGCGGAACGTCAGCGTCGGGTCGATCTCGTTCTTGATCTTGATAATCGCGTCCAGGACCATCGGCCCGCAGGTATCGAGGTCTACCCAGTAGGTGTCGAGCCGCGGGTTGTTCCCATCCTCCGGGTTCCACCGGTAGATCTGGAACTTCTTGAGGTTGTTCGCGCCCTCGGGCTTGGGCCAGGTCTTGCCCACGGTGATCTTCGAGTTCTTGGGCAGGGTGAATTGAACCATGACGTCCTCCTAGAGGGAATTGAGCAGCACCGGCAGACCCTCGGTCGCGATGCATTGAAAGGTAGCGGGCCGCTGCGCGATTTCGAGCACAAGGCGCGCGGCCGTATTGTCGTTCGCCCCGGACCCGGCGGACGTGGCAAGCGTCAGGATTTCCCCGGCGCTGGCATTGTCGATGATGCAATCCGTCGCCGGGGCGAGTGGGATGCCCGGGAACCGGTCGGCGATCACCGGATCCACCGCCCGCTTGGCGGCATCGCGCGCCACGGCGTCGGCCAGCGGCGATTGGCAGGCCGCGAGCAGCGGCAGGGCGATCAGGCCCGCGATCATTCGGCCCCACGGCGTCATCGGCTCGCTCGCTCCGCGGTGCATTCCACGAGCGCTTCGATCTCGGCGGGCGACATGTCGGCACCCGGTTCCACCGCGACGTCCCCCCGGCCGATGGACGCAAGGCAGGAGGCGAGCCCCGGCTGCACGGCGCTGTCGGCGACGGCGATGCTGCGGTCTCCCCCGATCGGGTTGCACCCCGGCAGGACGCAGCACGTCAGTAGCATCGCCCGCCTCACGAACGCCCCCCGACTGAAATGCCGAATGTCATGGGCTCCGGCCGGCCCCTCGTCCGCCGGTCGATGCAATCGGCCAGGAAATCCGCCTCGGACTGGAGGTTCGACACGCGATCCGTGACGACGACGGTGCCGGTACCGACCGGCCCTCGATTGCAGATACCCGTGCCCGACCGTGCCGGAGACGCCGTCTGCCTGCCCAAGCGTCGGCCCGACACGACCGCGTCGCACGCTCGGCCGTCATCGGGCCGGGGGCGCAGGCGGCCAGTGCGGGAAGGAGGAGCCAGACCCGGATCATCGCGGAATCGCCTCGCAGGCATCGAGACGAGCAAGCTCCGCGCCGGAGGTGGTCCGGATGGTGCCGTCGACCACCGTCAGCCCCTGATCGCGTGCGCAGTCGAGATACGCCGCGCGCCGGGCATCGGAACCGGTGGGCATGCAGGCCACCGCGACGGCGGGCACTACCAGCAGAAGGATCCATCGACGCCCCGTCACGCGAGCGCCGCCTTCCTGGACGACAGGACCGCGCCCAGCAGCCCGTCGATCTTTTCCGCCGCAACCCGGAGCGTCGGCCGCGCACGAGACCGCTCGCGGGCCGCCTCGCTCGTCCGCCGACACGCACCGGGATCCGTCGAGCAAACGGACGATGGACGTCACCCGGTCCTCCGGATCGTTGCAGATCACGGCCGAGGTGCCGTCGCGGCGGACGATGCAAACCGTCGCATCCGAACGGCAGATGGTCCTGCCCTCGCTGAACCCGAAGAGGATAGAAGGCGACGACAGACCGACCACGACGTCCCGCAAGGAGGTGAGGACGTCTTCATGGGGGGTCGAAGGGTGCGGGCAGACCGCCGTCCGGCGGACCATCTGTTCGGGGGATGACGCTTCATCCGATATGTACCGATCCGGCCACGACCGGGCCCGGGGAGCGGGCGGCGCGGCCCTGGCGCGAACGTACCGACTGTCGCAGATCACCCCGGCGGAAAGCGGTGCCATCTCGTCCATCGGGGCGACGCGCTGCTCGTCCGCACAATCGACATCATCAACGACCAGCAGGACTGTTCCCCGCCCGAAACGGGCGGAGCAGCCCGGGGCGGGCGTGCCCTTCCGAAAAACCCCGACGTCGGACCGGAAAGCTTGGGCCACGCGTTTCCGCTGCGTCCGTTCGAGCCGCCTGGGAACCATGGGAGTGTCCGATCCAACCGCCGCCCCGGACGTTTCCCTCAAGGTCCAGGGGCACGAGCGCACGGAGTGGTCCGACCCGTTCGACGGGGAGAGGATGATGCGGGGAACACCCCGGGCCGTCAGGTTGCCCGAAGGCAGCTCTGTCTTTCGACCGGCCGGACCGAGCGCGCCGCGAAGCCTGCGCCACGGCGGAACGACGGCCGCCTCCGGCGCGGACGCCGATGTCTGCCGGGCTGGCATCAGTAGACGCGCGCCTTCGGAGCGATCTTCTTGAGGTCGATCCCGCCGTCATTGTGGGAGGTCAGCGGGTTCATGTGGACGCCGCGATAGCCCAGATCGGCCTTCATCGCGTCGCCCTTGAACCATGTCAGCGAATGCTTGCGCCAGTTCTCGTCGTCACGGTTCGGGAAATCCTCGTGGGCGTGCGCCCCGCGGCTTTCCTTGCGCGCCTCGGCGGCGACCACGGTGGCGACGGCATTGGGCATCAGGTTCGCCAGCTCCAGCGTCTCCATCAGGTCGGAGTTCCAGATCAGCGTGTTGTCCGTGACGGCGAGGTCGGACAGCTTGGTGGCGATCCCCTCCATCTTCTCCTTGCCCTGCGCCAGCGTCTCGGAGGTGCGGAACACGGCGGCGTCGTCCTGCATCGTCTTCTGCATCTCCAGGCGCAACTCGGCCGTCCCGACCTGACCGCGCGCGTGGCGCAGCCCGTCGAACCGCGCCAGCGCCATCTCGACGGAGCGCATGTTCGGCGCGGGGACGGTCGTGTCCGGATCGACGATCTGACCGGCGCGGATGGCCGCCGCCCGCCCGAAGACCACGAGGTCGATGAGCGAGTTGGAGCCGAGCCGGTTGGCACCGTGGACGGAGGCGCAGCCGGCCTCGCCCACCGCCATCAGCCCCGGTGCCACGCGGTCGTCGTCGCCCTTCGTGGGGGAGAGCACCTCGCCCCAGTAGTTCGTCGGGATGCCGCCCATGTTGTAGTGCACCGTCGGAAGCACCGGAATCGGCTCCTTCGTCAGGTCCACGCCGGCGAAGATGCGCGCGGATTCGGAGATGCCCGGCAGCCGCAGCGCCAGCGTCTCCGCCGGCAGGTGGTTGAGGTTGAGGTGGATATGATCCTTGTCCTTGCCCACGCCGCGACCCTCTCGGATCTCCATCGTCATGCAGCGGCTCACCACGTCGCGGGAGGCGAGGTCCTTGTAGGTCGGCGCATAGCGCTCCATGAACCGTTCGCCCTCGGAGTTGGTAAGATAGCCCCCCTCCCCCCGCGCGCCTTCGGTGATGAGGCAGCCGGCCCCGTAGATGCCGGTCGGGTGGAACTGCACGAACTCCATGTCCTGCAGCGGCAGCCCCGCGCGCGCGACCATGCCGTTGCCGTCCCCGGTGCAGGTATGCGCGGAGGTGGCGGAGAAGTAGGCGCGACCGTAGCCGCCCGTCGCCAGCACGGTCATCTTGGCCGAAAACAGGTGCAGCGTACCGTCGTCGAGCTTCCAGCACATCACGCCCTGGCATTCGCCGTCGTCCGACATGATCAGGTCGATGGCGAAGTACTCGATGAAGAACTCGGCCTTCTGCTTGAGCGACTGACCGTAGAGCGTGTGCAGGATCGCGTGGCCCGTCCGGTCGGCGGCGGCGCAGGTGCGCTGCACCGCCGGGCCTTCGCCGTATTCGGTGGTGTGGCCGCCGAAGGGCCGCTGATAGATCTTGCCCTCCTCCGTGCGGCTGAAGGGCACGCCGTAATGCTCGAGCTCGTAGACCGCCTTGGGAGCCTCGCGGGCGAGGTATTCCATCGCATCCGTATCGCCGAGCCAGTCCGACCCCTTTACGGTGTCGTACATGTGCCACTGCCAGGAGTCGGGCCCCATGTTCCCCAAGCTGGCAGCGATGCCGCCCTGAGCCGCGACCGTGTGCGACCGGGTCGGGAAGACCTTGGTCACGCAGGCGGTGCGCAGCCCCTGTTCGGCCATGCCCAGCGTGGCGCGAAGGCCTGCGCCGCCGGCACCGACGACGACGACGTCGTACTCGTGGGTCTCGTATTCGTAAGCTGCCATCTCGGTCGCTCCTTAAGTCAGGGCCAGACGGGCCAATGCGTAAACGCAGGCCAGCGCCGCGGCGTAGCTGAGGCATGTGGTCGCCACGATCGCGGCCTTGCGGGCGAAGCCCGACACGTAATCCTCGATCAGCGTCTGCACGCCCTTGGCGAAATGCACCCAGGACACGGTCAGCGTCATAAGCGCGATCAGCGCGGGAATGGGTTGCGCATAATAGGCCAGCACCTCGACGTAGGGTTCCCCCACCACCGGTCCGAAGGTGAACAGGAACAGCGGCACCAGCACCACCAGCGCGACGGAAAGCAGCGTCTGGTGCCAGTGATGCGTGGTGCCCCCACCGGACGCCCCGAGGCCGTCGACGCGCTTGCGATCGGTAACGTAATCCATGGTCCGCCCCCTCACAGCACGATGACGGTCAGCAGCGTCAGCACGACCGATCCGCCGATGATGCCCCAGCCCAGCATCTCCGCCCGGCGCACGTCGAGCAGGTGCCCCGTGTCCCAGATCAGGTGTCGGATGCCGGCCAGCGTATGATACCACAGAGCCCAGATGGAGCCGAGGAACACCAGCTTGCCGAACCAGGAGGACAGGAACGCGTTGGCCGTCCCGAACGCCTCCGGCCCGGCGGCGAGCGCCACGAACCACCAGGTGATCATCAGCCCGGCCACCACCAGCGCGTTCCCGGTGATCCGCGTCAGGATGGAGGTGATCGACGTCAGCTGCGGACGGTAGATCTGGATATGCGGGCTCAGCGGGCGATTGCCCCGGTTTACGTCGGCCATCGCGGGCCTCCTCTGGTCTTGGTATCGGGCGTCTTCGCGTGTGTACCGTTTTCCACGGCCATGTCACGGGGGCGTGGGGTCGCAGCGCCACGAAATGCGCCGTCCCGATTGGCCGGAACCGCGCCGGCCCCCGCCCCGTTCACATTCATCCGAAGCGGGAGGAAGACCGGGATGGCGAAATCGCATGACGAGATCTGGGACGAATGGGGCGATCTGGTGAACATGACGCCGAAGGAGCTCGAGGATTTCCTTGACACCGAGGAGAGCAAATCCGTCGGAGCCAAGGGGGAGGACGGGGGCGAATCCACCGGCCACGCGTCCGGTCGCCGCATCCTGGAGATCAAGGACACCACCAAGGGCGACCTCTCCGACGATGACTGGAGCCACATGGGCAAGGTCGTCGGCTACATAAAGCGACACCTGGCCCAGGGCGGGCCGGACGAGGACATGGAGACGTCCGACTGGCGCTATTCCCTCATGAACTGGGGCCACGATCCGACGAAGGGCTGACCGGGCGGCGTACCGTCAGCCCAGCCCTGCCGGCGACGGGCCGATCCAGCCGTGCAGCAGGTAGACGACGATATAGAGGACGATGGCCACGACGACGGCCGTCACTTCCTTCTTCACCGGCACCGCATGGGCCGGCGTCCAGTCCGGTTGCGCCCGGTTCAGCACGACCATCTCCGCCAGCGCCCAGGCCAGCAGCCCACCGAACAGGATCAGCGCCGCGACCTGACCGTTCACCAGCAGGTGCGCGACGGCCCAGAGGGAGACAGCCGTGAGCTGCGGATGCCGGACCATCCGCGTGACCCGCGTTTTCGCGCCGGAGGCGGCGAAGAGGTAGAAGGCCACGAGAACCAGCAGGTTGTTCACCGGATAGGTCCAGGCGCCCAGCGCCCAGAGCGGATCGAAGGGCGACCAGCGGTAGCCGAAGATCATCAGCAGCAGCGACACGACCAGCAGCCCCGCCACGAGTCCCTTGCCCGGCTCGCCCATCGCGGCGCGGCGCGCGGGCGCGATCCGCTTGAAGAAATGCGCCCCCGACCAGAGCGCCACTCCCAGCGCCATCAGCAGATATCCCATGTCAGCCCTCCAGCTCGGCGATCGCCGCCACCACTGCCAGTGTCCGGCGGGCCATGTCCACATGCAGGTTCTCCACGATGCTCCCGTCGACCACGGCGACCCCCTGCCCGTCCGCCACCGCCGCCTCGAAGGCCGCGATCCGACGGCGGGCCAGGTCGACCTCCTCGGGGTCGGGCGCGAAGGCCGCGTTGGCGAGGGCGATCTGCAACGGGTGGATCAACGTCTTGCCGTCCATCCCGAGCGCGCGGCCCTGTGCGCATTCGGCGCGGCATCCCGCCTCGTCCCGCACCCCGTTGAACACCCCGTCGATGCAGAGGGCCCCCGCAGCCCGCGCCGCCAGCACGCAGGTCTGCAACGCCGTCATCAAGGGCATGCGGTCGCCGCCCACTGCGCAGCCCAGCTCCTTCGCCAGATCGTTGGTGCCCAGCACGAGCGCCGCGACCCGGGGCATCGCCGCGACGGCCGCGGCGTTCAGGATCCCGCCCGGCGTCTCCATCATCGCCCAGACCGGCAACGCTGCGGGCAACCGCTCCACGGCGGCCGTCACCTGCGCCGGCCCGCCGACCTTCGGCAGCAGCACGGCGTCCGGGGTCGCCCGGTCGCCCGACCCGCGCAAACAAACGAGATCGTCGGCACCCCAGGGCGTGTCCAGCCCGTTGACCCGCACGATCCGCAACTGCGTCCCGGGCCAATCCGCCGACAGAGCCCGCGCGACGGCCTCCCGCGCGTCGGCCTTCGCCGTTGGCGCGACGGCGTCCTCCAAGTCCAGGATCACCGCGTCCGCGGGAAGGGTGCGGGACTTCTCCAGTGCTCTGGAGTTGGAGCCCGGGACGTAGAGGACCGACCGGATCGGGCGGGCGGATCGGATCATGGCAGGGTCTCCCTCCGTCGCTTGCAAGCATCGCCGGTCTTCGTTTGCAAGCCGTGCGCGAATCCCGACCGTCCGCAGCCTCCGGAGCATTAACCGAATCTTGGGGGTTCCGCGCGAATGTCGGAGCATCCAACGGCCGGATCCCGGCCCTCAACGACGAGACGGCATCGCGTTCCCCGTCTCCATCGTTGCCGTCCGCCACGAAAGGACCTCGCCATGACGACGCAGATGATGACCAGCACCCTCTTCGCCACGCTCGTGGCGGCCACGTTGATGCTCCTCGCCCTGCCGGCCCAGGCGCAGGGCCCGGCCTGCGGGCCGCGCGCGGAAATGGTCGCCCGCCTGTCGTCCCACTTCGGGGAAACCCGCCGCGGGATCGGCCTCGGCCGGCGCGACGGCGTGGTGGAGGTCTTCGCCTCCCCCGACACCGGCAGCTGGACGATCACGATGACGATGCCCGACGGGCGCATGTGCCTCGTCGCCAGCGGCCAGTCCTGGGAGGATCGGATGGACGATCTCGCCCATCTCGCCGATGCGGAGACCTGAGGGCCGAGCCGCGTCGCCCGTCGCTCCGGGCGCGCGGCCGGCCATCTCCACGTGGTCGGGGGCAGCCCCTTGCGCACTGAGCGTCCCATCCGATACCCCTCCTCCGGAATCCTGAACGGACAACCGGAGATGACCATGGCCCGACCCAAGATCGCCCTCATCGGCGCCGGACAGATCGGCGGCACCCTCGCCCATCTCCTCGCCCTCAAGGAGCTGGGCGACGTCGTCCTCTTCGACATCAGCGAAGGCACCCCGCAGGGCAAGGCGCTCGACATCGCCCAGTCCGGCCCGGTCGAGAAGTTCGACGCCCACGTCAAGGGCACGAACGCCTATGCCGACATCGCCGGCGCGGACGTCTGCATCGTCACCGCAGGCGTGCCCCGCAAGCCGGGCATGTCGCGCGACGACCTGCTCGGCATCAACCTCAAGGTCATGAAATCCGTCGGCGAGGGCATCCGCGACAACGCGCCCGACGCCTTCGTCATCTGCATCACCAATCCGCTCGACGCGATGGTCTGGGCGCTGCGCGAGTTCTCAGGCCTGCCCCACCAGAAGGTGGTCGGCATGGCCGGCGTACTCGATTCTGGCCGCTTCCGGCACTTCCTGGCCGAGGAGTTCGGCGTCTCGATGCGCGATGTCACCGCCTTCGTGCTGGGCGGCCATGGTGACACGATGGTCCCACTGGTGCGCTACTCCACGGTGGGTGGCATCCCCCTCCCTGATCTCGTGGAGATGGGCTGGACCTCGCAGGAGGCGCTCGACGCCATCGTCCAGCGGACCCGCGACGGCGGCGCGGAGATCGTCGGCCTGCTCAAGACCGGATCGGCCTTCTACGCCCCCGCCTCCTCCGCGGTGGAGATGGCCGAGAGCTACCTCAAGGACCAGAAGCGCCTGCTGCCCTGCGCCGCCTGGGTCGACGGGGCGCTCGGACTGGACGGCATGTACGTGGGCGTGCCCACGGTCATCGGTGCCGACGGGATCGAGCGCATCGTCGACATCAGGATGACCCGCGACGAGCAGGCGATGTTCGACAAGTCGGTCGAGGCGGTGAAGGGGCTGGTCGAGGCCTGCAAGGCGATCGACTCCTCCCTGAACTTGATCCTGGCATCGGCTCGGCCGGCGATGGGGACCATGCGGCCCCTCGTCATCTCCGCGACCGGGCAGGGTCCCGAAATCCGGAATCGTCGTGAAAATAGCTTCAATCGTGGCGAAGCCGGTTCCAAACACCCCGCCCGCATGCGATGGCTCTTGCAACCATTGATCAAGCGGGGGCGCGTCCCATGAACATCCACGAATACCAGGCCAAGGCCCTCCTCCGCGAGTACGGTGCGCCGGTGTCCGAGGGCGTCGCCGTCCTCGACGCCGCCGAGGCACGGGAGGCGGCCGGTAAGCTGGGCGGGCCGCTCTGGGTCGTGAAGGCGCAGATCCACGCGGGCGGCCGCGGCAAGGGATCGTTCAAGGAGGCGGAGGCCGGCGAGAAGGGCGGCGTGCGCCTGACGAGGTCGGCCGAGGAGGCGGCGGAGGAAGCCGGCAAGATGCTCGGCAACACGCTCGTCACGCATCAGACCGGCCCCGCCGGCAAGCAGGTCAACCGCATCTACATCGAGGACGGCGCGGGCATCGAGCGGGAGCTCTACCTCGCCCTGCTCGTCGATCGCGCCAGCAGCCGCATCGGCTTCGTCTGCTCGACCGAGGGCGGCATGGACATCGAGGAGGTGGCCGCCAGCACCCCCGAGAAGATCGTCAACTTTTCCGTCGACCCGGCCACCGGCTATCAGCCGTTCCACGGTCGCAAGGTCGCCGTGGCACTCGGGTTGAAGGGCGCGCAGGTCAGGCAATGCGTCACGCTGATGGGTCAGCTGTTCCGCGCCTTCGAGGAGAAGGACATGGAGATGCTGGAGATCAACCCGCTGATCGTGACCGACGCGGGCGACCTCAAGGTGCTCGATGCCAAGGTCAGTTTCGACGGCAACGCGATGTACCGCCACAAGGACATCGCCGCGCTGCGAGACGAGACGGAGGAGGACCCCAAGGAGCTCGCCGCCTCCAAGTTCGACCTCAACTACATCGCGCTCGACGGCGAGATCGGCTGCATGGTCAACGGTGCCGGCCTCGCGATGGCCACGATGGACATCATCAAGCTCTACGGTGCGGAGCCCGCCAACTTCCTCGACGTCGGCGGCGGCGCCACCGAGGAGAAGGTGACCGAGGCGTTCAAGATCATCACTTCCGATCCTCAGGTGAAGGGCATCCTGGTCAACATCTTCGGCGGCATCATGCGCTGCGACGTCATCGCCGAGGGTGTCGTCGCGGCCGTCAAGCAGGTCGGCCTGAAGGTCCCGCTGGTCGTCCGGCTCGAGGGCACCAACGTCGAGCAGGGCAAGAAGATCATCAACGAGAGCGGTCTCGACGTGATCGCGGCGGACGATCTGAAGGACGGCGCGCAGAAGATCGTGAAGGCGGTCAAAGGGTGAGCAGCGGTCCCGAACGACGTTCGGGATGGAATGGTCCGGTGGGCCTTTCCAGGCTGCGAACGCAGGCCGGCAACGGCCTGCGCCGCATCACATCGACAGCCGTCGTCCTTCTTTCGATCGCCGCCTCACCGGCCCAGGCCAACCCCATGCGCAACGACATGCTGGCCGCCTTCGCCGCCCATTGCTTCAGCCCGTTCCTGACCGGCGTCACCGCCGCGGCGGCGATCACCCCCACCGGGGCCCGCCATGACTTCTACGATCTCGATCCGTTTTCCGACGTGGCCCCGTCCACCGGCGCGGACATCGCGCCCGGCACGGACCGACGCTGCGAAGTTGCCTTCGATGGCGATCATGGCCTGGCCGCCGCCGAGACCGCCGCTGCCGGCCTCGACGCCGAGGGCATCCGCACCCTAGCCCCTCTCCCCGCCACCCATGCCGGCTCCGCGCTGCCGGGCACGACGCTGCTGGCCGCCCGCGCGCTCAACCCGGGCCGCGTCGCCGTCGTCCACACCGGCACCCGCCCCGGCCCGAACGGGACCGAAACATTCCTGACCGTGGAGCGGCTGACGCCCGCCACCAGCGCGCAGGCGCTGCGATGATCCGCCCGCTCCTCCTCCTCGCACTCCTCGCCGGCTGCGCGCCCGCGACGTCGAACGGGTTCGGCCCCGGCGTCAGCGGCATCGCCGAGCAGCGGATGCGCTTCGCCGCCGAAGCCGTCTGCCTCAACAACGCGACGCGCGGCTCGCAGGATCGGGCAGCCGGCGCGCTGCGGTTCCCGATCCGGGAGCGCGACGGCACCTCCATCGTCTACGCCGACCCCGGCACGCTGACCTTCATCCGCATCGGTCCCGCCCCCGAGCAGACCTTCACCGACGACCGGGGCGCGCGGCGCAGCATTTCCGGCAGCGGCTGCTCCGTCGGCTCCCCCGCGGTGGGCACGCAGCGCGCCAACACCCTCGCCGGGGAGATCCTCGCCCCCCGCCTCGTCGATGGCAGCGACACGCTGCTGGCTCCGCTGGCGGCCGCCCAGAACACCGATGGCGGCTTCGGGTTCTTCTTCGAGAATCTCGCCGTGACGCTGCCCGTCGCGCGCACCACCTTCGCGAACCCCGAGACCGGAGAGGGCACCGCCTTCGACCACCCCGTCATCCTCATCGTCCACGCCCGCGCCCGGTAGCGCCCGCATCCCCGCCGGCCGCAGGGCCAGAACTTCAAGACCACGGAGGGCCCCATGGCCATTCTCATCGACCACGACACCAAGGTGATCTGCCAGGGCCTGACCGGCTCCCAGGGCACGTTCCACTCCGAACAGGCGATCGCCTACGGCACGAAGATGGTCGGCGGCGTCACCCCGGGCAAGGGCGGGCAGACGCACCTCGACCTGCCGGTGTTCGACAGCTGCCACGAGGCGGTAGAGCGGACCGGGGCCAACGCGAGCGTCATCTACGTCCCGCCGCCCTTCGCCGCCGATTCGATCCTGGAGGCCATCGACGCCGGGATCCCGCTGGTCGTCTGCATCACCGAAGGCATCCCGGTGCTCGACATGATGCGGGTCAAGCGCGCGCTGGACGGCTCCAGGACGCGGCTGATCGGGCCGAACTGCCCCGGCGTGATCACGCCCGGCGCCTGCAAGATCGGCATCATGCCCGGTCATATCCACAAGCGTGGATCGGTCGGCGTCGTCTCCCGCTCGGGCACGCTCACCTACGAGGCCGTCAAGCAGACGACCGACATGGGGCTGGGTCAGTCCACCGCCGTCGGCATCGGCGGCGACCCGATCAAGGGCACCGAGCATCTCGACGTGCTCGAGATGTTCCTCGCCGACCCCGAGACGACCTCGATGATCATGATCGGGGAGATCGGCGGGGCCGCCGAGGAGGAGGCCGCGCAGTTCCTCGCCGACGAGCGCCGCGCCGGCCGCTGGAAGCCGACCGCCGGGTTCATCGCCGGCCGCACCGCCCCTCCGGGCCGCCGCATGGGTCATGCGGGCGCCATCGTCGCGGGCGGCAAGGGCGACGCGGAGAGCAAGATCGAGGCGATGCTCGCCGCCGGCATCATCGTCGCCGACAGCCCGGCGACGCTGGGCGAGGCGGTGAAGGAAGCGATCGGGTAGAGGGGAACGGCGAGGCGATGGACAGGACGCGAAGCAGCCCTCCGGCCGATCGGCAGACGGACGCGACGGCGGAAGATGCCCTCGTCTGGGGACTCTGCATCGCCACGTTGAACCGTGCGGATGTGCTGCATGAATGCGTATCCGCGGCTCTGAAGCAGACACGGCCGCCGGCCGAGGTCGTCATCGTGGATGCCAGCGCCGACATCGGCCCCGGCAAGGCGCGGATCGAGACCCTGTGCAAGACAGCCGACGTGCCGCTGGTCTACGTGGCGGCCCCGCGGCCCTCGCTCGCCACGCAGCGGAACGTGGCGATCGGCCATGCCACGGCCGACATCCTGTTCCTGATCGACGACGATGCCTTCCTGCACCGGGACTGCGCGGAACGGGTGATGGCCATCTACGAGGACGACCCGGAGGCGCGGATCGCCGCCGTCGGTCCGACCGAAGCGGCGCGGACGGCCGTCGCACCCCGGACCGATCCGCAGCCCGAAAGGAAGACTTCCGCGGCGGCGAGATCCCGGATCGACCGCCTTCGGGGAGGCATTCCGCTGGGCCGCTGGATCGAGCGCGAGATCCTGCTGATGTCGCCGGACTATTTCGTCCCGCCCTATGAGCCGCGGGCCACGGACAGCCAGGCCAACGGCGTGCCCCATACGTTGCGGGTCCGGTCCATGAGCGGATTCCGGATGACGGTCCGTCGGGAGATCGCGCTGCGCGAGCGTTTCGACGATCATCTCCTCGCCTACTGCCCGGGCGAAGATCTCGACGCCACCACCCGGTTCGGACGTCACGGTCTGGTGCTGCTCTCCGAGAAGGCACGGATCGAGCATGCCGAAGTCGGCGCGGGGCGGCTCAAGCGCCGCAAGGTCGCGGAACTCACGGTGACGAACGGCGCTTATCTTCTGCGACGCAACAGCACCCGGCCGGAACGGGACCGGGCGACCTATTATACTTTCCTGCTGCGCCGGGTGCTCGCGGAGTTTCTGAAGGATACGCTCACCGGCCGATTCACCTATCCCCAGCTGAGAGGCACGGTCCGCGGCGCGATGCGCGTTCCGCAGATCTTCTCGCAGCCGCCTTCCTCCCTCGGGCTTTGGTACGAGGACATGCAACGCGCCATTCTCACCCGGTGAGCGTGACGCCGAAGATCAGTTCCGGTCACCGCGCCGGGTCTACCAACCGTACACTCCTAGAGGTCCCCAAATGACCGACCAATCCGCCAACGACGCCTTCCACTCCACCTCCTTCATGCAGGGCCACAACGCCGCGTATCTCGAGCAGATGTACGCGCGCTACGCCGACGATCCGGGTGCGGTGGACGAGAGCTGGAAGCAGTTCTTCGCCGGGCTCGACGACGACGCCGGCGCCGCGCAGGCCGAGGCCGCGGGCCCGAGCTGGGCGCGCGCCGACTGGCCGCCGATGCCGCAGGACGACCTGACGGCCGCGCTCACCGGGGAGTGGGCCGCGCCTGCCGCCGACCCGAAGGAGGCGAAGGCGGCCGGCGCGAAGATCCGCGCCAAGGCCGAGGAGATCGGAGCCGCGCCGTCGGACGACGCGATCAAGCGCGCGGTGCTCGATTCCATCCGCGCGCTCATGCTGATCCGCGCCCACCGCATCCGCGGCCACCTCGCCGCCGACCTCGACCCGTTGGGCATGCGCGCCGAGAAGCCGCACCCGGAACTCGAGCCCGCGTCCTACGGCTTCACCGAGGCCGACATGGACCGCAAGGTCTTCATCGACAACGTCCTGGGGCTCGAAGTCGCCACCCTGCGGGAGATCGTGTCGATCCTGAAGCGCACCTACTGCGGCACCTTCGCGCTGCAGTACATGCACATCTCCAACCCCGAGGAGAGCGCCTGGCTCAAGGAGCGGATCGAGGGCCTGGGCAAGGAAATCGAGTTCACCCAAGCTGGCCGCAAGGCGATCCTCAACAAGCTGGTGGAGGCGGAGGGGTTCGAGAAGTTCCTCCACGTCAAGTACATGGGCACGAAACGCTTCGGTCTGGACGGCGGCGAGGCCCTGATCCCGGCGATGGAGCAGATCATCAAGCGCGGCGGGCAGCTGGGCCTCTCCGACATCGTCATCGGGATGCCCCACCGCGGCCGGCTGTCGGTGCTCGCGAACGTGATGCAGAAGCCCTACAAGGCGATCTTCAACGAGTTCCAGGGCGGCAGCTTCAAGCCCGAGGACGTCGACGGGTCGGGCGACGTGAAGTACCACCTCGGGGCCAGCTCCGACCGGGACTTCGACGGCAACTCCGTCCACCTCTCGCTCACGGCGAACCCATCGCACCTGGAGGCGGTCAATCCCGTCGTGCTGGGCAAGGTCCGCGCCAAGCAGGACCAGCTGGGCGATTCGGCGCGCAGACAGGTCGTCGGCATCCTGCTGCACGGCGACGCAGCCTTCGCCGGGCAGGGCATCGTGGCGGAATGCTTCGCGCTCTCGGGCGTGCGCGGCCACCGCACCGGCGGCACGATCCACATCGTCGTGAACAACCAGATCGGCTTCACCACCGCGCCGCACTTCTCCCGCTCCAGCCCCTATCCGACCGACAACGCGCTGGTGGTGGAGGCCCCGATCTTCCACGTCAACGGCGACGACCCGGAAGCGGTCGTCCATGCCGCCCGCGTGGCCACCGAGTTCCGGCAGAAGTTCGGCAAGGACGTCGTTCTCGACATCTTCTGCTACCGCCGGTTCGGCCACAACGAGGGCGACGAACCGATGTTCACCAATCCGGTGATGTACAAGCGCATCAAGGATCAGGAGACCACGCTCACGCTCTACACCCGCCGGCTGGTGAAGGACGGGCTCATCCCCGAGGGCGAGATCGAGGATATGAAGACCACCTTCCAGGAGCATCTGGCCGCCGAGTTCGAGGCCGGGCGCGACTACAAGCCAAACAAGGCCGACTGGCTCGACGGCCGCTGGTCGCATCTGGACCGACGCAAGGACGGCGACTACGTGCGCGGCGAAACCGCGATCCCGCCCGAGACCTGCGACGAGATCGGCCGCGCGCTGACCGCGACGCCCGACGGCTTCGCCATGCACAAGACGATCGGCCGCCTGCTCGATGCGAAGGCGAAGATGTTCGAGAGCGGCATCGGCTTCGATTGGGCCACGGCGGAGGCGCTGGCCTTCGGATCGCTCCTGACCGAGGGCTACAAGGTCCGCCTCGCCGGACAGGACAGCACGCGGGGCACGTTCAGCCATCGCCATTCCGCCCTCGTGAACCAGGAGAACGAGGACCGCTACTACCCTCTCAACCACATCCGCGAGGGCCAGGCCCCCTACGAGGTCATCGACAGCGCCCTCTCGGAATACGCCGTGCTCGGCTTCGAGTACGGCTACTCCCTCGCCGAACCCAACGCCCTCACCCTCTGGGAGGCGCAGTTCGGCGACTTCGCCAACGGCGCGCAGATCATGTTCGACCAGTTCATCTCCTCCGGGCGAGGCCAAATGGCTGCGCATGTCGGGCCTCGTCTGCCTGCTGCCCCACGGCTACGAGGGGCAGGGCCCGGAGCATTCCTCGGCGCGGCTGGAGCGCTTCCTGCAGATGTGCGGCAACGACAACTGGATCGTCGCCAACTGCACCACGCCGGCGAACTACTTCCACATCCTGCGCCGGCAGCTGCACCGCGACTTCCGCAAGCCGCTGATCCTGATGACGCCGAAGTCGCTCCTGCGCCACAAGCTTGCCGTGTCGACCAAGGCCGAGTTCACCACCGGCTCCAGCTTCCACCGCGTCCTCTGGGACGATGCGCAGCACGGCAATTCGGACACGGAGCTGGTGGCGGATGCCGAGATCAAGCGCGTGGTCGTCTGCTCGGGCAAGGTCTACTACGATCTGCTGGAGGAGCGCGACGCCCGCGGCATCGACGACGTCTACATCCTGCGGCTGGAGCAGTTCTATCCGTTCCCGGCCCTGGCCCTCGTCAACGAGCTCGAACGCTTCAAGCACGCGCAGATCGTCTGGTGTCAGGAGGAGCCCAAGAACCAGGGCGGCTGGACCTTCGTGGAGCCCAACATCGAATGGGTCCTCACCCGCATCGGCGCGGCCCACACCCGGCCGATCTATGCCGGTCGCGCCGCCGCAGCCTCGCCCGCCACCGGTCTCGCCAGCCAGCACAAGGCCCAACAAGCAGCGCTCGTCGACGAAGCGCTGCGCACGGAGTGAACCCCATGTCCATCGAAGTCAAAGTCCCGACCCTGGGCGAGAGCGTCACCGAGGCCACCGTCGCCACCTGGTTCAAGCAGCCCGGCGACGCGGTGGAGGCGGACGAGATGCTCTGCGAGCTGGAGACCGACAAGGTCACCGTCGAGGTGCCCTCCCCCGCCGCCGGCACCCTGGGCGAGATCGTCGCCGCCGAGGGAGAGACCGTCGGCGTCGACGCGCTGCTGGCCACCATCTCCGAGGGCGAGGGCGCGGCACCCGCCCCGAAGAAGGGCAAATCGGCCCCGAAGGCCGAACAATCCGCCGACAACGCCCCGGGCCAGGCCAAGCCCGAAACCGACGGGACGGACGAGGCGGGCGAGGCGATCGACGTCATGGTCCCCGCCCTGGGCGAATCCGTCTCCGAGGCCACCGTCGCCACCTGGTTCAAATCGGCCGGCGACACCGTCGAGGCCGACGAGATGCTCTGCGAGCTGGAGACCGACAAGGTCTCCGTCGAGGTCCCCGCCCCCGCCGCCGGCACCCTGACCGAGATCGTCGCCGCAGGAGGGCGAGACCGTCGCCGCCGGCGGCAAGCTCGCCGTGATGACCACCGGGGCCGGGGCCGTCGCCAAGCCGCGCGCCGAGAACCCCGAGCCGAACCCCGACGCCGGCAAGGCGGAGGTCGAGGAGGCCAAGGCCAACGTCGCCGCCAAGGGCCGCACGCGACGTCGAGGATGCGCCCTCCGCCAAGAAGGCGATGGCCGAGAAGGGCCTGACCGCCGACGAGGTGACGGGCACCGGCCGCGACGGCCGCGTGATGAAGGAGGACGTGGCGAAGGCCTCCGAAGCCGGCAGCCCGCCACGCCCAGCCCGCGCGCCCCCACCCCCGCCGGCGACGACGCGCGCGAGGAGCGGGTCAAGATGACCCGCCTGCGCCAGACCATCGCCAAGCGCCTCAAGGAGAGCCAGAACACCGCCGCCATGCTCACCACCTACAACGAGGTGGACATGGGCGCGGTCATGGACCTGCGCACCGAGTACAAGGACCTGTTCCTCAAGAAGCACGGCGTGAAGCTGGGCTTCATGTCCTTCTTCACCAAGGCCTGCGTCCACGCGCTGCGCGAAGTGCCCGAGGTCAACGCCGAGATCGACGGCACCGACGTCGTCTACAAGCACTTCGTCCACATGGGCATCGCCGCCGGCACGCCCCAGGGCCTCGTCGTCCCCGTCATCCGCGACGCCGATTCCATGTCCTTCGCCGAGATCGAGAAGGCCATCGCCGAGAAGGGTGCCGCCGCCCGCGACGGCAAGCTGTCGCATGGCCGACATGCAGGGCGGCACCTTCACCATCTCCAACGGCGGCGTCTACGGCTCGCTCATGTCCTCGCCGATCCTCAACCCGCCGCAATCGGGCATCCTGGGAATGCACAAGATCCAGGACCGCCCGATGGTGGTCGGCGGCGAGATCGTCATCCGCCCGATGATGTACCTCGCGCTGAGCTACGACCACCGCATCGTGGACGGCAAGGGCGCGGTGACGTTCCTCGTGCGGGTGAAGGAAGCGCTGGAGGATCCGCGGCGGCTGCTGATGGATTTGTGAAATGCACTAAATGTCAGGCCGGTATTGCTATCTAATACTCGTAGCCTTTGCGATGGATATCTAGCACGATGTCTGAAGCACTTTCGCAGATGGCAGACTTGCTACGTCAAGTATCTGGTCCGCGCTAGCCAACGATGCTTTCAGCGCAATCGGAATGAGTTCGCTGCGATCGATGATGGTCGAGCATTCGATATGAGCCGCAGTGATACGATCCAACGCATTGAGGCCGATAATCTGGGAGCAGTTGTCGAAGGCTGAATGATCTTAGAAATCGAGACGCTACCGCTTTAGAGCTGAATAGTACTCAGCGAAATAGCGATCGATCTTCAATACCGCCCTCAGAGAAGCATATCGAATTGCTTACTGTTAGCGAACTGCTTCTGAGATGTCTAAGTTGATGCACGATGAGTATTCGCTTCGACCGAGTGCAATCTCCATGTTCAATTTTTCAAAGTAGTTGGACGAACTGAGCTTGATGCATTATGGCTCATATCTTGAGCACGAGCATGCCTAATGAGTAAACAACTATCGACTCACCGAGCCTGTTCCCGATCACCTGACATATGAGCAAGACATGTACTCACACGTAACTGAGCAAGCCGTAGGGTGGGCATCACCATGCGCCACCAGCTTCCGCATCGGTGGGCATGGTGAACTGCGCCACCCTGATCCCCTGACACTTCGAAGCCCCGGAGCCCCCATGAACCTCCTCACCCACCAGACCCCCGCCGACTACGCCGCCTGGAAGTCCGACTTCGACGCCCACGCCGAGACCCGGATGCACGCCGGTCTCACCCTCCTCCAGCTCTGGCGCGACGCCGACGGCTCCGGCGTCACCGCGCTCTTCGAGGTCAACGACCGCAAGAAGGCGCAGGCTTGGCTCGACCGGGAGGATCAGACCGACGGCCCCGTGACCGGCCGGTTCATGCGCACCGCATGAGCCCCGTCCGCCGCGCCATCGCCTTCTGGCTGATCCGCGTCGCCATCGCCGTCGTCCTCGTCCTGATCCTCCAGGCCTGGCGCGGCCCCGACCCGGTGCTGTGGTATCTCGCCGCCGGCTACGCCGCGATCTCCGGCTTCACCACCTACCTCCTCGTCAGGCGCATCAAATGACCCCCGAACTCACCGCCCTCGCCCTCGCCGTCCTGCTCCAGGTCGCGCAGTTCGTCCTCCTCGCCGTCCCCGCCAACAAGGAGGCGTCGCCCGGCTACATGATGTCCGCCCGCGACCGCCCGCCCTCGCAACCCGCTGTCCGAGCGGACGCTGCGGCTGCAACGCGCCTTCGCCAACCATTTCGAGGGGCTGATCCTGTTCACGCGTCGCCGTCGTGATCGTCACGCTCTCCGACCAGTCGACCGCCTTCACCGCCGCCTGCGGCTGGACCTACCTCGCCGCCCGCGTCCTCTACGTCCCGGCCTACGCCTTCGGCTGGCGGCCCGGCCGGTCGATCATCTGGATCGTGGGGTTCACGGCGACCGTCGCGATGGTTATCTCCACCCTCGTCTGATCCGCGGCACGTCCGACGCGGATCACCCGTAGATCACCCGTGGATCACCCACCGATTTCGCCGCCCGGAGGCACCATGGCCCAATACGACGTCATCATCATCGGCAGCGGCCCCGGCGGCTACGTCTGTGCCATCCGCTGCGCGCAACTGGGGCTCAAGACGGCCGTGGTCGAGGGCCGCGAGACGCTGGGCGGCACCTGCCTGAACGTCGGCTGCATCCCCTCCAAGGCCATGCTCCACGCCACCCACTCGCTGCACGAAGCGGAGCACAACTTCGCCAGGATGGGCCTCGTGGGCAAGGCCCCGGACGTCGACTGGTCGCAGATGCTCGCCTACAAGGACGACGTGATCGCCCAGAACACCAAGGGCATCGAGTTCCTGTTCAAGAAGAACAAGATCGACTGGCTCAAGGGCTGGGGCTCCATTCCCGAAGCCGGTAAGGTCAAGGTCGGCGACGACATCCACGAGGCGAAGCACATCATCATCGCCTCCGGCTCCGAGGCGGCGAACGTGCCCGGCGCGGAGGTCGAGATCGACGAGAAGGTCATCGTCACCTCCACCGGCGCGCTGGAACTGTCGAGCATTCCCGAGACGATGGTGGTGGTCGGCGGCGGCGTGATCGGGCTGGAGCTCGGCAGCGTCTACGCCCGGCTCGGCACCGAGGTCACCGTGGTCGAATACCTCGACGGCATCACCCCGGGTCAGGACCGGGAGGTCGCCAAGGCGTTCCAGAAGCTGTTGCAGAAACAGGGCCTCAAGTTCGTCCTCGGTGCCGCCGTGAGCAAGGTCGTGGCGAAGGGCAAGTCCGCTACCGTCAGCTACGCGCTGCGCAAGGACGACAGCGCGCACGAGCTGCAGGCCGACGTCGTGCTCGTCGCCACGGGGCGCAAGCCCCATACCGAGGGGCTGGGGCTCGACACGCTCGGCATCGAGATGACGAAGCGCGGGCAGATCGCGGTCGACTACGAATTATGCCACCAACGTCAAAGGCATCTACGCCATCGGCGACGTGATCGAAGGCCCGATGCTGGCCCACAAGGCCGAGGACGAGGGCATGGCCATCGCCGAGATCCTCGCCGGGCAGCACGGCCACGTGAACTACGGCGTCATCCCCGGCGTGATCTACACCCACCCCGAGGTCGCATCGGTCGGTCTGACCGAGGAGCAGCTCAAGGAGGAGGGGCGCGCCTACAAGGTCGGCAAGTTCTCCTTCATGGGCAACGGGCGGGCCAAGGCCAACTTCGCAGGCGACGGGTTCGTCAAGATGCTGGCCGATGCAGAGACCGACCGCATCCTCGGCTGCCACGTGATCGGCCCGATGGCGGGCGACCTCATCCACGAGGTCTGCGTCGCGATGGAGTTCGGGGCCGCGGCCGAGGATCTGGCGCGCACCTGCCACGCGCATCCGACCTACAGCGAGGCGATGCGGGAGGCCGCGCTGGCCTGCGGCGACGGTGCGATCCACGCCTAAGCGAGGGCCGTCAACCGGCGGTGAAGTCCACCGCGTGCAGCGCCGCCCCCCGTGACCGCAGCCAGGCGCGGCGGGGGGCGTAGTCGGGCATCAACGCCTCCACCTGCGACCAGAACCGTGCGGAATGGTCCATGTGGACGAGATGCGCGACTTCGTGGGCGGCGACGTAGTCCAGCACCTCCGGCGGAGCCATGACGAGCCGCCAGCTGAACATCAGCTCCCGCCTGGACGAGCACGAGCCCCAGCGGGAGCGGGTATCGCGCAGCGTGAGCCTCGTCGGTTGCCGGTCCAGCAGGTCGGCGTATCGCTCCACCGCGACGGACAGATGCGTCCGCGCCATCGCCTGCAGCAGCACCTTCACTCGCGGCCCGGCGCGCGTGTCGTCCGGCACTTCGACGACCGCCCCGTCGAAGCGCGCCGACCGACCGCCACAGGCCACCACCGGCACCTCCCGCCCCCGCAGCGGCAAGGTCCCCCCGATCTCGATCCGGCGCGGCGCGGGGGCGGCGGCGACGTGACGCGCGATCCAATCCGCCTGCTCCGCCACGAAGGCCCGCGCCTCGGCCAATCCCATCCCGGACGGCAGCGACAGAGACACCCGCCCATCGGACCGTGCGACCTTCAGCGACATGCGCCGCGCCCGCGCGGAGCGGCGCAGCGCGACCTCAAGACCGGGCGTTCCGGGGACGGGCAGGCGTTCGGTCATGGTCCCTCCGGCGGCGGGGTTGCCACCCCCGGGCCCCTGTGGCATCCGGCGTCAATTCCCCGCACCCGGACCACTTTCGGCCGGGCGAGATGAAGGATGCGACATGCCCAAGGAAGAATGGGGCGTCAAGCGGGTCTGCCCGACGACCGGCAAGCGCTTCTACGACATGAACCGGTCCCCGGTCGTGAGCCCCTACACAGGGGAGACGGTCACGGTCGACACCAGCGGCAAGACCCGCATCCTGGTCGCCGACAAGGACGACGTGGACGCAAAGAAGAAAGAGAAGGCGGAGGACGACCTGCTGCTCGACGACGACGATGTCGAGCTGGAGGCCGACGATGACGACGATGCGGAGGAGGTGCTCGACGACGACGAGGACACCGTCTCCCTCGACGAGATCGCCGACGTCAGCGCGGACGACGACGACTGATCCGCGATCCACGCGGGGGCGATGCGGGCGGGCTTTTCCGCTTGCGCCGTCCCGGGGCCTGCCCTAGATCGCAGGCCGGTAAGGGGCCTTAGCTCAGTTGGTAGAGCGCCTGCATGGCATGCAGGAGGTCAGCGGTTCGACCCCGCTAGGCTCCACCATTCCCCTCCGGATCCATATCCTTCCCCCTCTTTCCGCGCGCGAAGTTCTCGCGTGACAGAACGGAACCGCGGCGTCACGATGGCGCGGCACGGACGGGCGAACCCGTCCGGCGATACGGGAGGAAGACATGACGAAATCCACCATGACGCGCCGCGTGCTCGTGGCGACGGCGGCCGCGGCCCTTTCGCTCGGATCGATGGCGCAAGCCGACGGGCACCAGGTGCTCGACAGCATCCACTTCCTCGTCCCCGGGGGCGCGGGCGGCGGCTGGGACGGGACCGCGCGAGGCACCGGTCAGGCGTTGACCGAAGCCGGGCTGATCGGTCAGGCCAGCTACGAGAACATGTCGGGCGGCGGCGGCGGCGTGGCGATCGGCTACATGATCGAGAACGCCGACAGCCAGCAGGGCACCCTGATGGTCAACTCGACGCCCATCGTGATCCGCTCGCTGACGGGCGAGTTCCCCTACAACTTCTCCGACCTCACGCTGGTCGCGGGCACCATCGGCGATTACGCCGCGATGGTCGTCTCCTCGGACAGCGAGATCCAGGACATGGCCGGGCTGGTCGCCGCCTTCGAGGCGGACCCCTCGGGCACGGCCATCGGCGGCGGCTCGGTTCCCGGCGGGCTCGACCACCTCGTCGTGGCGATGGTGATGAAGGCCGCGGGAGAAGACCCGCTGGACGTCAATTACATCCCCTACGACGCGGGCGGCACGGCCATGGCCGGGTTGCTCTCGGGCGAGATCGCGGCGCTGTCCACCGGCCTGTCGGAGGCCATCGCGCTGGCGGAGGCGGGCGAGGTCCGCATCGTCGGCATCACCGCGCCCGAGCGGGTGCCGGCCTACGACAGCGCGCCCACGATGATGGAGCAGGGCATCGACACGGAGTTCGTCAACTGGCGCGGCTTCTTCGCGGCCCCCGGCCTGCCGGACGACAAGCTGGCCGCCTATCAGGACGTGCTGACCAAGATGTACGACACGCCCGAGTGGGAGGCCGTGCGCGCCGCCAACGGCTGGGTCAACATCCACAACGACGGCGAGGACTTCCGGGCGTTCCTTGAGGATCAGGAGAAGGTCATCGGCGACCTGATGCGCGAACTCGGCTTCCTCTGAGGCCTAGGTCCCGCCCGTCCCCCCGGGGGCGGGCCACTTCCAAAACGTATCGGGGAGGATACGCCCATGGCGCTCGACCGCTGGATCGCGCTGACCGTGCTGCTGGTCGCCCTCGTCTACGGCTATGCCGCGTTCTTCACGATGGACGCCTCGCTGCCGCCCTTCATGCAGCGCAACCCGGTCTGGCCCTCGACCTTCCCCAAGGTGCTCTCGGTGCTGACGATCGTCGTGGCGTTCACCATCCTGCTCGGCTTCGAGAAGACCACCTACGACCCGGGCGAAGGCGACGTCGACTACCGCCGGCTGGGCGACTACAACATCGGGCAGGCCGTGCTCCTGCTTGGTCTCATGGTCCTCTACGCGCTGACGCTGCGAAGCGCCGGGTTCCTCCTCTCCACCACGGTCTTCCTCGTCGCGGGCTCGTTCCTGCTGGGAGAGCGGCGCTGGCACCTGATGCTTCCCGTGGCGCTCGTCGCCACCGGGTCGATCTGGTATCTGGTGCAGGAGGTGCTGGGCATCTTCCTGCGCCCCTGGCCCTTCTTCCTGGGGGTCTGACGTGCTCGAAGGCATCCTGATCGGCCTGCAGACGGCCCTCTCCCCCGGCAACATCCTGATGGTGATCGGCGGTTGCCTGATCGGCACGTTCATCGGCATGCTCCCGGGCCTCGGCCCGATGTCGATCATCGCGATCATGATCCCCGTCGCCATCTCCATCGGCGATCCGTCGGCCGCGCTCATCCTGCTGGCCGGCGTCTACTACGGCGCGATCTTCGGCGGCTCCACCTCCTCCATCCTGATCAACGCGCCCGGCGTCGCCTCCACGGTGGCCACCAGTTTCGACGGCTACCCGCTCGCGCGGCAGGGCAAGGCCGGCAAGGCGCTGACCGTCGCGGCCATCTCCTCCTTCTGCGGCGGGACGATCGGCGCGGTGCTCCTGATGATCTTCGCGCCCTCGCTGGCCTCCGTCGCGCTGCTGTTCCATTCGGCGGAATACTTCGCGCTGATGGTCGTCGGGCTCTCGGCCATCGCCGCCTTCGCGGGCACCGGCAACGTCGGCAAGGCGCTCCTGATGACGTTACTGGGGCTGATCCTGTCGACGGTGGGCGAAGGCGCGCTCTTCAACGCGCCGCGCTTCACCATGGGCATCATGGACCTGCAGTCGGGCATCGGCTTCATCACGCTGGCCATGGCGATGTTCGCCCTGCCCGAGGCGATGTATCTCGTGCTCGACCCGCGCCGCTCCAAGAACGACGGCGGCGGCGAGATCAAGGACCTGCGCATCACCCGGGCGGAGGCCCGCAGCATCGCGCCCGTCATCGGGCGCCAGTCCGTGCAGGGCTTCCTGATCGGCGTCCTGCCGGGTGCCGGGGCCACCATCGCCTCGTTCCTGGGCTATGCCGTGGAGCGCAACATCGCGCCGAAACACGAGCAGGACGAGTTCGGAAAGGGCTCTCTGAAGGGCCTCGCCGCGCCCGAATCCGCCAACAACGCCGCTGCCACCGGCTCCTTCGTGCCGCTGCTGACGCTGGGCATCCCCGGCTCGGGCACCACCGCGATCCTGCTCGGCGCGCTCATCGCCCTCAACGTCACGCCGGGGCCGCGCCTGCTGGTGGACGAGCCGCAGATCTTCTGGTCGGTCATCATCTCGATGTACGTCGGCAACGTCGTGCTGCTGATCCTCAACCTGCCGCTCATCCCCTACATCGCCAAGATCCTCGCCGTCCCGCGCACCTTCCTGATCCCGTTCATCCTGTTCTTCACGATGATGGGGGCCTACATCGGCCAGAACAACGCGACCGAATTGCTGATGCTCGTGGCCTTCGGCGTCTGCGCCACGATCCTGCGCTTCGCGGACTACCCGCTCGCTCCGCTGCTGATCGGGTTCATCCTGGGGCAGATGCTGGAGAACAACTTCAGCCGGTCGATGCAGCTCGAGGGCGGGATCGGCTTCATCCTGGAGCGTCCGATGACGATGGGCCTGCTGGCCTTCGCCGTGCTCCTCGTCGTGCTGCCGGCGCTGCGGTCGCGGGCCAAGCGGAAGGGCGCGATGCCCGAGGGCGACTGAGGGTCAGATCAGGAACAGCGTGATCGCCGGAAACGCCACCAGCAGGGCCACGCGCACCAGGTCGGAACCCACGAAGTAGAGCACCGCGCGGTAGGTCCGGATCATCGGCGTGCCGCGGTCCATCGCGTTGATGACGAAGAGGTTCATCCCCACCGGCGGCGTGATCAGCCCCACCTCCACCACGATCAGCGTCAGGATCCCGAACCAGATCGCCACCTCCTCCACCGTCATGCCGAAGTCGAGCGCCACGACGACCGGAAAGAAGATCGGGATCGTCAGCAGGATCATCGACAGCGAGTCCATCACGCAGCCGAGCAGCAGGTAGAAGATCAGGATCACGACCAGCACGGTGAGGGGTGCGAACCCCTGCGTCACCACCCATGCGGACATCTCCTGCGGGACCTGCGTCAATGCGAGGAACCCGTTGTAGATCGCCGCCCCCAGCACGATGAAGAAGATCATCGCGCTCGACTTCGCCGTGACGAGGAAGCTCTCCATCAGGGTCCGCCCCGTCAGCCCGCCGTTGGCGAAGGCGATCAATCCCGTGCCGAGCGCCCCGATCGCAGCGCCCTCGGTCGGGGTGAAGACGCCGCCGTAGATGCCGCCCACGACCGCGACGAAGACGGCCAGCACCGGCCAGACGGCTCCGAGCTGCGCGAACCGCTCGGCCATCGGGATCGGGGGGCGGGTGCCGGCCGCACCGGGGTTCACCCGGACGTAGATCGAGATCGCGACACCGTAGCCGAGGGCGGCGATGAGGCCGGGCAGGAAGGCCGCGAGGAACAGCTTGGCGATGTTCTGCTCCGTCAGGATCGCGTAGATCACGAGCACGACGGACGGTGGGATCAGGATGCCCAGCGTGCCCCCCGCCGCCAGCGTCGCCGTGGAGAAGCCGCCGTCGTAGCCGTAGCGGCGCAGCTCCGGCAGCGCGACCCGCCCCATCGTGGCCGCCGTCGCCAGCGAGGAGCCGCAGATCGCGCCGAACCCCGCGCAGGCTCCGACGGCGGCCATCGCAACACCGCCCCGACGATGCCCGAGGAACCCTTCGGCGGCGCGGAACAGCGCCTGGGTCATGCCGCCCAGAGTGGCGAAATGGCCCATCAGCAGGAACATCGGGATGATCGAGAGGGAGTAGGAGGAGAAGGTCGAGAAGGTCTCGTTCTTGAGCCGGGAGAGGGCAACGACGGTGCCGCCGGTGACGAGGTAGAGGCCCACGACTCCGGCCACGAACATCGCCAGCCCGATCGGAACCCGCAGGAAGATCAGCACGAGAAGCGCCGGAAACGACCAGAGCCCGATGTCGAGGTCGCTCAACGCTCCGCGCCCTCGGCTGGAAGGATGTCCGCGCCGGACAATGCCTCCGCCAGCCGGACGACCGCGACGTAGCAGGCCACCAGCGCAGTGACGACGGCCCCCGAAAGCGCGGCGGCGTAGGCCCACCAGATCGGGAACTGGATCAGGAACGTCGTCTCCCCGTAGCGCATCTTGTCGGACGTCCCCTGCCAGAGCTGCCAGGCGATCAGCACCATGACGGCGGCGAAGAGGACGGCCCAGAGCACGGCCAGCACCCGGTTCGCCGCCTCCCCCAGCAGGTTCGTCAGCACATCGACGCTGGCATGGGCACCCGTCAGCTGCGCGATGGGCAGGAAGGCGAAGATGCAGAAGGCCATTCCGGCCTCCACCAGTTCGAAGTCGCCGGTCACCGGACCGATCCCGAGACCCAGGGCCCAGGCGGCGAATGCAGTTTCCGCGAAGGGCACGTCATGCAGCATCCCGTTCAGGAACCGGCCCGCCACCGACACCCCCGTCAGCGCGATCAGCGCCGTCAGCACCAGACCGCCGAGGATGGCCATCATGCGGGCGACTCCGTGGACGATGCGCCCGAGCATGGCCGGGCTCAGCCCTCGTAGCCGTCCATCAGGGCGCGCGCCTCGTCGATCAGCGCCTGGCCGTCGATGCCACGCTCCGACATCTCCGCCAGCCAGGCGTCGTAGACGGGTTGCGCCGCCACGCGCCAGACCTCCGCCTCCGCCTCGCTCAGGGTGACGATGCTGCCGCCCGCGTCCACGGCGATCTGCCGCGAGGGCCCGTCGGCGTCCGATTGCGTCCCGCCCGCGAAGACGGAGAACTCCAGCCCGGAGTTGTCGTCGATGACCGCTCTCAGATCGTCCGGCAGGCCCTCGTAGCGCGCCGTGTTCATCGCCAGCACGAAGGTCACGTTGTAGAGATGCCGCCCCTCGAATTCGGTATGGTGCCCGACCAGTTCCGCGATCCTGAGCGCCGGCGTCACCTCCCAGGGGATCGTGGTGCCATCGATCACGCCCTTGGACAGCGCTTCGGGGATGGCGGGCACGGGCAGGCCGACCGGCGTCGCGCCCAGCGTCTCCAGCAGCGCGTTCACCTGACGGGTCGCACCGCGGATCTTCATGCCCTGCAGGTCGTCGGGCGTGCGGATCTCCCGGCTCGAATGGATGACACCTGGTCCGTGGATCCAGGTGCCGAGGACGTGCACATCGGCGAACTCGCCCTGCATGTGTTCCTCGTACATCCGCCAGAACGCGGCCGACCCGGCGCGCGCGTCGCTGACCATGAAGGGCAGCTCGAAGACCTCGGTGGAGGGAAACCGGCCGGGCGTGTAGCCCACCACGGTCCAGACCACGTCCGCGACCCCGTCGATCGCCTGGTCGATGAGTTGCGCAGGGGAGCCGCCGAGCTGCATCGAGGGGTATCGGTCCACCTCGATGCGCCCGCCCGACGCGGCCTCCACGTTGTCCGCCCAGACGTCGAGGATCAGCCTGGGCACGTTGGCCTGCGCGGGCAGGAACTGGTGCAGCTTGAGCGTCACCTCCTGTGCTGCGGCAGGCAGCGTGGAGAGCGCGACGGCCGCGGCCCCGAGGATGCCGGCGAATGTCCTGCGGTCGATCATACGATGCGTCCTCCCCGAACGGTCCGGGGCGCGACCCGCCCCCTCGCGAACACCATCACGAACGCCGCCGCTTTGCAAAAGCCAAACGGCCGCGTTCAGTCCCGTCCCTCGCGCAGCCAGCCCCAGGTCGTAAGCCCCGCCGCGAGCAGCAGGAACAGCCACGCCGGCACCAGCGACAGCACCCGGACGTCCGCCGTGAGGTAGGCGCCGCGCGGGACGTAGCCGAGCCATCCGCGCCCGGCCGCGCTGCGACCCTCCCGCACGGCGCGAAGGTCCGGCATCCCGTCCTCCACCGCCGCGACGCCTCCCTGGCGCGCGTCTATCGCGGGGCGCAGGACGGTATCGGTGGCGATCGTCTCGACGAACTCGCGCGGGGCGGCGGGGCCCAGCCCGATGACGGCCATCCGCTCGCCTTCCTCCAGCCGGTAGAGGCCCGGCTCCGCCTCCGTCATCCGCCCGACGAAGCGTCCGGGGGCCTCCTCGATCAGGTCCAGCGGCCGCGAGCTTCCGTCCGGCGCGGTCACGGTCACGGCCCCCGGCGCGTCGCCCAGCGTGCGGCGCGTCACCGTTATCTCCTGACCCAGGGCGGAGGCGGTCAGCGCCTCCTCCTCCAGCTCCGGCTCCTGCATCATCCAATGCGCCAGCCGGCGCAGCAGCTCCGCCTGCGGCCCGCCGCCCTCGTAGCCACGGTCCCACATCCAGACGTGGTCGGACCCCAGCAGCGCCACCCGTCCGTCCCCGACCCGGTCCAGCACCAGAAGCGGCTCCCCGGAGAGACCCGTCATCACCGTCTGCGTCTCGGGCAGCGCCTCCACCTGCACCTGCCGGAACCAGCGACCCCAGGGGGCCCCGTCCAGCCCGTAATCGTCCGGGAGGCCTTCGGTGACAGGGTGCTTCTGCCCCAGCTCCGACACGGTCGGCAGGAACCCCTCGTCGCGCACGATGGCCGTCGGAACGGCGGGAACGATCGGGGCCAGCGGGGAGCGGTAGATGCTGTCGGCCCCGGCGAAGTCCGGCCCGGCGGCAACCAGCAGCGCGCCGCCCTGTTCGACGTAGGCGCGCACGTTGTCGAAGTAGATCGCCGGCAGGATGCCGCGTCGCTGGTAGCGGTCGAAGATGATGAGATCGAACTCGTCGATCTTCTCGCTGAAGAGCTCGCGCGTCGGGAAGGCGATCAGCGACAGCTCCGTCACCGGCACCCCGTCCTGCTTGCCGGGCGGGCGCAGGATGGTGAAGTGCACGAGATCCACGGCGGCGTCGGCCTTGAGCAGGTTGCGCCAGGTCCGCTGCCCCACATGCGGCTCGCCGGAGACCAGCAGCACGCGCAGCCGGTCGCGCACGCCGTTGATCTGGATGACGGCAGCATTGTTGCGCGCCGTCAGCTCCCCCTCGGCCTCGGGGACGGAGAATTCGATCACGTTGAGCCCGCCATGCGGCAGGATCACCGGCAGCTCGATGTCCTGCCCCACCGGCATGACGTAGGCGCGCGGGGCCCCGCCGTCGATGGCCAGCACGATCTCCGCTTGCGCACCCAAGCCCTCGGGCACGTCGCCCTGATCCTCGATCCGCAGGGTGATGACGAACTCCTCGTCCAGGATCGCGAAGCTGGGCGCGTTCGACACGATGAGCCGCCGGTCCCAGTCGCCGGCCCGCCCCGTCCGGAGCAGATGCAGCGGCGCGGGCAGGTCGGGGGCCAGGTCTGCATCGTGGACGCGCCCGTCGGAGATGACGACGGCTCCGGCGATCCGGTCGCGGGGCACGTCCGCCATCAGTTCCGACACCGCGCCCGTGACCAGCGTGCCGGCGTCGCCCGCCCCGTCGCCCACGCGCACGACGCGGGTGTCGAGCCCGGCACCCTCCGCCTCGGCGAGCAGGTCGGCCAGCGCCGCTTCCGTCTGCGCCCCACGGTCCGACAGACGCTGGCTCGCACTGTCGTCCACTGCCACCAGCAGCACGTCGGTCAGCGGCTCCCGCGTCTCGGTCTGCAACGAGGGGTTCAGCAGGGCCACGGCCAGCGCGCCGACCGCCAGCGCCCGCAGCCACCAGCCCGGCAGGCCCCGGACGGCCGCCAGCAGGCAAGCGAGCAGCGCGACGCCGGCCACCGCGGCGACGATCCAGAGCGGCAGCATCGGGTCGAGGAGGATCTGGCGCACGGGCTAGTTCCCCAGCCGGTCGAGCAGGGCGGGGACGTGCACCTGATCGGATTTGTAGTTCCCCGACAGCACATGCATCACCAGGTTCACGCCGAAGCGGAACGCGATCTCCCGCTGCCGTTCGCCTGCGAACCCGCGGCCCACGGGCAGGAGCGGGCGCCCCGACGCATCCACCGCCCAGGCCGCGGCCCAGTCGTTCGCGCCGATCACCACCGGCGTCACCCCGTCGTTGAGCACGCGGAACGGCATGCCCTCCAGCTGCTCCACCGCCGGGCTCGCCTCCACCCAGACCTCGCGCGAGGCGTAGCGGCCCGGGTAGTCCTGCAGCAGGTAGAAGCTGCGCGTCATCACGTGATCGTCGGGCAGCGGTTCCAGCGGCGGGATGTCGAGCGGGGCCGCGAGGTCGCGCAGCCGCGCGGACGCCGGCGAGGAGGAGCCGAAGCCGCCGAGGTCCGCGTCCCGGGTGTCGAAGACGATCATGCCGCCACCGCGCAGGTAGCGGTTCAGCCGGCCGTAGGCCTCCGAGGAGGGGGTGGGCTGGCCTGCGTCCACCGGCCAGTAGAGCAGCGGGAAGAAGGCCAGTTCGTCGGTCTCCAGATCGACGCCGCGCGGCGGGTCCGGCTCGATGCTGGTGCGCTGCGCCAGCACCTGCGGACAGGCCGCGCAGCCCGGCCTCCGAGACCTCGTCGAGCCGGGCGTCGCCGGTGCGAACGTAGGCGAGCGAGACCTCGCCGGGCGGCAGCACCTCCTGCGCATGGCCTTCGGGTGCCGCGAGCAGAGCCAGCAGGACGGTCGCGGCCACGCCCCCCCGCCGCAGGCGTCCGCCGAGCCAGAGCGAGGCGATCGCGTCGAGCGTCAGCAGGATCAGCGCGGCTGCCAGCAGGTAGGGCATCAGGTCGGTCTCCTCGGCCCTGTCCAGCCCTTCGATGGAAGTCCCCGCGGGCCATTGGGCGCCGGCGAGCGTCGCATCGGTCCCGAGGACGTTGAGCGCGAGGCTCTGCCCCGGCCCCTCGTAGAGACCGGGCGGCAGGGCGGCGGAGGGCACCGGATCGACCAGATCCTCGCCCGGCACGCCGGCCATCGCGCCCGCGTCGCGCGACACGCCGAACCCGTCGAGCGTGACCCGCGGCACCCAGGTCGTGCCCTCCAGCGCCTCCGCCGACATCGCCTGCGGGCCGGGTGGAGACGGCGAGGCGTTCCAGCATCCGCACGAAGAGGCCCGAGAGCGGCAGCGTCGACCATTCGGCGTTGGCGGTGACGTGGAACAGCACCACCTGCCCCTGCCCCAGCGTCTTGCGCGTCACCAGCGGCGTGCCGTCGGCGAGGGCGGCGATGGTGCGCTCGGCCAGCGTCGGGTCCGGTTGCGCGACGATCTGGCTCGTGACCTCGACATCGTCCGGGACGTCCAGCCCGAAGAAGGGCGAGGTCGGATCGAAGGGTCGCAGCGCCTTCGGCTCCCCCCAGGAGAGCGCGCCGCCGACGGTGCGCCCGCCGGACCGCAGGCGCACGGGCATCAGCGGATCTTCCACGTTCCGGCTGATGTCGGAGGCGGCGAGGACAGGGCCGGCGAAGCGCAGGAGCAGCCCGCCGTCCTCGACCCATTCGGTCACCTGCGCCGTCTCGCCCGGCGACAGGCGCGCCACGTCGGCGAGGACGAGCACGTCCGGCGCGGCGGGCAGCAACGTCTCCAGGTCGCCCTCGATCAGGTCGGCGGTCGGGTCGAGCGCACGGCGCAGATAGTAGAGCGGGGAGAGCAGATCCTGCGCCTCGTCCTCCGCGCGCGTCAGCAGCGCGACCTCCCGGCGGGCGAGGCTGTCGTCGGTCAGGCTGACGGCTCCGGCGGATCGCTCGCCGACGATCTCGAAGCGGGCGACGCGGTTGCGCAACTCGGGCGGCAGCGTCAGCGAGACCTCCGCCTCCGTCGCCCCGGCCGCGAAATCCGCGGTGGCGATGCCCAGCTGCGTCATCGCCCCGTTCGGACCCGGGCCGACGGCGCGGATGTCGACGCCGCGCTCCGTGCCGTCGCCGAGCCTGAGCGCGCGCAGGGAGATCACGCCGTCGTCGTAAGCGGCGGGCACGAGACCCAGCACCGGGCGCGCACTCTCGATCACGCGGGCCGTCACGGCATCGCGCCCCGGCCGGTCCAGGCCGTCGGAGACCCAGACGACCTCCGCACCGTCCACGTCCAGCCCGGCGAGGCCCGAATACTCCGGCTCCCAGGCGTTCGGCACGATCGACGGCAGCCGCTCGACCCAGGCGTCCGCCGACTGCCACGGGATCTCCTCGGGGAGCGGTTCGGTCAGCGACAGGACAGCGGCCGTCCGACCCGCGCGCGCCGCGTCGCGCAGCATCTGCTCGACCTTCGCCATCCGGGCAGGCCAGTCGCGTGCCGACGCCCAGCTCGCATCCATCACCACCAGCAGCGGCCCCGTCCCGGTTCCCGCCTGACGCGGGTTCAGGATCGGGCCGGCGAAGCCGATGATGACGGCAGCAAGCGCCAGCATCCGCAGCAGCAGCAGCCACCAGGGCGTCGTGGCCGTCTGGCTCTCCTCGTCGCGCAGCCCCAGCAGCAGGACGATCCCGGGGAACCGCCGCCTGATCGGCGCGGGCGGCACGGCGCGCAGCAGCCACCACAGGATCGGCAGGACGACCAGCGCCAGCAGCAGGACCGGCGCGGTGAAGGCGAGCGCGCTCACCGGCGGCGGTCCAGCGCGGCGTAGAGCGACAGCAGCGCGGCCTCGGGGGGCGTATCGGTGTGATGCAGGTGGAATCGCCAGCCGGTGCGGCGGCAGAGGTCGCGCAAGGCGGCGCGGCGCTTGGCCAGCCGGTCGAGGTAGTCGCCGCGCAGCTGCCCGGCCTTCAGCGTCTCGAAGCGCACGGCCCCGGACATGCTCTCGAACACGGTGCGCCCATCATAGGGGAAGGCCTCCTCCTCGGGGTCCAGCACCTGCACCAGCAGGCCCTGCACGCCCCGGTCTGCGGCGGAGGTGAGCGCGTCGGTCACGGCATCGGGGGGGCCGAGGAAGTCCGACAGGAAGACCGCGCGCGCTCCCATCGGCATGACCTGCGGACGCGGCGCGCCGTAGTCGGGCACATCGCCGCCCCGCATCAGCGCGTCGGCGATCCGGATCAGCTGCGCCTTGCCGCCCCGCGGCGGCTCCGCGAGGCTCGCCAGCCCAGCGCGCTCGCCCGCCCGCGTCGTCAGAACGGCCAGCGCCAGCGCCAGCGTCTGCGCGCGCCGCAGCTTGGAGACGCGCCTGGCGGAGGCGAAGCGCATCGAGGCCGCATCGTCGACCCAGAGCATCAGCGACTGCGCCGCCTGCCACTCCGTCTCCCGCACGAAGTGCCCGTCGCCGCGGGCCGATTGCCGCCAGTCTATGGACCGCCGGCCGTCGCCCGGCTGCGCGGCACGGAACTGCCAGAAGGCGTCGCCCGGCCCGGCCCGCTTGCGCCCGTGGTCGCCCGACAGGATCGTGGCCGCCAGCCGCTCGGCCGACAGCAGGAGCGGCGGCAATCCGGCGGCGGCTCCTTCGGAGCGCGCGCGCAGGCTCCCGGGCGTATGAAGGGCTTCGCTCAAGCCGCCCGCTCGACGCGGGTGACGCGGGCGGCGACCTCCTCGATCACCTCCTCCAGCACCACGCCCTCGGCGCGCGCGGCGAACGAGAGCGCCATGCGGTGCGCGAGCACGGGCGCGGGCGAGCGAGCATCACGTCCGACACGTCGGGGGCCAGCCGCCCGTCCAGCAGCGCCTGCGCGCGGACCAGCAGCATGAGCGCCTGCGCCGCGCGCGGACCGGGGCCCCAGGCGACGTGGGACGCGGACGGTCTCCGGCGCTTCCGGGCTGTCGGGGCGGCAGGCGCGCACGAGATCGAGGATCAGGTCGACCACCGTGTCCCCCACCGGCATCCGGCGCACGACGGATTGTGCCGCGATCAGGCCGGCCGCGTCGAACACCGGCATGGCCTCCGCTTCCGCGCCGCCCGTCGTGGCCAGAACGATGGCGCGTTCCGTCGCGCGGTCGGGGTACTCGACGTCGACGCGCACGAGGAACCGGTCGAGCTGCGCCTCGGGGAGCGGATAGGTTCCCTCCTGCTCGATGGGGTTCTGCGTGGCCAGGACGTGGAAGGGGGCCGGCAGCCTCCGCGTCTGGCCGGCCACGGTGACCTCGCGCTCCTGCATCGCCTGCAGCAGGGCCGACTGGGTGCGCGGCGAGGCGCGGTTGATCTCGTCCGCCATCAGCAGCTGCGCGAAGATCGGTCCCTCGATGTAGCGGAAGGCCCGCGTCCCGTCGGCTCCGGTCTCCAGCACCTCGGACCCGAGGATGTCGGACGGCATGAGATCCGGCGTGAACTGGATGCGGCTGCCCGAGAGCCCCATGACGGTCGCCAGCGTCTCCACCAGCCGCGTCTTCCCCAGGCCCGGCAGCCCCATCAGCAGCGCGTGCCCGCCCGAGAGCATCGCGGCGAGCGACAGGTCCACCACGCGGTCCTGCCCGATGATGCGGGTCGCGATGGCGGCGCGGGCGAGGATGAGCCGTGCGCCGAGGGCCTCGATCTCGTCGAGCAATCCGTCCGCCCCGTGGTCCGTCCCGGTGTCAGCGACCATTGCATTGCTCCCGCGCGCGTTATCTTGGTTGGATCACAGATATGGCTGACGGATGCGGGGGCAAAGGGCAATGGCCGGACAAGATGACGCGAGCGCCCCGGCGGACGACTTCCTGCGCTCCGCGCAGGTCGCCGCCAAGGAAGGCAAACGCGGGGCTCCGCCCGTGCATCTGTGGGACCCGCCCTTCTGCGGCGACATCGACATCGTGATCCGCCGCGACGGGACATGGATCCACGAGGGGACGCCGATCCGGCGGATGGGGCTGGTGAAGCTCTTCGCCTCGATCCTCAAGCGCGAGGGGGACGATCATTTCCTCGTGACGCCGGTGGAGAAGGTCCGCCTGCGGGTCGAGGACGCGCCTTTCGTCGCGGTGGACTTCGACGTGGTGGACGGTGCGATCACCTTCGAGACCAACGTGGGCGACCGGGTCGCGGCGGGCCCCGACGCACCGATCCGGGTCGAGACTTCCGCCGACGGGGAACCCTCTCCCTACGTCGAGGTGCGGCGGGGGCTGGAGGCCCTCATCGACCGCAAGTCGTTCTACCGGCTGGTCGATCTGGGGGAAGAGCGCGACGGTTCGTTCGGCGTCGTGTCTCAGGGAACATTCTTCGCGCTGGCCAAGCAGGTCGATCGCTGACGCAGGGCGGAGCGGCGATCTCGGCGGATGCGAAGATCAGGCCATGCCCGGAGAGACCCGCGATGCTTTCCACAGGCTTCGCCCCAGGCCCACCTCCTGTCGGGCCTGATGTCGTTCCGCGTCTGCGGCATCTCGACGCTGCACGCCACGCGGGTGCTGGAGGGTTTCTCGTTCCCTGGGTCGGGGCCCGGCTGACGCCCGGGCCGGTCGCATTCCCGGCGGTGAT
The DNA here is from genome assembly GCA_963757495.1 of uncultured Alphaproteobacteria bacterium. Taxonomy (GTDB): domain Bacteria; phylum Pseudomonadota; class Alphaproteobacteria; order Rhodobacterales; family Rhodobacteraceae; genus Jannaschia. Next base: position 214,059 of record CAVWRZ010000001.1, read on the forward strand.
GGTGCTGGCCCCGCTCTCGCGGCGGATCGTCGCCCGGATCACCGCGCCATCGTCCGACGCTCAGCCGGCGCGGGTGCCGCGCGGCGGGTAGTCGTTCTGGGTGATGAAATCGAGCTTGGAGAGCAACATCTTCAGGTCCGGTCGCAGGAACGGCGCGCTGGACCTCTCCATCATGAAAAGCGTGCCGTCCGGCTTCACGAGCGCCAGTCCGGGCTCGCAGAATACCTCCGGCTCCTTCTCGGAGCGGGCGTCCGACAGGTAGAGCCCCCAGGCCCGCGCCGTCTCCTCCGTCATCCCGTAGCCCATCGGGATCGGGTCCAGCCCCCAGTCCTCATGCGCCTTCGTCGCCGTCTCCTCGGAGTCCATCGACACGTTCAGGACCTCGACACCCTTGGAGAGGAAATCGTCGTACAGGCCCCGCAGGTCCTTCAGGAACGTCCCGCAGATCGGGCAGTGCAGCCCGCGGTAGAAGACGATCATCGTGAAGGCGTCGGGCGATTGTTCCGCAAGCTCCCACTTCGCCCCGATGATCAGGTCGAGGTTCAGGTCGGGGGCGGGCGCGCCGGGCATCGGCATGGTCGGCTGGGTCATCTTGCGGTCCCTTCGGTTCCGGTGTCGCGGTCAACGGGGCGGCGACGGGCCGGGTTCCGGGAGGGACCTCGCGCCAGTCTCCCGGGGCGAGCCCGTCGAGCGATCGCTCGCCTATCGACCGGCGGATCAGGCGCAGCACAGGCAGGCCGACATGGGCGCACATCCGGCGGACCTGTCGGTTGCGCCCCTCGGTGATCGTCAGCCGCAGCCAGGCGTCCGGCACGGACTTGCGCAGCCGCACCGGCGGCTCGCGGGGCCAGAGCCACTCGGGGGCGTCGACCGCCTCCACGCCGCGCTGGCCGTGTCGGACCGTCCTTCAGGGTCACGCCGATTCGCAGCGCTTCGATGGCCTCCGCCGACGGCAGGCCTTCGACCAGCGCGAAATAGGTCTTCGGCGTATTCGACCCAGGCTGGGCGATCCGCGCCTGCTCCCGCCCGTCGTCGGTGAGCAGCAGCAGACCCTCGCTGTCCCGGTCGAGCCGGCCGGCGGCGTAGACCCCCTTGGGCAGCCCGAACCGCGACAGCCCCGGCCAGCGCCCCTCGTCGGTGAACTGGCTGAGTACGTTCATCGGCTTGTTGAACGCGATCAGCACGGTCCTCAGTGCGCCTCCGCCCAGTTGGCCCCCCGCCCCGCATCCACGATCAGCGGCACCGACAGGTCGACGACCGGATGGTGCGCGCCCTCCATGACCTCGCGCGCCCGTTCGGTCAGCCGTTCCACGTCGTCCTCCGCCACCTCGAACAGCAGTTCGTCGTGCACCTGCAGCAGCATCCGCGCGTCGATCCCTTCGATCGCGGCCTCCATCCGGACCATCGCACGGCGGATGACGTCGGCGGCCGTGCCCTGGATCGGCGCGTTGATCGCGGCCCGCTTGGCGAAGCCCGCACCCGGGCCGCGCGCGTTGATCTCCGGCGTGTGGATGCGCCGGCCGAACAGCGTCTCGACCCGGTCGTGGGCCTTGGCGAAGCGGATCGTGTCGTCCATGTAATCGCGGATGCCGGGGAAGCGCTCGAAATAGGTGTCGATGAAGGCCTGCGCCTCGGCCCGGGGGATGCGCAGGTTGCGTGCCAGGCCGAAGCCCGAGATGCCGTAGATCACCCCGAAGTTGATCGCCTTGGCCTGTCGGCGCACCTCCGGCGTCATCTCGGCCAGCGGCACGCCGAACATCTCGGACGCGGTCAGCGCGTGGATGTCGACCCCCGCCTTGAACGCCTGCTTGAGCTGGTCGATCCCGGCGATGTGGGCGAGGATGCGCAGCTCGATCTGGCTGTAGTCGAGCGCCACCAGAACGCGCCCTTCGGGGGCGACGAAGGCCTCGCGGATGCGGCGGCCCTCCTCGGAGCGGATGGGGATGTTCTGCAGGTTCGGATCGGTGGAGGCGAGCCGGCCGGTGTTCGCCCCGGCGATGGAATAGGAGGTGTGGACCCGGCCCGTCTCGGGGTGGATGTGGTCCTGCAAGGCATCGGTGTAGGTCGACTTCAGCTTCGAGAGTTGCCGCCAGTCCAGGATCAGACGCGGCAGCTCGTGCTCCGTCGCCAGATCCTCCAGGATGTCCGCACCCGTCGAATAGGCCCCGGTCTTGCCCTTCTTGCCGCCCGGGAGCGCCAGCTCGTCGAAGAGGATCTCGCCCAGCTGCTTCGGCGATCCGACGTTGAACGGCCGCCCCGCCTTGGCGTGGATCTCCTCCTCCAGCCCCGCCATCTTCTGCGCGAACTTGCCCGACATCCGGCTGAGCACCTCACGGTCCACCTTCACGCCGGCCATCTCCATCCGCGCCAGCACCGGCACGAGGGGGCGTTCCAGCGTCTCGTAGACCTGCGTGACCTTCGCGGCATGCAGCCGCGGCTTGAGCAGGCGGTGCAGGCGCAGCGTGACGTCCGCATCCTCCGCGGCGTAGGGCGCGGCGACGTCGATGGCGACGCGGTCGAAGGTGACCTGCGCCTTGCCCGTTCCGATAAGCGTCTTGATCGGGATCGGCTGGTGGCCGAGGTAGCGGTCCGCCAGCGTGTCCATGCCGTGCCCGTGCAGTCCGCCGTGCTGCGCGTAGGACAGCAGCATCGTGTCGTCGATGGGGGCGACGTGGATGCCGAGGCGCGCGAAGATCTTGTAGTCGTACTTCATGTTCTGCCCGACCTTGAGGACGGCCGCGTCCTCCAGCATCGGCTTCAGCATCCGCAACGCCTCCTCCACCGGCATCTGCCCTTCGGCCAGCGCATCGCTGTCGAAGAGGTCGCCGCCGCCCGACCGGTGGGTCAGCGGGATGTAGCAGGCCTCGCCCGGAGCCACGGCAAGCGACACGCCGACGAGGTCCGCGCGCATCTCGTCGAGCGACGTCGTCTCGGTATCCACGGCGACGGTGCCGACGCGGGCGATCCGGTCCAGCCAGCCCTGCAGCGCGGCGGCGTCGCGCACGACCTCGTAGGTCGATGGATCGATCGCGGGTGTCTCGGGCGCATCCGGTCTCGTCGCCGGGCGGCGCGATCTCCACGACGGCGGGGGCCGGCGCGCCCAGCCGGTCGGCGATCTTGCGGGTGAGCGTGCGCAGCTCCATCCGGTTCAGGAAGCCCAGCAGGTCGCCCGGCACCGCGTCCCGGATCTCCAGATCGTCCAGCCCGAACGGCAGCTCCATGTCGCAATCGAGCTGCACCAGCCGCTTGGACAGCTCGATCTGCGCCCGGTGCTCGATCAGCGTCTGCCGGCGCTTGGGTTGCTTGATTTCCTCCGCGCGGTCCAGCAGCTCCTCCAGCGATGCCGAATTCCTGGATCAGCTGCGCGGCCGTCTTGATCCCGATGCCCGGCGCGCCCGGCACGTTGTCCACGCTGTCGCCGGCCAGCGCCTGCACGTCGACCACGCGGTCGGGCGCCACGCCGAACTTCTCGAACACGCCGTCGTCGTCGATCCGGCGGTTCTTCATCGGGTCAAGCATCTCGACGCCGCCGCCGACCAGCTGCATGAGGTCCTTGTCGGACGACAGGATGGTGACGCGGCCGCCCGCGTCCCGTGCCCGGTGGGCAAGGGTGGCGATGATGTCGTCCGCCTCGAACCCCTCGATCTCCTCGCAGGCGATGTTGAACGCCCGCGTCGCCTCCCGGGTCAGCGGGATCTGCGGGCGCAGGTCCTCGGGCATTTCGGAACGGTTGGCCTTGTAGAGGTCGTACATGTCGTTGCGGAACGTGTGCGAGCCCTTGTCGAAGATCACCGCCGCATGCGTCGCCGCGTCCGGTCCGTCGTTGCCCTGCACGTAGCGGTCGAGCATGCTGCAGAAACCCGAGACCGCCCCGATCGGCAGCCCGTCCGACTTGCGGGAGAGCGGCGGCAGGGCGTGGAAGGCCCGGAAGATGTAGGCCGAGCCGTCGATGAGGTGAAGGTGATGTCCCTTGCCGAAAGTCATGGTGCCGTCCCTCGTTGATCGGGCCAGCAGTGCCACGATCCCGGCCCTGGCGCCACCGCCCGGTGGCGGCCCCTGCGCAGCGTGCGTGCCAGGTTTTCCCGAGGACGGCTCCGATGCGATCCGGGAGCCGTGACGCCGCCGGCGACGCCGCGCGCCACGTCATCCTCGGGTTATCCGATCGCCGGCGGCATCCGGGTGGCGATCATGTGCCAGGTGACGGCGACGTAGAAGACCATCGAGGCGGCGACGACGAAGCCATGCCAGATCGCGTTGTGGAACCGCATCCGCTCCATCATCAGGAACGGCGTGCCCAGCGAGTAGAGCAGCCCGCCCGCCAGCATGAGCCAGAAGACCGGCGCGGAGGTGGTGGCGATCACCTCCCCGCCCCCGATCAGAACCGCCCAGCCCATGGACAGCGCGATCCCGACGGAGAGGACGGTGGACCGGCGGCGGCGCAGGAAGGTCGTCGCCGTCGCCACGCAGGCCGCCGTCCACATCGCGGCGAGGAACCCGCCCCCGGTGCCGGCGAGCAGGGCGAAAGGCGTGACCGTGCCGGCGATCTTGAGGTAGATGGCCGAGAGATCCATCCGGCGCAGCCCGTCCTGCCATTCGGGGCGGGGGAGGTGGTTGTAGGCAAGTGAAGCCGAGAGCATCACGATCAGCGTCGTGCCATAGATGGAGACAGCCGCGATCCCCGCCGCGTCGCCGTGCATCACGGCCGTCAGCGTGATGAGGACGGGAACGGCGACGACCGCCAGCACCAGCCCTGCGACGTGGACGAGCGCATCGCTCACGAGTTCCGCCCGGTCGTAGGGGCGGCAGCGCGCGAAGGGGTCGAGGTCCTGTGTCATGATCTCATTTGTAGCATCCATTCGTTAACAGTCATGCCACGACGTCGCGTGACGGATCGGGGAGCGACATCAGGCCCGGTCGCTTCCCCAGCCCGTCGCCTGCATCTCGCGCAGACGGGACGCCGTGCGGTCGAACTCGAACCGGCCCTCCCCGGCCTCGTAGAGCGCCTCCGGTTCCGCGGCGGCCGACACGATCAGGCGGACGCGCGCCTCGTAGAGGGCGTCGATCAGCGTCACGAACCGCTTGGCCTCGTTGTTCTGCGCACGGGCAAGACGCGGCACGTCGGTCAGGATCAGGACGCGAACGGCCTCCGCCAGCGCCAGGTAGTCACCGGCCCCCAGCGGCCGTCCGCAGAGCTGCGCGAAGGAGGCCCGCGCGACTCCGGAGGCATAGTCGTCCAGCCGCAGGTCGCGCCCCTTCACCCGCAGCGTCAGCCCCTCGACCCGCCCGCCCGAGAGCCGCTCCCAGATGTCGTCGAGCGCGCCGCCGCCGGTGAAGTAGACCTCCTCGTCTGCCAGCAGATCCTGCCGGTAGTCCCGCGCCGCGACCAGCTCGTGCACCAGCATCCGCTCCTTCAGCAGATCGATGAACGGCACGAAGAGCGCGCGGTTCAGCCCGTCCTTGTAGAGGTCGTCCGGCACCCGGTTCGACGTCGTCACGACCCGCACGCCGGCGGCGAAGAGCTTCTGGAACAGGCGGCCGACGATCATCGCGTCGGTGATGTCGGTGATCTGCATCTCGTCGAAGCAGAGCACGCGGACGTCGGCGATCACGGCGTCGGCCACGGGGGTCAGCGGGTCGTCCACGCCGCGCTTGCGCGCCGCGTGTATGCCGTCATGGACCTCTTGCAGGAAGGCGTGGAAGTGGACGCGGCGCGACGGGACCGGGGCCGCCTCGTGGAAGAGATCCATCAGCATCGACTTGCCCCGCCCGACTCCGCCCCAGAGATAACACCCCATCGGGCCTTCCGCAGGTTTGGCGCGGGAGAAGAACCCCCGCTTCGGCGGTGCCTCCGTCAGTGCGCGCCGCACCCGGTCCAATGGTTCCAGCGCGGCCTCCTGCGCGGGATCGGCGGTCAGGCGGCCATCGGCCACGCGGGCGGCGTAGAGTTCGTGCAGATCCATCGGCGGCAGCTAGCCCGGCGGCGCGGGGCGATCAACGGGCGTCGGTGGGAGGGGGTTGCCATATGTCCCGATGACGTCATGCTTCTTCGTGAGCCCAACATCCCGGAGAGACTTCATGCGCCCCATCCTGACGCCCACCCTCACCCTCTCGCTGCTGCTCGCATCGCCCGCCCTGGCACAGGAGGCCGCCGATGCCGTCGCCCCCGAACCCGCCACCGGCCTCGCGGTCGAGACCTCCGCCCCCGTCTCCGCGACCGACTGGATGGTCGTCGCGGCGAACCCTCTGGCGGCCGAGGCGGGCGCGGACGTGCTGCGCGCCGGGGGCAGCGCGGCGGACGCCATGGTCGCGGTGCAGACGGTGCTGGGACTGGTGGAGCCGCAATCGTCCGGCCTCGGTGGCGGCGCGTTCCTCGTCTACTACGACGCGGCCTCCGGCGAGGTGACGACGCTGGATGGGCGGGAGACGGCCCCGATGGCCGCGACGCCGAAGCTCTTCCTCGGGGAAGACGGCGAGCCGATGGGTTTCTTCGACGCTGTCGTCGGCGGGCTGTCGGTCGGCACGCCGGGCACGCCCATGCTGATGGAGGAGGCGCACCGTCGCTGGGGCACGGCCAACTGGTCGGGGCTCTTCGACGCGGCCATCGATCACGCGGAAGCCGGGTTCGCCGTCTCGCCCCGCCTCGCCAGCTCGGTCGCGGAGGACGCCGAACGGCTGGGCGTGTCGGAAGCGACGGCGGCCTACTTCCTGCCCGGCGGCATGCCCATCGCCGAAGGCTCCACCCTGACGAACCAGGCCTATGCCGACACCTTGCGAGCCATTGCGGCACAAGGAACCTCCGTCTTCTACGATGGCGAGATCGCGGAGGGCATCGTCGCCACGGTGCGGAGTGCCGCGCAGCCCGGCGTGCTGTCGCTGGAGGATCTGGAAAGCTACGAGGTGGTCCAGCGCGAAGCCGTCTGCGCGCCCTACCGCGAAGCGGAGGTCTGCGGGATGGGGCCGCCCTCGTCCGGTGCGCTGACCGTAGGGCAGATCCTCGGGCTGATCGAACCCTTCGACATCGCCGCCATGGGCGCGGACTCGCCCGAAGCCTGGCGACTCATCGGCGACGCCTCCCGCCTCGCCTTCGCGGACCGCGGCCGCTACATGGCCGATAGCGACTACGTGCCGGTCCCGGTGTCCGGCCTGGTCGATCCGGCCTATCTGGCGGAGCGGTCGGCGCTTCTTCAGGGCGACGCCGCGTTGGAAGAGGTCGAGCCGGGCACCCCGCCCTGGGACCACGCCGCGCTGGTCTGGGCCGATGACGAGAGCCTCGAACTGCCCTCCACCTCCCACATCTCCATCGTGGACGCCGACGGCAACGCGCTGTCGATGACCACGACCATCGAGAATGGCTTCGGGTCGCGGCTGATGGCGCCGGGCGGGTTCCTGCTCAACAACGAGCTGACGGACTTCAGCTTCCGCACCCATGCCGACGGCGTGCCCATCGCCAACCGGGTCGAGCCGGGCAAGCGCCCCCGCTCGTCGATGGCCCCGACCATCGTCATGCAGGATGGCGCGCCGGTGCTCGTCGTGGGCTCCCCGGGCGGCAGCCGCATCATCGGCTACGTCGCCAAGACCATCGTCGCGCACATGGACTGGGGGATGGACGTGCAAGCAGGCGGTCGCCTTGCCGCATCTGGTGAACCGGTTCGGCACCTACGATGTGGAGGCTGGAACCTCCGCCGAAGGACTGACCGAGGCGCTGACGGGGCTCGGGCTTCGAGGTGGACGCCCGCGACCTGACCTCCGGCCTGCACGCCATCGCGGTGGGCGAGACGCTGGAGGGCGGGGCCGATCCCCGGCGCGAAGGCGTCGCCATCGGCGATTGATGCAGCGGGGGCCTGGCGACGGGCCCCCGTTCCGCCGCCGCGTCAAGGGGGCAACCTGCGCGGCAGACCTCCGCCTGCGCCATGGCCTGCGGCACGACCGTCGGCGGATGATGCGGTCCCGGGCCTTCGACCGGCCCGGGATACTTCCCCCGGCGACGACCCCATGCCGGCGGTTCGGCGTCTATGCGGGAATGAGGCCGGCCACGCCGATTCTCGGAACGCTCGAAGGATCCCGCCCCGAAGGCACGCCCGCCGAACGATATCCGCCGTCACAGAAGTCCGAACTCGCCGAGGACCCTGGCATAGAGGTCGCGCTTGAACGGCACGATGGCATCCAGCAGCGCGTCGGCCGGCATCCAGGCCCATCGGGCGAACTCCCGTTCGTGCACGTCGAGGTCCACCGCGGAGTCCGGTCCGTCGTAGGAGAAGCGGAACCAGTGCTGCGTCTGCCCGCGGTAGCGCCCCTTCCACAACCTGCGCACCAGATCCGGCGGCAGATCGTAGGACAGCGGCACCGGCAGGGCCGCGATCTCTCGGACGGTTCCGGCCGTGATCCCCGTTTCCTCCCGCAACTCGCGCAGGGCAGCCGCGCGCGGGGCCTCGCCGGGATCGATCCCGCCCTGCGGCATCTGCCAGGCCCCGGGAAAGTCGAGACGCTCGCCCGCCCAGATCAGACCGGCCGGATTCGTCAGGCAGACCCCGGCGCAGGAACGGTAGGGCAGCCGCGCGATGTCGTCATCGGTCGGAGCGGGGGCGGATCCATGGCCGCCCCCGGTCGCCCTGGTCACTGCCCGATCACCGTCAGGCCCTTCAGGATGTCGATGGCGTAGGCCATCTGATAGTCCTCCTCGCGCAGTTCGGCGGCCTTCTCGGCGGCCTCCTGCTCCTCGAGGACCTGTTCCTGCTGGTCCTCCGACAGGCTGTCGTTGGAGAGCGATCCGCGCAGACCGGCCTCGGTGCGGCGCGGCACGTCCGCCTCCTCCTCGCCCTCGCCCTCGACCTCCGGCTGGCGCGGCGGCTGGACGACCACGATGTCGGGCGAGATGCCGAGCGCCTGGATCGAGCGGCCCGACGGCGTGTAGTAGCGCGCCGTCGTCAGGCGGATCGCCCCGTCGCCGCGCACCGGCATGATCGTCTGAACCGAGCCCTTGCCGAAGGATTTGGTGCCCACGACGACCGCGCGGCGGTGATCCTGCAGGGCGCCCGCGACGATCTCGGAGGCGGAGGCGGACCCGCCGTTGATCAGCACCACCATCGGCAGCCCCTCCACGAGGTCGCCTTCGGTGGCGTTGAACCGGTCGCCGCCCTCGGTGTCGCGCGAGCGGGTGGAGACGATCTCCCCCTGCTCCAGGAAGGCGTCGGCCAGGTCGACGCCCGCCGTCAGCAGCCCGCCGGGGTTGTTGCGCAGGTCGAGCACGATCCCGTTGACCTCGCCCAGCCCGCCCATCTCCGCGACCACCTCGTCGAACCCGTCGCGCACGTTCGGCAGCGTCTGGTCGTTGAAGGTGGAGGCACGGATGACGACCGTGTCGCCCTCCTGCCGGACGCGGGCGGCCGTCAGCTTGATGGTGTCGCGGGTGATGGTGATGTCGATCGGCTCCTCGAGCCCCTCGCGCACCACGGTGATGACGATGTCACTGCCCACGGGCCCGCGCATCAGCTCCACCGCCTCCTCCAGCGTGTAGCCGAGGATGGTCTCGCCATCGACGGCGGTGATGAAGTCGCCCGCCTCCACGCCCGCCTCGAAGGCCGGCGTTCCGTCCATCGGCGTGATGACCTTGACGAACCCCTCCTCCTGCGTGACCTCGATGCCGAGGCCGCCGAACTCGCCGCGGGTGTCCGTCTGCATGTCCTCGAAGTCGCTGGGCGGCAGGTAGGAGGAATGCGGGTCGAGCGAGGTGAGCATTCCGTCGATCGCGGCCTCGATGAGCTCGCCCTCGTCGACCTCCTCGACGTATTGCGCGCGGATCCGCTCGAACACGATCCCGAACAGGTCGAGCTGCTCGTAGACGGAGGCCTTGTCGGTCTCCTGCGCGACCAGCGGACCGGCCAGCTGCGTCGTCGCGACGATCCCGGCCAGAATGCCGCATCCCGCGGCCATCGCCATCTTCTTCATCTTCGTCCCCTCGATCGTGGCGAACCGGGTCGCCGACCCTTCTTCGAAGCGAATGGCGAAGCACGTCGCCGGATCCACGGGCCTGCCGGCCTGTCTGACCCCGATGTAAAGCGCCTTCGCGCGCGGAGCGCCACCGTCCGCGACGGTTTGCCCGCAAGTTTCCGCGAACCCTCCGGCTTCCCTGACCGAGTTAGGCCCGCGACGGGCCCACGACCACCGCATCCATGCCGGCACAGGGGCCGGAGGCGATCACTTGTGCGTAATCGAAGCGGTCGCAGCCCGGGGTCGCCGGGCCGGCGGAAATCCTACGATCAGGCTCTCCCCGGTCATCTCCACCGGCGTCTCCACGCCCATCAACCCCAGCAGCGTCGGGGCCAGATCACCCAGCGTCCCGTCGCGCAGCGCCGTCCCCTCCGGCGCACCCCAGAGGATCACGGGCACGGGGTTGAGCGTGTGCGCCGTGTGCGGCCCGCCCGTCTGCGGATCGACCATCGTCTCGCAGTTGCCATGATCGGCGCAGACGATCATCGCGCCCCCGGTGCCTTCCAGCGCCTCCATCGCCCGCCCCAGACCGCGGTCCACCGCCTCGCAGGCGGCCGTCGCCGCCGCCAGATCGCCGGTGTGGCCCACCATGTCGGGGTTGGCGTAGTTCACCACGATGAAGTCGTAGCCCCTCCCGATGGCGGCGACGAGATGGTCCGTCACTTCGACGGAGGACATCTCGGGGCAGAGGTCGTAGGTCGCCACGCCGGGGGACTTCGGCATGTGCCGGTCCTCCCCCGCCTCCGGCGCTTCCACGCCTCCGTTGAGGAAGAACGTGACGTGCGGGTACTTTTCCGTCTCCGCCAGGTGGAACTGCGTCAGCCCCCGGGTGGCGATCCAGTGCCCCAGCGTGTTCGGCACCGTCTGCTTGGGGAAGACGGTGGACATGAAGGCATCGTGGGCCTGCGAATAATCGACCATCCCCAGCATATGGAGCTGCGGCCGCGGCCCCGTCTCGAACCCGTCGAAGGCCGGATCGCCCAGCGCGGAGAGGATCTCGCGGGCGCGGTCGGCGCGGAAGTTGAGACAGAACACCCCGTCGCCCTCCGCCATGCCCCGGAAACCGCCGATGATCGTGGGCTGGATGAACTCGTCGCTCTCGTCGCGGGCGCGGGCCGCGGTCAGGGCGGCGCGGGCATCGGCGGCACGCTCCCCCTCCCCCCGCGCCATCGCGGCCCAGGCGCGCCGCACCCGGTCCCAGCGGCTGTCGCGGTCCAGCGCGAAGTAGCGCCCCGTCAGCGTCCCGACGGTCGCACCCTCGGGCAGATGCGCCAGGAGGTGGTCGAGGAACCCCTCCGCCGACCGGGGGGCCACGTCGCGCCCGTCGGTGATCGCGTGGATCGACGACGGGCAGGCCGGCATCCGCCACTGCGCGGGAGGCGGCGATCAGGTGATCGACATGACCGTGGACGCCGCCGTCCGAGATCACACCCATCAGATGCGCCGTCCCGCCCGACGCCCTCAGTCTGGCGATCCAATCCGTCAGCGCGCGCTCCTGCGCAAAGGTGCCGTCCGAAATAGACTTGTTGATCAGCCCGAGGTCCATCCAGACCACCCGGCCGGCCCCGATGTTCATGTGCCCGACCTCGGAGTTGCCCATCTGGCCTTCCGGCAGGCCCACGGCGGGGCCGAAGGTGGTCAGCGTCGCATGGGGGCAGGTCGCCATCAGCCGGTCGAAGGTCGGCGTGGCGGCGCGGTCGGGGGCGGATTGTTCGGGCCGGTCGGAGATGCCCCAACCGTCTAGGATGCAGAGGATGACGGGCTTGTGTGGCATGGAGCACTCCGCGGACGCTGCCTCGCGTTAGACCCGATGATAGGGGGCGTTCGCAAGGATGGAGGCGGCGCGGTAGAGCTGCTCGGCCACCATCACGCGGACCAGCATGTGCGGCCAGACCATCGCGCCGAAGCCGATGGCGAGGTCTGCGCGGTCGCGGACGTCCGGAGCGATGCCGTCGGCCCCGCCGATCACCATCGCCACATCGCGGGCCGCGTCGCGCCAGCCGGCGAGGCGTGCGGCGAACTCGGGCGACGTCGGCTGCGCCCCGCGCTCGTCCAGCACCACGAGCGCCGCGCCGGGGGGGAGCGCGCGGGCGATCAGCGCGCCCTCCGCCACCATGCCGGCCCCCCTCGCGTCGACCTCGACGAGCGTGACGGGCGGCAGGCCCAGCCCCCGCCCCGCCTTGGCGAAGCGGTCCAGATAACCGTCCACCATCGCCTTTTCCGGCCCCTTGCGCAGGCGTCCCACGCAGATGAGGTGGAGCTTCACGTCAGGGCGCGCGCACCGGCTCGGCAGCGGGGTCCAGCCACATCTTCTCGAGCTGATAGAACTCGCGCACCTCGGGGCGGAAGATGTGCACGATCACGTCCCCCGCATCCAGCAGGACCCAGTCGCCCTGCGTCTTGCCTTCGGTGCGGGCGTTGCGGCCGAGGTCGGCCTTGAGCCGCTCCGACAGCTTCTCGGCCAGCGCGCCGACCTGCCGGGTGGAGCGCCCGGAGCAGACGACCATGTGGTCGGCGACGGTGGATTTGCCGGCAAGGTCGATCTGCACGATCTCCTCGGCCTTCTCCTCCTCCAGCGTGGTGAGGATCAGCGCGAGCATGGCGTCGCTTGCGGTCTTGTCCGCGCCGGGGCGCGCTTGGGTTTCGGGCAGGGTCCGATCCTCCGGATTGGGCACGCTTGGGGTGCGGGGTGTCGTTCAGGTTAACACCGGGGGTCCGGTGCGGCAACGTAAGCCGGCGATATGGGCATGGCACCGCGCGAGATCAATCGCTTCCGACCCGGGCCGCGTCGTCGGGACCTTCGAGCGAGGCAGAGGCCCCCAGCATCCGGACCTCCCGCTGCGGGAAGGGGATCGTTATCCCATGCGCGCGGAACGCGTCCCAGAGCGCGAGGTAGACGTTGCCGCGGATGTTCGTGAGCCCGTCCGACGGGTCCGCGATCCAGAACCGCAGGATGTAGTCGACCGAGGAGTCGCCGAAGCCGACGATGTGGCAGACGGGTGACTTCGAGGCGAGGACGCGCGTCGTCGCGGCTGCCGCCTCCGTGGCCACGCGGCGCACCAGATGCGGATCGTCGCCATAGGCCGTGCCGAAGAACACGTCGAGCCGGACGAGATGGTTGGAATGCGACCAGTTCACCACCAGCCCGGTGATCAGGTCCTCGTTGGGGACGAGGTACTCCTTGCCGTCCCGCGTGGTGATCGAGACGTAGCGGGCGGTCAGCGAGTCCACCCAGCCGAAGGTGTCGCCGATGGTGATGACGTCGCCCGGCTTGATCGACTTGTCGAGCAGGATGATGAACCCCGAGACGAGGTTCGAGACCACTTTCTGCAAGCCGAAGCCGATGCCGACGCCGATGGCCCCGGACAGGACGGCGAGCCCCGTGAGGTCGAAGCCGATCGCCTTGAGCCCGAGGAAGAACGCGCCGACGTAGAGGACGATCTGCACGAGCTTGACGACCAGCACCCGCATCGACGGGCTGATGTCCTCGTTCCTGGACACCCGGCTCGACGTCAGCTTGGCGATGAAACGGGCGGCCGCGAAGAGGATGCCGATGGCCACGAGCGCCGTCAGCGCGCCGAGCACCGAGAGCCGGAAGTCCCCGAAGCTGAGCGCCAGCCCGTCGAGGATGTCGCGCGTCTCGTCGAGGATGCCGAGGTAGAACACGATGACATAGGCCCAGAGCCCCCAGGTCACGATCTTGCGAAGGAACGGGTTGCGCACGAGCCGGGAGACGAAGCTGACGACCATGAGCGCCGTGCCGATCGTCGCCGCGAGCCCGACGAGGTAGCTGCGCGACGGCCAGCGCAGCAGGTCCAGCATGACGAGGTAGACGCCCCAGGCCAGCAGCGCGAAGATCACCAGCCCCAGCCGGTTGCGCAGGATGACGAGCCAGCGGAGCTGCCACTTGGGCCGCCCGGTCTGCGTGCGCATCCAGAGCGTCATCCGCTCCACCGCCCAGCGTCGGAGCAGCCAGGCGACCGCGACCAGGACCAGCACGATCAGCAGCTGCCACAGCTTCCAGCCCGGCTGCAGCAGGTCGCCGAGGAACGTCCAGGCCGTGCTCCAGATCCGCAGCAGTTCGTCGCGCAGGGGGAGCCCCTCGAGGATGTCGTCTTCCATCCCTTTCCTATGGCGCCGATCCGGGCGGCGGGGCAACGGAAGCTTCGGGCGCATTTCGCCGCGAGGATCGGGAGCGGGACGGAGTGGAGGTCGATGGCCGCAGCGTCTTCGGGCGGCCTCGAAGGCATAGGGCGGGCGACGGCAATGGTGACGTTCCGGTATTAACCTCTCGTACACCCTACCCGTTGACGGCTGGCTCTCTTTCGCCCTAGCCGCATGTCCGAAGTCTTACTCAGGAGCATATCATGTTGAACCACAGATCCACCGCCATTGCCGCGCTGCTTTCGGTCGCCGGTGCCATCTCCGCGCAGGCCGCGACCCTCCCCGCGGGCTCCAGCGGGGCCGCCGTCGTATCGGACGCGGCCGGCGGGAGCTCGAACATCTCGTTCTCCTGGAACGACGCGCCCTACAGCGGGCAGACCGCCGCGCTGACCTTCTCGGAGGCGTTCGACTTCTCCTTCGTGTCCTACTCCGGTCCGGACCGCGAGCAGACCGGGTTCTACGTCAGCGATACGCTCGGCAACCGCTACACGAACGACTCGGATGCCTGTCGGAACGCCGCGTGGGGCTCCTTCGCGGGGGCCTGCAACCTCGTGACCGGCTCCACCACGCCCGGCGTCCTGTTCCGGCTGTCGGCTGGCGACTACTCCATCGGCGTGTTCGAAAGCCAGCGTCCGGCCTCCGGGGAGATCGTCTTCAACGTGGCCGCCGTGCCGCTTCCCGCGGGCGCGCTCCTGCTGATCGGCGCCCTCGGCGCATTCGGCGTCGCAGGCCGGCGCAAGGCCGCGACCGCCTGATCGCGGCAGGACCGACCGACAGGGGCCGTCGCGGGGACACCGCGGCGGCCCTTCGCGTCTCTGCCGTCCCTTGCGACGCGACCCCGGCCGGCGTATCCCGACGGTGATGAAGCGCATGCACGATCTCTGCGATCACGACTTCCTGCCCTGGCGTTTCTTCGGCCGCGCGCACGGGGCACCGGCGGACGGCTGAGACGCGTTCCGTCGCCCCCATGCTCTCATCCTCCAGCCGGAGACCTTCGCCATGACCGACCCCCGCACCCTCTACGACAAGATCTGGGACGCCCATCTGGCCCATGCGGCCGAGGACGGCACCTGTCTGCTCTACATCGACCGTCATCTCGTCCACGAGGTCACCAGCCCGCAGGCCTTCGAGGGGCTCCGCCTCGCGGGTCGCCGGGTGCACGCGCCCGACAAGACCATCGCCGTCCCCGATCACAACGTGCCGACCACGCTGGACCGCGCCAACGCCGCGACCATGACCGAGGACAGCCGCGTGCAGGTCGAGGCGCTGGACACGAACGCGCGGGAGTTCGGCATCCACTACTACCCCGTGACCGACGTGCGGCAGGGGATCGTGCACATCGTCGGCCCCGAGCAGGGCTGGACCCTGCCCGGCATGACCGTCGTCTGCGGCGACAGCCACACCGCGACGCACGGGGCCTTCGGCGCGCTGGCCCACGGGATCGGCACGTCGGAGGTGGAACATGTGCTCGCCACCCAGACGCTGATCCAGAAGAAGTCGAAGAACATGAAGGTGGAGATCACCGGCAAGCTGAGACCCGGGGTCACCGCCAAGGACGTCACGCTGTCGGTCATCGGCCACACCGGCACGGCGGGCGGCACCGGCTATGTGATCGAATACATGGGGGAGGCGATCCGGGACCTGTCGATGGAAGGCCGCATGACGGTCTGCAACATGGCGATCGAGGGCGGGGCGCGGGCGGGCCTGATCGCGCCGGACCAGACGACCTACGACTACTGCATGGGCCGGCCCCACGCCCCCAAGGGCGCGCAGTGGGAGGCCGCGATGACGTGGTGGAAGACGCTGCGCTCCGACGACGACGCCCGGTGGGACAAGGTCGTGACGCTCCGGGGCGAGGACATCGCACCGGTGGTGACATGGGGCACCTCGCCCGAGGACGTGCTGCCGATCACCGCGTCGGTGCCGGCGGCCACGGATTTCACCGGTGGCAAGGTCGACGCGGCGAAGCGGTCGCTGGACTACATGGGGCTCGTCCCCGGCACGCCCCTGTCGGAGGTGGAGATCGACACGGTCTTCATCGGCTCCTGCACCAACGGCCGGATCGAGGACCTGCGCGCGGCCGCCGCGATCCTGAAGGGCCGCAAGATCAAGGCGGGCCTGCGCGCGATGGTCGTCCCCGGCTCGGGCCTCGTGCGCGCGCAGGCGGAGGAGGAGGGGCTGGCCGAGATCTTCCTGGAGGCCGGGTTCGAATGGCGGCTCGCGGGCTGCTCCATGTGCCTCGCCATGAATCCAGATCAGCTGGCCCCCGGCGAACGCTGCGCCGCGACGTCGAACCGCAACTTCGAGGGCCGTCAGGGCCGCGGCGGGCGCACGCATCTGATGTCGCCCGCGATGGCGGCGGCGGCGGCGGTCACGGGGCGGCTGACGGACGTGCGCGAGATGATGTGAGCCTAGGTCTCGACGGCCGAAGAAAGGCCCTCCGCCGGGCCGAGCAATCCGTGCCGCCGGTCACCCAGGCCGGCGCGCCAACACCTTGCGGAAAGAAATCCTGCCGGGGGCCTACTCCTCGGCCGGCTCCACGTAGACGGTGACCGGTGCGATGTCGAGCCGGACGCCAGTGTAGGAATAGCTGTCCGCCTGCCCGTCGAGCGCACGCCAATAGCCCTTCGTCGTCTCGTCCTGCGCGAACGTCAGCGCGAACCCTTCGCCTGTCGCGGGATCGAAGAGGTAGGACGTCACTTCGTTCGCGGCGGAGTTGTCCACGAGGTCGAAGCCGATCAGGTCGCGGAGCTGAGCGTTGCGGCTGAAGGCCCCGGTCACGGAGGGAGAGGGCGTTGCGTAATATTCGTCGCCGCCGATCGTGTCGTACTTCTCGGCCGCGTTGACGAAGCCCTCCGCGAAATCCCAGCGGTCGCCCTGCCGGAAGTAGGACAGCCTGACGTCGTCATATACGCCAAGGGCTCCGGTCTCGGCCGCGCTCATGTCGATGACGTGGACACCGCCCGCGCCGATCACTTCGGCCTCGCCTTCCGTGACGACGAGCGCGGTATCCTCCTCAATCCCGAACCCGAGCTTCGAGCCGCCGTCCTGCGCCGCGAGCGCCACGACGAGGCGGCCGTAGCGCGCCTTACGGTCGAAATGCTGGTCGAGGATGCCGTAGGGAAAGAACCCGAGCCCCTGCGACAGGTGGACGGGCCCGAACTCCTGCTCCTCCATCGCGCCGTAGGTGTCGGTCAGGCCCTCGCTCAGAGCACCCAGGCTATCGCCCGACGCGATCATCACGTCGCTCAGGATCGCGGCCCCCGCGCTGGTGCCGCCGACCACGCCGCCGGCATCGAGCAGCGCCCGCATCGCGCGGGCGGCGGCCAGCGGTGCGCCGGCTTCGTCGAGCAGGGTCTGGCGGAGGCGCATCTGGTCGCCGCCGATCATCCAGATCGCGGTCTCGGCCTCGATGGCCTCGGCCACGTCAGGATCGTCGCCCCCCGTGACCCAGGTCGATTCGTCCACGTCGTCGGTGCCGCTGTCGTCTTCGGTCGCGATCGGATGGACGGTGATGCGGTCCTCGGACACGCCGAGCGCCACCATGTCGTCCACGAAGCGCCGCGCGTTGCGGTCCGGGCGGCCGGACGCGGCGGGGATGATGCCGATGCGCGCCGCTTCGACGCCGCCCGCCATCTCCAGGAAGCGCTCGTAGACGGCGGTGTTCGACGCCTTGAGCGCACCGCCCACGATCACGAGCCCGCCATTTCCGGCATCGGCCTCCTGCGCGACCGCGCTCCCCGGTGCCGCAATCAAGGCGGGAAGCAAGATGGCGGCGAATCGCGCGGTGGCGTTTTTCGAGAATAGCATTTGTCGTCGTCCCCTGGTCCATCGATCCGGGCCGACCCTGCCGCCAATCGCCTCGCCACGCCATCGCAAAATCGAGGCATTCCCAAAACGACTACCGACAGGGTGAGGGTGGTGCCTGACGTCCCGTCCCCGAACGGCGATCCTCACTCAGTACGCCCCGTGGCAGTGCTTGAACTTCTTGCCCGAGCCGCAGGGGCAGAGGTCGTTGCGACCGGGCTTGCCCCAGGTCGTCGGATCGCTCTCCACGAAACCGGGCATCGCTTCCAGCACCTCGCCCGTCGGGCTGCGCCGCGGCGGAGGCGGCGGCCTCGCGCGCGCCGGCGTCCGCGGGTCCGGCGGCGGCGCGCTGCTGGGCGATCATCTGCTGCATCATCTGCGCGCGCTCCGCCTCCGACAGGGGACGCACCTTCGACAGCTTCTTGGTGACCTCGACGCGCAGGCTGTCGAGCATCGTCTCGAACAGCTGGAATCCTTCGGTCTTGTATTCGTTCAGCGGATCGCGCTGCGCGTAGCCGCGAAAACCCACGACGGAGCGCAGGTGCTCCAGCGTCATCAGGTGCTCGCGCCACTTCGCATCGATGGTCTGCAGCAGGAACTGCTTCTCGATCTGGCGCATCTGCTCGTCGCCGAACGCTTCCTGCTTGCCCGCCATCAGCGCGGCGCTCGCCGCGTAGAGGCGTTCGCGCACGACTTCCTGATCCACGCCGTCCTCCTCCGCCCAGGCCGAGATCGGCACCTCGACGTTCAGCGTCTCCGTCACCGCCTCCGAGAGCCCGTCGACGTCCCACTGGTCGGCGTAGGACTTCGGCGGCAGATGGGTGTCCACCAGGTCGTCGATCACCTGCTGGCGCATGTCTTCGGCGATCTCCCCGATGTCCTCCGCGTCCATGATCTCGAGGCGCTGCTCGAAGACGGCCTTGCGCTGGTCGTTCATCACGTCGTCGAACTTCAGGAGTTGCTTGCGCGTATCGAAGTTGCGCCCCTCGACCTTGGCCTGCGCGCGCTCCAGCGACTTGTTCACCCAAGGGTGCACGATCGCCTCGCCCTCCTTCATGCCCAGCGTGTTGAGCACCTTCTCCAGCCGCTCGGACCCGAAGATCCGCATCAGGTCGTCGTCGAGCGACAGGAAGAACACCGACCGCCCCGGATCGCCGTTCTGGTTCAAACCATGTGGTTCTGGCCTTCCTTAAACCACTGAAATCATTGCCGTCGAACATCGCCCCTCCTCAGACCATGTGAGACGCGTCGGTGATCCGCCCAAGTCGGGGGTTCCGTCCCCCCCCTCAATCCCGATGGGTCAGCGACACGAACACGTCCTCGAGATCCGCCTCCTCCGTGCGCACGTCACGGATCGAGATGCCGGCGGCGTGGACGAAGCCCAGCAGCGCCTCCGCCGTGACCTTGCCGCGCGCGTAGCTGAAGGCGAGCGATCCGTCGCCACGGCGGTCCAGGGTCACGCCGTCGGGCAGGTCGAGCGCGCCGACCTCCGCTTCCGGCACGATCACCATCGTTTTGGCATCGAGCCGGTTGAGCAGGTTCTCCGTCCGGTCGCGGATCACCAGTTCCCCGTCGGCGATGATGGCGATCTCGTCGCACATCTCCTGCGCTTCCTCGAGGTAGTGCGTGGTCAGGATGATCGTCATGCCCCGTTCGTCGTTGAGCCGCCGCACGTTGCGCCAGAGCATCTGCCGCAGCTCGATGTCGACGCCCGCCGTCGGTTCGTCGAGGACGAGGATCTGGGGGTGGTGGACCAGCGCCTTGGCCAGCAGCAGCCGCCGCCGCATGCCGCCCGAGAGCGTGCGGGCGTAGGCGTCGGCCTTGTCGGCGAGGCCCACGAGGTCGAGGATCTCCATCGTGCGCCGCTGCGCCTTGGGCACACCGTAGAGCCCCGCCTGCACGTCGAGCGCGCCGGCGGGCGTGAAGAACGGGTCGAGGTTCAGCTCCTGCGGCATCACTCCGATGGCGGCGCGGGACTGGCGCGGGTTGCGGTCCTGGTCGAAGCCCCAGATGCGCACCTTGCCGGCCGTCTTGCGCACCAGCCCGGCCATGATGTTGATCATGGTGGACTTGCCCGCGCCGTTGGGGCCCAGCAGCCCGAAGATGGAGCCGGTGGGGATCGTGAGGTCCAGCCCTCGCAGCGCCTCCTTCGCAGCGGACTTGCCGTCGCCCCCATAGGTCTTGCGCAGGCCCTCGATCTCGATGGCGTTGAGGGTGGGGGCGCTGGTGTCTTTCATCGGAGCGGTCCTCGGCATGCGGCTACCGGGGCAGGTAGAAGCCCGGGGGGTCGCAGGCAACCGGCGCGGGCGGCGGGGGACCTGTGCATCGGTGCCCTGGCTTGCGGGGACGGGCGGCGATGCGCCATAAGAGCGACAGCCCCGCCAAGCCCGAAGGCCCGCCCATGACGACCGGAACGCCCCGCTATCCCAGCCGACAAGGCGACCTGCCGCCGCCCGAGGTGGAGGTGGTGCGCACGATCCGCGTGTCCTGCGACGGCAGCGGGCCGAGCGTGGGGCATCCGCGGGTCTGGCTGTCGATCGATCCGAAGGTGGGGCACGTCGACTGCGGCTACTGCGACAAGCGTTTCGTGCTGGAAGGCGACGGGCACTGAAGGCCGCGCCGGCAGGAAAATGGTGTCCGCGGCGGGATTCGAACCCACGGCCCCAGGATTCGTACCACTTCGACTTTCGCCGCCGCCCCGCGGGGCGTTCGTGGTCTGGACTGTCCCTTCGCCATCGGCCGAAGCCCTTAGGCGCTGCCCGTCCAGTCTCTACACCTTCCCCTCGCGGGGCTTGGCTCGGGATCGGCATGGTGCGGCTGCACGGTAGCGTTCCCCGAATTTGAGCAGATCCGTTGCGGCGTTTCCGACCGCAACGCCCAATTGCGAACCAGGAATCCTGTGCTCTATCCGGCTGAGCTACGCGGACACGTTTCCTGCGGACGCTGCTACACCGCGGCCCCGCACCGCGCAACACCCCGCGGTGCCGAACGCGCCTTGTCCCGGTCCGGGTGCGCGCGATAGCGTGCCGGACGCCCCGCCGCCGGAGACGCCCGTGACACGACGCAACAGCCGCCACCAGCATCTGACGCTGCGCGACGTGTCGGAGGCGGCGGGCGTCAGCGAGATGACGGTGAGCCGCGTGCTGCGCAACCGCGGCGACGTCAGCGACAAGACCCGGGCGCGCGTGGTCGAGACGGCGAAGCGGCTGGGCTACGTTCCCAACAAGATCGCCGGCGCGCTGGCGTCCAACCGGGTGAACCTGGTGGCGGTGATCGTGCCCAGCCTGTCGAACCTGGTGTTTCCGGAGGTGATGGCCGGGATCGACGAGGTGCTGGCCGACACGCCGCTGCAGCCCGTCGTCGGCACCACGAACTACGACCCCGCCAAGGAGGAGCGCACGCTCTTCGAGATGCTGTCCTGGCGTCCCTCCGGCGTGATCATCGCGGGGCTCGAGCACACCGATGCCAGCCGCGCGATGCTGGCCGCCTGCGGCGTGCCGGTGGTGGAGGTGATGGACGTGGACGGCGTGCCCGTGGATGCGGCCGTCGGCATCAGCCACCGGCGGGCGGGGGGATGCGTGGGCGAGGAGATCGCGGCGCGCGGGTACGCCCGGGTCGGCATCCTCGGCTCCAAGGTCGACGGCGATCACCGGGCCCGCAAGCGCATCGAGGGGCTGGAGGCTGCGCTGGCGGGTCGCGGGATCGCGGTGGCGGACCGGATGGCCTACAGCGGCTGGTCCGGCTTCGCCAAGGGCCGGGAGATGACGCGCGCGATGCTGGAGCGGACGCCGGACCTCGATTTCCTGTTCTACACCAGCGATCTGACCGGAGCCGGCGGGCTGCTCTACGCGCTGGAGCGGGGGCTGGACGTGGGCGGTGGCCTCGGGCTGGCGGGGTTCAACGCGTTCACGCTGCTCGACGGGTTGCCGCGCAAGCTCGCCACGGTGGACAGCCGGCGGCGGGAATGCGGACGGATCGCGGCGCGGATCGTCGCCGGCGACCATGCCTTCGAGGGGGAGGACCGGCGGGTGGAACTGGTGTCGACCTTCGTCGCGGGCGACACGATGCGGGCGGTGCGCCCCGTCCGAGGGTGAATGGCCCACGACGCGGGACGCGGGCCATCCGGTTCGCACCGCGTCAGGCGGCCGCCCGGTTCCGTCTGGCGCGCAGCGCGGCCAGCATCCCGAACGCGCCGAGCAGAAGCGGCAGGCCGGCCGGGAGCGGCACGACGGGGGCATCGGGATCGCCGCCCGTGTCGATCACGACCTTGCCGATCTTCGCGGTGATCGCCGCCGCATAGCCGTCGAACCCGTTCACGGCGATGACGAAGCCCCTCTGCGTCGGATCCGGGATGTCGGCGAGGTCCGTGACGATGACGCCCGGCCCGTTCGGAACGGCCAGCGAGGCCATCGCGTCGAGCAGGAACGCGTCGTTGATCCCGTCGCCGATCGCCTCGAAGCTGATCCCGTCGACGCCGGCGGTCAGCGCCGCCTGCACCGCCAAGGCCGTGTCGAACTGGGACGTCGGCTCCCCGTCGGTGGTGATGTTCAGGAGCGTGATGTCCCCGGGAAGCGCCAGAGCGGCGAACTGCGAGGCGAGGTCCGCGATCACCAGATCCGTCCGCGTCAGGCCACCCGTATAGGCCGCCGTCAGCAGGTTCGCCCGGACGGCGTCGCGCGTCGCAACGGAATCGATCGTCGTTGCGGACACGACCTGGGTGACGGTGTCCGAGAACATGCTCACCGCCACCCGGTAGACGTTGGCCCCGCCAAACGGGATCAGCGCGAGGGCTCCGGCGAGCGCGTTGCGCGTCGCATTGAAATTGTCGGTTCCGACGCTGCCGGAGGCATCGAGCCCGAATCCGAGGTCGATGGTCGCGGCGGTGGCGGTGGTGCCGGATGCGAGGCAGGTGCCGATGGCGAGGGCCCGCAGGGCGTTTCTTAGTCCAAACATGTCGAAGCTCCATTCAGAGGGGTTGACGAGATCCCTACGGATGGCCCTGGCGTTCACCCTTCCTTAACGAGTCGATAGGTAAAGTCGGCCGGGGTCATCTGTCGGTCCGGCAACGCTGCGCGCGCCTGCGTCAGGCGGGCGTCAACCTGTCGTCAACATTCCGGCAGGTTCACCGCGAGCCCGCCCTGCGACGTCTCCTTGTACTTCTCCGACATGTCGCGGCCCGTCTGCCGCATCGCCTCGATGCAATTGTCGAGTGGCATGAAATGGGTGCCGTCGCCCCGCAGGGACAGCGACGCCGCCGAGACCGCCTTCACCGCGCCCAGCCCGTTGCGCTCGATGCAGGGGACCTGCACCAGCCCGCCGGCGGGGTCGCAGGTCATGCCCAGATGGTGTTCCAGCGCGATCTCCGCCGCGTTCTCGATCTGCGCGTTGGTCCCGCCGAGCGCGGCGCAGAGCCCCGCGGCGGCCATGGCGGAGGCCGAGCCGACCTCCCCCTGGCAGCCGACTTCGGCTCCCGAGATCGAGGCGTTGTGCTTGATGAGTCCGCCCACGGCCGCCGCCGTCAGCAGGAAGGTCCGGATGCCCTCCGCCGTCGCGCCGACGCAATGGTCGCGGTAGTAGCGGATGACGCTGGGCACGACGCCCGCCGCGCCGTTGGTGGGCGAGGTGACGACCGCGCCGCCGGCCGCGTTCTCCTCGTTCACGGCCATCGCGTAGACCGAGAGCCAGTCGTTCACGACGTGCGGCTGCGCGAGGTTCCGCCCGGCCTCCATCAGCAGTTGCCCGTGGATCGCCTTCGCGCGGCGGCGCACCGACAGCCCGCCCGGCAGGATCCCCTCCTGCGCCAGCCCGCGGTCGATGCAGGCGTCCATCGCGCGCCAGATGGCGTCGATGCGGGGGCCGAGCTCCGCCTCCGGCATCAGCGCGCATTCGTTGCGCCATTTCATCCGCGCCACGCTCAGGCCCGAGGTCGCGCCCATCGCCAGCATCTCCGCCGCGCTGCCGAACGGATGGGGGAAGCCCGCATCGACCTTCGCGGCGTGCAGGTCGGGCGGGGTCGCGAGCTCGCGTTCGGTCACGACGAAGCCGCCGCCGACGGAGTAGTAGGTCTCCTCCATCCGCAACCGGCCGCCGGCGTCGAAGGCGCGCAGGACGAGGCCGTTTGCGTGGCCGGGCAGGGGCGGGCCCCAGTCGAAGACGAGGTCCGCCTCTGGGTCGAACGCCATCGCGGGCAGCCCGTCGGGCCGGACACTTCGGGCCGCGCGAAGCCCGTCCAGCGCCGTCTCCGCCGCGTCCATGTCGAGGCCGGCGGGTGCGAAGCCGAGCAGCCCCAGCATCACCGCCCGGTCCGTCGCATGGCCCTTGCCCGTCCAGGCGAGCGAGCCGTGCAGCGTCGCCGTAAGCCGCGCCGGCGCGTCAGACCCGGGCTCCGGCTCCGCCCCCCGCGCAACGCGTCCAGAAAGCGGGCGGCGGCGACCATAGGGCCCATCGTGTGGGAGGACGACGGGCCGATGCCGGGCTTGAAGATGTCGAAGATGCTCAGGAACATGGGACCCTCATGGCTTCAAGGCTTCCCCGCGCCTAGCCCCCCAGCGCTGATGCAGCCAGTGCCATTGCGTCGGATGGCGCGTGACCCACGACGACAGACGGTCGTTGAAGGCGCGCATCATCGTCTCGGGGTCGGTAGGCGGAATCGGGGCCTCGAACACGACACGCAGGCCGCCCTTCTCCAGTGGCGCGAAGGCCGGGATCAGCGGGATGCCGTAGCGCAGCGCGAGTTCGGCAGCCGCCAGCGAGGTGCGCGCGTCGCGCCCGAGGAACGGGAGCGGGGTCCCGTCGCCGGCGCGCTGGTCGGGCAGCAGCGCCATGCGCCCGCCCGTGCGCAGGTGCCGGATCATCTCGCGGTATCCGGGCCTGCCCCGCGGGATGATCGGCTGCCCCCCGAGGTCGATGCCGGCGCGGAAGATCGGCTCGTACCATGGGTTGTTGTTGGGCCGGTAGATCGCCCCCGCCTCCATCCCATGCGCCTTGAGCACGTGGCGCAGCGCCTCCCACTGGCCGAAGTGCCCGGAAACGACGATCGCGCCCCGCCCTTGCGCGCGGGCCTCCAGCAGCGCGTCCCACCCCGGCCCCTCGGGCGCGAGCCCCTCCACCTCCCGGGCGAAGTCGGCGTTGAACCAGATCCCCGTGAGCGAGCGGCCGACGTTGCGCCCGACGCCCGCGACGATGGCGCCCCGCTCCGCCTCCGGCAGATCCGGCCAGACATGGGCGAGGTTGTCGAGGATGCGCCGGCGCAGCGGCGGCAGCAGGCGCACGATCCGTTCCGTCACCCAGGCGACGATCCGCCGGCGACGGGGCAGCGGGAAGGGAGCGACCAGCGACAGCAAGGCCCGCAGCGCGATGCCCTGGCTCCAGTAGACGAACTGTTTCACCCGTGCGGCGTGACCCATGACGCGCCCGGGTTCAAGCCATGCACTGGCGAAGGTTCGCCGATGCGGGTTCCGGGGGCTGCCGGCAGGGGCGGAACCGGTCTACGCGGGAGCAGTGCAACTGCAACCGGTCCGGTCATGCTTCGAGTCCTCCCCGTTCTTCTTCTCCTCTCCGCCTGCGCCACGACGCCGGTACCGACGACGGCCCCGACGAGCGTCGCGCTCTATCCCGGAGAGACGCCCGCCGTCCGCTCCCTGGTCGAGAAATGGGCCGACCACTACGAACTCCCCGCCAGCCTCGTGCACCGCGTCATCCAGCGCGAGAGCGACTATCGCGCCGGCGCGCGCAACGGTCCCTACTGGGGAATGATGCAGATCCTGCCGGCCACCGCGCGCAACATGGGGATGCGCGGCGAACCCGTCCAGCTGCTGGAGGCGGACACGGGTCTCAAGTACTCCCTGCGCTACCTGCGCGGGGCCTGGATGGTGTCGGGCGGGGACGAGCGCTCGGCGATGATGTGGTACGCCAGGGGCTACTACTACGAGGCCAAGCGCCGTGGTCTGCTGCGCGAGACCGGGCTGCGCGGCGACCTGTGGCAACGCTACGATGCCGGCGCGGCCGAGATGCCACCGCTCGACGCGCAGGGCCAGGTCGTGGAGGCGGTCGAACCGACCTGCGAGCGGTCCGCCGGGCTGGTCGGCATCTTCGGCGCGAAGACCTGCTCCTGAGTTCCGCATAGCGGGGACCGGCTCCGGGTCCGTCTCTGGCCGCATCGTTCGAGAGTCATCCCGGAGCCGTGTCGACTCGGCGGTGATCCGGAGCGCGGCCCCTGCGCCGGCGGCCACGCAAGACGTGGAACCGGACGGTGCCCGGAGGGTCTTTCGCGATATGCGGAATGGTGAGCCGACAGGGGCTCGAACCCTGGACCTACTGATTAAAAGTCAGTTGCTCTACCAACTGAGCTATCGGCTCTCCGGTGGCGGACCTAACCGTGGTCCGTTGCCCCGTCAAGCGGGGGGCCTTTCAAAATCGGGGGCGGTGGATTACCTGCCCGCAATGAGCTCCCCGCGCCCCTCACCCTTGCCGTTCGCGAAGATGCACGGGCTGGGCAACGACTTCGTCGTGGTGGACGAACGCGCGACCGGGTCACGTATCGATGCGGAGGTGGCCCGCGCCATGGGCGACCGCCATCGCGGCGTCGGGTTCGATCAGCTCGCCGCGATCCGGGATCACGCGGCGGCGGACGTGGAACTCCTGTTCTGGAACGCGGACGGCTCGACGGCCGGGGCCTGCGGCAACGCGACCCGCTGCATCGCGGCGCGGGAGATGGCGCGACGGGGGGTGGCGTCGCTGACGCTGCGCACCGAACGCGGGACGCTCCACGCGCGGGATGCGGGCGACGGAATGACGTCCGTGGACATGGGGCCGCCCCTGCTGGGCTGGGCCGATGTGCCGCTGGCGTCCGAGGTCGACACGCTCCACCTGCCGATCGACGGCGACCCGGTGGCGACCGGCATGGGCAATCCGCATTGCACCTTCTTCGTGGAGGACGCGGCGGCGGTGGATCTCACGACCTTCGGGGCCGTTCACGAGCATCACCCGCTCTTTCCCGAACGCGCCAACGTGCAGGTTGCGCATGTCGTCGGCCCCGATCGTCTGCGGATGCGGGTCTGGGAGCGGGGCGTCGGGATCACGCTGGCCTCCGGCTCCTCCGCCTGCGCCGTCGCGGTGGCGGCGCATCGGCGCGGGCTGACGGGGCGGGCGGTGTGCGCATCGACCTCGACGGCGGCACGCTGCACGTCGACTGGCGCGACGACGGGGTGTGGACGACGGGACCGACGACGCATGTCTTCGACGGTGTCTGGCATGGCTGAAGCGCCGATCCTGTCGAACCACGGCTGCCGTCTGAACGCCTATGAGGCGGAGGCGATGCGGGACCTCGCCAACGACCGCCGGGCTGACGGACACGATCGTCGTCAATACCTGCGCGGTGACGGCGGAGGCCGTGCGCAAGGGTCGGCAGGACATCCGCCGGCTGCGCCGGGCCCACCCGGACGCGCGGATCGTGGTCACGGGTTGCGCCGCGCAGACCGACCCCGCGGGTTTCGCCGCGATGCCCGAAGTCACCCATGTCGTCGGAAACGCCGAGAAGATGCGCCCCGCCACCTGGGCCGGCCTTGCCACCGGCGCGTCGGAGCCGGTCCAGGTGAACGACATCATGTCCGTCACCGAGACCGCCGGTCACCTGATCGACGGGTTCGGCACGCGCAGCCGGGCCTACGTGCAGGTCCAGAACGGATGCGACCATCGCTGCACCTTCTGCATCATCCCCTACGGCCGCGGCAACTCGCGCTCCGTCCCGCGGGCGTCGTGGTGGATCAGATTGCCCGGCTCGTCACCCGCGGTTTCAACGAGATCGTTTTGACCGGCGTCGACCTCACCTCCTGGGGGGCCGACCTGCCCGGCACGCCCCCCTGGGCGATCTCGTCGCGCGGATCCTGCGGCTGACGGACGTGCCGCGCCTGCGGATCAGCAGCATCGACAGCATCGAGGTGGACGAGGCGCTCCTGCGCTGCATCGCCGAGGAACCGAGGCTGATGCCGCACCTTCACCTCAGCCTCCAGCACGGGGCCGACATGATCCTCAAGCGCATGAAGCGCCGGCATCTGCGCGGCGACGCGGTTCGCTTCGCGCGGGAGGCCCGCCGCCTGCGCCCCGACATGACCTTCGGGGCCGACATCATCGCCGGTTTCCCGACCGAGACCGAGGCGCATTTCGAGGAATCGTTGCGGCTGGTCGAGGAGTGCGATTTCACTTGGCTGCCATGTCTTTCCGTATTCTCCGCGCACCGGCACGCCCGCTGCACGGATGCCCGCCGTCGACGGACGCACGATCAAGTCCCGAGCCGCCCGGTTGCGCGCTGCCGGGGAGGCCGCCGTGGCGCGCCACCTGGCGGCGCAGGTCGGGCGGACCCACGCCGTCCTGATGGAGAGCGCGCGCAGGGGGCGCACCGCGCAGTTCGCGGAAGTGGCGTTCGAGGCGGACCGCCGGAAGGCACGATCGTGGCGACTTGCATCACCGGCGTTTCCGGAACGCGGTTGCGCGGGGAGCCTCGGATCACGGAAGCGTGATTTCGGGCGGTGCCGTCGAGATGGTCTTTTTGCGGCACCCATAACCAGAGGGAGACGCCGATCAGCCTTCCATCCACCGCCGCCGGATGCTGCACCTGACCGCCGGAGCCGCGGCGCTCGCCCTGCTCGGCGGCTGCGTCGACAGCACCACGACGTCCTCGCCCGACATCGTCGACGTCGCGGTGGCCAACGGTTCCTTCACCACGCTCGTCGCCGCGGTGGAGGCCGCGGGTCTGGTCGAGACGCTGAAGGGTCCCGGTCCGTTCACGGTCTTCGCGCCGACCGACGCCGCCTTCGCCGCGCTGCCGGAGGGCACGGTCGAGAGCCTGCTGCTGCCGGAGAACCGCGATCAGCTCGTCTCGATCCTGACCTATCACGTCGTGCCGCAGAACTATCCGGCGTCCACCCTGGTCGGCATGCGCGGCAGCCTGCCGACGGTGAACGGCGAGCCGCTGGACATCGATGGGCGGGACGGCGTCACCGTCGAGGGGGTGCCCGTCGTCACCGCGGACGTCTTCGCCTCGAATGGCACGATCCACGTCATCGACAGCGTGCTGATGCCCTGATCCGGAGCGCTGATCCCCACGAGGGGGTCAGCGCGCCCGCAATCCAGTGGCGACGGAGTACCCCACGGAGGCGAGCCCCATGTCGTCCCACGGTGCCGGCGTCGGACCGGGGCGCGGGCGTCATCGGCACCCATCCCGTGGGCAGGGTCGCGACGCCCCGATCGCGGAGACCACGACGGCGAAGGCGGCTGCGGTGGACAGACCGGCTCCTTCGCCGTCATCGTACGGATCTACACCCGGATCAGCACCATCGGACAGGGGGAGGCGATCCTCGCCACCATGCCCGACATCTCTGAGCGGCCCCCGTCCGGGTGGCCTGCGCGGTGCAGGCCTCCCGATCATCCCCGCGAAACCCGAGGCAACAGTCACCACCGCGCGCGCCGGCACAGGCTTCCCCAGCAGGATCACCGCCGCCGGGATCGAGAGCGCGGGCATCCGTTGGGGGCAGCGTCTGCGCGGTGGAGATCGGCGGTTGCGCGAGCGCGTAGACGTTCGGCGGCCATCGCCCCGCCGCCCGCAGGATCCATGCGGGCCCGCGCAGACGCCACTGGCCCCGGCGCGCGCCCTCTGCTTTGCTGCGCGGCGAAGCCTCATCCCAGGAGACGTCATGCAACTTCTCAGCTCCCCCCTGTCGCCCTTCGCGCGCAGGTGCCGCGTCGTCCTGCTGGAGGACGAAGCAGGAGGATGTCGAGGTCCGCGACGTCACCGCCAGCCCGATGGGCGGCGAGCCCGCGCTGAACGCGGCGAACCCCTCGGGCAAGATCCCCGCGCTGCTGCGCGACGACGGGCCGGCGCTCTACGACAGCCGGGTCATCACCCGCTTCCTGTCGGACCGCGCGGGCTTGAAGCTCTACCCGCGGTCGGGTCTCTGGGAGGTGCTGTCGCTGGAGGCCAACGCCGACGCGATCATGGAGGCCGCCGTCGCCATCACCTACGAGAGACGCCTGCGCCCCGAGAACCTCTGGTGGCCGAATGGTTCGAGGCGCAGTGGGTCAAGATCGCCCGCTCCCTCGATGCGCTGGAGGACCGTTCGATGCCGCTGCTGCAGGGGCCGCTCAACATCGGGCAGATCGCCGTCGGCTGCGCGCTGGGCTACGTCGATCTGCGGCTGGGCGCCGGACCTGGCGCGAGGGCCGCGATGCCCTCGCCACCTGGGAGGCGGCATTCGCGGCCCGCCCCTCGATGGCCGCCACCAAACCCGGATGACGCCCGTCCGGATCGCGCAGGTCGCCGGCCCTCGCCGACGCGCTCGCCATCCGCGCCGCGGTCTTCGTCGAAGGGCAGGGGGTGCCCGCCAACGAGGAGGTGGACGGCCGCGACCCCGACTGCCTGCACTGGCTGGTGACGGATGCGCTCGGCCCGGTCGCCACGCTGCGCGTCCTGCCGCTGTCGGACCGGCTGGCCAAGGTGCAGCGGGTGGCGGTGCTGGACCGGGCGCGGGGCACGGGGTTGGGGGCCGCGCTGATGCGGCACGTCATGGCGGATCTGGCGGAGATGGAGTTCACCCATGTCACGCTGGGCGCGCAGCTGCCGGTGGTCGGCTTCTACGAACGCCTCGGCTTCGCCGCGCACGGTCCGGTCTACGACGACGCGGGGATCGCGCACCGGGACATGGACGCTACGCTCTAAGCGCGCTGCACCTGCGCCGGTTGTCCGCTGGCATTCGACGCGCTCTTCGGGCTAAGAGACGTGTGACGTTGACGGCAGGGACCCTTCCGTCGACATGCGCGTTCCGTTTCATCGCTCCCGGCGCAGGGGCGGACTTCACTACCGGGAGATGGCTTCGTGTCACACGCAGACGACCAAGCGGGCACCCGCCGCGACTTCCTTTACTACGCGACCGGGGCCGCGGCCTCGTCGTCACGGGCGCGGCGGTCTGGCCGCTCGTCAATCAGATGAACCCCTCCGCGGACGTGCAGGCGCTCTCGTCGATCGACGTGGACGTCTCGCTGGTGGAGCCGGGCACGCAGCTGACGGTCAAGTGGCTCGGCAAGCCCGTGTTCATCCGCCGCCGTACCGAGGAGGAGATCGCGGCCGCTGCCGACGTGGCGATCGCTGACCTGCCGGATCCGCTGGCCGACGACGACAACATCGACGCCTCCGCCGACGCCTCGGACGTCAACCGCGCGCTCGCCCCTTTCGAGGGCGAGGAGGGCGTGGCCGGCGAATGGCTCGTGATGATCGGCGTCTGCACGCACCTGGGCTGCGTGCCCTTGGGTGACGCCGGCGATTTCGGCGGGTGGTTCTGCCCCTGCCACGGCTCGCACTACGACACATCCGGCCGCATCCGTCGCGGCCCCGCGCCCCGGAACCTGCCGGTTCCGGTCGCGCAGTTCACCGATCCTACAACCATCAAACTGGGCTGAGGAGGCTCCGCCATGGCTGGCATTCCCCACGACCACTACGAGCCGAAGACGGGGGCCGAGAAGTGGGTCCACCGCCGGATCCCGATCATCGGCCTGATCTACGACACCCTGATGATTCCCACGCCCAAGAACCTGAACTGGATGTGGATCTGGGGCATCGTGCTCACCTTCACGCTCCTGCTGCAGATCATCACGGGCATCGTGCTCGTCATGCACTACACCCCGCACGTCGACCTTGCCTTCGGATCGGTCGAGCACATCATGCGCAACGTCAACGGCGGCTGGGCGCTTCGCTACATCCACCAGAACGGCGCGTCGCTGTTCTTCGTGGCGGTCTACGCGCACATCTTCCGGAACCTCTACTACGGGTCCTACAAGGCCCCGCGGGAGATCACCTGGGTCATCGGCATCGTCATCTACCTGCTGATGATGGGCACGGCGTTCATGGGCTACGTGTTGCCATGGGGTCAGATGTCCTTTTGGGGCGCGACGGTCGTCACCGGCCTCTTGGGTCGGTCCCGTTCATCGGCGAGGGCCTGCAAGCGGCTCCTCGGCGGGCCGGCGGTCGACAACGCGACGCTGACACGCTTCTTCTCGCTGCACTACCTCATGCCCTTCATGATCCTGGGCTTGACCGTCGTGCACATCTGGTCGTTCCACTCCACGGGCAACAACAACCCGACCGGCGTGGAAGTGCGCCGCACCTCGAAGGAGGAAGCCAGCCGCGACACGCTGCCGTTCTGGCCCTACTTCGTGATCAAGGATGCCTTCGCGCTCGCCGTGATCCTGCTGGTTTTCTTCGCCATCGTCGGCTTCATGCCCAACTACCTCGGGCACCCCGACAACTACATCGAGGCGAACGCCCTCGCCACGCCGGCGCATATCGTCCCCGAATGGTACTTCCTGCCGTTCTACGCGATCCTGCGGGCCTTCACCGACGACGTCTGGATCGTGATGTTCTCCAGCTTCATCACCGGGGGCATCATCGACGCGAAGTTCTTCGGCGTGATCGCCATGTTCGGTGCGATCGTCGCGATGGCCCTGGCTCCCTGGCTCGACACCTCGTCGGTCCGCTCGGGTCGGTACCGTCCGATGTTCAAATACTGGTTCTGGCTCCTGGTGGTGGATTTCTTCTTCCTGATGTGGCTCGGTGCCATGCCGGCGGAGCCGCTCTGGGCGAACCTGTCGCTGATCGCGACGGCCTACTGGTTCGGCTACTTCCTGCTGGTCCTCCCGCTGCTCGGCATCTTCGAGGATGCCGACGGCGCGCCCGGCGACCATCGAGGCCGAGTTCGCCGCCCATTACGGCGAAGGTGCCACCGGCATGCGCTTGCCCGGCGAAAAAGCCGGCACCCCCGGCGGAATAAGGAGAGGCAGCAGATGCTTTCGACCATCACCCGGGCCATCGCGGCCCTCGCACTCTCCACCTCGGCGGTCTTCGCCGCCGGGGCCTATGATACAGAGATCACGGA
>CAVWRZ010000002.1:0-750865 GCA_963757495.1 uncultured Alphaproteobacteria bacterium
TTGGGTCTCCTATCACAGCGACAACACGGGGATAATACATCCTGTGCTACGGCAATACGAAACCGGCCGCGCCCTTGTAACTTTCGCTGCTTTCGTTTCTGATCGTCTCGCCGCTGTGCGGGGACGAACCGGATGCTCACAGGACGCCAGCAGAAGATCCTCGCGCAGATCGAGGCGCGGCAGCGGGTCCGGGTCGAGGATCTCGCCGCCGGCTTCGCCACCTCGCCGCAGACCATCCGCAAGGATCTGCGCGCGCTGGAACGCCTGCACCACGTCGTCCGCTTCCATGGGGGGGCGACGCTGGTCGGGGAGGTGGAATACGCCGCACCGTCCATGCGCGCCGCCACGGCCGTCGCCGCCAAGCGCGCCATTGCCCGGGCCGTCGCCGCGCTGATCCCGCAGGTCTGCACCGTCTTCCTGAACGCCGGCACGACGACCGCGCAGGTCGCGCAGCGGCTCGCGCAGCACGAACGCCTGCGGATCATAACGGACAACGTCGATCTCGCAGCGCAGTTGCGGGTCTCTCCGGGCGTGGAGGTCATCGTGCCCGGCGGGGCCGTGCGGCGCTCCGACGGCGCGATCCTGGGGGCGGAGGCGGTGGATTACATACGCCAGTTCCGCGTCGATTTCGCCATCGTCGGGGCCGCCGCGCTGGCCGAAGATGGCACGCTGCTGGACTACGATCTGGCGGAGGTGCAGGTCTGCCGCGCCATGATGGCCCGCGCCCGCCACGTCGTTCTGGCCCTCGACGCGAACAAGTTCGGACGCGACGCCCCGGTCCGGCTCGCCGACCTCGCCGACGTCCACACCCTCGTCACCGACGGGGCGCCGCCGCCCTGGGTCGCCTCGCTCTGTGACAGCCACGAAGTCGCCCTGATTCTCGCGGAAAGCTAACGAAAGCTTGACAGGCGCTTTCGTTTTCGTGGAACTCGAAACCAACGCGCTTCCGGGGGCGGAAAAGGGGGGAGAATGTCGGCACTCGTCGCCGCCTTGAGGTATCTGGGTACCGCAAACGCGGCCGTCCTGACCGTGGGCCGCGCCGTCGGTATCTGCTGCATGACCCTCATGGTCGCGTTCATCATCATCCAGGTGATCTGGCGCTACATCCTCTCCAGCCCGCTCCCCTGGCCCGAGGAAGCGGCGCGCTTCCTGATGCTCTGGCTGATGGTCGTCGCACCGACCGCATTGCGTCGGGGCGGTTTCGTGGCCATCGACATGGTCCAGCTCGTCCTGCCGCGCGCCATCGGGGCCGCGCTCAACCTGACGCTGATGGCGATGTCCCTGGTCGTCCTCGTGGTCGCGGTGCGGATCGGCTGGGCCGAGATCACCGGTTTCTCCGGCACCTTCAAGATGAACTCGGTCTATTACCCCACGGGCGACGGCTGGGAGAAGGCCCCGCGATCCTGGATGATGGCGTCGCTCGTCGTCGGGCTGGCGATGATGGTCTCCGTCATGATCGAGCTCATCGGCCGGCAGCTCGTCGTCCTGGCCGGGCGCGGCGACGACCTCATCGTCATCCCCGAGACCGCCACGGTCGGAGCCGAGTGAATGCTGGTCTGGTTCCTCCCCGTCTTCCTCGTCCTGCTGATGATCGGCCTGCCGGTCTTCTTCGCGCTGCTCTTCGCGCCGGGCGTCCTGCTCTGGCTCGCCGGGCAGGAGCGCGACCTCGTGCTGCTCTACCGCAACACCTACAACGGGATGGACAGCTTCCCGCTCATGGCGATCCCGTTCTTCATGCTCGCCGGCGAGATGATGAACCGCGGCGGCATCACGATGCGGCTGGTGGAGTTCTCCCAGGCGCTCGTCGGGCACTTCCGCGCGGGGCTGGCGCAGGTGAACATCCTGTCGTCCATGCTCTTCGCCGGGCTCTCGGGCTCCGCCGTCGCAGACACCTCCGCTCTGGGCTCGATGCTGATCCCGGCGATGAAGAAGGAGGGCTACACCGGTCGCTTCGCCGCCGCCGTCACCGCCGCGTCCTCCGTGATCGGTCCGATCATCCCGCCCTCGGGCATCATGATCATCTACGCCTACGTCATGGAGCAGTCTGTCGCAGCCCTCTTCCTGGCCGGTATCATCCCCGGCATCCTCGTCGGCGTCGGGCTGATGACGGTCACCAACGTCCTCGCCCGTCGCAATCCCGCAGGCTTCCCGGACCTCAAGCGGCGTGCCACCTGGCCCGAGAAGGGGCGGGCGTCGCTCAAGGCGTTCTTCCCCCTGCTCACGCCGGTCATCATCCTCGGCGGCATCCTCGGCGGCGTGTTCACGCCCACCGAAGCCTCCGCCGTCGCGGTCGCCTATGCCGCGATCGTGTCGATCTTCATCCTGCGGGAGATGACCTGGCGCGACCTGCCGGACGTGCTGGGCCGCGCCGCGCTCATCTCCTCGGTCGTCCTGCTGCTGGTCGGCGCGGCGCTGGCGTTCAAGACCGTCGTGGCGCTCAGTCACGCGCCCGAAGCGCTGGCCGAACTGATCCTGTCGCTGTCGTCGAACCCGCTGGTGCTGTTGTTCCTCATCAACCTTCTGCTCTTCCTGGTCGGCATGTTCCTCGACGCGGGCCCGGCGATCATCATCCTGGGGCCCATCCTCGGCCCGATCTTCACATCGCTCGGCGTCGATCCGGTGCACTTCGCGATCATCATGTCGGTGAACCTCACCGTGGGGCTCGCCACGCCGCCCATGGGCCTCGTGCTCTTCGTGGCCTCCTCCGTCTCGGGCGAGCGGGTGGAGACGATCTCGAAG
Organism: uncultured Alphaproteobacteria bacterium; assembly: GCA_963757495.1. GTDB lineage: Bacteria > Pseudomonadota > Alphaproteobacteria > Rhodobacterales > Rhodobacteraceae > Jannaschia. The sequence continues at coordinate 2,740 of CAVWRZ010000002.1, forward strand.
GCGATCCTGCCGTTTCTGGCCGTGGAGATCTTCGTGATCTTCCTCATCACCTACGTGCCGGCCATTTCGCTGGCCCTGCCGCGGTTCTTCGGCTTCATATGACACTTCGATACAACAGGGAGAGAGACCATCATGAAACTCAGCACAATGCTCCGGGCGGGGGCGCTGGCCGCCGTGGTCACGCTGCCCGGCCTCGCAGCCGCGCAGGACACGATCAACATCCGCGCCACCGCGAACTCGAACGAGAACGACGAGGACTACGACGGCTTGGTCGTGTTCAAGAACTACGTCGAGAACGCGTCGAACGGCGCGATCACGGTGGAGCTCTTCATCGGCACGCAGCTTTGCAGCAACGGCGAGGAATGCATCCAGGGCGTCGCCGACGGCTCCATCGACGTCTACGTCACGACGTCCGGCGGCGCGGCCAGCGCCTTCCCCTACATCCAGATCTTCGACCTGCCGTACCTCATGTCCGACGACCGCATCGCCGAGGAGGTGCTCACCTCCACGTCGATCACGGGGGATCTGCGCGACCGCGTGCTGGCGGATTCCGGCGACACCGTGCGGCTGATGACGATCGGCAACACCGGCGGCTGGCGTTCCTTCGCCAATACCGAGCGCCGCGTCGAGGGACCGGACGATCTTGCGGGGCTGAAGCTGCGCACGATCCAGGCGGATCTCGCCATCGAGCTGACGAAGGCGGTCGGGGCCTCGCCGACGCCCATCGCCTGGCCGGAGCTTTTCACTTCGCTCCAGACCGGCGTGGTCGAGGGGACGGCGAACGGGATCACGGACATCATGTCGATGAAGTTCCCCGAGGCCGGACTGCAGTACCTGACGCTCGACGGACACAGCTACATGGGCGCGATCTGGGTGATGAACAACGAGAAGTTCATGGGGATGGATGACGACATGAAGCGTGTCGTGGTCGACGGGTTCGCGGCGCTCCAGCAGGCGACCTTCGCCTCGCCGAAGCGCAAGTCCATCGAGGCCTACGAGGAGTTCACGGCCGGCGGCGGCGACATCTACGTGCCGACGCCAGAGCAGAAGCAGGCGTTCCAGGCGGCGGCGGAGCCGGTCTACGACTGGTTCGCGCAGAACGTGGACGGCGGCGAGGAGATTCTGGCGAGCTTCCGGGCCGCCATCGCGGAGGCCGAGGCGGAAGTCGGCGCGCAGCGCGATGCCGAGATGAACTGATGGGAAAGGGGGGCCGGGCGATGCGCCGGCCCCCCGCCGTCAGGCCGCCCAGATGCCTTCCTCCGTCGTCAGGTCGGGTTCGGGATGCGCGGCGCGGTCCAGCTCGAAGCTCTCGACGAGGTCCGTCAGGTCATGGGTCGCCTCCGCCAGCCCCTGCGACAGGGTCACGCCCTTCTCCGAAGCCTCCACATTCCGCTCCATCGATTGGGACATCGCGGCCATGGTCGTCTCCAGCACTCCGAAGCGCTCCGCCTGCGCCGCATTGCCGTCGATGATACGGTCGAAGACGCCGCGGATCTCCGTCAGGCTGTCCTGCAGCCTCGACAGCACGACCCCCGTTTCGCCGGTGCTCTTGCGGCCGGCCACCACCTGCACCGCGTTCTGCTCCACGAGCGCCCGGATCTCCTCGGCTCCGGCGGTGACGCGTGTGGCGAGCGACCGGACTTCCGTGGCGACCACCGCGAAACCCTTCCCCGCCTCCCCGGCGCGCGCTGCCTCCACGGCCGCATTGAGCGAGAGCAGATGGGTCTGGTGGGCGATGGCGTCGATGGTCTCGGCCAGCCGCTGTACGGCGACGCTGCCCTCCTCGATCTGCGCCATGGACCCGACGATCTGTCCGATGCCCTCACCCGCCTCCATCGCTTCCGCCGAGATCGTGTCGAGAACGGCGCGCGCCCGGTCCGAGGCCGTCCGGTTCCGGTCGAGCGCGTCGCGCATTCCCCCGGCCCCGTCGGTGAGGACGGCGAGATTGTCCCGCTCGGCCGCTGCCCGGTCGCGCAGGCCGGTGGCTTCGACGTCGAGCGCTTCGGACGCCATCAGCACCTGGCCGGAGGCGGCGCGGATGCGCAGGAGGATGTCGGCCGTCGCATCGATGGAGGTGGCGATGTTGTCCTGCAGGGCCTTGAACTCTCCGGCGAATGCGCCCTCCATCCGGATGTCGAGCCGCCCCCGCGCAAGGCCGTTGAGCGAAGCCATCGCGGCGCGCACCCCGGTGCCCAGCGTCTCGAGCAACGCGTTCAGGTCGGACCCGATGGCGGCGAGTGCCGGATCCGCGAGATCGCTCTGGACGCGGTGCGACAGGTCTCCCGCCTGCGCCCCGCGCAGGACGGCTCCAAGCGAATCCTGCAGCCGGTTCTCCAACGCGAGGCGCGCGCCTGCGCGGCGCGCGGCGTCGATCTCGTCGAAGGCCCGCAGCACCCCCATGAGCTCCCCGTTCATGGCCCGCAGAAAAGTATCGGCCCCTTCCGCGCCGAGGCCCAGATACCACGCCGTCCGCGCGAGGAGCGAGCTCAGCATCAGGGTCTGGAACCGCTGATGGTCCGCGGCGAAGGTTCCGAAATCGAAGCCTCTGGAGGTCATGATCGCGGCTACATCGCGGTAGTGTTCCAGGCAGGCCTCGCTTCCGGGTTCGAGGAAGCTGCAGCGAAGTCGCTCGAGCGCCGCCTCCACCATGCCGGGAGGCACTTCCGCCGGAGCGACGTCCAGCACCTCGCCGAGGACGGTGCGGACGTGCCCCTCCATGTCCAGCATGCACAGGTTGTAGATCTCCTCCGAGGTCTGCGGCTGCCGGTTGCGGGCGAACTTCGGGGCATGGGCGGTCATGGGCGGCGATCGACTCCTGCAACGGCGCGTCCTGCCTACCCCGGGGGCGTGAACGTTCGCTTAACGCCGCTAGCGGAACGGATACATCCACGCCCGGTAGTCGTCGATCATCGCCTGCCCCTGTGCGATCTGCGCTTGCGTCATGCGGCGGCGGATCTCCTCCTCGCTGACGGCGGCGTCGGGATCGCCGCCGATGGCCGACAGCGCGTACCACAGATAGGCGCGCACGGGGTCCGGGGCGGGCATCCCGAGCCCGATCTCGTAGTACCAGCCGACGCCGGACTGCGCGCCGGGATGCCCCTTCATCGCGGAGCGCAGGTACCAGTCGAAGGCGCGAACCGGGTCGCGCTCGACGCCGAGGCCCAGGGCATACATCACTCCGATCAGTTCCTCGGCGTCGGCGTTGCCCGAGCGGGCAGCGGGGGCGAGCGCGGCGCGGGCCTCCTCGAAGGCACCCGCCTCCATCAGGTCGCGCGCCGCCTCGATGTCGGCGGCGGCGGGCGTCGCGAGCAGCAGGGCCACGGCAAGGTGCTTCATCGTCTCCTCCTCGCGCTCACCCTGACCGCCGGGCCGGTCGCGGCGCAAGAGGTCGCGTTCCACCCCTACGACGAGGCGCGCGCCGCCGTCGGCCAGCTGCTGTTCTACGACCCGATCCTGTCGGGCAACCGCAACATCGCCTGCGCCACCTGCCACCACCACGACACGTTCTCCGCCGACGGCGTCTCGCTGGCCATCGGGGAGGGCGGCTCGGGCATCGGGCCGAAGCGGCGCGTGGCCGAGGGCGGGATCGTCAAGCGCGTGCCGCGCAACGCGCCGGGTCTGTGGAACGTGGGGGCGAGGGAGTTCACGACGTTCTTCCACGACGGCCGGGTCTCCGCCTCCGCCGACTACGCATCGGGCTGGGATTCGCCGGCCGAGGACTGGCTGCCCGCGGGCCTGCCGAACCTGCTCTCCGTGCAGGCGCTGTTCCCGCTGACCGCGCAGTTCGAGATGGCCGGCAACGTCGGCGAGAACGAGGTGATCGGCGCGGTGTCGGACCGCGTCGACCTCGGCTGGCCGATCCTGGCGAAGCGGGTGCGCGCGATTCCGGCCTACGGCGACGCGCTGGCGGCGGCCTTCGATCTGGATGGGGCGGAGGCGGTGGAGATCGAGCACATCGCGGTGGCGCTGGCCGACTTCATGAACGCGGAATGGCGCAGCCTCGACGCGCCCTGGGATCTCTGGCGTGAGGGGCAGGGCGAGTTGACCGAGGCCCAGCACCGAGGCCGCGATCTCTTCTTCGGTCGGGCGGAGTGCGCGTCCTGCCACGCCGGCCCGCTCTTCACCGACCACGGGTTCCACGCCATCGCCCTGCCGCCCTTCGGACCGGGGCGCACCCGCCGCTTCGACCCGATGCCCCGCGACGTGGGGCGGATGGCGAGAGACGGACGATGCGGCCGACGCCTACCGCTTTCGCACACCGTCCCTGCGCAACGTGACGCTGACCGCGCCCTACGGACACAACGGGGCCTATCCGACGCTGGAGGGGATCGTCCGCCACCACGCGGACCCGGCGCGTGGCCTGGCGGAGTGGACGCCGGAGATGGCGCGCCTGCCCGATGCGCCGTGGCTGGGCGCGATCGACTTCGTGATCCGCGACGACGCCCGCGAGATGGCGCGGGTCGCGGCGAGCATCGACATTGCGCCGGTGGAGCTGTCCGACGCCGATGTCGCCGACCTCGTCGCTTTCCTCGGTGCGCTGGAGGGGACGGCCAGCAGGTATGGACGGCTGGGCATTCCCGACGCGGTGCCCTCCGGCCTGGCGGTGGAGCGATGACGCGGCTGCTGGTCTGCGGAATCGCGGTGATGGATTACGTTCACCGGGTCGATGCGATGCCGGTCGGCGAGGGCAAGCACCGCTCCACCGCCTTCGAGCGGATCGGCGGGGGCTGCGCCGCGAACGCCGCCGTCGGGGCCGCGCGCCTGGGGGCGGAGGTGACGCTGATGGCGCGGCTGGGCGCGGATGCGGCAGGCGACGAACTTGCGGCGATGGTGGCCGCGCGCGGCGTGACGCCGGCCTTCGCGCGGGGCGGGCGCACGCCGCTGTCCTCGGTGCTGATCGATGCGGCCGGCGAGCGAATGATCGTGAACTTCCCCGGCGCGGACCTGCCGGTGCAGCCGCCAGCCGTGCCCGCTTTCGACGCGGCGCTTTGCGATTGCCGCTGGCCGCAGGCGGCGGAGGTCGTTCTGCGGACGGCCCGTGGCGCGGGTAAGCCGGGCGTGCTGGATGGGGAGAAGTACACGCCGGAGCCGCTCGCAGCCCTCGCCAGCCACGTCGTCTTCTCCGCCCCCGGCCTGCGCGACTTCACCGGGATCGACGCGCTCCCACGTGCCCTCGCGGACGCCGCCGCGCGCCTGCCGAACCGCGTCGCCTACACCGACGGGGCGGACGGCGTGCGCTGGGCCGCCGGGCCGCATGTGCCCGCGCCGCGCGTCGCCGCCGTCGACACGCTGGGCGCGGGGGATCTCTGGCACGGGGCCTTCGCGCTGGCTCTGGGCCGGGGTCTCGACCTCGCCGCCGCCTCTACCTTCGCCAATGCCGCCGCCGCCCTCAAATGCACCCGGGCGGGCGGCTGGGACCATTATCCGACAGCGCAAGAACTGGAACCGACATGACGATCACCCTCACCCCCGGCAAGCAACTCGGCCTGCGCCGCATGGCCGACGCCGCCGGGCGCTTCAAGATGACCGCCGTGGACCAGCGCCCGCCGATCAAATCCGCCGTGGAGGCGCACCGCGGGGGGCCGCATTGGGAGGACGTGGCGCGGGTGAAGACGGAACTGCTGACCGCGCTGCAACCCTCCTCCACCGCGATGCTGATGGACCCGCATTACGCGATCCCGCACGGCTGGGGCGCGTTCGACCCCGCCAAGGGTCTGATCGTGACGCTGGAGGATTCGCCTCTTCCGCGACACCGGGCGCGGCCGGTTCTCGGCGGAGATCGACGGTTGGTCCGTGGGCAAGATCAAGCGGATGGGCGGCGGACGCTGTGAAGGTGCTGGCGTGGTACCGGCCCGACGTCTCGGACGAGGTGCGCGCGGCGCAGCACGATTTCGTCCGCCGGACCGGGGAGGCCTGCGCGCGCTACGACATTCCGTTCCTCTTCGAACTGCTGGTCCACCCGGTCGAGACCGACGCGGAGCAGACGTCCGAGTACACCGAGATGGCGACGAAGCACGCCGACCACGTGCTGCGCTCCGTCGAGGCCTTCGCCGGCGCGGACTACGGCGTGGACGTGTTCAAGCTGGAGAGCCCGGTGCCGGCGAAGGGGATCGCGGGGGGCGACGCATCGGTACAGGCGCTGTTCGACGAGATGGGGCGGCTCGCGGGCCGGCCCTGGGTCATGCTCTCGGCGGGGGCGGGCAAGCCGGACTTCCGGACCGTGCTGGACTACGCCTACGCCGCCGGGGCCTCGGGCTATCTGGCGGGACGGGCGATCTGGCTCGATGCCTTCGCCGCCTATCCCGACTGGGACGCGATGCGCGCGGGGCTGGAGCGCGACTCGGTGCCCTACATGGCGGAGCTGAACGCGCTGACGGACGCGCGGGCGACGCCTTGGCACGACCATGCGGTCTATGGCGGACGGGGTCTCGACTTCATCGACCCCACCGCGAACTTCCGCCATGGCTACGAGGACATCTGATGCGCATCGGGATCCTGCCGCTCGCACGGCCCACCTTCGACGTCGCCTACGCCGAGGAGAAGCTGGCGGCGATGCTGGCCGCGCTCGACGCGTCGGGCCACGAGATCACCGGCCCGCGCCGCCTCCTGATGGCCCCGGACGAGGACGCGCTCGCCGCCACGGCCGGCGCGGACGTCCTGCTGATCCTGCAGGTCACCTTCACCGACGCCGGTTTCGCCACCCGCGCCGCCATGGCTCATGGGGGCCGCATCGCGATCTGGGCGGTGCCGGAACCGCGGGCGGGCGGGCGGCTGCGGCTCAACGCCTTCTGCGGGCTCAATCTGCTGTCCCATGCGCTCGGGCTGAATCACCGGCGCTTCGCCTGGGCCTACGGCGACGCGGTCGATCTGGACGCGCTGCTGGCCGGCCCGATGGTGGAACCGAAGCGCGGCACTCCGACCGACGCCGCCCCCGTCGCGATGCGCCGCGATCTGCGGATCGCCCGCATCGGCGCGCATCCCGACGGGTTCGACACCTGCGCCTACGTGCCCGCGGACCTTGCGCGCGCTCACCGGGGCGCAGGTGACGGAACTGGAACTGCCCGACCTCTTCGACCGCGCCCGCGCCTTGCCGGCGGAGGCGGTGGAACCCTATGCCGCGAAGGCCGCCGGGCTGGGCGGGCTCGACACGCTGGACGCGGGCGAGCTCGACCGTTCGCTGCGCCTCGCCGGTGCACTCGATCAGCTGAAGGCGGAGCACCGCTTCGACGCCATGGCGATCCGATGCTGGCCCGAGACCTTCACCGAATACGGCGGTGCGGTCTGCGGCCCCGTCTCGATGCTGGGCGAGGCGCGGACCCCCTGCGCCTGCGAGGCGGACGTCTACGGCGCGGTGACGCAGGCCATCCTGCAGGACGTGGCCGACGCGCCGGTGTTCCTTGCCGATCTGGTGGATATGGACGGGGAGACCGGCGTCGTCTGGCATTGCGGGCAGGCCCCGGTGTCGATGGCCGCGCGCGCCCCGGACGCCACCGTGCACACCAACCGCAAGCAGGCGCTGCTCATGGAATTTCCGCTCAAGCCCGGACGCGTGACGCTGTTCCGGCTCAGTCAGGCCTTCGGCTCCCCTCAGGTCGTGATCGCCACGGGGGAGGTGGTGGATGCACCGATGGCCTATACCGGCACCAGCGGCATGGTGCGCTTCGACGCGCCGGCCGACGCGGTCTGCGCCGACGTGATGGCGAGCGGGTTGGAGCACCACATGGCGCTGGCCTACGGCGACCACGCGGCGGCGCTCCGGGGCATCGCGGCGGGCCTCGGCGTGCCCGTGCTGGAGCTCGGCACATGATCCGCTACGGGCTGATCGGGGCGGGGATGATGGGGCAGGAGCACATCCGCAACATCGCCCTGCTGGACGGGGCGACCGTCGCCGCCGTGGCCGATCCGGACGAGACGATGCGCGCCGCCGCCATGGCCACGTCCGGCGCGCAGGGCTTCGACGACGCGGAGGCGCTGATCGCGGCCGACGTGGCGGACGTGTTCCTGATCGCGTCGCCCAACGACCTGCACGCCGGTATGGTGCAGCGGCTGCTGGCGACGGACAAGCCGATCCTGGTGGAGAAGCCGCTGGCGACGACGACGGCCGATTGCCGCGACCTGCTGACGATGGCGCAGGGACGGATGGCACCCGTCTGGGTGGCGATGGAATACCGGTTCATGCCGCCGGTCCAGCGCCTGATCGCGATGCTGGAGCAGGGCACCGTCGGCACCCCCCGCATGGTCTCGATCCGCGAGCATCGCTTCCCGTTCCTGCAAAAGACGAACGACTGGAACCGCTTCAACGCGCGCACGGGCGGCACGCTGGTGGAGAAGTGCTGCCACTTCTGGGACCTGATGCGGCTGCTGATGCACGCCGATCCGGTGCGGGTCTACGCCTCCGCCGGGGTGGACGTGAACCATCGGGACGAACGCTACGCCGGGGGGGTGCCCGACATCGTCGACAACGCCTACGTGATCGTCGACTTCGCCAACGGGACCCGTGGGATGCTGGACCTGTGCATGTTCGCCGAAGGCTCCCACTGGCAGGAGAGCATCGCCGTCACCGGCCCCAACGCGCGGGTCGAGGCGTTCATCCCGGGGCCGGCGCGGTTCGCGCCCGACGGCAAGCCGCGGGAGGCGGAGGTGGTGACGTCGATCCGGGCGCTCAAGGAGGAGGTGCGGGAGGTGGTGCACACGCCGGCGGAACTGCTGATCGCGGGGGACCATCACGGATCCACCTTCTACCAGCACCAGCGGTTCATCGACCTCGTGCGCGCCGGCCAAGGCGAACCGGAGGTCTCGCTGGAGGACGGATACTGGTCGGTGCTGGTGGGCGAGGCGGCGGAGGAATCGGCACGCTCGGGGCAGGCGATCGACTTGCGCGGGCGGGGCCCCTGATGGGTGATGCACGGGTGGACCACGTCGGATATGGGTCCGACGCGACGGCGCACCCTTCGGGGCTTCGTGCGGGGATGATGTGCGATGATACTGATAACCGAATTCATGGACGACGCCTGGGTCGACTGGCTGCGCGACCGCGCGGAGGTCGACTACCGCCCCGACCTGCCGGACGTCCCCGACGAGCTGGCGGAGAAGGCGCAGCTCGCTCAGGCGCTGATCGTGCGCAACCGGACGCAGGTGCGCGGCGATCTGCTCTACGCCGGGTTCACCTGCGTCGGGCGGCTGGGCGTGGGGCTCGACAACATCGACCTGATCGGCTGCCGGGAGCGGGACATCGCGGTGTTTCCGGCGACGGGGGCGAACACGCTGTCGGTCGCGGAATACGTCGTGACGACGGCGGCCGTCCTGCTGCGCGGGGCCTACGACATGCGCGGCAGGATGGAGGCGGGGGAGTGGCCGCGGGCCGTGGCCGGGCAGGGGCGCGAGATCGCGGGCAAGACGCTGGGGCTGGTCGGCTACGGCGAGATCGCGCGGGAGACGGCGCGGCTGGGGCAGGCGCTCGGCATGGACTGCCTCGCCTCCGACCCCTACGCCGAGGAGTTCCCCGGCGCGCTGGAGGGGACCGAGGAGGAGGTGCTGACGCAGTCGGACGTCGTCACGCTGCACGTGCCGCTCACCGACGAGACGCGGGGGATGATCGACGCCCGCGTGATCGCGGCGATGAAACCCGGCGCGGTGCTGGTGAACGCGGCGCGCGGCGGCGTGGTGGACGAGGCGGCGGTCTGCGCGGCACTCCGGTCGGGCCATCTGGGCGGGGCCGCGCTGGACGTGTTCGAGCGCGAGCCGCTGGGCGCGGACAATCCGTTCGCCGGCGTCCCGAACCTCATCCTGACGCCGCACATCGGCGGGGTGACGGCGGAGGCGAACGCGCGGGTGTCGGAGATGACGGCGCGCAAGGTGGCGGCGCATCTGGGGCTGGAGCCATGACGCTGAACCGCCACGTGATCGCGGGCCACGGGCTGACGGCGACGTTCACCGAATGGGGTGCCGCGCTGGTCGACCTGCGGCTGGACGGGGTGGCGCATCCGCTGGTGCTGGGGCTGGCGGATCTGGAGGATTACGCCAGGGGGCTGTCGAACTACATGGGGGCGACGGCCGGGCGGTTCGCCAACCGGATCGGGAACGCGCGGTTCACGCTGGACGGGGTCGAGCATCGCACGGACGCGAACTTCGAGGGGCGGCACACGCTGCACGGCGGATCGGCGGGCACGGGCAAGCGCGTCTGGGAGGTGATCGAGCACGGGGAGGCGGCCATCGCGTTGGCCATCGATCTGGCTGACGGCGAGATGGGGTTCCCCGGCGCCATGCGGATCGAGGCGCGCTTCGCCTGCGTCGCGGGCCCCGCGCTGCGCATCGCGTATCGCGCCACCTGCGAGGCGCCGACGATCGTGAACCTCGCGCATCACAGCTACTGGAACCTGTCGGGCGCGGCGGACGTCTCGGACCATTACCTGACGGTCGCCGCCGACCGCTACGTGGCGGTGGACGACGACATGATCCCGACCGGTGTGGCGCCGGTGGCGGGCACGCCGTTCGACTTCCGCGCGGGGCTGCCGCTGCCGGGGGAGGGGCTGCTGGACCACAACCTCTGCCTGTCGGACGCGCGCGTGGCGCTGCGCGACGTGGCGGTGCTGCACGCGCCGGGGCTGTCGATGACGGTGGCGACGACCGAGCCGGGGTTGCAGGTCTACGACGGCGCGAAGCTGCGCACGCCGGTGCCGGGGATCGACGGGCGGATCTACCGCGCCCATGCCGGGGTCGCGCTGGAGCCGCAGCTCTGGCCAGACGCGCCCAACCACGCGGGGTTTCCTGACGGCACGCTGCGGCCCGGCGAGACGTATGAACAGGTGACGGTGTTCACCTTCACGAAGGGATAGACGATGGCGTTCAAGGATTGGATGAAGCAGGCGAACCTGATCGGCGGGGAGTGGGTCGGGGCGGACGGCGGGGGCACCATCGACGTGACGAACCCGGTCGACGGATCGGTGATCGGGACGGTGCCGAAGGGCGGCCGCGCGGAGACGGAGCGGGCCATCGTGGCGGCGACGGAGGCGTTCCCGGGGTTCCGGGACATGTCCGCTGATGGAGCGCTGCGGACTGCTGTGGAAGCTGCACGACGCGCTGATGGACCACCAGAAGGACCTGGCCGAACTGCTCACCGTCGAGATGGGCAAGCCGATGGCGGAATCGATGGGGGAGATCGCCATCGGCGCGCAATACGTCCGCTGGTTCGCCGAGGAGGCGCGGCGCTCGAAGGGGGAGATCGTGCCGGCGGGCGTGAACGGGCGTCGCATCCTGGTCACGAAGCACGCCATCGGGGTGGTGGGCATGATTACGCCCTGGAACTTCCCCTCGTCGATGCTGGCCCGCAAGATCGCTCCGGCGCTGGCCGTCGGCTGCACCGTGGTCGCCAAGCCCGCGACGGCGACGCCCTATTCGGGGCTGGCCTGGGGCGCGCTGTGCGAAGAGGTCGGCTATCCTGCGGGCGTGGTGAACGTCGTCACGGGCTCGGCGCGCGAGATCGCGGGCGCGATGATGGAAGCCTTCGCGGTGCGCAAGATCACCTTCACGGGCTCCACCGAGGTCGGCAAGGAGCTGATGCGGGCCGCGGCGGACACGGTGAAGAAGGTCTCGATGGAGCTGGGCGGCAACGCGCCCTTCGTGGTGTTCGACGACGCCGATCTGGAGCGCGCGGTGGACGGCGCGATGGCGTCGAAGTTCCGCAACGCGGGCCAGACCTGCGTCTGCGCCAACCGCCTCTACGTGCAGTCCGGCATCCACGACGCCTTCGTCGCGCGCTTCAAGGAGAAGACCGAGGCGATGCGCGTGGGCGACGGGCGCGAGGACGGGCGTCGAGCAGGGGCCGATGATCGACATGGACGCCGTCGAGAAGGTCGAGGCCTTCGTCGCGGACGCGGTGGAGAAGGGAGCGGAGATCGTCACCGGGGGCGGGCGGCACGGACTCGGCGGGACCTTCTTCGAGCCGACGATCGTGACGGGCGCGACGCAGGCGAATGCAGCTTCGCGCAGGAGGAGATCTTCGGCCCGCTCGCCCCGGTGTTCCGCTTCGAGACGGAGGAGGAGGCGATCGCCATGGCCAACGACACCGTCTACGGGCTCGCCTGCTACGCCTACACCTCCGACCTGGGGCGCGCGTTCCGCCTCAACGAGGGGCTTGCCTACGGGATGATCGGGATCAACTCGGGGCTGATCACCACCGTCGAGGCGCCCTTCGGCGGCGTCAAGGAGAGCGGGCTGGGCAAGGAGGGCGGGTCGCAGGGGTTGGAGGATTATCAGGAGGTGAAATACGTCTGCATCGACGGGATCTGACGTGGTGAGGTATCAGGCCGGCCCTTGCGGTCGCGCCTTCAGATGGCGGACGATCCCCACGACGGCGAGGGCGAGGATCAGGCTGCCGGCCATCAATGCGATCTTCGCCCCCTCGCCGAAGCGCTCCGCACCGACTGCTTTCAGCAGGTAGACGTACATCGTATTGGTTGAGAAGACGTAAATCGATGTCTGTCCAACGCCGACGAGCGCGGGACGGGTAAAGAAATGGCGCAAGGCGCGGGACGTCCGGCCGAGCAGGCCAGATGCTTCCGCCGTCGTGCGCGAGAGGAGATAGACGAACATGAACGCCGAAACGACGAAGGTCAGAAGGAAACCCCCGGCGACGCGCTGCTTGCTGAAGGTCCCGTCCATCGTTTCACGCAGATATGTCAAGAATCCGGAACTCGGTAGATTGGTCTGAGCCGTCCGGAGGATCAGGAGAGCGACGAAAACCGAAACGCAGACATAGAAGATGTGCCGCGCCGGGCCCGAGCGTACGAAGTGCATGATGTCCGGATCTCGAGCCACCGCGAATCCAAGGGCGAACGGAACGAAGAACACGATCTGCCAGTTTGGAAACGAGAACGAGACACGACCCCAGGCGACACCGTTCACGGCACCGACCAGATCGATGAACTCCCCCATTATCGACCTGTCTATCGCCGTCTGGCCTATGATCCAGACTGCGGAAGACACGACGGTCAGGGTCCAGGGCGACGAGCGCTCGCAGACTCGAAGCGCGAGTGGCGAGAGGAGCAGAAAGAAGAAGAACATCGTCAGCACGTCGAAATAGTTATCCGGCATGACGAATAGTCCGACGAGGATCGGACCGAGAATTGGAGACTCCTGGATCGTTCCAAGGTCCGCGCCCGGGACGGCGATCGCGTGAACGAGCAGAACGACGACGAGAACACTTGCGATATGCCAGACCACGATGGTTCTGATCCGGCTCCGCAGAACGGCGTCGGCTCCTGCCATACCGCGCGCCGTGAGGATCGCCGTCGCGGCGAGGCCGGTCACGAATCCAGATACGGATACGAACCCGGCGGCGACGTCGACCCACAGGAACATTCCGAAATTGATCTCGCCGAGCCGTGAGCCGAGGACGTACTGGCAATGCGTATAGGCCATCAGAAGCAGGCAAAGACCGCGAAAGCCATCTATCGGAACAATCCGCACAACAAGACCAACCTAATCGTTAAACCGTGTCGTGGTATCCGCACGGTCCCGATGACGCCACCCCGTTCTTTAATAATCCGTTAACTTCGTTAAAGTTTAAGTATCATACCGATCAGACCGCGTTCGGCGGGGTGCGGCCCTCCGCGATGGCCACCGCGTTGGCGAGCGCGATGCGGCCCATGTCCTCCCGAACCTCCAGCGCGGCGGTCCCGAGATGCGGCAGCAGCACGACGTTCTCCAGCGCGAGGAGGGCGGCGGGGACATGGGGTTCGTGCTCGTAGACGTCGAGCCCCGCGCCGGCGATCCGGCCCGACCGCAGCGCATCGATCAGCGCCGCCTCGTCCACCACGTCTCCGCGGGCGATGTTGACGAGGATGGCGTGGGGCTGCATCGCCGACAGGCCTGCGGCGTCGATGATGTGATGCGTCTCGGGCGTGGCGGCGACGGCGGTGACGACGACGTCGGCAGCGGCGCAGACCTCCGCCACTGTCGGAAGCCGTCGCGCGCCGTCGATCTCCTTGGGCGAGCGGTTCCAGAACACGACCTTCATTCCGAACCCGGCAGCGCAGCGCCGGGCGATGGCCTGACCGATGCGGCCCATGCCGATGATGCCGACGGTCTTGCCGGAGACGTGCATGCCCAGCATCTGCACCGGATGCCAGCCGTGCCAGTCGCCGGCACGAACGAGGCGTTCGCCCTCCCCGGCGCGCCGCGCCGCCATCAGGATGAGCGTCATGGCGATGTCGGCCGTGGCGTCGGTGACGGCACCGGGGGTGTTGGTTACGATCAGGCCGGCGGATTTCGCGGCGTCCACGTCGATGTGGTTCACGCCCGACGCCGAAGTTGGCGAGCCCCTTCGCGCGGATCTCGCCGGTGAAGGCCTCCGCCCCGAAGGCGTCGCCCAGCGTGGGCAGGATGACGTCGTAGCCGGCCAACGCGGCGCGGCATTCGGCGAGATCCATCGGCTGCGTGATGTCGCGGCAGGTGACGTCGAACTTCTCCGCCAACGCGGACATCGTGGCGTCCGGCAGGGCGCGGGAGACGAGGAGCGTGGTCAATGCATCCGCCCGCCATCGGGGACCGGCCGGTCCGGGGAGAGGAGGACCACCGCGCCGTCCGCGTCGGGGAGGCCGAGGACGAGGACCTCGGACATGAAGCGGCCGATCTGGCGCGGCGGGAAGTTGACGACGGCGACGACCTGCCGCCCGACGAGCGTTTCGGGCGTGTAATGCGCGGTGACCTGGGCGGAGGTCCTGCGCTCGCCGATCTCCCCGCCGAAGTCGATCCACATCTTGATGGCCGGGACGCGGGCCTCCGGGTAGGGCTCCGCGCGGGTGACGCGGCCGACGCGGACGTCGAGCTTCAGGAAATCGTCGTAGGAGGCGGTCATGCGCGCAGCTCCCGGGAGCGATCCGCGGCGGCCTTCACCGTGCGCGCCATCAGGTCCGGGAGTTCGCGCATCAGCACTTCCAGCCCGGCCTGCGTGGTGCCGTTCGGCGAGGTGACGTTCACGCGCAGTTGCCCCGGATCCTCCCCGGTCATGGCGAGTTCGCCGGCCCCGGCGACGGTGGCGCGGGCGAGTTGCAGCGCGAGCGCTTCGGGCAGGCCCTCGGCCACGCCGGCGTCGCGCAGCGCCTCGATCATGTGGAACACGTAGGCCGGGCCGGACCCGGACAGCCCGGTGACGGCGTCCATCTGCTCTTCCGCCTCCAGCCGAACGACCTCGCCGACGGCGGCGAGGAGTCCTTCGGCGAGGTCGAGGTCCGACGCGGTCGCGCGGGTATTGCCGACGATGGCGGTGATGCCGCGCCCGATGGCGGCCGGCGTGTTGGGCATGGCGCGGACGATGCGGGCGCGCGGGCCGAAGGCGGTCTCGAAGGCGGCGATCGGCGTACCGGCGGCGACGGAGACGAAGAGCGTTTCGGTCAGGGCGCGCAGGGAGGGGAGCGCGTCGCCCATCATCTGCGGCTTGACGGCGACGAGGGCCAGGGCGGGGGCGGCGGGCAGATCGGCGTTCAGCGCGATGCCTGTGCCGCGCAGCCAGTCGGACGGATGCGGATCGATCACGGTGACGGCGGAGGGTGACAGCCCGCGGGCAAGCCAGCCGGCGAGCAGCGCGCTCCCCATCTTGCCGCAGCCTAGCAGGACCATGCCGCGGGCCTCGATCTCGGTGAAGTCCATGGTGCCTCCGATCCGCGTCAGCCTAGGCGGCGCAGGCCGCGAGGCCAAGGGTCAGGCGTGGCCGTAGGCCTCGGCGATCGCGATCTGGATCGCGTCCGCCGGCGCGCGTCCGCCCCAGCAGACGAGCTGGAATGCGGGGTAGTAGCGCTCGCCGGTCATGATGGCCTCCGCGACCATGTGGTCGATCTGCGCGACCTCGGCGCAGGCCCCGCCGGCGAGCACCAGTCCGTAGCGCCAGACCATCATCCTGTCGCGCGCGGCATAGCTGAACGCGCCGGCCCAGCAGTCGTCGTTGGCGAGGTTGAGGACTTCGTAGAGCCTGGGCAGGCTCTCCTCCGGCGGCTCCATCTCGAAGCAGCAGGCGAGGCGCAATGTCTCGTCGACGTCTGACCAGGCGAGGGTGACGGCATAGCTGCGCCACTGACCCTCCACCCCCATGGAGATGCGGTCGTCGCCGGTCCGCTCGAAGGCCCAATCGTGGGTTTCGGCCACCGTTTCGACGAGGTCGATGGGATGGAGGTCTCCGGTCTGGGAGAACTGGTGGCGTTCGTGCAGCATGGTCGGCTCCTGCGTGTCGCCCATAGGGCTGGGGCGGGACGCGATTTGTATGATAGCGCTCGTGTCCGCCTACCAAATATGGTGAAGAGACGCGAAGGAGCTGTAAAGGGGCGTGATCCGCTTCTCCACAGCTTTCGGGCCGGCCGGGTTTCGCTCCACAGGGGTTGGGGAGTGTTTGGCGACTTGCGGGGACGGGACGGCCCGTTACCGTCGCCGGGAATGGCAGAGGAGGACACGATGGAACTTGCGGGATGCAGGGCGGCGATCACCGGGGGGGCCGGGGGTCTGGGCGCGGCGGTGGCGCGGCACGTGGCCGGTGCCGGGGGGTCGGTGGCGATCCTGGACCGCGACACGGCGGGCGGCGCGCTGGCCGAGGAGCTGGGCGGGACGTTCCACCGGCTGGACGTGACGGATGCGGCGGCCTGCGCCGCGGCGCTCGCGGAGGTCGCTTCGGGCGGGCGGCTCGATCTGATGGTGAACTGCGCCGGGGTGGCACCCGGGGCCCGGACCGTGGGGAAGGACGGCGCGCACGACCCGGCGCTCTTCGCCCGGACCATCGCGATCAACCTGACGGGCACCTTCAACTGCGCCTCGGCCGCCGCCGCGATCATGGCGGCGCAGGAGGGGCGGGGGCCGGACGGCGAGCGCGGCGTGATCGTGAACACGGCTTCCGTCGCGGCCTACGAGGGGCAGGTCGGGCAGATCGCCTACGCCGCCTCCAAGGGCGGAGTGGCGGCGATGACGCTGCCGATGGCGCGGGACCTCTCGAAGCTCGGGATCCGGGTGGTGGCGGTGGCACCGGGGCTGTTCCTGACGCCGATGCTCGAAGGGCTGCCGCAGGACGTGCAGGACAGTCTGGGCGGGCAGGTGCCCTATCCATCGCGGCTGGGGCGGCCGGAGGAGTTCGCGGCGCTGGTGGCGCATATCGCGCAGAACGCGATGCTCAACGGCGAGGTGATCCGGCTGGACGGCGCGATCCGGATGGCCCCGCGGTGAGCGACCCGTCGGGGTGGCGACCGCTCGAATGGACCGCCCCGGCCGCGCTGCAGGGGCGGTATGCACGCCTGGAGCGGCTGGACGTTGCGGATCATGCGGAGGCGCTGCAAGCGGCGAACCCGGTGGACGCGGCGCATTGGCAGTTCATGCCTTGCGGGCCGTTTGCGGATTTCGAAGTCTACCGGGCGTGGGCGGAGGTGTCGGCGGCGAGCGTCGATCCGGCGTTCTATGCGGTGCGGGGCGCGGCGGGCTGGACCGGGGTGGCGTCGCTAATGCGGATCGACCGGGGGAACGGCGTGATCGAGATTGGCAATATCGCCTTTTCGCCGGGATTGCAGCGCACACCCGCGGCGACGGAGGCGATCCATCTGCTGATGGATCATGCGTTCGGCTCGGGATTCCGACGACTCGAATGGAAGTGCAATGCCCTCAATGCGCCGAGCCGGCGGGCGGCGGCGCGGTATGGCTTCGAATACGAGGGGACGTTCCGACAGCACATGGTGGTGAAGGGGCTCAATCGGGACACCGCGTGGTTCGCGGTGGTGGACGGCGATTGGCCGCGCCTGCGCCGGGCGCATCTTGCTTGGCTGGACCCGGCGAGCTTCGACGGCGACGGGGCGCAGCGGGCGTCGTTAGGCGCGTTGACGAAGGGTCAGACGACCTGACGGGGCCGCATCCGTTCGTTGATGAGGGCGCGCAGCTGCGGGCGCAGGTCGTCGCGGGCGCGTCGTGCCAGGCCTTCGGTTCGTGCCAGGAGATCGGCGTCGTGGCCGATGCGCGCGATGCCGGCGAGGAAGTCCGCCACGAAGGCGGGAGTCACGGTGCCGTCCGAAAGCAGGCGGTCCGCGGTGATCAGATCCTCCGAAAGGGCGAGTCGGTCGGGATGCACCGTTTCGGAGCCGACCAGCCGTAGCCCCTGCGGCCGGAACTCCGGGGGGAGGTGGCGGAGGATCGCCTGCTGGAAGGCGGCGAGGCTCTCGATGGGCTTGGCGAGGAACCCGTCGGCCCCCGCTTCCTGCGCGGCGTCGGCCACTTCGCCGGCGTCCTGCCCGGAGGTGGCGAGGAGCACGTTCGGGCGCTGTCCCGCTCGGTCCAGCCGCCGGATCAGGTCGAGCCCCGAGCCGTCGGGCAGGCCGAGGTCGATGATGGCGATGCCGGCGCGGTAGGTCAGCAGGTGCCGCTCGGCGCTGGCCATGCAGTCCGCCCGCCGGATCCTGGCACCCGAGCGCAGCGCGAGCATCCGCACCGCCTCGGAAGCGTAGCGGCTGTCCTCCACCAGCAGGACGGTCTGGCCCAGCAGGGGGCGCTGCGGCGTCGGGGCGGGGCGGATCATGAAGTCCGAATCGGTCATGGGTGTCTCCTCCAGCGTCGGTCTCAACCTGAGCCCTCAGCGTTAACGAAAGTTGAACGGCGCGCGACAAATCCGACCACCGTCTTGCGGCGCGCGCAGGCCCCGGCCTATGTCGCGGGCAACCGGAGGGCGCGCGCATGATCGGCAGACTGAACCACGTGGCCATCGCCGTGCCCGACCTCGAGGCGGCGACGGCGCAGTACCGCGACCTGCTCGGCACGCGCGTGACCGCCGCGCAGGCGGTGCCGGATCACGGCGTCACGGTCGTCTTCGTGGACCTGCCGAACACGCGGATCGAACTGCTGCATCCACTGGGCGAGGACAGCCCGATCGCGGCGTTCCTGGAGCGGAACCCGTCGGGTGGCATCCATCATATCTGCTACGAGGTGGAGGATATCCGCACGGCCCGCGACCGGCTGGTCGCAGCCGGCGCACGCGTTCTGGGCGGGGGCGAACCGAAGCTCGGGGCGCATGGCAACCCGGTGCTGTTCCTGCATCCGAAGGACTTCACCGGGACCCTCGTCGAGCTGGAGCAGGTCTGATGTCGGTGTTCTCGGCGATCGTGGTGTTCATGATGATCTGGGCGATGGTCTTCCTGCTCGGGCTTCAGGTCGGGCAGGACACGCAGGGCGACCGGGGCAGCGTCTCGCTGGGCACCCATGCCTCCACGCCAGCGAACCCGATCCGGGTCTGGCGGCGGATCGGATGGGCGACGGCGATCGCATTCGTCCTGTGGGTCCCGCTGATCTGGTTCATCGTCAGCGGGTCCCTCACCATCGACGACCTGCGCCGCTGGACCGGGCGCGAGGCGTTCTAGGTCGCGCGCAGCCGGTGGAAGAGATGCGCGAAGGCCGCCGTGCCGATCACCGGGACGAGCAGGTTCAGCGACCGGCACCGACAGCGGGATCGCCATCAGCACGCCCATCGCCCAGATCGCGCCCCGGTGCGCGTCGCGCGGAACGCGCGGGCATCGGCGCGCGACATGCGCCGCATCGCCACCATCTGCGCGTATTCCCGGCCCAGCAGGAAGCCGTTGACCGCCCAGAAGATGAACAGCGCGAAGGGCGCGAGGAAGAGGTAGGCGACGAGCGCCGGCGAGGTTGACGACGACCACGAGGCCGAGGAAACCAGCGCTCTCGCGCAGCGTTTCCGCCCAACCCAGGGCGCGCGCCGGGGGCAGGCGGGGGTAGTGGCGATCCTCCACCGCATCCACGATCCGGTCGAGGAACAGCCCGGTGAAGGCGGAGGCGACGGGCACCATAAGGAAGACCGAGGCCAGCAGGACGAAGGGCAGCGCGGTCCAGCCGGCCGCGTCGTCGAGCCAGGTGACCTCGCCGATCCAGGGCAGCGTCGCCGAGGGGCCGACGAGCGCGGTCGCCCCCCAGATCAGCAGCGCGGAAAAGCCGACGAGGAGCGCGGCGGAGAGCCCGACGCCGGCGAGCAGAACGCGACGGAACCGCGGATCGCCCAGCTGCCCGATGGCGCGCAGGGCATCCGCGATCACGCGTCGCGCCATGTCGTGAGGGCGGAGACGTCGGGGCGGGGGCGGTCGGGCGGGACGCTCGTCTCGGTGCCCAGCACGACGAAGCCCGCGACCCACTCGGTGCCCGCCAGGTCGAGCGCCCGGGTCAGCCAGTCGCGGTCATGCGCCATCCAGCCGGACAGCCAGGTCGCGCCCCAGCCCGCCGCCAGCGCCGCGTTCACCAGCGAGAGGCAGACCGCGCCGGCCGAGAGGATCTGCTCGACCTCCGGGATCTTGTCGGACGGTTTGGGGGAGGCGACGACGGCGACCATGAGCGGTGCCCCGGCGAGCATCGCGGCGGAGTTCGCCAGCTTGTCGGCGTCGCGGCCCTGCGCCGTGCCGATCTCGGTGGCGAGTTCGGCCAGCCGGCCCCGCGCTCCGCCGCTCAGCACGATCAGCCGCCAGGGCTCCAGCTTGCCGTGGTCGGGCACGCGCAGGGCCGCCGTCAGGATCGTGTCCAGCGCGGCGCGGTCGGGGCCGGGGGCCACCAGCGTCTTGCCGGGGCGCGACCGGCGGGTCAGCAGGAAGTCGGTGACGTCGGGGCGGGGGGCCAACGGGGCAATGTCGGGCATCGGGGTCCTCGGGCGGGAGTCTGGTTGGAGCGGGCGTTTCCGCCGTGTCAGCCCTTGGCGGCGGGCTTCTTCTTCGCGGCGGGTTTCCTGGCCGCCGGCTTTTTCGCCGCCGGCTTCTTGGTGGGCGGCTTCTTCGCCGGGGCCTTCTTCTTCGCCGGTGACTTGGCGGCTTTCGCGGCGATCAGCTCCACCGCCTGCGCGACGGTCAGATCCTCCGGGGAGACCTCCTTGGGCAATGTCGCATTGACCTTCTCCCACTTCACGTAGGGCCCGAACCGCCCCTCCATCACGGCGATCGGCCCGCCGTTCTCGGGATGCTCGCCCAGATCGCGGAGGGGCTTCGCCGCCTGCCGCCCGCCGCCGCGCGGGTTGGCGCGCTTGTCCGCCAGCACCTCGACGGCGCGGTTCATGCCGATGGTGAAGACCTCCTCCTCGTCGGTCAGGTTGGCGTAGACGGGCTTCGCGTCGTCGGGCCGCTTGTGCATCACATAGGGCCCGTAGCGGCCCAGGTTCGACGTGATCGGCGCGCCGTCCTCGGGATGGGTGCCGACGTCGCGGGGCAGGGAGAGGAGCTGCATCCCGCGGTCGAAGTCCATCGCCTCGGGGGCCCACATCTTGGGCAGCGACGAGCGCTTGGGCTTCTTGTTCTCCTCGCTCGCCTCGCCCAGCTGGACGTAGGGGCCGAAGCGACCGGACTTGAGCCAGACCTCCTGCCCGGATTCGGGCTCCACGCCCAGCATCCGCTCGTCGCCCTGGCTCTCGCCCTCCATGCCCGGCGGGCCGAAGGGGCGGGTGTAGCGGCATTCGGGGTAGTTCGAGCAGCCGATGAAGGCTCCGCCCGAGCGCGCCGTGCGCATCGACAGCCGGCCCGCCTCGCACTTTGGGCAAAGGCGCGGATCGGTGCCGTCGCCCCGGTCTGGGAAGATGTGGGGCGACAGGACCTCGTTGATCTTGTCGAGGACCTCGGTGATGCGCAGTTCCGCCGTCTCGCCGATGGCGGCCGAGAAGTCGCGCCAGAACCGGTCGAGCACGTCGCGGTAGTCCCGGCCCCCCGCGGAGACCTCGTCGAGCTCCTCCTCCAGCCCGGCGGTGAAATCGTAGCTGACGTAGCGCGGGAAGTAGTTCGACAGGAAGACGGTCACGAGCCGGCCCTGGTCCTCCGGGAAGAGCCGGTTGCCCTCCTTGCGGGCATAGCCGCGGTCCACGATGGTCGACAGGATGCTGGCGTAGGTGGAGGGGCGGCCGATGCCCAGCTCCTCCATCTTCTTGACCAGCGTGGCCTCGGTGTAGCGCGGCGGCGGCTGAGTGAAGCTCTGCTGGCCCAGCACCGCGCCCGACGGGGCGAGGCGGGCGTTGGACGGCTGCGCGTCGTCCCGCGTCTCGACCAGCGCATCCGCCTTGCCGTCGCCTTCGGCCAGCTTGGCATAGTCGCCGGCGTAGGCCCCCGCGACCTTCTTCGCCGACTCGCCTTCGTTCACCTGCGGAAGCCGCCTGTCGTCGCCTTCGCCCGCATCGTCGTCCCGGCCCTCGGTGTAGACCTTCATGAACCCGTCGAACACGACGACCTGCCCCGTCGCGCGAAGCTCCACCTGCGCGTCACGGTCGGCGATGGTGACGGTGGTGCGCTCCAGCCGGGCGGCGGCCATCTGGCTGGCGAGCGTGCGCTTCCAGATCAGGTCGTAGAGCTGCTTCTGGTCCTTCTCCAGCCGCAGGTCCCCGGCCGCACGGGCCATGTCCGTCGGCCGGATGCACTCATGCGCTTCCTGCGCGTTCTTGGCCTTGTTCTTGTAGATCACCGGCTTCTCGGGGACGTATTTCGCGCCGTAGCGATCGGCGATGGCCGCGCGCGCCTCGGCCACGGCCTCGGGGGCCATGTCGATGCCGTCGGTGCGCATGTAGGTGATGTGCCCCTGCTCGTAGAGGCGCTGCGCCGTGGACATGCAGGCCTTGGCCCCCATGCCGAACTTGCGGCTCGCCTCCTGCTGAAGGGTGGAGGTCATGAAGGGCGGGCTGGGGTTGCGGGCGGCGGGCTTGGCCTCCACGGCGGAGACGCGCAGGTCGCGGCTCTCGACGGCCTGCACGGCGAGCTCGGCCTGCGTGGCATCGGCGAGGTCGAAACGGTCGAGCTTGCGACCCGCCAGTGCGACCAGCCGGGCCTCGAAGGTCTGCCCGCGGGGCGTCTCCAGCATGGCGCGGACGGACCAGTATTCGCGGTTGTCGAAGGCCTCGATCTCCATCTCGCGGTCCACGACGAGACGCAGGCAGACGGATTGCACGCGCCCCGCCGACTTGGAGCCGGGCAGCTTGCGCCAGAGGACGGGGGAGAGGTTGAAGCCCACCAGATAGTCCAGCGCGCGGCGGGCGAGATAGGCGTGGACCAATGGCGTGTCGATCTCGCGCGGGCTGGCGATTGCCTCCTGCACGGCCTTCTTGGTGATCGCGTTGAAGGCGACGCGGCTGACCGGCATGTCCTTCCTGATGCCGCGCCGCGCCAGCAGCGCTTCCTGCAGGTGCCAGGAGATCGCCTCGCCCTCCCGGTCGGGGTCGGTGGCGAGGATCAGGTTGGGATCCTTCGCCAGCGCGTCGGCGATGTCCTTGATGCGCTTCTTGCTGTCGGCCGGGATCTCCCAGGTCATGGCCCAGCCGCCGTCCGTGTCGACCGAGCCGTCCTTGCCGACGAGGTCGCGGACGTGGCCGTAGCTGGCCAGCACGGTGTAGTCGGAGCCCAGGTAGCCGTTGATTGTCTTGGCCTTGGCCGGGGATTCGACGACGACGACGGGCATGGGGGCGTACCTCGGGTGCTGTTCGGTGCGGAGGATCCGACGGCGTCTCGCCTGGCCTGTCCCCTTGGGCCGCGGACCATGTGGGGGGTGCCGGGAGATTGTCAATGGCGGGCCCCGGGCCGCCCGGGACGGGGTCAGAGCCGCACGAGACCGCCCCCCGCGCGGCGCGCGACGTGGCCCGCAAGCTCCATCTCCGACAGTTCCGCGGCGAGCCGCCGCGCGGGCACGTCGCCCCCTTCGCACAGGTCGCGGAGCAGCTGGTCCTCGGGGACGGGGACCGGGGAGAGGAGTGCGAGGATGCGGGCGGAGAGGTCGCCGGCCGGAGGTGCCGGGGCCTCCGCCGTCGAGGGCCCGAGCGGCCGGGACGGGGCGCGGTCCGACTGCAGCGCGTCCAGCACGTCGTCTGCCCCGCGCACCAGGATCGCGCCGTCGCGCAGCAGCATGTTGCAGCCCGAGGCGCGGCCGTCGAAGGGATGGCCCGGGACGGCGAGGACATCGCGCCCCTGATCGAGGGCGTCACGGGCGGTGATCATGGAGCCGGACTTCGCCGCGGCCTCCACCACCACGACCATCTGGGAAACGCCGGCGACGATGCGGTTGCGGCGCGGGAAGTCCCGCGCCTGCGGGGCGAGGCCGAAGGGGCGCTCCGAAAGGTTGCAGCCCGTCTCGGCGATGCGCGCGGCGAGGGCGACGTTGGAGGCTGGATAGACGCAGTCGAGTCCGCCCGCGTGCACCGCGACCGTGTGGCCGACGAGCGCGGCGTCGTGGGCGGCCGCATCCACGCCGCGCGCGAGGCCGGAGACGACGGTGACGCCGGCCGCCGCGAGGTCGCGGCCGAGGGCACGCGCCATGCGCAGGGCGAGCGAGGAGGCGTTGCGGGTGCCGACGATGGCCACGCAGGGCCGCGCGAGGATCGAGGCGTCGCCCTGCGCCCAGAGGACGGCGGGCGCGGAGGAAACGTCGGCGAGCCGTTCGGGATAGCCCGGAACGCCGAGGGCCAGAAGCCGCGCGCCGTGCCTGCGCGCGGCGCGGATCTCCCGGCGGATGGCGGCCTCGTCGGCAACGGCATAGTCCGCGTCGCCGGCGGCGCGCGCGATCTCCGGGAGCCTTGCCAGAGCGGTCTGCGCATCGCCATGTTCGGCGAGCAGCCGGCGGAACGTGACCGGACCCACCCGCGGCGACCGGCACAGCCGGAGGCGGGCGAAGAGCTCCTCCTGCGGCGGGGGGCCGTCGAAGACAGGGAGCGGGCCTTCGGCGAAACTGCCGGGGAGGAGGTCTTCGGGAATCGCGTAGGTCATGGGCCCATCGTGGGCGCGGGGTGGTTGAGGTTTGGTTAACGGCCCGAGGCGGCGGAGCCTCCGACGGTGAGGCCGCCGATGAGCAGCGTGGGCTGGCCGACGCCGACGGGAACCCACTGGCCGGCCTTGCCGCAGTTGCCCATGCCGGGGTCCAGCGCCATGTCGTTGCCGATCGCGCGGATGCCCCTGAGCGCGGTGGCCCCGTCGCCGATCAGCGTGGCCCCCTTCACCGGAGCGCCCACGACGCCGTCCTTCACGCGGTAGGCCTCCGTGCAGGAGAAGACGAACTTGCCGCTCGTGATGTCGACCTGCCCGCCGCCGAAGCCGACGGCGTAGATGCCGTCCTTCACCTCCGCCACGATGTCGCCCGGGGGCCGTGTCGCCGCCCAGCATGTAGGTGTTCGTCATCCGCGGCATGGGCGCATGGGCGTAGCTTTCGCGGCGGCCGTTGCCGGTCGGGGTGACGCCCATGAGCCGGGCGTTCTGCCGGTCCTGCATGTAGCCCACGAGGATGCCGTCCTCGATGAGCGTGTTCTTCGCCGACGGCGTGCCCTCGTCGTCCACGGTGATCGAGCCGCGGCGGTCGGGCATGGTCCCGTCGTCGAGCACGGTGACACCCGGTGCGGCGATGCGCTGCCCCATCAGGCCGGCGAAGGCGCTCTGGTCCTTGCGGTTGAAGTCGCCCTCCAGCCCGTGGCCCACCGCCTCGTGGAGCAGGATGCCGGGCCAGCCGGAGCCCAGTGCGATGTCCATCACCCCGGCGGGCGCGGGCACGGCGGAGAGGTTCACGACGGCGATACGCAGCGCCTCGTTGGCGAGCGATTCCCAGTGGTCGCGCTGCATCAGACCCGTCAGGCCGACGCGCCCGCCGCCGCCGGCGGTTCCGGATTCGCGACGGCCCCGCTCCTCCACGATGATCGACACGTTGAGGCGCACCATCGGGCGCACGTCCGCGACGGAGCCGCCTTCGGGGCGCAGGATCTCGACCTCCTGCAGCGAGGCGGCCATGGAGGCGGAGACCTGCACGACGCGCGGGTCGAGGGCGCGGGCGAAGGCGTCGATCTCGCGCAGGGTGTCGAGCTTCACGTCGAAGGCGGTGCCGGAGATGGGGTCCGCATCGGTGTAGAGCCTGACGTTCGTGCCCTGCGGCGCGTCGGCGATGGTGCCGCCGCCGTCGCCCACGGCGAGGCGCGCTGTCTCGGCGGCGCGTTTCAGGGATTGTTCCGAGATCTCGGTGGAATGGGCATAGCCCGCGGTTTCGCCGCGCACGGCGCGCAGGCCGAAGCCCTCCGAGGCGTCGTAGCTGGCCGTCTTCACCCGGCCATCGTCGAAGACGACCATCTCCGAGCGGCGGCGTTCGAGGAACAGCTCCCCGTCGTCGGCCCCCGCGAGCGTGTCGCGCAGGGTCTTCAGGGCGGCGTCGCGGTCGAGCAGGGTCTCGAACGGGCGGAAGGGGGCGTCGGTCATGGAGCGATCCTCGGGTGCGGCGGTCGGATCGGATATAGGCGCGGAACAGGCCAGACCCCAGAGGCGACGCGCGACTCTCCCGGTTCATGAAGATGAACGGTAGGTTCGCATGGGGGCGATTCCGCGCAGGCCGTGGCCGGCCGGCGCGCGGGCATCCGCCTTTCCTATCCGAAGGATACGTCGGTACATATACCGGTGCCGACACGCGTCGTGAGGCAGGCACCGCCGAAGCCCGCGGAGACACCGCGGCGGGCCGCGAACCGTGCGACATATGGTGCGGCGGGCTTGCGGACGGGGTCCCGGATGTGGTCTTGGGGAGGCCAATCGGCTGCGGGCAAGCTCCGTCCGCGCCCCGCCCCACGAGTCCGCCCCACGAGGATGCCGCCCATGAAGATGTCATCGATCCGGTCCGCCGCCCCGATCGCCGTAGCGACCGCCGCCGCCATCCTCGCACCCGCCATCGCCGGCGCGCAGTCCATGCTGGGCGAGCTGCCGATCATCGGGCAGCCGCAGGCCGGGGGCATCGGGTTCCAGCCCGCGGCGACGTCGCTGGCCGCGGAGATCCACTGGCTCGACGGCCTGCTGCTGGTGATGATCACGATCATCGCGCTCTTCGTCACGGGGCTGCTGGCCTGGGTCGTGGTCCGGTTCAACGCGAAGGCCAACAAGGACCCGGCGACGTTCACCCACAACTCCCCGCTGGAGGTGGCCTGGACCATCGTGCCGATCCTGATCCTGGTGGTCATCGGGGCCTTCTCGCTGCCGGTGCTCTTCGACCAGCAGCGGATCCCAGAGGGCGAGGTCGTGGTGAAGGTCACGGGCTATCAGTGGTACTGGGGCTACGAGTACCCCGAGGAGGAGGGCGTCGAGTTCTCCAGCTACATGATCGGTGCCGATCAGGGGAACATGATGACGCCCGAGGTCTCCGAGCAGCTGCAGCTCGCGGGCTACACCGACGACCAGTTCCGGCTGGCCACCGACACCGCCGTCGTCGTGCCCGTTGGCAAGACCGTGGTGATGCAGGTGACGGGCGGCGACGTGATCCACTCCTGGACGATCCCGGCCTTCGGCGTGAAGCAGGACGGCATCCCCGGCCGGCTGGCGCAGCTGTGGTTCGAGGTCGAGGAGGAGGGCATCTACTTCGGTCAGTGCTCCGAGCTCTGCGGCATCGCGCACGCCTACATGCCGATCACGGTGAAGGCCGTGTCCGAGGAGAAGTACGCCGAATGGCTGGCCGCCGTGAAGGCCGGCGAGATCGCGACCTGGTAGGCACGCCTTGACCGACCTCTCCCTCCATATCGCGTCCGAAGAGGGCCGGGCCGACGAGGCGGGGCTTCGCGACTACTGGCAGTTGCTCAAGCCCCGGCTGATGTCTCTGTCGGTGTTCACCGCGCTCGTCGGGCTGCTGGTGGCGCCGGGCGGCGTGCATCCGTTCCTCGGGGCCGCGTCGATCCTCTGGATCGCGGTGGGCGCGGGGGCCTCGGCGGCGCTGAACATGTGGTTCGACGCGGATATCGACCGGGTCATGAAGCGCACGCGGGGCCGGCCGATCCCCTCGGGGCGCGTGGCACCGACGGATGCGCTGGCCTTCGGGCTGTTCCTGACGGTGCTGTCGGTGACGATGCTGGGGCTGACGGCGAACTGGGTCGCGGCCGGCTGGCTCGGCTTCACGATCTTCTTCTACGCGGTGATCTACTCGATGTGGCTCAAGCGCACCACGTCCTGGAACACGGTGATCGGCGGGCTCGCGGGCGCCTTCCCTCCGATGATCGGCTATGCCGCCGTGACCGGGACGACGCCGGTGGAGGCCTGGCTGATGGTCGGGCTGATCTTCATGTGGACGCCGCCGCACTTCTGGGCGCTCGCGCTCTTCGTGAAGCTGGACTACCACGTCGCGCGGATCCCGATGCTGACGGTGACCCACGGCCGCGACGAGACGCGGCGGCAGGCGTGGCTCTGGTCCCTCGGGCTGGTGGCGGTGAGCTTCGCGACGGCCTTCACGGGACTCGGCGGGCCGCTGACGCTGGCGGTGGCTTGCGTGCTCAACGCGGTCTGGCTGCGGCGGGCCTGGGCGATGTACCGGCGGGATGACGACGCGGCCGAGGCGGACCGGCATCTCGCGGAACGGCGGCTCTTCAAGTGGTCGCTGGTCTATCTGTTCGCGCATTTCACGGTGTTCGTGGCCGAGGCCGCGCTCCCCTTCGGAGGATGGTGATGCACAGGGATCATGAGCTGCACCTGCGTCGGCGGGGTCGGAACTTCGGGCTGCTGGCCGTGCTGCTGGGGTTCATCGTGCTGATGTTCGGACTCACGGTCGTGAAGGTGACGAGCGGCGGGCTGGCGGAGGCGTTCGACCATGTCGCGCGTCCGGCGCTGGTGCCGGATGCGTCGCTCAACGAGGTTCCGGCGACGGAGGCTACGAGATGAAACGATGGTGGAGGAGCCTGACGGACAACGGTCGCGTCGTGGCGATGACGATGGCGACGGTTGTGGGCATGGGCTCGCTGGGCTGGGCGGCGGTGCCGCTCTACGACCTGTTCTGCCGGGTGACGGGCTACGGCGGGACGACGGCGCGGGCGGAGGCGGGTGCGGGCGAAGTGCTCGACCGGACGGTGCTGGTGCGGTTCGACGCGAGCCGGGAGCGGGGCATGCCCTGGGAGTTCAGGCCGGTGGAGCAGAGCATGCGCGTGCGCATCGGCGAGACCAGTCTGGCCTTCTACGAGGCGACGAACCCGACGGACGAACCCATCGCGGGGACGGCGAGCTTCAACGTGGCCCCCTATGCCGCGGGGCCGCACTTCGTGAAGATCGCCTGTTTCTGCTTCGAGGAGCAGATCCTGCAGCCCGGCGAGACGATGTCGATGCCGGTGACGTTCTTCGTGGACCCGGGGCTGGTGGACGATCCGGAGGCGCGGGGCATTCCGGAGATCACCCTGTCCTACACATTCTACGAGATCGACTTGCCCGATGATTACGCGGCGCTTAACAGCGCGGCAGACGCTGCGACGCAGACCAACTGAGAGGCGACCCCATGGCCGGTGCCAAGAACCACGACTACCACATCCTCCCGCCGTCGATCTGGCCGTTCCTCGGGTCCGTCGCCGGGTTCGTCATGCTGCTGGGCGCGGTGTTCTGGATGAAGGACCATTCGAACCCCTGGCTCTTCGCCGTGGGCTTCGTGGGCATGCTGGGCGTGATGTTCGCCTGGTGGGCGGACGTGGTGAAGGAATCGCGGGTCGGGGATCACACCCCGGTGGTGCGGATCGGCCTGCGCTACGGGTTCATCTTCTTCATCATGTCGGAGGTGATGTTCTTCGCGGCCTGGTTCTGGAGCTTCTTCAAGCATGCGATCTATCCGATGGGGCCGGGTTCCCCAT
This sequence comes from uncultured Alphaproteobacteria bacterium, assembly GCA_963757495.1. Classification (GTDB taxonomy): domain Bacteria; phylum Pseudomonadota; class Alphaproteobacteria; order Rhodobacterales; family Rhodobacteraceae; genus Jannaschia. The sequence goes on from CAVWRZ010000002.1 coordinate 32,312, forward strand.
CGCTTGACGGTGTCTGGCCGCCCGCGGGGATCGAGACCTTCGATCCCTGGCATCTGCCGCTCTACAACACGCTGATCCTGCTGATGTCCGGCTTCGCGCTGACCTGGGCGCATCATGCGCTGGTGCACGAGAACAACCGCAAGGACGCGAAGTGGGGCCTGATCCTCGCGGTGGCGCTGGGCGCGATCTTCACGTGCTTCCAGATCTACGAGTACAGCCACGCGAGCTTCGGCTTCGCGGGCAACATCTACGGCGCGAACTTCTTCATGGCGACGGGCTTCCACGGCGTCCACGTCATCATCGGGACGATCTTCCTCGCCGTCTGCCTGTTCCGGCTGCAGGCGGGGGACTTCACGCCCGCCAAGCACGTCGGCTTCGAGGCGGCGGCCTGGTACTGGCATTTCGTGGACGTGATCTGGCTCTTCCTCTTCGCGTCGATCTACGTCTGGGGCGCCTGACGCCATCCGCTGCGACGGCCTGGACGGCGCGGGGGTTCCCTGCGCCGTTCTCCATTCCGAAAGCCACCCCATGCGTTTCGTGATCCCCGCCCTGTTCGGCCTGATCGGCTTCGCGATCCTCGTGACGCTGGGCCTGTGGCAGTTGCAGCGCATGGAGTGGAAGCACGCGATGCTGGCTGAGATCGCGTCGCGCATCGACGCCGCTCCGGTGCCTCTGCCGGAGGTGCCGGACGCGGCGTCGGACAACTTCCTGCCCGTCGACTTCCTGGGCACGATCGACGGGGAACCGCTTCGGGTGCTGGGGGCCTGGCGCGCCGGGGGCACCGGCTACCGCATCGTGGCACCGGTGCTGACGGACGGGCAGCGGGTGATGGTGGACCTGGGCGTTCTGCCGCTGGACGGGGCGGACGGGCTGGTCCTGCCGCGCACGGCGCTGCGCATCGCGGGCAACCTGAACTGGCCCGACGACGCGAACGCGGGCACGCCGGAGCCCGACGGCGCGGACTGGTACGCGCGCGACGTGGAGCCGATGGCGGCCCTTCTGGGAACCGATCCGGTGATGATCGTGGCCCGGCAGGTGGAGCCGCCGCTCGCGATCGTGCCGGTGCCGGTGGGCGTGGAGGGCGTGCCGGACAATCATCTGGGCTATGCGATCCAATGGTTCGGGCTGGCGGCCGTCTGGCTGGGGATGACAGTCTTCCTGCTGTGGCGTATCAGACGCCGCACCCTGTGACGGACGGATCCCCGATGCGCTACATCTCCACCCGCGGCGACGCGCCCGTGCTCGGGTTCGAGGACACGATGCTGACCGGGCTGGCGCGCGACGGCGGGCTCTACGTGCCCGAGGAGCTGCCGGTGATGACCCGCGGCGACATCGCGGCGCTGGCCGGGCTGCCCTACGAGGAGGTGGCGGTGCGGGTGATGGCGCCGTTCGTGGCGGATGCCTTCGACGAGGCGACCTTCGCGGACCTGGTTGCGCGCGCCTACGCCGGGTTCGGGCACGACGCCCGCGCGCCGCTGGTGCAGCTCGGGCCGGACCATCACCTGCTGGAACTGTTCCACGGGCCGACGCTGGCGTTCAAGGACTTCGCCATGCAGCTGATCGGGCAGATGTTCGAGCACACGCTGGCGAAACGCGGGGAACGGGTGACGATCGTGGGAGCGACGTCCGGTGACACCGGGTCGGCCGCGATGGAGGCGTTCCGGGGGCTGGACGCGGTGGACCTCTTCGTTCTCTACCCGCACGGCCGGGTCTCGGAGGTGCAGCGGCGGCAGATGACGACGCCCGCCGAGGCGAACGTCCATGCGCTGGCGATCGACGGGCATTTCGACGACGCGCAGGCGCGGCTGAAGGATATGTTCAACGACTTTCCCTTCCGCGACCGGGTGCGGCTGGCCGGGGTGAACTCGATCAACTTCGCGCGCGTGCTGGCGCAGGTCGTCTATTACTTCACCTCGGCCACGGCGCTCGGCGCGCCGCACCGGGAGGTGAGCTTCTGCGTGCCGACGGGGAACTTCGGCGATATCTTCGCGGGGCACATCGCCAAGCGGATGGGCCTGCCGATCAAACAGCTGGTGGTGGCGACGAACCAGAACGACATCCTGCACCGGTGCCTCTCGACCGGCGACTACCGGACCGGAACGGTGGAGCCCTCGATCTCGCCTTCGATGGACATCCAGGTCTCGTCCAACTTCGAGCGGGCGCTGCATCTGGCCTACGGGGGCGACGGGCGGGCCATCGCGCAGCTGATGGGCGAGCTGAAGGCCGGCGGCTTCACGGTGAGCCAGGGCGCGCTGCAGGCGCTGCGCGAGGTCTATGCCTCGGGGCGCGCGACGGAAGCGGAGACGTCGGCTGCGATCGCGATGTATCTGGAGCGGACCGGCGAGCTGCTCTGCCCGCATACGGCCGTCGGCGTGCATGTGGCGGAGGATCATCTGGGCGAGGCTCCGATGGTGACGCTGGCCACGGCGCATCCCGCCAAGTTCCCCGACGCGGTGGAGGCGGCGACCGGCATCCGGCCCGCGCTGCCGCCGCGCATGGCGGACCTGTTCGACCGCGCGGAACGGATCACGCCGGTCGCCAACGATCTCGCGGCCATCGAGGCCATCATCGACGCCCGCATCTGAAAGACGGATCCGCATGACAACCGAACTGCACCGCCTCTCCAACGGCTTCCGGGTCGTGACGGAACACATGCCCGGACTTGAATCGGCGAGCGTCGGCATCTGGGTCGGGGCCGGGGGGCGGCACGAGGCGGCGGATCAGAACGGGATCGCGCATTTCCTGGAGCACATGGCGTTCAAGGGCACGGCGCGGCGTTCGGCGCTGCGGATCGCCGAGGAGATCGAGGACGTGGGCGGCTACATCAACGCCTACACCTCCCGCGAGGTGACGGCCTACTACGCCCGCGTGCTGGCCGCCGACGTGCCGCTGGCGGTGGACCTGATCGCGGACATCGTGCTCAACCCCGCGTTCGACGCGCGCGAGATCGAGGTGGAGCGCGGCGTCATCCTGCAGGAGATCGGGCAGGCCCTGGATACGCCCGACGACGTGATCTTCGACTGGCTGCAGGAGGCGGCCTATCCCGAGCAGCCCATCGGGCGCACCATCCTGGGGCCGTCGGAGCGGGTGCGGGCCTTCGGCGGCGACGACCTGCGGCGGTTCACGGCGCAGCACTACGGGCCGGGGCAGATGATCCTGGCGGCGGCCGGCGCGGTGGATCACGACGCGCTGGTGCGGATGGCGGAGGAGGCGTTCGGGCATCTGGCGCGCACGCCGCTGCTGATGCCCGAGGCGGGCGTGTTCCGCGGCGGGGAGATCCGGCGCGAGAAGGTGCTGGAGCAGGCGCATATAGCTGTCGGCTTCGAGCAGCCGGGGTACCGCGACGATGCGATATACGCCGCGCAGATCTTCGCGGGTGCGATGGGCGGGGGCATGTCCTCGCGGCTGTTCCAGGAGGCGCGCGAGAAGCGCGGGCTCTGCTACACGATCTTCGCCAGCGTCGGCGCGCATTCGGATGGCGGGCTGCTGACGGTCTACGCCGGGACGGGGGCGGAGGACGTGGGCGATCTGGCCAACCTCACCATCGACGAGTTGCGCCGGGCGGCGGACGACATGAGCGAGCCGGAGGTGGCGCGTGCCCGGGCGCAGATGAAGTCGGGGATGCTGATGGGGCTCGAATCGCCCTCGTCGCGGGCCGAACGGCTGGCGCGGGTCGTCGCCGTCTGGGACCGGGTGCCGCCGCTGTCGGAGGCGATCGAGAAGATCGACGCGGTGGACGTCGCGGCGGTGCGCGCCCATGCCGAGGCGCTCACGCGGACGGCCCCGGCGCTGGCGCTCTACGGGCCGGTCGATGCCGCGCCGGACGTGGCGCGCGTTGCAGGCAAGGCTCGCCGCGTGATCTTCGGGGCGCTGCGCAAGCCGCGCATCCAGACGGAGCGGATGATCCTGCGCCTGCCGCAGCACTCGGATTACCGCGCCTGGGCCCATCTGCGCGAGAGCTCCGCCGCGTTCCTGCAACCCTGGGAGCCGGAATGGGCCCCGGACCACCTGAGCCGCAAGAGCTTCACGAACCGTGTCTACTGGGCCGGCCGCAGCCATGGACAGGGCTCCGCGCTCGCGCTCTTCCTGACGCGGCGGTCGGACGACGCGATCCTGGGGGCGATCACGCTGGACAACGTGAGGCGCGGGCCGGCGCAGTCGGGGACGTTGGGCTACTGGATCGGGCAGAACCACGCGCGGCAGGGCTACATGCGAGAGGCGATCCTCGCCGTCTCGCACCACGCCTTCGCGCGCCTGGACCTGAGCCGGCTGGAGGCGGCGTGCCTGGAGCAGAACACCGCGTCGCGCGGGCTGCTGGAACGGTCGGGGTTCAAATACGAGGGTGTCTCGCAGAGCTATCTTCAGATCGCGGGGCGGTGGCGCAACCACGTGCTCTACGCGATGCTCCGCTCGGACCGCCGGGGGCGGACGGAGGCGAAGTGATGCAACCGGGACGCGCGGTGGCGCGTTGACCGGCGTATCAGATCGGAGCCCCGCCATGACATCCCCCGCCATCCGCCGTGTCGCCACGACCAACCCGAAAGTCTACGCCTTCGAGATCGACGGCGAGGTCTCGGGCGAGGAGATGGCGGAGATGGCCGACACGATGAACGCCGCCTTCGACGCGCAGGAGAAGGTCGACATGCTGCTGATCTTCCGGGACTACGAGGGCAGCGAGATGGGCGCGGGGCTGGACTGGTCGTCGATAAAGTCGCGGTTCCGGTCGCTTGCCAACGTGGACAAGTACGTGGCCGTGGGCGCGCCCGACTCGGCGGCGGCGATGATCGAGGTGATGGGGAAGATCATCCCGGTGGAGGCGCGGACCTATCCGATGTCGCAGCTCGACGTCGCCTGGACCTATCTCGGCGCGCGGCCTGCCTGACGGTTCACCCCTCCGGCGGTGCAGGGCCGGCGTCGCAGCGGGAGAGCGGCAGCGGGGCCATCGCGTCGATCCGCAGAGACTTGCGTCGTACCAAATCGAAATTTCCGAGGGGCAGGTGCAGCCGTAGCCGACGCCCTTCACCTCTCGCCACTGCGCCCAAAGTCGAAGTCTCCGTCATCTGGTCGAGAGAGCCGGTCGTGCGATCTCCGCCGCCGCCCCGGACGCTGAGGATCCGATCGCCGTCGGAATCCGTCAGCAGAGACGCAAGCGGCGCGAGGATCGACAGCCAGCCCCGGCAGCGCTCCGTCCAGGCCTGTGCGGAGCCGGCGGGGAGAGGGTGAGGGCCGCGACGATGAGGGGCGTTGCGCGCATGCGGCATCCTTGCTTGACTGCCTCTGGATGCATCCTGTCGGATCCCGCGCGGCGATGCACGACACAGCGAGGAGAAAGCCGATGATCCGACTGCTCGTCTGCCTTTGCCTGCTGGCCGCTCCGGCCGCGGCGCAGGCGCAATCCTCCGACCGCCGGCCCAGCCATTGCATCGCCATCGCGGATGCGGGCGGCTTCGTGCATCTGGCGGGATTCGCCGAACCGCTCCCCGCCTACTCCGTCCGGCTGAACTACGTCGACCACTCCATGTTCATGATCGAGACCGAGGGCGGGTTGCGGGCCGTGACGGACTATGCGGGCTTCATCGGGGCCACGCGGGTGCCAGACGTCGTTACGATGAACCGCGCGCATATCTCGCATTGGACGCCGAACCCCGACCCCGGCATCGCGCACGTCCTGCCCGGCTGGTCCGACCGTGTGGGCGAGCCGGTGGGTCATCATCTCGATCTGGGCGAGATGCTGGTGCGCTCCGTCTCCACCGACATCCGGTCTCGGGCCGGGTCCGGGGTGGAGGCGAACGGCAACTCCATCTTCGTGTTCGAGGTGGCGGGTCTGTGCATCGGGCATCTGGGGCATCTGCATCAGGAGCCGAACGCGGAACAGTACGCCGCCCTCGGCCGGCTCGACGTGGTGATGGCCCCGGTGGACGGCGGGCTGACTCTGGACCTGCCGACGATGATCCGCGTGCTGCAGCGTCTGCGCTCCTCGGTGGTGATCCCGATGCACTGGTTCGGGCCGCGCTCGCTGGAGACGTTCCTCGACGGGATGGCGGAGGAGTTCGCGATCGACCGGCGACCGGAGAGCTTCCTCGAGGTCTCGCTCAACACGCTGCCGTCGCGGCCCACGGTGATCGTGCTGCGGCCGTCCTTCCTGAGGGAGCCGCAGTGAAGGACGTCGCGCCGCCGGATCTCGCCCCCGCCACCGGGGCTTTCGCCGAGAGCCTGCGTGCGCGGCTTCCCGCGGAGGCGTTCCGCGACATGGAGGCCCGGTACCTGGAGGAGCCGCGCGGGCGCTGGGCCGGGACGGACGGATTGCTGCTGGCCCCGGGCACGGTCGAGGACGTGTCGACCATCGTCGCCGCCGCCGCCGCCGCCCACGTCGCGGTGATCCCCTACGGCGGTGGCACGGGGCTCGTCGGCGGGCAGGTGAGCGACCTGCCGTCGCCGGTGATCCTGTCGCTGGAACGGATGGCGCGGGTGCGCGGGGTGGACGCGGTCGAGAACGCGATGACGGTGGAGGCGGGCGTGATCCTGCAACACGTGCAGGAGGCGGCGGAGGGCGCGAACCGGTTGTTCCCGCTGACGATCGCGGCGCAGGGCTCGGCGCGGATCGGCGGCATCCTGTCGACCAACGCGGGCGGCGTGAACGTCCTTCGATACGGGAATGCACGCGATCTTTGTCTGGGGCTGGAGGCGGTGCTGCCCGACGGCTCGATCCTTCGCGGGCTGTCGCCGCTGCGCAAGAACAACACCGGTTACGACCTGCGCCACCTCCTGATCGGGGCGGAGGGGACGTTGGGGATCATCACGGCTGCGACGCTGAAGCTGCTGCCGCGCCCCGTGAACGTCGGGGCGGCGATGATGGCGGTGCGGGATCCGGCGGCGGCGCTGGACCTGCTCAACATGGCGCGCGACCGGATCGGGGAGGGGGTGTCGGCCTTCGAGCTTATCGGGCGGATGGGGCTCGACTTCCTGGCCGAGACGCTGCCGGAGGTGCGGCTGCCGCTGGGCCGGCCGGAATGGTCCGTGCTGATCGATCTGGGTCTGGGGGCGACGGGCGATCCGGCGGCGGCGCTCGAAGGGCTGTTCGAGGAGGCGCCAGGCGGCCGGTCTCGCGTCGGACGGCGTGGTGGCGCAATCCGAGCAGCAGCGGCGCGACTTCTGGCAGGTGCGCGAATCGATCCCCGAGGGGAACCGCCGGATCGGATCGGTCAGCAGCCACGACATCTCGGTGCCGACGGCGGCGATCCCGGGCTTCATCGCGGAGGGGCCCGGGGCGATCGCGCGGATCGGAGAGTTCCGCATCAACTGCTTCGGGCACGTGGGCGACGGGAACCTGCACTACAACGTCTTCCCCGTTCCGGGCCGGTCGCGCGAGGATCACCGGGCGCAGCGGGAGGAGATCAAGACCGCGGTGCACGATCTGGTGCATGCCCACGGCGGATCGGTCAGCGCGGAGCACGGGGTGGGGCGGCTGAAGGTCGGCGATCTGGAACGCTACGTCGATCCCACGAAGCTCTCGGCGATGCGGGCGATCAAGGCGGCGCTGGACCCGGGCGGCATCATGAACCCCGGTGCGGTGCTGCGCAGGATTTGAGGAGGGTGCGCCCTGCCGGGGGAAGGCAGGGCGCGAGGGGAGACATGGGGCCGTTCGAGGCACCCACGCATCACCCTAGACGCAGAGGGGTTACCATCGGGTTAAGCCGCACGCGTCAGGCACCGTCGAAGTCGCAGAGCGTGTGGATCTGCATCTCCATCGCCTCCAGCGCGCGCCGTCCGCCCAGGTCCGGCAGGTCCACCACGAAGGCGCATCCGACCACCTCCGCCCCCAAGCGTTCCAGCAGGGAGATGCCCGCCCGCGCCGTGCCGCCGGTGGCCAGCAGGTCGTCCACCAGCAGCACCCGGGCACCGGCGGGCAGGGCGTCGCGGTGCACCTCCACCGTCGCGGTGCCGTATTCGAGCGCGTAGTCCTGCGCGTAGGTCTCCCCCGGCAGCTTGCCCTTCTTGCGGATCGGGCACGAAGCCGCAGCCGAGCTGGTGCGCGACCGCCCCGCCCAGGATGAACCCCCGCGCCTCCAGCCCCGCGACGGCGTCGATCCGTTCCCCGGCCCAGGGGGCGAGGAGCTGATCGACGCAGAGCCGCAGCCCGCGCGCATCCGCGAAGAGCGTGGTCACGTCGCGGAACAGGATGCCCTCGTGGGGGAAGTCGGGGATGGTGCGGATGTAGTCCCGGACGGTCTTCTGCTGCATGGGGGGGCTTTCGATCTGGATCAGGGCACGGAGGGGGCGTAGTGCCGGCGCAGGGCCATCGCGTCCTGTCCCTGCAGGCGGGTGACGAAGTTCGCCTCCTCCGAGAACAGGCTGTGGATCGTGGCGGAGCCGCGCAGGTCGGTCATCAGGCCAAGGCTCTGCACGATCTCCTCCAGCAGGACCGAGGCGATGTCCTGCGGCCTGGCGTGGGCCGAGACCGCGACGAGCGCCGCGCGGATCTCTCCGCCCCGGGCGCGCAGGGCCACGCGGCCGAGCGGCAGCAGCTGGCCTTCGAGGGCGGAGACGCCGGTGCCGCGCATGACCTCTCCGGGGCGCGTGTCGACGATGTGCAGCTCGATGTCGGCGGGGCCGGTGGCCCGCGTGAGGGTGATCCCGGCGTCGATGCCGTCGATCTGCGCGAGGGCCGAGTCGAGGCCGTCGTCGTAGAGCGCGCGCCGCTCCGGGGGGACGTCGTCGGGAAAGGGTGCCAGCGCCACCGTGAGTGCGCCCCGCTTCTCCGCCGGCCAGCGCAGGTAGGGCTTGCGGCAGGGCGCTCCGGGGGCGGCGGCGCAGGCGACGGCACGGTAGAACGCCTCGTCGGACAGCGGACCGGAGACGTCGACGAATTCCTGCGCCGTGGCCATGCCGCCGAGCCACAGAAGGACGGCGACCAGCTTCACAGCGCGCGGCCGGCGACGGTGCGCAGGCGCTCGACCATCGCCGGGTCCCGCGCGTCCGGCGCGGTCATGATCGCATGGTCCAGCGCGCGGTCGCAGCCCTCGGCGCAGGGCGCATCGCCGATCAGCGCGGGAAGGGCCGCGACCATGGCGGCGGCCTTCGTCACGTTGCCGCTCAAGGTCCGCAGGATGTCGGCGATCTGCACCGTGCCATGGCCGGGGTGCCAGCTGTCGTAGTCGGTGACCATCGCGACGGAGGCGTAGTGCAGCTCCGCCTCCCGCGCCAGCCGCGCCTCGGGCATGTTGGTCATGCCGATCACGTCGCAGCCCCAGCTTCGGTAAAGCCTGGATTCGGCGGCTGTGGAGAACTGAGGGCCTTCCATCGCGAGGTAGGTGCCGCCCTCGTGGACGGTCGCGCCGGCGGTGCGGGCGGCTTTGGCGCAGGCGGCGGAGAGGTCGGGGCAGGTCGGGTGGGCCAGCGAGACGTGGGCGACGAGGCCGGGGCCGAAGAACGTCGCCTCCCGCGCGACGGTCCGGTCCACGAATTGGTCCACTATCACGAAGTCGCCGGGCGCCATCTCCTCGCGGAAGCTGCCCGTCGCGGAGACGGAGACCAGATGGGTGACGCCAGCGGCCTTCATCGCGGCGACGTTGGCACGGTAGGGGACGGAGGACGGCGTGTGGATATGGCCGCGACCGTGGCGGGGAAGGAAGACCGTCGCCGTCCCGCCCAGCGTGCCGTGCAGCAGCGCGTCCGACGGCGCACCCCAGGGCGTGTCGGTGCTGCGCCATTCGGCGTCCCGCAGCCCCTCGACGTCGTAGAGGCCCGACCCTCCGATGATCCCGATGACGGCCATGCGTTTCTCCCGCTGTGGCAGAACCCTAGCAGGCGGAGGATCGGGGGAAAGGCTTCAATCGCGGCGGATGATGCCGGTGATCGCCGCCGCGCCCAGCGCCGTGATGAGCCAGCCCGCGATGTTGAGGAAGAAGCCGTAGCGCCAGAGTCGCCGACCCCACGGCCCGCGATTGGTGGACGGCGTCCAGGCATCCGTCTGGTTCAGGTCGATGATCGGGATGACGAGGTCGGCGGCGTAGGCGAAGGCGTTGAAGGTTTCCCAATCTTCGCCGGGGGCATAGAACCTGGACCAGGCCTGCGCCGGGTTTCGGTCGAGCTCCGCCAGCGTCTGCCACTCCGCGGAGATCTGGATGACGTCGGAGTTGGGGGCGAAGTCGCCGGCCTGCCAGGCGAAGTGGGCGAGGAAGGTGGCGATCAGCCAGATTCCGGCCAGCCAGCCAAGCGCGCGGTGAGGGGCGAACCCGTAGCCGATAGAGAAGCGCAGGAGCCAATCCCAGAGGATGCGGAACGGGTGCCAGATATGGCGGAAGGCCCAGAGGGCGGCGTCCCTCCCGGTGCCGCGAGGCTCCGCCAGCTTCCGTCGTCCGAAGGTCGGCATGTTCGCGTCTCTCTCGTTCCTGCAACACGGTTCGGGCGTCCCCGTCACGCCCCATGGTGCGATAGACATGGGCGAGGTGGGTGTAGGGCTGGGGTTGGAACGCGCCTTCGAAATAGCTGCCCTTGGCAAGCCAGCGTAGCCGGGCGGAGACGTCGAGGGAGCCGTAGATCATGTCATAGGTAAGTCCACGGAGGATCAGACGACCTCCTTCGGGCCATGCGTCGATATCGTCGGCGATCGCGCTGATCCGGGCGTTCGTCAGATCCACGGAGCCCGCCTCGAGCGTGATGTTCCGCCAGAAAAGTCCGCCCTTCAGTTCCGTATCCTGAGCATTGAGTGCTTTGCCGTTCGAGTTGGCTGAGGTCGCGCCCCGACGCAAACGAGCTGCCCGCCGATCGATGCGCCGGAGAGCGCGATCTCTCCTGTTAGTTCTCGACGCCCGGAAGAAAGACCCCGCCCTTTACGTCGGCCCGCTGAAGGTCGAGGGCATTCCCGTTCGGTTCGACGAGGATTCGCTCCGTCGCAGGCAAGCTGTCCGCCGATCGATGCGCCGGAGAGCGAAACCAGCCCAGTTGCACGGTGGCGTTCCGAAGGAAGACGGCACCCTGCACCTTCGCGTTCTCCAGAGCAGGAGAGCCGGGAGATGACTTCCGGACCAGGACCAAGCTCGACCAAGCCGCGCCTGACTGCCGCTTCGATCCGGTCGTCGAAACGGCAGGCCATCATCGAAGTCACCCCACGCGCCGTCGCGTAGGACAGGTCCAGCAACCCTCCCACGAACGCCCCGGCCAATCGCACCCCATGCCCCTGCACCGGGTGCGCGTCGCAGCCGCCGAGGATCAGATAGCGCAGGACGTCGGCGCGGACGATGCGGTCTGGCGGGGGCGGACCCTCGGGCGGCAGGCCACCAAGCACGCAATCCTCCCCCGACGCGCAGGCCGCGAGCAGCTTCTCCTCCGCCACCGTCGGGCCGCCCGGAAGCTCCCCGATCTGCTCGTATCGCGTGATGATCGGCATGGGGTCTCCGTCGGGTTGCCGTGACCTTACCCGAGGGCCCACGGGGTGCAATCGACGCGCGCCCCTGTCCCCCTGCGCCGATCCCTGCTAACGGCTGAGCAACTCCGACCCCAATCCGAAAGACCTGACCTTGATCAGCTCCTCCCTGCTGGCGAGATTCGCCGACCGATTCGACGGCCCCGACCTGCGCGTCGCGCCCACGTCCACCCTGAGCATCGGCGCGATGCGGGTGGAGGTGCTGGCCGGGCTGACCGTCGCGCTGGCGCTGGTGCCCGAGGCGGTGGCCTTCGCCTTCGTCGCGGGCGTGGGGCCGCTCGTGGGGCTCTACGCCGCGTTCATCGTCGGGCTCATCACCGCGCTGATCGGCGGGCGGCCGGGGATGATCTCGGGGGCGACGGGGGCGCTGGCCGTCGTCATGGTTTCGCTCGTCGCGGCGCATCCGCCCGGCGTTGGCGTGCAGTACCTGTTCCTGACGGTGATCCTGATGGGCGCGATCCAGATCTTCGTGGGCATCATGCGCTGGGGCAAATTCATCCGGCTGGTACCGCATCCGGTGATGCTGGGCTTCGTCAACGGGCTCGCCATCGTCATCGCCAAGAGCCAGATCGACTTCTTCAAGACCGCCGAGGGATCGTGGATGGAGCCGGCGCAGCTCGCATTGGTGCTGGCGCTCGTGGCGCTGACGATGGCGGTGATCTGGGCGCTGCCCAAGCTGACGATGGCGATCCCGGCTCCGCTCGCCGGCATCGCGATCACGGCGGCCGTCGTCATCGGCTTCGGGCTGCCGGTGCCCAAGGTGGGCGACCTCGCCTCGATCTCCGGCGGGCTGCCGCAGTTCGGGCTGCCGGACGTGCCGCTCAACTGGGAGACGCTGCAGTTCATCGCGCCCTATGCGCTGATCCTCGCGGCCATCGGGCTGATCGAGAGCCTGCTGACGCTGAACCTCGTGGGCGAGATCACCGGCCAGCGCGGCGGTGCCAGCGCAGGAGTGCATCGCGCAAGGTGCGGCGAACACCGTCACCGGGTTCTTCGGCGGGATGGGCGGCTGCGCGATGATCGGGCAGTCGATGATCAACGTGAAGTCCGGCGGGCGCACGCGGATCTCCGGCGTGGCGGCGGCGCTGTTCCTGCTGCTCTTCATCCTCGTCGCCTCGCCGCTGATCGAGCAGATCCCGCTGGCCGCGCTGGTGGGCGTGATGTTCATGGTCGTGATCGGAACCTTCGCCTGGAACTCGCTCAAGATCCTGTTCCGGGTGCCGCCGATCGACGCGGTTGTCATCATCCTCGTCACCATCGTGACGGTGCTGACCGACCTCGCCATCGCGGTGGTCGTGGGCGTGATCGTCTCCGCGCTGGCCTACGCCTGGCAGAACGCGACGCGCATTCACGCCAGGGCGCATACGACGCCGGAGGGGGCGAAGGTCTATGCCGTGCAGGGGCCGCTGTTCTTCGGCTCGGCCACCGGGTTCGTCGAACTCTTCGACCCCGAGAACGACCCGTCGCTGGTGATCGTGGACTTCGCCGACAGCCGCGTGGCGGACCAGTCGGCGCTGCAGGCGATCGAGGCGGTGTCGGCCAAGTACGAGGCGGCGGGCAAGTCGATCCAGCTGCGCCACCTGACGCGCGATTGCCACAAGCTGCTCAAGAAGGCCGGGCACCTGATGGTCGACAGCGACGACGACCCGGACTACGCGGTCGCCGCGAACTACGGCGTGCGCACGGGGATCCTCGGCGGGCATTGACGCTACGCCCTCACTGACCTTGCGCGGCGTCGCCGGTCGGGGATACGGCGGTCGGGACGGGTGGCAAAGATGACCCGTTCCCTGAACATCGCGAACGAAGGAGGCCGCATGTACGTGCGCCCGTCCGGCGTTTCCGTGGCAGGGCTGGTCGTTGGCTGGCCGACGCGGGAGCAGGCCGTCAAGTGGATCGCGCTGGCGCTGGGCATCGCCAGCACGGTGGCGATCGTCCAGAACTGGCAGCCTTGGCCGATGGTCTTCGGGCTCCCGTTCTGCGTGATCTGGATCTTCTACGCCTGGCTGCACACCGAGCGGCAGCTGAAGTACGTGAACCTGCTGTTCAGCGCGCTCTACGTCTATGGCCTGGGACGATGGATGATGACCGGGGCCTGAGCGCTCACTCCCCTGGGCGGGCCAAAGGAAAGAGGGTCTCCACCCGGCAGTAGTCCTTGTAGCCCAGCCGTGCCATCGGCCCGAACGACAGCACATCGAAGAGCCCGTCGCGCAGGGCATCGTCGCGGATGTGGACGCCGGTGACCTCCCCGAAGGTGACGAAGTTCGCCTCCCCCGGAAGCTGCACGATCTGCGTCACGCGACATTCCAGCGACGCCGGCGCATCCGCCACGCGGGGGCAGTCGATGGTCTCGCAATCGGCCTTCGCCACGCCGGCGGCCTCGAACTCGTCGTCCCCGGCGGGCAGCGCGGCGGAGGTGGCGTTCATCGCGTCGCGCATCGCGTAGGGGACGACGTTGACGCAGAACACGCCGCTGTCGCGCAGCTGTGCCACGCTGTCCTTGGTGCCGTCCCGGTCCGGTTTGGCGGAGGTGGAGGCGAACATCACCTGCGGCGGCACGTAGGCGACGGCGTTGAAGAAACTGTAGGGGGCCAGGTTGTCGCCCATTTCGCCGCGGGTCGAGATCCAGCCGATGGGGCGCGGCGAGACGATGGCGTTGAACGGGTTGTGCGGCAGGCCGTGGCCGTCTTCGGGGCGATAGAACATGGCGGCCTCGGCATTCGGGATTTCCCGCGTCCTACCTTGCGTTCGCCCCCCCGGCTAGGTGGAAGGGGCCAATGGAGATCGCGCGCGAGACGCCCGGCGACGGGATGGAGGTCGAGGCCCTGCTCGACACCTGCTTCGCGCCGGGGCGCACGGCGCTGTCGTCCTACCGGCTGCGGATCGGCGTGCCGCCCGCCGCCGACCTCTGCCTGGTGGCGCGGGGTCGGGCCGGGGAGGTGGCGGGCGCGATCCGGTTCTGGCCTGTCCGCGTGGGTGCCCACCCGGCGATGCTGCTCGGCCCCGTCGCCGTCCACCCGGTGCGGCAGGGGGAAGGGCTCGGGGCCTATCTGATCCAGGCGGGTCTCGACGGCGCGAAGGCCGCCGGCACCGCCCGCGTGCTGCTGGTCGGGGATGCGCCCTATTACGGGCGGTTCGGGTTCCGGCGGCTGGACGGCGTGACGATGCCGCCGCCGACGAACCCCGACCGGGTGCTGGGGCTTTGGGATTGGTCCGGGGTGGCGGGATCGGTCGAACGCGCGATCTGACTTGCCGCGGAACGAAACCGGGGCCATCTATTCACGATGACAGATCAACTCCGCCCCCCCCGCGACGCCCAGATCTTCCCGCCCCTCGATCGGGAGGCGGAACTGGACCGGCTGGCCGCGAAGATGCGCGCCGCCTCGGGCATCGGCATCCAGCTGCTCGGGATGATCGGCAAGCAGGCCGAAAGCCTGATCGACATGCTGCCCGGGCCGGCGCGTGCGGGGCTGGAGAAGGCGACAGCCGTGGCGCTGGAGCAATCGTTCAACGCCGCCCACGCCACCCGCAAGGGCCGCATCGCCGATGCGCCCGACTGGCTCAGCCGGGCGATCTCCGTCGGCACCGGGGCGGCGGGCGGCTTCGGCGGGCTGCCCTCCGCGCTGGCGGAGCTGCCCGTCACCACGACGATCATCCTGCGCGCGATCCAGTCCATCGCCGACGAGCACGGGCTGGACCCGGCCCTGCCGGAGGTGCGCGCCGCCTGCCTGCGGGTCTTCGCCGCCGCCGGTCCGCTCGACGACGACGACGGGGCGGACCTCAGCTTCCTGACGCTGCGGCTGACGGTGACGGGCAGCGCGGTGCAGGGGCTGATCGCCAAGGTCGCGCCGCGCCTGGCCGTGCCGCTCGGCCAGAAGCTCGCCGCGCAGGCCGTCCCGATCATCGGGGCCGCGGCCGGGGCCGCGACGAACTACGTCTACACCAGCTACTATCAGGACATGGCGCGGGTGCAGTTCGGACTGATGCGGCTGGGCGCGCAGACCGGCGAGGACATGGAGACCCTGGTGGCAGAGCTTCGGCACCGAATCGGATGACGCTCAGGGCGGGGGGCAGGGCTGCGGGTCCAGCAGCGCCTCCAGCGCATCCAGGTCCAGCCCGTCGAATTGCCCGAACCCCTGCATCCAGACCGAGGCCGCGCGCAGGGCATCCGGGTCCAGCTTGCACCACACCACGCGGCCCCGCCGCTCCTGCTGGATCAGGCCCGCGCGCGCGAGCACCCCGAGGTGCTTGCTGACCGCGGCCAGCGAGACGGGCAGGGGGGCCGCCACGTCCGTCACCGCCATGTCGTCCTCCAGCAGCATCGCCAGGATCCTCCGCCGCGTCGGGTCGGCCAGCGCCGCGAAGGCGAGGGAGAGGGCATCGGACATGGCGCCGCGATGCACCCGCGGGACCGGCCGGTCAACGACGTTCAACCGCTGGGTTGAATGTCCGGCGGAGGAAAGCGGACGTGTCGAGGCTTCCGAATCCGATGTAAGACACTGATCCAAATACGATATCCTCTGCATTGACTTGATCCGCTCCGCCCCGTAGACCGCTCCAGACTTGTCGTGGGTGCCCCATGTCCGACGATCACGACGCCGACCGGTTGGCCGCCCTGGAGGCGAAACTTGCCGCGCGGCGTCCGAAGGCCGAGGTGCACCACATGGACGAGCACTATTCACAGGCGCAGCTCGCCTGGCGGATGGTGATCGAACTGGTCGCGGGGCTCGGCATCGGGTTCGGGATCGGCTACGGGCTGGACGCGCTGCTGGGGACGACGCCCTGGCTGATGGTGATCTTCGTGTTCCTCGGCTTCGCGGCCGGCGTGAAGACGATGATATCGTCCGCGAAAGAGATACAGGGCCGCCTCGATCCGGTGGCCGCGATGAAGGAACCGGGCGCGGGCGCGCCCAAGGACGGGGGCGGGAATGGCTGATCTGGTACCGGTGGTCGACGAGGGCCTCAGCTTCTATCCGATGGACCAGTTCATCATCAAGCCGTTCTTCGGCGAGGCGGGAGACCCGGTGCACTGGTACACGGTCACAAACCTCACCGTCTGGATGGCGCTGGCCGTGCTCTGCACGCTTGCGCTCTTCGTCTTCGGCACCCGCGGGCGCGCCATCGTCCCCGACCGGGGCCAGTCGGTCGCCGAACTCGCCTACGGGTTCATCTACAAGATGGTGGAGGATGTGACGGGGAAGGACGCGATCAAGTATTTCCCCTATATATTCACGCTCTTCATCTTCATCCTCTTCGCCAACTTCCTGGCGCTCATCCCCACCTCCTTCTCCACCACGAGCCACATCGGCGTCACCGCCGTGCTCGCCTTCGGGGTGTTCTTCGCGGTCACGATCCTGGGCTTCGTCAAGAACGGCGCGTCGTTCCTCGGCCTGTTCTGGGTGACCTCCGCGCCGCTCGCGATCCGGCCCGTGCTGGCGATCATCGAGCTCATCTCCTACTTCGTGCGCCCGGTGAGCCACTCCATCCGGCTCGCCGGCAACCTCACCGCCGGCCACGCCGTGCTCAAGGTCTTCGCCGGCTTCGCGCAAGTCGTCGCCATCTCGCCCTTCGCCATCCTCGGCGTCGCGGCGATCTACGGGCTGGAGGTGCTGGTCGGCTTCATCCAGGCCTACGTCTTCACCATCCTCACATGTGTGTACCTCAAGGACGCGCTGCATCCGAACCACTGACGGGCGCATCCCGCGCCCACACCCCACGATTCCATACAAAGGAGACATCCCATGGAAGGCGACATCGCATTTTTCGGTCAATACCTCGGTGCCGGCCTCGCGGCCATGGGCTCGGGCATCGCGGCGCTCGGCGTCGGTAACGTCGCCGGCAACTTCCTCGCCGGCGCGCTGCGCAACCCCTCGGCCGCCAGCTCGCAGACCGCGACGCTCTTCATCGGCATCGCCTTCGCCGAAGCGCTGGGCATCTTCGCCTTCCTGGTCGCTCTGCTTCTGATGTTCGCCGTCTGAGCGAGCGACCCCTTCCGGCGGGTGGCTCTCGGGTCGCCGGCCGGTCACGACTGCCGAGTTTCACCTGACGGGATCCGACCATGGCCACCATCACACCGATCGATCAGGAACTCGCCGGCGAATGCGTGAACGTGCTCGGCCATGCCATCGGCATGCCGCAGCTTTGCGACAGCTGGTTCGGCAACCAGATCTTCTGGCTGCTGGTCACGCTGGCCGCCATCTACCTCATCCTCACCCGCATCGCCCTGCCGCGCCTGCGGCGCCGTGCTCGCCGAACGCTCCGGCACCATCTCCAACGATCTCGCCGCCGCCGAGGATCTGAAGCGGCAGGCGACGGATGCGGAGTCGGCCTACGACAAGGCGCTGGCCGACGCCCGTGCCGAAGCCGGGCGCATCGGTGACGAGGCGCGGCAGGCCATGCGGGGCGACCTCGACGCGGCCATCGCCAAGGCCGACAAGCGGATCGCCGCCAAGACGGCCGAGAGCGAGAAGGCCATCACGGAGATCCGCGCCAACGCCTCCGCCAGCGTCTCCGAGGTCGCCCGCGACGTCGCGGCGGAGATCGTGCGCGCGCTGGGCGGTCAGGCCGACGCCGCGACCGTCAATGCCGCGGTCGATGCCCGCGTGAAGGGAAACTGACGATGCGCTTCATCCTTCCCCTGGCCCTGCTGACGGGCACGCCCGCGCTGGCCGCGACCGGCCCGTTCTTCAGCCTTGCGAACTCCGACTTCGCGGTGCTGCTCGGCTTCATCCTCTTCATCGGCATCCTGGTCTACTTCAAGGTGCCGTCGATCCTCATGGGCCATCTCGACGCCCGCGCCGAGGGCATCCGGGCCGATCTCGACGAGGCCCGCGGGCTCCGCGAGGAAGCGCAGGCCCTGCTCGCCTCCTACGAGCGCAAGACCCGCGACGCCCATGCGCAGGCCGACGAGATCGTCGCCTCCGCGAAGTCCGAGGCCGAGGCCGCCGGGAAGCAGGCCCGCGTCGACCTCGAGACCAACGTCGCCCGCCGCCTCGCCGCCGCCGAGGATCAGATCGACAGCGCGCAGAAGGCCGCCGTCCGCGAGGTTCGCGACACCGCCATCTCCGTCGCCGTCGCCGCCGCGGGGCAGGTCGTCGCGCAGCAGATGACCGAGGCCGAGGCCGACGCGATGATCGACCGGTCGATCGAACAGGTCGCCGCAAAGCTGCACTGACCGGACGTTCCCTCGTGATCGGTTGGCGCGACATGGATCGGCCCACGCTCGATGACGCCTACGCCAATGCCCCGTACATCCACGGGGCCGACGCTTTCCCACCCCGCTGGGCCGCCGAGGCCGCCGCTTTCCGCGCCGGTGCCCGCGCCGATCTCGACCTCCCCTATGCCGACGCGCCCGGCGCGGCCTACGACCTCTTCCACCCCGAAGGCACACCCGGCGGCCTCGTCGTCTTCGTCCACGGCGGTTACTGGCACCGGTTCGGCAAGTCCGACTGGTCGCATTTCGCGCAAGGCGCACTGGCGCGAGGCCATGCCGTGGCCATCGTGGGCTACCCGCTCGCCCCGACCGTCCGCATCCGCGACATCACCCGTCTCGTCGCCCGCGCCGTCGACGCCGCGGCCGCCCGCATCCCCGGTCCCGTCCGCCTGACGGGGCACAGCGCCGGCGGGCATCTGGTCGCCCGGATGATCATGCCCGATGCCGCACCCGCCTGCGCGAACCGCATCGCGACCTGCGTGCCCATCGCCCCGGTCGCGGACCTGCGCCCGCTGCTGCCGCAAAGCCTGAACGAGACGCTGCATCTGGACGCGGCGGAGGCCGCCGCCGAAAGCCCCGTGCTCGGTCGGCCGCGCCCGGGGCCCCGCATCGCCGTCCACGTCGGTGCCGACGAACGCCCGGCCTTCCTGTGGCAGGCGGATGCGCTCGGCTCCGCATGGTCCGTTCCGGTCCACCGCACCGCCGGCCGTCACCATTTCGACGTCATCGACGCGCTGCGCGATCCGGCCTCC
The DNA here is from genome assembly GCA_963757495.1 of uncultured Alphaproteobacteria bacterium. Taxonomy (GTDB): domain Bacteria; phylum Pseudomonadota; class Alphaproteobacteria; order Rhodobacterales; family Rhodobacteraceae; genus Jannaschia. Next base: position 51,699 of record CAVWRZ010000002.1, read on the forward strand.
CCGCTCATGGCCGACCTTCTTGCCTGACGCCTGTCAGGTCCCCCGCGGCTTCGCCCGTTCGGTCGGGGCCGCGACGGTCGGGTCCTCGGGCCAGGGATGGCGCGGGTAGCGGCCCCGCATGTCGCGGCGCACGTCGGCGTAGGCTCCGGCCCAGAACCCCGGCAGGTCCTGCGTGATCGCGACGGGACGCCGCCCCGGCGACAGCAGTTCCATCCGCAGCGGAACCCGCCCGACCATCGGATGCCGTGTTTCGCCGAACACCTCCTGCAGCCTCAGCGAGACGGTGGGCACGTCTGGCGCGTAGTCGATGGCGACCTTGCGCCCCAAGGGGGAGCGGTAGTGCGCGGGGGCCGCCGCATCCACGCGCCGCATCCCCTCCCAACCGAGCCAGGCCTGCATTGCCTCGAACGGATCCAGCCGCCCGAGCCCTTCCGCGTCGCGCACCCCGCCGACGAACGGCAGGAGCCAATCCTCCAGCGTCTCCATCAGCGCCGCGTCGGAGACATCCGCAACGCCCGCCGCCGCGATCCGCGCGCGCAGGAGCCGAGCGCGCACCGTCCATCCGAGGCATCCGAGCCCGAGCGCGCGCACCCCGTCCAGCACCGCGCCGGCGACCGCTTCCGCCGGGGCGTCGCTCCAGATCCGGTCGTCCAGAGCGATGGCCCCCAGCCGCTCCTGCCGCCGCGCCTCCACCCGCCGGTGCCGCGCCGACCAGACGCAGACTTCAACCGAAGCGATCCGGTCGCCCAGCACCTCCCGCAGCTCGTCCTCGGAGATCGGCAGCGCCCGCCGGACCCGCGCCTCCGTCGGGTCGCCGTCGAGGTCGCAGGCCACGATCAGCCGCGCGCCAGCGAGCCCGTCGCCCAGGTCCATCCGCGCGCCCTTGCCCCCCGACAGCAGCCACCGCGGCGCATCGCCCGATCGCCTGAGCCCGATGCGGTCCGGATAGGCCAGCGCCAGCCGCTGCGCCTCGGACAGTTCCGGCCCCGCCTCCCACCGGCGCAACCGCTTTGCCTCCGCCCGCGCCTCCGCCGTGGGGGTCCGCAGCGCCTCGCCCAGATCGACCGGACCGGGCGGCAGCCGCGCCGACAGCACGCCGGCGAGACGTGCCGCGCCGCGCCCGCCGCGCAGCACCATGTGGCCGAGCCGAGGGTGCAGCGGCATCCGCGCCAGCGCGCGTCCGTGCGCCGTGATCCGTCCGCCCGTCCAGCGCACCCAGCTCGGTCAGCAGCGCCCGCGCCTCCGCCAGCGCGGCCGGCGGCGGGGGCGTCAGGAAGGCCAGCGCCTCCTCCACCGCGCCCTCCGCCCCAGACCGCGAGTTCCAGCGCCAGCCCGGCCAGATCCGCCGCCGCGATCTCCGGGTCGGGGAAGGCGCGCATCGCCCCCTCCTCGCCGCGCGTCCAGTTGGCGAAGGCGATCCCATCGGCCACGCGGCCCGCGCGGCCCGCCCGCTGCGTCGCCTCCGCCCGCGTCACCCGGTCGGTCACCAGCCGCGACATGCCGGAGCCCACGTCGAACCGGGCGCGACGCGCGCGGCCCCCGTCGACCACCGCGCGCACCCCCTCGATGGTGAGCGAGGTCTCCGCGATGGAGGTGGCAAGGACGACCTTGCGTCCGCGGCCCCGTCCGGATCGCCGCCTGCTGCGCCGCGAAGGGCAGCGCGCCGTAGAGCGGTCGGACCTCCGCCGCCACGCCGCCGAGCAGCGCCGCGCAGCGCCGGATCTCGCCTTCGCCCGGCAGGAAGGCCAGCACGTCGCCCTCGCACCGCCTCCAGCGCCTCGACGACCAGCGTCGCCACCTGCGCCTCGAACCGCTGCCCCTCGGGCGGCGGCCGGTCGCGCCAGCGCCGCTCCACGGCGAAGCTGCGCCCCTCGGACGTGACCACCGGCGCGCCCAGCATCGCCGCCACGGGCTCCGCGTCCAGCGTCGCCGACATAACGAGGATCGCCAGATCGGGCCGCAGCGCCTGTCGCGCCTCCCAGGTCAGCGCCAGCCCGAGGTCGGCGTTGAGCGAGCGTTCGTGGAACTCGTCGAAGATCACCGCGCCGACGCCCGGAAGCTCCGGATCGGCCTGCACCATCCGCGTCAGGATGCCTTCGGTCACGACCTCGATGCGCGTGTCCGCCGAGACCTCCGAAGCGCCGCGCATCCGGTAGCCCACCGTCCGCCCGACCGGTTCGCCCAGCGTCTGCGCCATCCGCTCCGCCGCCGCCCGCGCGGCCAGCCGTCGCGGTTCCAGCACGACGATGCGACCCGTGACGACGGGCAGCAGCGCCAGCGGCACCCGCGTCGTCTTGCCCGCGCCCGGCGGGGCCTGCAGAACGCAGAGCCCATGGTCGCGCACCGCAGCGATCACCTGCGGCAGGACCTCGTCCACCGGCAGGCGTATCATTGCCGGCGCAGCACCGCGTCGCCGAGACGGGAGGTCGCCCGGATCTCCTCCACCTGCACGAGGCTGCCCGGGGCAGGGCCGTAGGTGATCGTCATCGGCACGCTCTCGCTCCGCGCCATGTCCTCGGGCGAATACCCCCGCAGCCGCCGGTATTCGCCCGCGCAGCGGATCGCCCCGTCCGACCCGACCTGCGCCGCCCCGAGCGTCAGCCGCGCCACGCTGCGCCCGTCGAACACGTCGTAGCGCTGCCCGCAGGCCCCGGATGGCGGGGTGGGGCGCATCATCAGGTAGAGCGCGGTCAGCGTGTCGGTGACGCCCGACTGCTCCGCAGGCTCGATGTCCCAGGGCTCCGGCTCGCGCGGCGGATCGAAGGTCACGCCGGTGGGCCGCCCGCCGCGAAACACGATCGTCGCGTTCGTCTCCTCCCCGCGGTCGATCTCCCGCTCCTCGTAGCGCTCCGTGACGTGCCGCCCGCCGCGCAGCCTCCCCCGCGCGGTGCCGTCGTACTGGTACTCCACGAGCGCGCCGATCACCCCGGTCGGCCGCCCCTGCGCCGAGACGACGTAGGCACCGCCGCTCTCGGTGGCGCCGATGGCGATCTGCCCGCCGGTCACGCCGCGGAAGGAGACGTCGAAACGGGCGTCGAGCGTCGTCTGCGCGCCTGCGGGGAGGGGGGCGAGGAGCAGCAGGGCGCAGAGCAGGGGGCGCATCGGCATGGGGCGGTCCTTTCGGGTCGTGCGACATCTAGCGCGGCGGATCGGGGGCGTCACGCGCCGCAACTTGCATCGCCGCGCGCCATTGGGCATCCCGGCTGCATGGCTCCGCGCGACCCGCTCCACGATCCCGTCCGCGCCGGCGACCGGCGGGCGCTGGCACGCGCGATCACGCTGGTGGAGAGCACCCGCGCCGATCACCGCGACCGCGCCGCGGCTTTGCTCGACGGGCTGCGCGAGGGCGCGGGGCAAGCGCTGCGCATCGGGCTTTCGGGCACGCCCGGCGTCGGCAAGTCCACCTTCATCGAGAGCTTCGGCCTGATGCTGACGGGGCAGGGGCTGCGCGTCGCCGTCCTCGCCGTGGACCCGTCGAGCGCGCGCACCGGCGGCTCGATCCTGGGCGACAAGACGCGGATGGACCTCCTGAGCCGCGATCCGCGCGCCTTCATCCGCCCGTCGCCCGCCGCCAGCCATCTGGGTGGCGTCGCCCGGCGCACGCGGGAGGCGGTGGCCCTCTGCGAGGCGGCGGGCTTCGACGTCGTGCTGATCGAGACGGTGGGCGTGGGCCAGTCGGAGACGCTGGTGGCGCGCATCTCCGACCTCTTCGTGCTGCTGCTGGCACCCGCGGGCGGCGACGAGCTGCAGGGCGTCAAGCGCGGCATCATGGAGATCGCCGATCTGATCCTCGTCAACAAGGCCGACGGCGATCTCGCCTCGGCCGCCAGTCGGACCGTGGCCGATTACGCCGGCGCGCTGCGGCTTCTGCGCAAGCGACCGGCCGATCCCGACGGGTTCCCGAAGGCGATGCCCGTCTCCGCGCTGGAGGAGACCGGGCTGGCACAGGCCTGGGCCGACATGCGCGCGTTGGCCGATTGGCGGCGCGAGACGGGGCACTGGGACAGGACCCGCGCCGAGCAGGCCGCGCATTGGTTCGCGGAGGAGGTGCGGGCGGGGCTGCTGGCGCGGCTCGACGCGCCGGACGTTCGCGCGCGCATGGCCGGGATGGCCCGCGAAGTCGCCTCCGGGGAGCGCGCCGCCCGGGCGGCCGCGACGGACCTGCTGGAATCCCTGCGCGGCGCTTGACCTCCGGGTGCGCCCCGACTATCCAGCCGCGACCGCAGGGCCCGCGAGGGCTCCGCATCCGCATTCAAACCCTTCGACCCCGAGGTTCCCCCATGTCGCGCGTCTGCGAACTTTCCGGAAAAGGCCCGATGTCGGGCAACAACGTCAGCCACGCGAACAACAAGTCGCGCCGCCGCTTCCTGCCGAACCTGAACGACGTGACGCTGCAATCCGAGGCGCTCGGCCGGGGCTTCAAGCTGCGCATCTCCGCAGCCGCCCTGCGGACCGTCGATCACCGCGGCGGGCTCGACGCCTTCCTGGCCAAGGAGAAGGACGTGAACCTCTCGGACCGCGCGCTCAAGATCAAGCGCAGCATCGCCAAATCCTCCGACACGGCGGCCGCGCTCGAAGCCTGATCGGCGTCGACGTACGATGCGCGGAAGGCCCCTCGCGGGGCCTTTCTGACATCCGGCGGCCGGATCAGGCGCAGTTGCGTTCGGCGGTCGCCACGAAGGCCTTGTAGCGCGTCCAGAACCGCTCGTCCCCCGCCCGGTCCGACTGCCGCGTGACCTGCGCCAGATGCGGTTCGCGGAAAAAGGCGACGGCGCGCGCCTGCTCGTTCCGGCTCAGGCTGACATCGGCCGTCGCCTGTACGCAGCCGCAGAGCGAACCGGACGCCGCGCGCCGGTCTGCCCTGAGGCAGGCTCCGTGGATCGGTCCGGTGGCGAAAGCGCGTGCGGCCCCCGGCGGCGCGTCGAGCCGTCCGCCGCCGCAGGCGGAGACGAGAGCGGTCAGACCCAGCACCGCGGTGATCTTGATCGGATTCATGGGCTGCTCGGCCTCCGTCCCGTGTTTTCCACGACGATGCCAGAGCCGGCCCGCGCTGACAATCTGCCATGCGCGGCACCTGCGACGATCAGGCCCCCTGACGGGTCCGCCGCCGCTGACCGCCGCCACCGGGCTTCCGCCGCCGCCGCCGCCGAAGCCGCGCCCCGGGCCGCCACGGGGTCCGCCACCGCCGCCCCCGCCGCCCCCGCCGCCACGACGGCCACCGCCGCCGCGCTGCTGCTTGGGCTTGGCCTCCTCCTGCGAGGCGGTCCAGCGGGAGCCCGAGGCTACGGGGATATGTCCCTTGATCACCTTCTCGATGTCCTTGAGCTCCGCCATCTCGTCGGGGGCGCACATCGTGATCGCGGCCCCCTCGCGCCCTGCCCGCGCCGTCCGGCCGATCCGGTGGACGTAGGTCTCGGGCACATTGGGCAGCTCGTAGTTGTAGACGTGCTTGACGACCGGGATGTCGAGCCCGCGCGCCGCCACGTCGGTGGCCACCAGCACCGGCGCGTCGCCGACGGTGAAGGCCTCGAGCGCGCGGGTCCGTTGCCCCTGGCTGCGGTTGCCGTGGATCGCCACGGCGTTGACGCCCGAACTCGTCAGCTGCTTGGCCAGCCGGTCGGAGCCATGCTTGGTGCGCGCGAAGACCAGCGCCGCCTCGCCCGGATGGGCCTTGAGAAGGTCCAGCAGCAGGCCGGGCTTCTCGGCCTTGGCGATGTAGTGGATCGACTGCTCGACCTTGTCCGCCGTCTGCCCGGAGGTCGACACCTGCACGCGCACCGGATTGCTCAGGTAGGTCGCCGCCAGGCTCTCCATGTCCTTGGGCATCGTGGCCGAGAACAGCAGCGTCTGGCGCTCCTTCGGCAGCTTCACGGCGATCTTGCGGAGCGCATGGATGAAGCCCATGTCGAGCATCTGGTCGGCTTCGTCGAGGACGAGGAAATGGCTCTCCGACAGGTTCACCGCGCCCCGGTCCATCAGGTCGATGAGCCGGCCCGGCGTCGCCACCAGAAGGTCCACGCCGCGTTCCAGCCGCTTGATCTGCGGGTTGATGCCCACGCCGCCGACGACGCGCGCGACCTTCAGGTGGCTGCCCTGGATGTAGCCGGTCAGGCTCTCGGATATCTGCGCCACCAACTCACGCGTGGGGGCGAGGATCAGCGCGCGGGCACAGCGCGGCTTCGGGCGGATGTCGCCGTCCAGCAGGTGCTGCACCAGCGGCAGGCCGAACGCCGCCGTCTTGCCCGTGCCCGTCTGCGCGAGGCCCATCACGTCGCGGCCCTCCAGCGCGGGCGGGATCGCCTGCTTCTGGATCGGCGTGGGGTCGGTGATGCCCATCTGCACGAGCGCCTCGATGAGGCGGGGCTTGAGCCCCAGCATGTCGAAATCCATGTATTTTCCTTCGCGTCCCGGTGGACGTGAGTGGCACGCCGATGGCGCGCGGTGAGGGTCACGGAATGCCCGGGAGGGGTCATGCCGCGCTGCCCTGGCGTGATCCTGGGGGAAGCAGACCCGCCCGACGCTGTGATCGTCCGACAGGGACGAAAGGCTCACGCGGCCCGAGGGGCGGGGTCGTGAGCCATGTGGGGGACGGGAGCGGAGGTGTCAAGATGGCGATAGGATCGACCTGGAAGGGTCGATCACCGACGCAAGAGGGGCGCGCCGATCATGGCGCGCCCCAGATACGTCAAACGCGAACCCCAAGGTCCGCGAGCGGGTCACATATCGGTGTCGTCGCTGTCGCTGTCGCTGTCGTTCTGATTCATGACCTGCGGCTGCTCGATCATCATGCCGTCCTTGGTGAACATCGGCGCCGGCTGGGGCTGCATCACGACCGGCTCTGGCTCGGAGGCACAGGCGGCCAGGAAGAAGGCGGTGCCGGTGACGGCGGCGAGGCGGAAGGTGGTCGAACGCATTGGGTCTCTCCTTGTTGGATGTCACCGCCTAACACGATTGCGAGAGGATGGTTCCATGGCACCTCCATCGCCCTGTCGATGGATTTCCGTGATCCTGCATTCTGAATAGCTTGAAAACGGCCGCGCGACGGGCTCCGTCAGGTCTTCGTTCCCAGCTTCCTTGGTCGGGCCGCCAGATGGGCTAGGGTCTTTCCCACGCAACCAGCCAGTCCCGGGAGGACCACCATGAAGACACGCCTTGCCCACACTCGCCGCGATCCTGCTCGCCGCCCCCGCGCTCGCACAGAACCCGATCGACGGCATGCGCCCCGACGCGCCCGAACTCGCCCCCTTCGGCGACCGCGCCATCGGCGTGCGCACGATGACCTTCACCGACCCGGACCGCGTCGACGTGATCGCCAGCGGGACCGAGGTCGTCACCGGCGACCGCGCCATCACCGTGGAGGTCTGGTATCCCGCCGTCGAGAGCACCGAACCCGGCGGCACCTACGAGACCGTGCTGCGCGATGGCGTCACGCCCATCACGCTGACGGGACGCGCGGCCCGCGACGCCGCTCCGGCGGAGGGCAGCTTCCCCCTCGTCCTCATCTCCCACGGCTATCCCGGCAACCGGTTCCTGATGTCCCACCTGGGCGAGAACCTCGCCTCCAAGGGCTACGTCACCGTTTCCGCCGACCACCCGGAGAGCATCTACTCGGACCAGCAGGCCTTCATCTCGACCCTCGTGAACCGCCCCGTCGACCAGGCGTTCCTGATCGCCTCCATGGCCAACCTCACGGATGAGATCGGGGCCATCACGGACGCGGAGAACGCCGCCGTCATCGGCTACTCGATGGGCGGCTACGGTGCCCTCATCTTCGGCGGCGCGGGGCTCGGGCAGGAGGCGTTGACCCGGACGGAGCCGGCGCATTTCACCCACCCGCTCGGCCTGCTCGACCGGAATGCGGCGGGCAGCGAGGAACACGCCGCCCTCGTGGACCCCCGCGTGAAGGCCGTCATCGCCATCGGCCCCTGGGGCCGGAACCGGGATTTCTGGGATGCGGAGGGTCTTGCCGGGTTCGCCAAGCCGCTGATGCTGATCGCGGGCGGGCAGGACGACGTCTCCGAATACCCCGCCATGCGCGAGATCTTCGAGGAGACGACGGGCACCACCCGCCACCTGCTGACCTTCGTGGGGGCCAACCACAACGCCGCCGCCCCGATGCCGGCCCCCGGCGAGTCCTACTCCGCCGCCGGGCCCGACGCCGAACCCACCTTCGGCCACTACGCCGACGCCGTCTGGGACACGCTGCGCATGAACAACATCGCCCAGCATTTCGCCACCGCCTTCCTCGACCTTCATCTGAAGGGCGACACCGCGAAGGCCGGCTATCTCGACCTGACCCCGACGGCGGAGGACGGCACGTTCGCCATGGAGGAGGGCACCCCCACCGCCGACCACACCTACTGGACCGGCTTCCCCGACCGCACCGCCAAGGCCCTCACCTTCGAGACCCTGCCGGCCGACTGACCGCTCCCGGGGGCCGCCGCGACACGCGGCCCCCTTTCACCGCTTCCCCCCGGCGTGTATCCCCGGCCAAACCCTCATGCACAGGCCGCCCCCCATGACGACCGACCTCGCCCGCATCCGCAACTTCTCCATCGTCGCCCATATCGACCACGGCAAGTCCACCCTCGCCGACCGGCTCATCCAGGAGACGAACACCGTCGCGCTGCGCGACATGAAGGAGCAGATGCTCGACGCGATGGACATCGAGCGCGAGCGCGGCATCACCATCAAGGCCAACACCGTCCGCATCCAGTTCACCGCCGCCGACGGGCTCGAATACACCCTCAACCTCATCGACACGCCCGGCCACGTCGACTTCGCCTACGAGGTCTCCCGCTCCATGCGCGCCGTCGAGGGCTCGCTCCTGGTCGTCGACTCCACCCAGGGCGTCGAGGCGCAGACCCTCGCCAACGTCTACCAGGCCATCGACGCCGACCACGAGATCGTCCCCGTCCTCAACAAGATCGACCTGCCCGCCTCCGAGCCCGACCGGGTGCGCGAGCAGATCGAGGACGTCATCGGCATCGACGCGATCCGAGGCCCTGCTCGTCTCCGCCAAGACCGGCGTCGGCATCCGCGAGACGCTGCAGGCTGTCGTCGACCGTCTGCCCGCCCCCAAGGGCGACATCGACGCTCCGCTCAAGGCCATGCTCGTCGACAGCTGGTACGACAGCTACCTCGGCGTCATCGTCCTCGTCCGCATCATCGACGGCCGCCTGCGCAAGGGCGACCGCGTCCGCTTCATGTCCAACGACACGATCCACCACGTCGACCGCATCGGCGTCTTCCGCCCGCCCATGACGGAGATCGACGAGCTCGGGCCGGGCGAGATCGGCTTCATGACCGCCTCCATCAAGCAGGTCCGCGACACCCGCGTCGGCGACACGATCACCCACGAGAAGAAGCGGCGCGACCAAGGCCCTCCCCGGCTTCAAGCCCTCGCAGCCGGTCGTCTTCTGCGGCCTCTTCCCCGTCGACTCCGCGCTCTTCGAGGACCTGCGCGACGCCATCGACAAGCTCGCCCTCAACGACGCCTCCTTCACCTCCGAGGTCGAATCCTCCGCCGCCCTCGGCTTCGGCTTCCGCTGCGGCTTCCTCGGCCTGCTCCACCTCGAGGTCATCCGCGACCGGATCGAGCGCGAGTACGACATCGACCTCATCACCACCGCGCCCTCGCGTCGTCTACCACGTCCACATGCGGGCGAAGGAGGGCGAGGAGCCCGTGGTCGAGGAGCTCCACAACCCCGCCGACATGCCCGACATGGCCCATGTCGACCACATCGAGGAGCCGCGCATCAAGGCGACGATCCTCGTGCCCGACGACTACCTCGGCGACGTGCTCAAGCTCTGCCAGGACCGGCGCGGCATCCAGCTCGACCTGACCTACGCCGGCCCGCGCGCCATGGTCGTCTACGATCTCCCCCTCAACGAAGTGGTGTTCGACTTCTACGATAGGCTGAAATCCGTTACCAAAGGGTATGCGAGCTTCGACTATCAGATGATCGGCTACCGCGAGGACGCGCTGGTCAAGATGCAGGTGCTCGTCAACGAGGAGCCGGTGGACGCGCTCTCGATGATGGTCCACCGCGACCGCGCCGAAATGCGGGGCCGCGCCATGGTCGAGAAGCTCAAGGAACTCATCCCCCGCCACATGTTCAAGATCCCGATCCAGGCCGCCATCGGAGGCCGCGTCGTCGCCCGCGAGACCCTGTCGGCCATGCGCAAGGACGTGACGGCGAAGTGCTACGGCGGGGATGCGACGCGCAAGAAGAAGCTGCTGGAGAAGCAGAAGGCGGGCAAGAAGAAGATGCGCCAGTTCGGGAAGGTGGAGATTCCGCAGTCGGCGTTTATCAATGCGTTGAAGATGGATGGGTGACTGGCGAACTTCGAGTCCAGTCTACCAATGTACTATTAGGAGTGTTATATGGCAAATGATGATTTCTCGTCGGAGCTAATTTTGCGGAGCGGAGACGACGAAGCAAAGATCCCGGATATTGCTCGACCAATACTGCAAGCCTTACAGAATACGCTAATAGGCGTTGAAGAAACGCACAAAGCTCGCTTCCGAAGACCAATCATTTGTGGAGTGGATGATCTCCAGCAATTGGTACACTTGCTTTCTCAGTGGATCGATACTCACGGCCCAATTTCATCCTCGGCCCAGGTTTCCTGCTTAGTTGTTCCAGCAGACCGAATTAGAGGTGATAAGCGTCTTTCGTATAAGTCTATGGAGAGTTTTATATTAAGGTACTGCGGCATAACGGATACAACAAAGTCCGTTACTGTTACGTTCTCGGCAATCCTTAAGCTTCCTGAATCCAATAAACTCGATCGGATTGTTATGGCGATCGAAGTGCTTGGAAGTTCGCCGTTCGTTATTGACTACCAAGACGAGGATTCCATTGAACCACTAGGTCGAGACTACAGCTATCATCCTGAATACTGTAATCTGACAATCGATATGAGGTATACGAACTACCTAGTCGCCAAAGGTCTCGCAGAGGTGGCTGAGGATTGGGTGAGGAACCTTCCGCTAGCGCTCGAATCTAGGAAGATGTCTAAGCTAAAGCTTCTTCTATCCGAAGTATCAATATTCGAACCATTTCCGATTGCGAACACATTGGCAGTTACATCATCGTTGATGTTGACGGCTTTGATTGTTTACGGCGTACTGTCCAATGAAGGCCTAATATTCATTGGATCAGATGACAAAGCTGCCGTAGCACTTCTACTCTTTGTATTTATAGCATGCTCAGTGTATCTGTTCTTTTCACTAGCAGTTCGTGCGATCCAGAAAGTTACTCCGCCGAGATCTCGACACCTTTTACTGAACTCTGGCGATACCCGTGCCATGGAAAAGTTCAATTCCGAGTTGAAGAAAAAGCTTACGAAAAGGGATTTCTATTTTAATGCTATATTTGTGGGGTTCCTTGTAGTCTTGCTGCGTCGTTGATAGTGGCCTTTTTTGGATGATGAGCAGTAATCTATTCGAAAACGACTTATAGCAGAAAATAGAAATAAAACGCCCCCATCTCCCGACAGGGGCGCTCCCTAAACTCCCGACGCCAACCAACTCCTAGCTCAGCGCGTCTCCCACGTTCTCGGCGTCCTGGACGAAGCCTCGGCTGGTCTCGCAGGCGGCGAGGCCGAGGACGAGGGTGAGGGCGATTATGATACGGGTCATGGCGGTCTCCTTCGAGTTGCGATGGGGGGCGATCAGAACAGGTTGCCGCCTTCGTTCTCGACGGCCCGGTCGGCAGCGATGGCACCGCCGGCACCCAGCGCGGCGGCGGCACAGCCCGACAGGGTAGGGAGCATCAGGGTGAGGGCGAGGATCTTGGCGAGGCGCGATGTCATCGGGGTGTCTCCTGTGGAATGCATGTGTTCCAACCCGGCGACCCGCCCGGCAGTTCCCTCGCGGCATCTCCTGCGTGCAGGACGGATGTGATACGGGGAAGATACGCGGATATTGCATCCTACGACACGGCCGCCTGCGACACGGCCGCGAAGGCTCACCGATCTCACGCAGGGGATGGAACGCACCGCCGCCCGGCCACGTTGGAGCGGGTCAACAATCCGCATCGGAGACCCGCATGAGCAACGATCTCGAGAAGAAGTTCTGGAGCGCCCTGAAGTCCGACACGACCGTGTTCCTGTCCTGCGACGGCGCGCTCCCCCGCCCGATGGCCGCCAGCGTCGACGGCGAGATCTCCCCGATCTGGTTCTTCACCAGCACCTCCACCGATCTGCACAACGCCTTGAACGCAGGGCCGAAAACCGGGATCATGACCTTCTCGTCCAAGGGCAACGACATCTGGGCCTCCGCCTCCGGGACGCTGACGATCGACAACGACCGCGCGATGATCGACAAGCTCTGGAACCCCTACGTCGCCGCCTGGTACGAGCAGGGCAAGGACGACCCGAAGCTCACGCTGATCCGCTATGACGCGACCGATGCCGAGGTCTGGGAGAACGGCTCCTCCATCGTCGCGGGCATCAAGGCGCTGCTGGGATCCGACCCCAAGAAGGACTTCGAGGACAAGACCGCCCACGTCCGCCTCGACAACTGATCGGACACCTTCCCCGGCCTGCGTCATTCGGCCGGGGAACCGCTTAGCCCTGGCTACGTTCCGGTTCGGATACGAGAATTTCCGAACGGAGCTTCACATGGCCGACGCGACTGCCCACCTCCCGAACCGCTACCACAGCAACCAGATCATGCTGCACTGGCTCGTCGTATCGCTGGTGCTTCTCCAGTTCCTCGGCGGCGAGTCGATGGCACGCGCGATGGAACTGGCCTACGCCGGTGGGGGCCGCCTGACCGACGGGATCGTGGTGGTTCACGCGACCTTCGGCACCGTCATCCTGTTCGCGATGCTCGCCCGCCTCGTCGTCCGGCTGCGGCACGGCGCGCCGCCCCCGCCGGAGACCGAGCCGCGCCCGCTCCAGATCCTCTCACGCGGCGTGCACTACGCCTTCTACGGCCTGCTGATCGCGATGCCGCTCTTCGGAATCGCCGCCATCGCCGTGCTCAGCGAGACGCTCGGCACGCTGCACGGGCTTGCGTCCTGGCTGCTGCTTGGCCTTGCGGCGCTCCATGTCGCCGGCGCGCTGTTCCACGCCGTGAAGCGGGACGGGGTGGTCGGGCGCGTCTTCACCACCAGCCCGCCACACAACGATTGAGCGGCACTGGCATCGGCCGGTCGCGGGCTCTAGCTAGGGGCCAAAGGAGACCCCCATGACCAACCCCCTGCTGACCGAATGGTCCGGCCCCTTCGCCCTCCCGCCCTTCGCGCAGATCGAGGATTCCCAGTTCGAGCCGGCGCTGGAGCAGGGGATGGAGGAGGGCCGCGCGTCCATCGCGGCCATCGCCGACGAGGAGGCCGCGCCGACCTTCGCGAACACCATCGAGGCGCTGGAGCGGGCCGGCGGCCTGCTGAACCGGGTCGCCAGCGTCTTCTACAACCTCGCCGGGGCCGACAGCACGCCCGCGCGCGAGGAGTTGATGCGCGACATGGCCCCCCGGATGTCCGCCTACGGCTCCGAGATCACGAACAACGAGAAGCTCTTCGCGCGCATCGAGCGGGTCTGGAACGACCGTGAGACGCTGGACCTCACCGACGAGCAGAGCCGCGTCCTGATGCTGACCCATCGCGGGTTCGTCCGTTCCGGCGCGGGGATGAACGGCTTCGCCGCCGACCGGCTGACCGAGATCAAGGCGCGGCTCGCCACGCTCGGCACCGCCTTCGGTCAGAACCTGCTGGCCGACGAGCGCGAGTGGTTCATGGACCTTACGGAAGACGATCTCGACGGCCTGCCCGACTTCGTGCAAGCCGCCGCCCGCGCCGCCGGGACCGAGCGCGACCGGCCCGGCCCCGCCGTGACGCTGAACCGCTCGCTCATCGTGCCGTTCCTGCAGTTCTCGCCCCGCCGGGACCTGCGCGAGAAGGCCTATGAGGCCTGGACCGCGCGCGGAGCCAATGGCGGGGCCACCGACAACCGGGCGCTGGCCGCCGAGATCCTGCAGCTGCGGCAGGAGCGGGCGGAACTGCTGGGCTACGACAGCTTCGCCGACTACAAGCTCGAGACGGAGATGGCCAAGACGCCGGAAGCCGTGCGCGACCTGCTCATGAAGGTCTGGGAGCCCGCGCAGGCGGCCGCGATGGCCGATGCCGAGCATCTGGAACGGATGGCGCGAACCGACGGCATCACCGGCCCGCTGGAGCCATGGGACTGGCGCTTCTACGCCGAGAAGCGCCGGCTGGAACTCCACGATCTGGACGAGGCGGAGCTCAAGCCCTTCTTCCAGCTCGACCGGATGATCGAGGCCGCGATGTCCTGCGCCAACCGCCTCTTCGGGCTCGACTTCGCCCCCATCGACGGGCCGTTCTATCATGCGGACGTCCGCGGCTGGGAGGTCACCCGCGACGGCACCCACGTCGCCGTCTTCCTCGGCGACTACTTCGCGCGCCCCTCCAAGCGCTCCGGGGCCTGGTGCTCCGCCATGCGCTCGCAGTCCAAGCTCGACGGCGACGTCCGGCCCATCGTGCTCAACGTCTGCAACTTCACCCACGCCGACCCGGCGCTCCTGTCCTACGACGACGCGCGCACGCTCTTCCACGAGTTCGGCCACGCCCTGCACCAGATGCTGTCGGACGTGACCTATCGAGTCCGTCTCCGGCACCTCGGTGGCGCGCGACTTCGTGGAGTTGCCCAGCCAGCTCTACGAGCACTGGCTCGACGTGCCGCAGGTTCTCTCCGAATTCGCCACCCACGCGGAGACCGGCGCGCCCATCCCCGACGACGTCCGCGACCGGCTGCTCGCCGCCTCGACCTACGACATGGGGTTCTCCACCGTCGAATACGTCGCCTCCGCCCTCGTGGACCTGGAGTTCCACGGCAGCCGAGGCGCCCGCCGACCCGATGCAGCGGCAGGCGGAGATCCTCGACGACATCGGCATGCCCCGCGCCATCCGGATGCGCCACGCCACGCCGAACTTCGCCCATATCTTCTCGGGCGACGGCTACTCGGCCGGCTACTACAGCTACATGTGGTCCGAGGTGATGGACGCAGACGCCTTCGCCGCCTTCGAGGAGGCGGGCGATCCCTTCGATCCGACCCTCGCGGCCTCGCTGCGCGACGACATCCTGTCGACCGGCGGCTCGGCGGACGCAGCGGAACTCTACACCCGCTTCCGAGGCCGGATGCCCGGCGTAGACGCATTGCTCAAGGGCCGCGGCCTGGACAAAGCCGCCTGATGCCGATCAGCCACGCCCAGGCCGATGCCATAATCACCGCCACCCGCGAGGTCGCCGCCGCCGAGATCCTGCCTCGGTTCCGCAACCTCGCAGCCGGCGACATCGACGCGAAATCCACCTTCGACGACCTCGTCACCGTCGCCGACACCGCCGCCGAACGCGCGCTCACCGCCCGCATCCACGCCATCCTGCCCGGCGACACCGTCGTGGGGGAGGAGGCCGTCTCCGCCGATCGCTCCCTGCTCGACCTCGTGGGGCAGGGGCGCGTCACCATCCTCGATCCGATCGACGGGACGTGGAACTTCGCCCATGGCATCGCCAATTTCGGCGTCATCGTCGCCGTGGTGGAGGAGGGGGAGACCGTCTGGGGACTGCTCTACGATCCCGGTTTCGACGACTGGATCGTGGCGCATCGTGGCGGCGGCGCGCAGTATCATCGTGGCGGCTCGGTCCGGGCGCTCGTCACCGACCCGGACGACACCCCGTTCGACCGGCTTCGCGGCAACGTCGCCGCCTATCAGCACCCTGGCCCGCCGCAGGCCGCCCTGGCGCAGGTCGCCACGCTCTTCCGCCGGGCGAACTCGATGGGGGCCAGCCTGCACGAATACCGCGCGTTGGCGTCCGGCGCGTCGGACTTCTGCCTCAACGGAATGCTCAACGTCTGGGACCATGCCGCCGGCGTGTTGATCCTGGAGGAAGCCGGCGGAATCTCCCGCCTGCTCGACGGGACGCCCTATCGCCCGACGATGACCGAGGGTCGGTTGCTGAACGCGCGCAACGAAGCGTTGTGGGACAGGCTGGCGGAGACGTTCCTCGGGGCCTTCGACGGAGCCTAGCGACGCGCTCTATTCAGGCACCACGCCCCAGAACGCGGCCTGTTCCGCCCAGCCCTCGGCACCCTGCACCTCGACCTCGCACCAGCCGTCGGCGCAATCGCCCAGCCAGGCGACGACGCCGGCGGCCAGCCGCGCCGACACCCTGGCGTCGCGCGAAGGCGAGCGGTGCAGGTCCAGCACCTCCGGCTGGACGATGACGCTCCGGTTCCCCGACAGCAGCGAGTAGTGCATCCAGCCGCCCGCGCCCTCCTGGTCCTGCACCCGGCGCCATTGCCCGTATTCGTCCACCAGCAGCAGCGGCATGTGGCGGCGCTTGAACACCCAGTCGATCCGGTGGGTCGAGGACGGCCCGCGCCGGGCGTATCCCTCCGCGGCCTTCATCGAGACGAAGCGCGGCATCTCCAGCCCCGTGACAGGCCCGCGCCCGTCCTCCTCGGCCATCGCACCCAGGGCCATCACGGCCGCCAGCATCGCCCCGATCATCGCTCTTCGCATGTCCGCCCGTCCCGCCTTCGCCACCGGGGTCTGATGCCCCTTGCGCGTCAGGCCCACGATGCCATCATCGCGACCGCCCACCAAGGGCGGGGATGCGCCGATGTCGTCAAAGCGCCTGAGTGTTGTCGTCACGCGACGCCTGCCCGCCCCCATCGAGGCGCGGATGGCGGAGCTGTTCGACGTGCGCCTGCCCGGTGGCGACACCGCCCCCGACCGCGCCACGCTGCTGCGCGCCCTGCAGGACGCCGACATCCTCGTACCCACCATCACCGACGTGATCGATACCGGTTTCCTCGCCGCCGCAGGCGACCGGTTGCGGCTCATCGCGAACTACGGCGCGGGCTTCGACCACATCGACGTCACGGCCGCCCGGGCGCGGGGCATTCTGGTCTCCAACACCCCGGACGTGCTGACGGAGGATACCGCCGACATCGGCCTTGCCCTCATGCTCGCCGTCCTGCGCCGCATGACCGAAGGCATGGCGCAGATGCAGCAGGGCGTATGGGAGGGCTGGGCCCCCGATGCGCTGCTCGGCACCCGGCTCGGCGGCAAGACGCTGGGCGTGCTGGGCATGGGCCGCATCGGTCAGGCCATGGCCCGGCGCGCCCGCGCCTTCGGCATGCACATCCACTACCACAACCGCCGCCGCCTGCATGCGGGGCTGGAGGCTCCGCTGGAAGCCACGTTCCACGAACGGCTCGACGGGCTCTGCGCCGTCTCGGACGTGATCTCCGTCAACTGCCCGCATACGCCCTCCACGTTCCATCTGCTCAACGCCCGCCGGCTCAAGCTGCTCAAGCCCACCGCCGTCGTCGTGAACACCTCGCGCGGGGATGTCATCGACGAGAACGCGCTGACGCGGATGCTGCGCGCGGGCGAACTGGCCGGCGCGGGCCTCGACGTCTACGAGCGCGGCCACGGCGTGAACCCCCGCCTGCGCGAACTGCCGAACGTCGTGCTGCTGCCGCACATGGGCTCCGCGACCCGCGAGGCGCGGCTGGAGATGGGCGAGAAGGTCCTGCTCAACATGCGCACCTTCGCCGACGGCCACCGCCCGCCCGACCAGGTCCTGCCCTCCATGGTCTGACCGCCCCAACCCCGAGGAACCTCCATGCCCGACTACGACGACACCAACGTCTTCGCCCGCATCCTGCGCGGCGAAATCCCCAACGACACCGTCGCCGAGAGCGATCACACCCTCGCCTTCAACGACATCACCCCGCAGGCCCCGCTGCACGTGCTGGTGATCCCCAAGGGTGCCTACGTCGATTACGCCGATTTCCACGCGAACGCGTCCGACGCGGAGATCGTGGACCTGCACCGCATGGCGGCGGACATCTGCGCGGACCACGGGGTGACGGACGGCGGGTTTCGGATCGTCTCGAACGCCGGGGCGCACGGCGTGCAGGAGGTGCCCCATTTCCACCTCCACATCCTCGGCGGGCGGGCGCTGGGGCGGATGCTGGCGGCGACCGGCTAGGCCTTCCGGGCGCACCGTAGCCGTTAACGATACGTTACGAAACCAGTCGCAAGTCCTGCGATCCCGTCGTAACTCCGGCGGGTCCGGTGCGTGTGCCTGCGCTGAGTCGTTTCGATCGTAACCAGTTTTCGGAGTTTCCCATGCACAAGTTCCTCGCCACCACGCTCGCCGTCACCGTCCTGTCGATCGCCTCCGTCGCTTCGGCCGCGACCGCGGTGACGGTCCAGTCCTCCAAGAATTACGCTACCGCGAAGGGCTTCGAGACCGCGTTCCTGTCCTCCCTCTCCGGGCAGAACCTTCGCATCACCACCGAGGACTTCGAGGGGACGACCTTCGCCTCCATGCCGAACCAGGCGTCGATCTCCACCGCCGTCGGAACCTTCACGTCCGAGGTCGCCGGTCAGAAGGGCCAGACGCTGCGGATCCTCGACAAGGTCACCAACACCAGGGCGAACGGCGCCGGGTTCAGCGGTCGCCGCGACATGACCGCTGCGAACGACAAGACGGGTCGTTGGCTCGACAGCAACGACAGCTCGGAGGTCTCCTGGACCCTCGCCCTGCTCGCCGGTGTCTCGAAGATCGGCTTCTTCATGACGGACGTGGGCGACATCCGCACCACGATGACCGCCACCTTCCTCGGCGGCATGACCTCCCACAAGGAGATCATCGCCTCCGAGAAGACCGGGACGTCGAACGGCCTGCTGAACTACGTCACCGTCGATTTCGGCACCGACGTCGCCAAATCGATCACCTTCAACGTGACCAAAGGGAATTCTGCCTTCGGTCGCGACGGTTTCGGCTTCGACGACTTCACCACGGCCGCCCCCGTGCCGCTCCCGGCCGGCGCGCTGCTGCTGCTCTCGGGTCTCTTCGGGTTGGCTGCCGCGCGCCGCCTCCGCAAGGCCGCCTGAACCGGTCCGGCTGCGATCCGGAGGGGGCCGGTCGCGCGGCCCCCTCTCGAGCCGTACCGCCACATTGCATCCGCCGCGCCCCGGCCCCAGATGCGAGGGGCCATGATCCGACGCGCGATGACCTATCTGCTGTTCACCTTCGCCCTGTGTTTCCTCGCGCCGCTCGCCGTCGCGGCGATCTGGTGGTCCACCATCGACCGCCCTGCCTCCTGGAGCTCGGCCGACTGGAGCAGCGCCGGCGTCCTGCCGCCCGCCGGCGACGTCCCGGAGGCGGCGATCCACGTGATGGCCGCCCGGACCGGCGGGTTGAAGGGCGCGGCCTCCGTCCACTCCTGGCTGGTCTGGAAGCCCGCGGGGGCCCTCCGATGGATCCGGGCGGACGTGGTCGGCTGGGGCGCGCCGCTCCGCCGTGACGCCTACGCGCCCGACGGGCGCTGGTACTCCAACGAACCGGAGTTCGTGGGGTCCGTCACCGGCCCCCGCGCCGCGTCACTTCTTCCGGCGCTGGAGGCCGCGGTCGCCGCATACCCGCACGCCACCCGCGGTGCCTACGTCCTCTGGCCGGGGCCGAACTCCAACACCTTCGTCGCCCATGTCCTGCGCGAGGTTCCGCAGCTCGGCATCACCCTGCCGCCGAACGCCGTCGGCAAGGACTACCTCGGCCCGGGCCTCGTCGCGCGGCGCGACGACGGAGGCGACTTCCACCTGTCGGTCGCCGGCTACGCGGGCCTTTCCGTAGGGCCCCGTACCGGGGCCGAGATCCATCTCCTGGGGCAGACTTTCGGGATCGACCTGCGCCGCCCTGCGATCAAGCTGCCGGGCATCGGGCGCGTCGGGGTTCCGTCTGCGGGCACGTCCTGACGGAAATTCGGATTGCACCGCCGCGCCCTGCCGGGTAGCGGTGCCCGCAGACGACGCCCCCCTCGGGGCCGGACAGGTGGCCCGAACCGCGCCGACCCCGATGGGGGCGCGCCACGGCATCGTCTCCGGACGCCCTTCGGGGGCCAACGCGTTCAGCGAAAGGCCCGAGATGCGCTTGCCATTCCCCGTTCTCCACGCCGCCGCCTTCCTCGTCGCGGGCCCGGCGGCGGCCCATACCGGTCATCTGTCGGACCTCGGCGGTCACGACCATTGGGCGCTCGGGCTCGGGCTCGGGGTGATCGTCGGCGCGGCGGTGATCGGCTGGCTGAAGGGCGGGCGCAAGGTGGAGCCCGAGGAGGAACGCGACGCGGAGGAGGAGGCGACGTGACGCCCGCCGCGGGGCCCGCCGCGAAGACGGGCGTCATGATCTGCGGCCACGGCAGCCGCTCGCGCTCCGCCGTCGAGGAGTTCGCCACACTGGCGGAGAAGCTGCCCCCTCTGCTCCCGTCGGAATGGCTGGTGGACTACGGTTATCTCGAGTTCGCCAACCCCGTGATCCGCGACGGGCTGGACCGTCTGCGCGAGGCCGGCTGCGACCGTATCCTCGCCGTGCCGGGTATGCTCTTCGCCGCGATGCACGCCAAGAACGACATCCCCACGGTGCTCAACACCTACGCTGCCAGTCACGGCATCGCGGTGCATTACGGCCGCGAGCTGGGCGTCGATCCGAAGATGATCGCCGCCGCCGCCGGCCGGATCGAGGCCGCTGTCGCGCAGGCCGACGCCGAGCAGGGACCCGTGGACCGGCACGACACCTGTCTCGTCGTGATCGGGCGCGGCGCGTCCGACCCGGACGCGAACGGCAACGTCGCCAAGATAGCCCGGATGCTGCACGAGGGGCTGGGCTTCGGCTGGCTCGAGGTCGGCTTCTCCGGCGTGACCTTTCCGCTGGTCGAGCCCTGCCTGACCCATGCCGCGAAGCTCGGCTACAAGCGCATCGTCGTCTTCCCCTATTTCCTCTTCTCGGGGATCCTGATCGACCGCATCTACGGCTTCACCGACCGCGTGGCCGCGGCCCACCCCGGAACGCGCTTCGTGAAGGCCGGCTACCTTGGCGACCATCCCAAGGTCCTGGAAACCTTCGCGGAACGCATCCTGGAGCAGGCCGGGGCCAACCCGCCGCCGAACTGTGGCCTCTGCGCCTATCGCACGCAGGTCCTCGCTTCCGGAGCCGGCATGTCCGTCACGATCCCCGCCTCCGAGCGGAACCACCCGGCCTTCGCCGACACGCCCCCGCCCACCTGCGTGCTCTGCAAGTACCGCACCGCCGTCCTCGGCTTCGAGCACGAAGTCGGCGCGGTGCAGGAAAGCCATCACCACCACGTCGAGGGGCAGGGTGCCTCCGCGCCTGGGTCCAACGTCGCCGACTGCGCGCTCTGCGACACGTTCTGCACCGGCATGTGCCGGCTTCAGATGCAGGACGAGCATCACGCTCGCCACCACCATCACCACGCGCACGACACCGACGACCACGGGCACCACCATCACGGGCACGACCACCACCACGCCCCCTATCCTCAGGCCGACCATCCCCATGGCCCTGAATCAGCCCGCAAGACGGTCGCGACATGACCGTTCGCGCCATGCCTTCGCCCGTCCGATACCCGGCAAACCTTGACGAACCGTTCACGCGGCGCGCGAATGTGGACCGCCATGCGCCCCTATGAGCGCGACCCTGCCGCGATCTACGCGGCCTCCTTCGCCACCGTGCGCCGCGAGGCTCCGCTGACGCGCTTTCCGGCCGACATCGCGGAGATCGCGGTCCGCGTCATCCACGCCTGCGGGATGGTCGAGATCGCCGACCGGCTGGATTACTCCGACGACGTCGCCACCTCCGCCGTCTCAGCGCTGAAATCGGGCGCGCCGATCTATGCCGATTGCGAGATGGTCGCCGCCGGCATCACCCGCCGCCTGCTGCCCGGCACCGAGATCCGTTGCACGCTGAACGACGCGGCCGTCCCCGACATGGCCCGCGACATGGGCACCACCCGCTCCGCCGCCGCCGTCGACCTCTGGGAGACCGACGGCGCGGTCGTGGCCATCGGCAACGCGCCCACCGCGCTCTTCCGGCTGCTCGAACGGCTGGACGAGGGCGCGCCGAGGCCCGCCGCGATCCTCGCCTTCCCGGTCGGCTTCGTCGGGGCGGCGGAATCCAAGGCGGAACTCGGGATGCGCCCCCGCGGCACGCCGTTCCTCACCCTGCGCGGCCGCAAGGGCGGCAGCGCGATGGCCTCGGCGGCCGTCAACGCGCTGGGCATCCTCGCCGGGGGCGGCCTCCAGTGAGGCGCACCGTTCGCCCCACCTCACCGGCGTTCCGTGCGGCCGGAAGGCATGCTGCAAATCACACCATCTGCCATACTCTCCGCCATACCCGTGACTGACGCGCCCTGGCTCCACGTCGTCGGCATCGGCGAGGACGGTCTGGCCGGGCTCAGCCCCGCCACGCGCGCCGTGGTCGAGGCGGCGGAGGTCATCGTCGGCGGTGACCGCCACCACATCCTCTCGGACTCGATCCGGGCCGAGCGGCTCGCCTGGCCCCACCCGTTCGACGCGCTCATCGACAGGCTGACTGCCTTGCGCGGCCGACGCGTCGTCGTGCTCGCCACCGGCGATCCGCTCTGGTTCAGCGTCGGCGCGCGCATCGGCCGCGCCATCCCGCCCGGGGAGATCGTCTACCACCCGCAGCTCTCCGCCTTCCAGCTCGCCGCCGCCCGCATGGGCTGGTCCATGGCCGACGTCGAGACGCTCACCGTCCACGGCCGCCCCGTGGAGCAGATGATCGCCTTCATTCAGCCCGACGCCCGCCTCCTGATCCTCACCACCGGCGCACAGACCCCGGCGCAGATAGCGAAATTCCTCGCCGACAGGGGCTTCGGCCAGTCCCGCCTCACCGTACTCGCGAACATGGGCGGGCCCGAGGAGGCGCGTTTCGACGCCACGGCCGATGTCTGGGCGCATGATGTCCCTGCCTTCAACACCCTCGCCGTGGAGTGCGTCGCCGCCCCCGATGCCGCCCTCCTGCCGCGCATTCCCGGCCTGGACGACGCGCTCTTCCGCTCCGACGGCACGATGACCAAGCGCGAGGTGCGGGCCGCGACGCTGGCCAAGCTCATGCCCATGCGCGGCGCGCTCCTGT
Source organism: uncultured Alphaproteobacteria bacterium (assembly GCA_963757495.1). Classification (GTDB taxonomy): domain Bacteria; phylum Pseudomonadota; class Alphaproteobacteria; order Rhodobacterales; family Rhodobacteraceae; genus Jannaschia. Next base: position 74,700 of record CAVWRZ010000002.1, read on the forward strand.
GGGACATCGGGACCGGGTCCGGCTCGGTCGCCATCGAGTGGATGCGGGCCGCGCGCGTCCGCCCGCGCCATCGGCATCGAGCCCCGCGCCGACCGCCGTGCCATGGCTGCCGAGAACGCGCTGGCGCTCGGGGCCCCGCGCCTCGATCTGCGCGACGGGGAGGTGCCCGGCGCGCTGGACGGGCTGCCGGCCCCCGACGCCGTCTTCATCGGCGGCGGCCTGTCGGAGGCGGTGTTCGACCGGGCCTTCGCGGCGCTCAAACCCCTCGGCCGGCTGGTCTGCAACGCTGTGACGCTGGAGTCGGAGGCGATCCTCGGCGCGCTGCACCTGCGCCACGGCGGCGACCTCGTGCGCATCGCGGTGGACCGCGCCGAACCCGTCGGGCGCTACCGTGGCTGGAAGCCGTCGATGTCGGTGACGCAATGGTCGCTGATCAAGCGATGAGCGGCACCCTCCATGGCGTCGGGCTCGGCCCCGGAGACCCCGACCTGATCACCCGCCGCGCCGCCCGGCTGATCGAGAACGCGACGGTGGTGGCCTATCCGTCGCTCGCCGGCGGCGACAGCTTCGCGCGCGCCATCGCCGCCGAACTCATCCCCGCGGGCGCGAGAGAAATCCGCATGGACGTCCCGATGACCCGCGACCGCGCCCCGGCGCAGGCCTCCTACGACCGGGGCGCGCTGGAGATCGCCGCAGAGCTCGAGGCGGGCCACGACGTCGTCTGCCTCTGCGAAGGGGACCCGTTCTTCTACGGCAGCTTCATGTATCTCTTCGCGCGTCTGCGCCGCCGCTTCCCGGTGGAGGTCGTGCCCGGCGTGACCTCCTTCACCGCCTGCGCCGCCGCTGCGGGGATGCCGCTGACCGCGCGAGACGAGGTGCTGACGGTCCTCCCCGGCCCACTCCCCGACGACGCGCTGCGCGCCCACCTCCACGCCGCCGACACGGTCGTCCTGATGAAGGTCGGCCGCCACCTGCCGCGCCTGCGCGCTCTGCTCGACGCCGAGGGCCTGACGGGAACCTACGTCGAACGCGCCACGCTCGCCTCGCAGGTCATCCTCCCGCTGGCGGAAGCGCCGGACGACGCGCCCTACTTCTCCATGATCCTCGTCACGAAGGGGGCCGATCCATGGCTCTGAACCCCGTCGTCCTGGTCCTCAACGCCGCCGGCGAGGCCACCGCCCGCCGTATCGCCGACGCCCTCGACTGCCCGCTGCACGGTCGCGCCGGACGCACGGACGCCGAAATCACCTTCCCGAACGCGCTCGACCACGTCCGCGACCTCTTCGCCGCCGGCCACGCGGTCGTCGGGGTCTGCGCCTCCGGCATCCTGATCCGCGCGGTGGCCCCGCTGCTGTCGCGACAAGACCGCCGAGCCGCCGGTCATCTCCGTCTCCGACGACGGCCGCGTCGTGGTCCCGCTGCTTGGCGGGCACCGGGGCGCGAACAGGCTGGCGCGGCGCATCGCGGAGGCGCTGGGCGGCGTGGCGGCGGTGACGACGGCGGGGGAGGTGGCGCTTGGCGTGGCGCTGGACGAGCCGCCCGCGGGCTACCGGATGGCGAACCCGGAGGACGCGAAGGATGCGATGGCGGCGCTCCTGTCGGGGGGCGGCGCGCGGCATACGGGCGAGCCGCTGTTCGACCTGCCCCCCTCATCGGATAACGTCGGCGACGCGGTCGAGATCGCCGTGACCGAAGCGCCCGCCAAGGGCGGCCCGACCCGCCTCGTCTATCACCCGCAGCGCCACGTGCTCGGCGTCGGCTGCGCGCGCGATGCGGATCCGGACGAGCTCTGGGAGAACGTCGTCGCCATGCTGGCGGCGGCGAACGTCGCACCCGGCGCGGTCGCCGCCGTCGCCACGCTGGACCTCAAGCTGGACGAGCCGGCGATGAACGCGCTCGCCGCCCGCCTCGACGTGCCGCTGCGCGCCTTCACCGCCGCCGAACTCGCCGGGATCGCGGTGCCGAACCCGTCGGAGGTCGTGCGCGCGGAGGTCGGCACCGCTTCGGTGGCGGAGGCGGCGGCGCTCGCGGGCTCCGGCGGCGATCTCGTCGCGCCCAAGCGCAAGACCGCGAACACGACCGCCGCGCTGGCCCGCGCCGCCGATCCGATCACCACGATGCGGGGCCGGCCCCGGGGCCGGCTCTCGATCGTCTCCATCGGTCCCGGCCAGGCGGCCTGGCGCACGCCGGAGGCCAGCCGGATGGTCCAGGAAGCGGAGGAACTCGTCGGCTACGGTCTCTACATCGATCTGCTCGGGCCGATCGCGAAGGGCAAGCCGCGCGCGGACTTCCCGTTGGGCGGGGAGGAGGCGCGGTGCCGTCACGCGCTGGAACGGGCCGGGGAGGGGCGGCACGTCGCGCTGATCTGTTCGGGCGACGCGGGAATCTACGCGATGGGCGCGCTGGTCTTCGAGCTGATGGCGCGGACCGACGACAGCGCGGTCACGGACGCCGCGCGCCGCGTCGAGATCGTCTGCACCCCCGGGGTCAGCGCGCTGCAGGCCGCCGCCGCCCGCGCCGGCGCGCCGCTCGGCCACGACTTCTGCGCGATCTCGCTCTCGGACCTGCTGACGCCCGCGCGAGGATATCGTGAAGCGGCGTGCGGGCGGCGGCCGAGGGCGATTTCGTGATCGCCTTCTACAACCCCGTCTCCCGCCGCCGCCGCACCCTGCTGGCGGAGGCGCGCGACATCCTGCTGCGCCACCGTCCCGCCGATACGCCGGTCCTTCTGGCGACGTCGCTGGGGCGCCCAGAGGAGCATCTGCGCTATCGCCGGCTCGACGCGCTGGAGGTGGACGAGGTGGACATGCTGACGACGGTGCTCGTCGGCTCCTCTCACACGCAACTGGTCCGGACCGGCGACGGGATGCGCATGTTCACGCCCCGCGGCTACGCCCGCAAGATGGCCGGCGGCGACCTTCGGACGGGGGAGACCGCATGACGGTGCATTTCATCGGCGCGGGGCCGGGCGATCCGGAACTGCTGACGCTCAAGGCGCAACGCCTGATCCGGGCCTGCCCGGTCTGCCTCTACGCGGGCTCGCTCGTGCCGGAGGCCGTCGTGGCCGAGGCCCCGGAGGGCGCGCGCGTGCGCGACACCGCCTCCATGACCCTCGACGAGACCCATGCGGAGATCGTCGCCGCCCACGCCCGCGGGCAGGACGTGGCGCGCGTCCATTCCGGCGACCCCTCGCTCTACGGGGCCATCGCCGAGCAGATCCGCCGGCTGCGCGCCGACGGCATCCCATACGACATCACCCCCGGCGTGCCCGCCTACGCCGCCGCCGCCGCCGCCCTGGGGCAGGAGCTGACCATCCCCGAGATCGCGCAGTCCATCGTGCTGACCCGGGTGTCGATGAAATCCACCTCCATGCCCGCACGCGAGACGCTGGAGAACTTCGGGCGCACCGGGGCCACGCTGGCGATCCACCTGGGCATCCGCAATCTGCGCGAGATCGAGCGCGTGCTGACGCCGCATTACGGAGCCGACTGCCCGGTCGTCGTCGCCTACCGCGTCGGCTGGCCGGACGAGACCTTCCTGCGCGGCACCCTGTCGGACATCCACGCCAAGGTGCGGGCTGCGAAGATCACGCGGACGGCGCTGATCCTGCTGGGTCCGGCGATGGGGGAAGTGGGGGATTTCCGGGAGTCCGCCCTCTACGATCCCGCGATGCCCCATGTGCTGCGGCCCAAGGCGCGGGAGCCGTGAAGAAAACGTCGTGACGACGCGGCAGGGTTCATTGAACTTTCATGGGGACGTGTCAGGTTGAAACTCGACGGTCGCTGCCGACTCGTGGCACCGACCGGGCCGGGGGGATCTGCCGATGACCGACACCGACCTCTACATGCTGCCGGCGGATGTCCGCGCCGGGCTGACGGCCGCCCGCGCGCGGGACCGGCGTACGACGGGCGGTCGGCTGCGGGTGCAGATGGGGGCGAACTGGTACCCGATCGCGGCCTTCGACGCGACCGGGTTCGAGGTTCCGCTCGCCGCCTTCGACGACGCGCCGGCCCTGCGCGGGTTGGTGGAGATCCACGACGGGCCGCGCATGATCCGCAGCGTGCTGGCGATCGCCGTCGCCACCGTGGGCGACATGATGCGCTACGACTTCAAGCGCGCGACCCTGCCGCGGACCCGCGCGCCGCTCGACTACGAGAGCGACGTGCCCGAACCTGCCGGATACCTCGCCTGAGCCGTCACGGCGCGGTCGAATAGAAGGCCAGCGCCGCGCCCGCGATCCGCGCCCACATCTGGTCGCCGTGCGAGAAGTGCCACCACTCCGTCGGATTGTTCACGAATCCCGCCTCCGCCATCAGCCAGTAGAGCAGCCGCCGGTTGGCCCGTGCCTCCCGGTGCGACGACGGCCAGGCCGTCCGGCTCCGCCTCGAATGCGTCGGTGTGGGACGCTTCCGAAACGTCGTCGAAGATCGTCCCCATGAAGAGTTCCGCGCCGCCGCAGTGCCGGATCGTCAGATCCACCGCGGCCCCGGTCGCATGGGGCGGTGGGGAGAGCGGGTCGATAGGCCCGTCCGCGCCGCGCGCCCAGTAGCGCTCGGTCTCGGCGGCGATCCGCGCCTCGTCCCATTCCGGATGCAGCGCGCGCAGGCGGTCAGGCATCCAACGGTCGTGGAAGTGGTTCTGCACCGCGATCGGCCGCCAGGCGTCGAATACCCAGAGTTCGAGACCGTAGTCCGCCAGCCGCGCGTTCACCCCCGCCAGCCGGTCGATCAGCGGACGACGCAGCAGCAGGTCGGGCACGCTGCCCTCGATCCGCATGTGATAGGGCGCTGTCGGCACGTGGTAGGCGTTCGCCCCGGCGATGCCATGGTCGCGGACGTCCTCCACGGGATCGGCCCCGCGCGGATCGGAGAGGTCGACGGGATGGTCGCGGTAGCCCGGGCGCAGCGCTGCGGCACGGGCGACCTGCTCGCTCCAGAGGACGGGCGCGGAGATCGGCGAGGGGACCTTCGAGGAGCGTGGGCATGGGGAAGGCTTGACCCCCCGCGCGCCGCTTTCGCAAGACGGGCGTGAACCCCGGAGGAGGACGCGATGCGGACGGTCTACGTGAACGGCGAGTACCTGCCCGAGGACGAGGCGACGGTGTCGATCTTCGACCGCGGGTTCCTCTTCGCCGATGCGGTCTACGAGGTGACGAGCGTGCTGGACGGCAAGCTCATCGACTTCGCCGGCCACGCGGTGCGGCTGAGGCGGTCGATGGACGAGCTGGGCATGACGGCCGTGATCGACGCCGATGATCTGCTGGCAGATCCACCGGGAGCTGATCGCGCGCAACGACCTGACCGACGGTCTGATCTACCTGCAGGTGACGCGGGGCGCGGCAGACCGGGATTTCCTCTATCCGCCGGAGGAGACGCCCCCGACGGTGGTGCTCTTCACGCAGGCGAAGCCGGGCCTGGCCGCGAACCCGATGGCCGAGACGTGGCATGACGGTCGTCACCATCCCCGACCGCCGCTGGGGCCGGCGCGACATCAAGACGGTGCAGCTGCTCTACCCCAGCATGGGCAAGATGGAGGCCAAGGCCGCGGGGGCCGACGACGCCTGGATGGTGGAGGACGGGCGCGGTGACGGAGGGGACGTCGAACAACGCCTACATCGTCAAGGACGGGGTGATCGTCACGCGGCAGCTGGGCGAGGAGATCCTGCACGGAATCACGCGCCGCGCCGTGCTGGCCTTCGCGCGGGAGGCGCAGATGAAGGTGGAGGAGCGCCCCTTCACCGTGGCGGAGGCGCTGGCCGCGGACGAGGCCTTCGTGACGTCGGCCAGCAGCTTCGTGATGCCGGTGGTCGCCATCGACGGCACGCAGGTCGGGACGGGGCGGCCGGGACCGGTCGTGGCGCGGCTGCGGGAGATCTATCTCGACGAGATGCGCACCGCCGCCGTCTGACGTCCGGTCACTCCCGGCGGAGGATCACCGTCACGCGGTTGCGCGTCTCCATGCGGACGATGGCGTCGAGATCCATCGCCCGCCCCTGCAGCTCCAGATGCAGCGCCGCGATCTGGCTGTTCGTCAGCGTCCCGGCATCGACCGCATGAAAGCCGATGATGTCCAGCCGCTGCTGCACGGAGGCGACGAGCTGCGCGTTCGGGGCTGCGACGGCCGGGGTGGCGACGGCGAGGCCGAGGCAGAGGAGGAGCGCGCGCCAGTCAGTTCCCATCGATGAGACGCTGCAGCAGCCCGCCGCCACTCAGGATCGAGCGGATCCGCGACTGCCGGTGGCCGTTCGATCCGCCGGAGTGGAGGGCGTTGTCCAGCACTGCGATCCGCTGGTCCGACAGGCGCGTGACGTCGACGTCGAAGCCGAAAAGGCGCAGCTCACGGGCGACCCGGCCGCGCTTGCCGGTCAGCTCACGCGCCGGACCGACGACGCCGGGGGGCGGCGGGACGAACACGCCCTGCGCCGCCGCGGGTCCGGCGACGGGGGCGGCGAGCAGGAGGGCCAGCATCAGGGGCAGACGGATCAGGGGGCGTACTCCTTGCGGGATGAGACTTAGCCACCTCCGCACCGGTTGCACGATTGCTTCCGCGCGATCGCTCACGCCCCGTCCCGCCCGACGTTCTCCGCGAAGCTCTTCTCGAAGGCGGTCTTCTGATCGGCGGAGGCCTCGGCCTGGTGCCGCGCCTTCCACTCGGCGAAAGGCATCCCGTAGAACGCCTCGCGCGCCTCCTCCTTGGACATCGGCGCGCCGTGCTCCGCCGCCGCCTCTCCGTACCAGCGCGACAGGCAGTTCCGGCAGAACCCGGCGAGGTTCATCATGTCGATGTTCTGCGCGTCTGGCCGGTCGTCGAGCAGATGGGCGCGCAGGCGGCGAAAGGCCGCGGCCTCGACCTGGGTTCGGGTGGCGTCGTCCATGGCATCCTCCGGTGGTGCGTCCTGGTTCCAAGATGTGGCGCTGCGGCACCGCGATCAACCCGCCACCGCCCATCGGTCCGCAGACCGCCTGGCCGTGTCTTCCGAATCGAGCGCCGCGGTGCGCCCCGACTTGCGCGCCGCCGCGTCACGGGGCTAGGTGCGGGCGCGAACGGACCGATCCGAAGGAACGCCCCATGAGACGCCACCGCAACGTCAAGATCGTCGCCACGCTGGGCCCCGCCTCCAGCGACTACGACACCATCCGCGCGCTGTTCGAGGCCGGGGCCGACGTCTTCCGCCTGAACATGAGCCACGGCGGTCACGAGGACATCCGGGCGCGCCACAACATCATCCGCGACATCGAACGCGACTCGGGGCGGCCGATCTGCATCCTCGCCGACCTGCAGGGCCCCAAGCTGCGCTGCGGCGTGTTCGAGGGCGACAGCGCGGAGATCGTTGCAGGGGAGCCGTTCCGCTTCGACCTCGACGACGCGCCGGGCGACGCGACGCGGGTGCAACTGCCCCACAAGGAGATCTTCGACGCGCTGACGCCGGGCGGTGCCCTGCTGGTCAACGACGGCAAGCTGCGGCTGAAGGTCGATCACTGCGGACCGGACTTCGCGGACTGCACGGTCGTGACCGGCGGGACGATTTCCAACCGCAAGGGCGTGAACGTGCCCGACGTGGTGCTGCCGCTGGCCGCCCTGTCGGAGAAGGACCGCAAGGATCTGGAGTTCGTCTGCGAGCTTGGCGTGGACTGGCTGGCGCTCTCCTTCGTGCAGCGCGCCGCCGACGTGGAGCGAGGCGCGCGAGCTGGTGAAGGGCCGCGCCGCGATCCTGTCCAAGATCGAGAAGCCGGCCGCCGTCGATGCCTTCGACAGCATCCTGGAGGTCTCCGACGGGATCATGGTGGCGCGCGGCGATCTGGGCGTCGAATGCCCGGTGCAGGCCGTGCCCCCGATCCAGAAGCGCCTGATCCGCAAGTGCCGGGCCGCCGCCAAGCCGGTGATCGTGGCGACGCAGATGCTCGAATCGATGATCGACAGTCCGATGCCGACGCGGGCCGAGGTCTCCGACGTGGCGACCGCGATCTACGAGGGTACGGACGCGATCATGCTGTCGGCCGAATCCGCGGCCGGCAGCTATCCGATCGAGGCGGTGCAGACGATGGACAACGTCGCCATCGAGGTGGAGAGCGACCGGACCTACCGCGAGATCATCGAGGCCAGCCGCTCCGCCAAGCTGTCCTCCACCTCGGACGCCATCGTGGCCGCCGCGCGCGAGATCTCGGAGACGATGGACATCAAGGCGATCTGCTGCTTCTCGCACTCGGGCTCGACCGCGCTCAAGGTCTCGCGCGAACGGCCCCGCGTGCCGATCATCGCGCTGACGCCGGTAACGGCGACGGCACGGCGCATGGTCCTCTCCTGGGGCGTGCACTGCGTCCAGACGCATACCGTCGACCGCTTCAAGCTCGCCGTCGTCTCCGCCGTGCGCGCGGCCAAGGCGGCCGGGTTCGCGGACCTTGCCGATCAGGTCGTGGTGATGGCGGGCATCCCGTTCAACATGCCGGGTTCCACCAACATCCTGCGGATCGCGCCCTGCGACGAGCGACTGATCTTCGGCGGCGAGGCCGATTGACCGCCGGGCGGTTCAGGCCGCCCCGGGCGTGAAGTCCAGCGCCGCGCCGTTGATGCAGTGCAGCAGCTTGCCCTTCGCCAGCAGCAGATGGCCCAGATGCGAGGCGCAGCGGCGGCAGTGCACCTCGATCAGCAGCAGGGTGTCGAGCGCGCGCAGGTCCTCCTCGCTCAGACCCTCCGGCACGACCGGCCCCATGCTGCCGGCCTCCCCGCCGAACTGCGCGTAGACGGAACGGTCGATGGAGGTGAGCACGCTGTCCTCCTCGCAGTGACGGTAGAACAGGAACCCGATGTCGAGCACGACCTTCCAGCGCGCGTCGTAGACCGGCAGCGCACAGCCCTTGCAGGCGTACATGCCCGGTGCCGTGCTGTCCCACAGCGGATCGCTCTTGGGGACCTCGGTAGCCCCCTCCCGGAGGATCGCGTATTCCGCCTCCGTCAGCTGCGCGCGCCATTCGGCCTCGCTCCGGATGACCTCGAAGGCGAAGGCGTCGCCCTGCTCCGCGGCGGCAGCGTTCGGCAGGGCGAGCGCGGCGGCGGCCCCGGGCAGGGCGGTCATGGCGGCGCGGCGGGTGATGTCGGGCATGGGAGGTCCTTTCGGGGCGGTGGCCCCGACGACGCTAGACCGTCCGGGCTCCGCGGGCCACGAACGTGTCCGTGACCGCCGCGCGACGCCTCCACTTGCCCCCCGCGGGCGCGCGGGCTACACGGCGCGCCTGATACCCGCACGTCCGGCGATTGGGATGCCGAGTCGCGCGTCGAAGAAGGAGACCGAAATGCCCAAGATGAAGACGAAGTCGAGCGCCAAGAAGCGCTTCAAGGTGACGGCGACGGGCAAGATCCTCGCCGGTCAGGCCGGCAAGCGCCACGGGATGATCAAGCGTTCCCGGAAGTTCATCCGCGATGCCCGCGGCACCACCACCCTTTCCGCCCCCGACGCCAAGATCATCAAGGGCTTCATGCCCTACGATCGATAAGGAGGATCTGACATGAGCCGCGTAACCTCCGGTAAGGTCACCCACGCCCGCCACAAGAAGGTCATCGATGCAGCGAAGGGCTACTACGGCCGCCGCTCCACCGCCTTCCGCACCGCAACCCAGGCCGTCGACAAGGCGAACCAGTACGCCACCCGCGACCGCAAGAACCGCAAGCGCAACTTCCGCGCCCTGTGGATCCAGCGGATCAACGCGGCCGTGCGTGCCCATGACGGCGAGATGACGTATTCGCGCTTCATCGCCGCGCTGTCGAAGGCCGGGATCGAGGTGGACCGCAAGGTCCTCGCCGATCTCGCCGTTCACGAGCCCGAAGCCTTCGCCGCGATCGTGGATCAGGCCAAGGCCGCCTAGGCCCGCGACATATCGTGATCTGGGGTCCCTTCGGGGGCCCTTTTTCGTCCGTCGCCGCCGCCGAAACTTCGCCGCGCCCGGACGCGTTACTGCCGGAACATCGACCGGAGCCTTCCCATGCGCGCTATCCTCCTTCCGCTCCTGCTGGGCGCCTGTGCCGCTGCCGGCCCGCCATCCGAAGGCGCGATCCTCGCCATCGGGGACAGCGTGATGGCGTGGAACGGCGATCGGGGCATCCCCGAGGCGGTCGCCGTGGACCTCGGGCGGCCGGTGGTGGACGCGTCGCAGTCGGGCGCGCAGCTGACTCATCCGAGTCGCCTCGCGGGGGCCGTCGGTCTCGACATCTCGCGCCAGTTCGAGGGGGGGGACTGGAGTTGGGTGATCCTCACCGGCGGCGGCAACGATCTGCGCCGCGACTGCGGAACGCCGGCGGAGGCGGTGACGCTCGACGGGCTGATCGCGTCCGACCTTACCGGCGATCTCCCCTCCCTCGTCGCGCGCATCCGGGCCACCGGGGCACGGGTCGCCTACGTCGGCTACTACGACGGCGCGGAGGCGGAACCGACGGCCTTCACGGCCTGTCAGGGTGCGTTCGACCTCATGAACGCGCGGTTGCAGGAGTTGGCGGCACGCGACGCCGGGCTGTTGTTCGTCGACGCGGGCACGGTGATCGACACCGCCGACATCGGCCTCTACGACGGCGACCGCATCCACCCCAGTCCGCGGGGAAGTGCTACGATCGGACGGGCGATCGCGCGGGCGATCGAGCGGTTCGAGCAGGCTCGCTGAGCGGGACGGGAGGTCGACGCGGCTCGATCGACGAAGGTTTCCCCCGTTCGCCCGGCGCTGTCGCGGACACCCCGGCGCCGAGCGTTCAATATCGATTGATTCTGGAGTGTCGTCGCGTTAACTCTTGGTACGCATCTTAGCTACTTCTTTCATATCGTATCCCATCGGAAGGAACCGATCATGACCGGAAAAATAGTTCAGACATCTCTCGCCATCGTCACCGCCTGTCTCCTGGCGATGCCGTCCTCCGCCGCGACGTTCGTATTCGACGGCTCCGTCACGGAGACGTCGACCGGAAGCCCGTCCGCCACCTTCCCGCCGGTGGGGCAGGCCGCGTCGATCACGCTGACACTGAGCGGGGAGGACAGCCTCCTGCTGCCCGCCTCACAGGGGTCCCAGAGTATTTTCAGCGTCGCACTTTCGGTGCCGGGGTTCGTATCCGCCGGAGTCTTCGATTTCATCGAGGAGCTGTTCCTGTCACCGACAGGCTTCACCATCGGGACGCCCGAGGGTGCGCCTGATTTCGACGAGACGTTCTTCGCCGATGTCTTCACGACCTCCACATCCATCGGTGTGACCTTCGGAAGCCCCGTTTCCACCGCGCCCGCGACGATCGGCGACCTGATCGCAGCCCTGACCATGCCCGGCGCATCGGCGCGCTATTCGATCTCCGGGTCCGGACCGCAGGGCGGACCGGCAACGCTGGTGGCCGAAGGGACCGTCGCACCGATCCCGCTGCCCGCAGGCGCACCCATCCTGCTGTCCGCGCTGGCGGCCTTCGGCCTGGTGCGGCTGCGTCGGTCATCGCGGATCGGCTGAGGCGAGGACGGCGCGGCTTGCACATCCGCGCCCGTCTGCTACCCACCTCGCGGCACTGCGAACGGGTGGAAGCATGGACGATCTGCGTGAGAAGTACGTCGGCCTGATCGCCGGGGCGGGGGACGAGGCCACGCTGGAGACGGTGCGGCTGGCCGCCGTCGGCAAGAAGGGCGAGGTCGCGCTGAAGATGCGCGAGCTCGGCCGGATGACGCCCGAGGAGCGGCAGACCGTCGGCCCCGTGCTCAACGCCCTGAAGGACGAGATCCTTTCCGCGATCGCCGCCCGCCGCGCCGGGCTGGAGGACGCCGCGCTCGACGCGCGGCTGCGCACCGAATGGCTCGACGTGACGCTGCCGGCGCGGACCCGCCGGCAGGGCACGATCCACCCGATCAGCCAGACGACGGAGGAGGTCACGGCCATCTTCGCGGACCTCGGCTTCTCCGTCGCCGAAGGCCCGCAGATCGAGACGGACTGGTACAACTTCGACGCGCTCAACATCCCCGGCCACCACCCCGCGCGGGCCGAGATGGACACGTTCTACATGGCGCGCGCCGCGGGGGACGACCGCCCTCCGCACGTGCTGCGCACCCACACCAGCCCGGTGCAGATCCGCTCGCTGGAGGTCACCGGCGCGCCGACGCGCATCATCTGCCCCGGCCGGGTCTACCGTGCCGACTACGATCAGACGCACACGCCGATGTTCCACCAGGTCGAGGGGCTGGCCATCGACCGGGACATCTCCATGGCGAACCTGAAGTGGGTGCTGGAGGAGTTCTGCCGCGCGTTCTTCGGGATCGACGGGATCGAGCTGCGGTTCCGGGCGTCGCACTTCCCGTTCACCGAACCCTCCGCGGAGGTCGACATCCGCTGCTCCTGGGAGGGCGGGACGCTCAAGCTCGGCGAGGGCGACGACTGGCTCGAGGTCCTGGGCTCCGGCATGGTCCACCCGAAGGTGCTGGCCGCCGCAGGCGTCGATGCGACCGAATGGCAGGGCTTCGCCTTCGGCGTCGGCATCGACCGGATCGCGATGTTGAAATACGGCATCCCCGACCTGCGCGCCTTCTTCGACAGCGATCTGCGCTGGCTGCGGCACTATGGCTTCGGCGCGTTGCAGGCCCCGGCGCGTCACGCGGGTTAGGGCAGCTCGTCCACCGCGGCCTCGCGCAGCAGGGCCAGCAGCCGGGGCCCGGCGTATCCGTCGGCGATGCGCCCGACCGACGCCTGCCACCGCTGGATCGCGTCCAGCGTGTCCGGCCCCACCCTCGCGTCGATCTTGAGCGGGTCGAACCCCGCGTCCCGCAGGCGCAGCTGCAGTTCGATCCGTTCGTCCCGGGTGAGCGCACGGTCCTGCTCCGGCCATCCCCCCGTCAGCGCGGGGCCCCCCGCCAGCCGGTCCGCGAGATGGCCGACGGCGATGACATAGGCGTCCGCCGTGTTGTAGCTCTCGATCGCCCGGAAGTTCCCGAAGGTCAGGAACGCCGCCCCCTCGTGGCCCGCAGGCACCCGGATCGAGCCCGGCCCGGCGTCGGGCAGCGCGCCGCCATCGGTCGCGCGGATGCCGAGCGCGGCCCAGTCCGCTGCGGATTTCTCCACCCGCTCCCCCGACAGCAGATAGTCGAACCCACCCGGCAGCCGGACTTCCAGCCCCCAGGGGTGCCCCGTCGTCCAGCCGTTCGCGCGCAGGTAGGCGGCCGTGGAGGCGAGGGCGTCGACCGGGTCGTCGCCCCAGAGGTCGCGCCGCCCGTCGCCGTCGAAGTCCACCGCATGATCGCGGAACGAGGTGGGCATGAACTGCGTGTGTCCCGATGCCCCGGCCCAGCTGCCGCGGAACGTGGCGTGGCGCACATCCCCGTCCTGCAGCATCCGAAGAGCCTCGATCAGCTGCTCCTCGAAGAACGCTGCCCGCCGCGATCCGGCCGCCAACGTCGCCAGGGCGGAGAGTGTCGAGACGTCGCCCCGGAACGCGCCGTAGCTGGTCTCCAGCCCCCAGATCGCGACGACGACGTGGCGGTCCACCCCGTACGCCGCCTCGATCCGCGACAGCGCGGCCCCGTGGCGGACCAGCGCGGCGCGCCCGTTCGCCACCCGCAGGTCGCTGACGGCGGTGTCGAGGTAGTCCCAGATCGTCTTGGTGAACTCCGATTGGTTCGCATCGCGGCGCAGTACGTCCGGCAGCACCTCCACCTGTGCCATCGCCGCGTCGATGGTCGGGCCGTCGATGCCGGCTTCCAGAGCGCGCGGGCGGAACTCCCTGAGCCAGACGTCGAAGGCCACGGGGGCCGCGACGGGCGGGCGGGCGTCGGGCCGCGGGCTGGTCTGCTCCGCCGTGGCGGGCGGGGACAGCAGGAGAGCGAGGAGAAGCGCGCGCATCGCCGGGGCTAACCTCGCCGCGGGGCCTTGCGCAACTTGCCCTTGCGCGCGCCGCCCCGCTTCGGGCTGCCGCGTCCGGGCGGTCCGCGCCGCACCTTCCGAGGCTCCCCGTCGATCTCCAGCAGCTCCAGGACCAGCCCGCCCGTGACCGGCACCGCCTCCGTCAGCCGCACGGTGACGCGTTGGCCCAGGCCTATCTCCGTGCCCGTGTCCGACCCCGTCAGCACCTGCGCATCGCGGTCGTAGCGGAAATATTCGTCGCCGAGCGAGCGCACCGGGATCAGCCCGTCGGCCCCGGTCTCGTCGAGCCGCACGAAGACGCCGAAGGCCTGCACGCCGGAGATGCGCCCGGCGAAATCCGCCCCGACCTTTTCCGACAGGAAGGCCGCGAGATAGCGGTCGTTGGTGTCGCGCTCCGCCACCATGGAGCGGCGCTCCGCCTCCGAGATCATCTTCCCCGTCGCGTCCAGCCGTTCGATGTCCGCCGGCGACAGGCCATCGTCGCCCCAACCATGCGCGGAAATGAGGGCGCGGTGAACCACGAGGTCGGCGTAGCGCCGGATCGGCGAGGTGAAATGCGCGTAGGACCTCAGGGCGAGACCGAAGTGCCCGAGGTTCTCCGTCTGATAGACCGCCTGCGACATGGCGCGGAGTGTGGACATGGAGATCAGTTCCGACAGGTCCGTGCCCGCCGCCGCCCGCAGCAGCCCGTTGAGCGCATCCGTCCGCAGCGCCTGCCCCTTGGGCAGGGAGAAGCCGCTGGCCTTGGCCGTCTCGCGCAGCGACTCGATGCGGTCTTCGTCGGGCGTGTCGTGAACGCGGAACAGCAGCGGGATCCGGCGACGCTCCAGCTCCTCGGCCGCGGCGACGTTGGCCAGCACCATGAACGCCTCGATCAGACGATGCGCGTCGAGCCGGTCCTTGAAGGCAACGGACGTGACCTCGCCCTCGTGGGACAGCACGATCTTGCGCTCGGGCAGGTCGAGGTCGAGCGGCTGCCGCTTCTCCTGCGCGATCTTCAGCGCGGCGTAGGCGGCGTAGAGCGGTTTCAGCACGCCTTCCAGATGCGGGGCGGTCCGGTCCGTGGGGGTGCCGTCGATGGCGTCCTGCACCTCCTCGTAGTGCAGCGAGGCCGGCGAGCGCATCAAGCCCGCGAACGAACCGCTGCGCGATCTTGCGGCCCTCGGCGTCTACGGTCATCCGCACCGCGATGCAGGCCCGCTCCACCCCCTCGTGCAGCGAGCAGAGGTCGCCCGACAGCGCATCGGGCAGCATCGGGACGACGCGGTCCGGGAAGTAGGTCGAGTTTCCCCGCTCCCGCGCCTCCGCGTCTAGCGCCGATCCGGGCGTGACGTAGGCCGCGACGTCCGCGATGGCGACCCAGAGGACGTGACCGCCGGGGTTGGCAGGGTCGTCGTCGGCATGGGCGTAGCAGGCGTCGTCGTGGTCGCGCGCGTCCGACGGGTCGATGGTGATGAGCGGCAGGTCGCGCAGGTCCTCGCGGCCGTCGAGCGTGGGGGGCAGGGCGGCTTCGGCCTCCGCGATGGCCTCGGGCGGGAAGTCGTCGCGGATGCCGTGCTGGTGGATCGCGATGAGGCTCACGGCCTTCGCCGCGCCCGGATCGCCCAGCCGGGTGACGATGCGCGCCTGCGGCAGACCCATGCGCCCCTTCGGGCCGGACTGCTCCGCCTCCACCAACTCGCCATCGCGCGCGCCGTCCGTGGCCCCGGCCGGGATGGCCCATTCCTTCGTCTCGCCCTTGTCCACGGGCAGGATGCGCCCGCCCTCCGACAGGGCGCGGAACACGCCGACGATGCGACGCGGCCCGGTCGAGAGCCGCCGGATCAGCCGGCCCTCGTGGCTGTGATCCTCGCCCTCCACCACGGTCAGGCGGGCCAGCACCCGGTCGCCGGCGGCCAGCGCGGGGTCGTCCTTGCCGGCGATCAGCAGGATCCGCGGCTCGGGCGCATCGCCCTTCCAGTCATGCGGGGCAAGGAACAGGTCGCCGTCGGCATCCGCCCCGATCACCCTGGTCACGGCCACGGGGGGCAGCCGGTTCGGATCGTCGTAGCTGCGCTTGCGCTTCGTCAGGTGCCCCTCGTCCTCCAGCTCGCGCAGGATGCGCTTGAGGTCGATCCGGGCCGCCCCCTTGATGCCGAACGCCTTGGCGATGTCGCGCTTGGACGTGAGGGCGGGATTGTCTTCGATCCAGCGGAGGATCAGCGGCTTGGTGGGGATCTGGCTCATGCCGGGGCAGGTAGCACGCCGCCCCCGGGGTTTCCACGTCGCGCGTCAGCTTCGCCCGAACAGCCGTTCGATATCCGTCAGCTTCAGTGCGACGTAGGTGGGGCGCCCGTGGTTGCACTGGCCGGAGTGCGGCGTCGCCTCCATCTCGCGCAGCAGGGCGTTCATCTCTGGGGCGGACATGCGCCGGCCGGTGCGCACCGACCCGTGGCAGGCCATCCGCGACAGGATCGCGTCGACCTTGGATTGCAGCGACAGCGGGTCCGCAGCCTCGTCCTCCTCCAGTTCCTCGATCAGGTCCTGCACCAGCGCGCGGGCGGAGCACTGCCCGAGGATCGCCGGAGTTTCGCGCACCGCGATCGTGCCGGGACCGAAGGCTTCCAGCACCAGCCCAAGGCGGGACAGATCGAGCGACAGCAGCCACTCGGCGATGCCCCCGACCTCCACGACCTCGGGGATCAGCAGGGCCTGCGACCGGATGCCGTGCTCCCGCATCTGCGCTTTCAGCCGTTCGTAGACCAGACGTTCGTGCGCGGCATGGGCATCGACGACGATCAGGCCGGTGGCCGTCTGCGACAGGATCCAGTTGCCGTGCATCTGCGCGCGCGCGGCCCCCAGCGGCAGCGCCTCCGCGACCGGATCGGCGGGCGCATCCTCGATCCGCGCGGCGGGCTCCGCGAAGCCCGGCATCTGTCCGGCATAGGCCGCGTTGCGGGCACCGAGGCTGGGACGATCCATCCGGTACACGGGCGCTGCCGTGCGTTCGGGCGTCATCGCGCCGAGGGCGGACTGCGCGACCGTCGTGGCGCTGCGGTGGCCGGACTGCCCCAGAGCATGCCTCAGGCCCGAGACGATCAATCCGCGCACCAGCGCCGCGTCGCGGAACCGCACCTCGGTCTTGGCCGGGTGGACGTTGCAATCCACCAGCACCGGATCGCAGGTCAGGTAGAGCGCCGCGATCGCGTGCCGGTTCCGCGCCATCACGTCCGCGTAGGCCCCGCGCAACGCTCCCGTGAGCATCCGGTCGCGCACCGGGCGGCCGTTGACGAAGAGGTACTGCTGCACCGCGTTGCCGCGCGAATACGTCGGCAGGCCGGCGCGCCCCGTCAGACGGATGCCGCCCCGCTCCGCGTCGACCTCCATCGCGTTGGCGGCGAAGTCGCGCCCCAGCAGGGCGGCGAGCCGGTCGGCGAGGTTCGCCGCGGCATCGGTGCGCAGCAGCACGCGATCCGCCCCGGCCGAGACGTCCGCCAGCACGAAGGCCACCCCCGGTTCCGCCATGGACAGGCGGCGGATCGCGTCGGTGACGGCCATCGTCTCGGCGCGTTCGGACTTCAGGAACTTCAGCCGGGCGGGCGTGGCATGGAACAGGTCGCGCAGCTCCACCACCGTCCCCGCGCGCAGGGCGGCCGGGCGCACCGCCTCGATCCGTCCGCCCGAGACGTGGATCGTCGCGGCCCCGTCGGCCCCTGCGGCACGCGAGGTGATCGTCAGGCGGCCGACCGCGCCCAGCGAGGGCAGCGCCTCGCCGCGAAAGCCGAAGGAGTGGATGTTCAGCAGGTCGCTGCCGTCGATCTTGCTGGTGGCATGGCGACACAGCGCCAGCGGCAGGTCCCCCGCCTCCATGCCGTGGCCATCGTCGGTGACGCGGATCAGGGTGCGCCCGCCGTCGGCGATGTCGATGCGGATGCGCGTGGCGCGTGCGTCGAGCGCGTTCTCGACCATCTCCTTCACCGCGGAGGCGGGCCGCTCCACGACTTCGCCGGCGGCGATGCGGTTCACGGCCCCCTCGTCGAGCTGACGGATGCGGGGAAGGATCATGTTGTGGTCAGGCGCGCCCATGCCGCAAGCGGTAGCACGGGCGCGGCAGCGTCGAAAGCCTCAGAACGCGCCGGTCTCGAGCCCTTCCGGCTGGCCGACGACGACGAAATGCAGCGCTTCGGGCCGCAGGAGCCGGGCGGCGACGCGAGCCACGTCCTCCGCCGTCACGGCCTCGATCATCGCGTTGCGGTTCGGGATGTAGTCGATCGGCAGACCGATGCTCTGCATCCCCGTCAGGATGCCGGCGATACGCGCGTTGCCGTCGAACCGCAGCGGATAGGCTCCGGTCAGGAAGGTGACGGCGCGGTCGAGCTCGGCCTGCGTGATCCCGTCTGCGGCGATCCGGCTCCATTCGTCGCGTATCAGCGCGATGGCCTCCGCCGTCGTCCCGTTGGAACTCGAGAACTGGCCGAGGAGTTGCGCCGTCTTGTCGCGCGCGGCGAGATAGGTGCCGATGCCGTAGGTCAGGCCCCGTTCCTCGCGCACTTCCGTCATCAGCCGGCTGTCGAAGCCGCCGCCGCCGAGCACGTGGTTCAGGACGAAGGCCGCATAGTAATCCGGATCCTCGAAGGCGATGCCCTCCTGGCCGAAGACCACGAGCGATTGGGGGGAGGGGTAGTCGATGACGGTGACGCCGCCGCCGAGGGCCGTCTCGACGTCGGGCACCGCGGGGCCCGCATCGCGCGGCAGGTCGCCCAGCAATTCGTCGAGCAGCGGGCCGAGCTGCTCCGCCGTGATGTCCCCCGTCACCCCGACATGGACCCGGTCCAGCGTCAGCGCCCGTGCGTGGGCCGCCTTCAGATCCGCGATGGAAAGCGCCGCGACGGTGCTCTCCGTGCCTTCCATCGCGCTGCCGTAGGGATGCCCCGCGAAGCTGAGGGCGGCGAAGGTCCGCGATGCGATCTCGCCGGGGTCGCGGGCGTCGGAGGCGAGCCCGGCGAGGATCTGCTCGCGCACCCGCTCCACCGCGTCCGGGTCGAACCGTGGGTCGGTCAGGGCGGTGCGCATGAGGTCGACGCTCTCGTCGCGAAACTCGGTCAGGAAGCTCAGGCTGACGGTGACGCTGTCGCTGGACGCGTCAAAGCCGAACCGCGCCGCGATCGTCTCCCGCGCTTCCGCGAAGGCCCGCGCGTCCATGTCGCCGGCACCTTCCTCCAGCAGTCCCATCATCATGTTCGTGGCACCCCGGGCCACGGGCGCGTCCCCGTTGGCCCCGCCGTCGAACTGCACCTCGATGGCGGTGAAGGGGATGGAATGCTCCTCGACCAGCCAGGCGGTGATGCCTCCGGGGCTCGTGACCTCCTGTATCTCCACCGCCGCCACCGCGGGCAGGGGGGCGAGCAGCGCCGCGCAGACGGCGGGCATCAATCGCGTTCCGGGTCGCATCATCGGTCGGTCTCCATCGCATCGGGCTCGACCCGCAGGGCGGCCGGTTCGGGGTCTGCGGCATCCAGCCGCGGGGATGTCTCCGGTCTCGGCAGGGCGATCCAGATATCCGGTCACGGACCGGCGCGGGTCGAACAGCCGTTCGGCGGCGGCGACGATATCCTCCTCCGTCACGGCGGAGAGGATATCGGGCCAGTCCAGAACGTCCTGCACCGTGAGCCCCGACGTCAGCGCCACGCCGACCTCGCGCGCCCGGCCCTGAAGGCTGTCGCGGTCGTAGACGTCGGAGGCGCGGACCTGCGTGCGGATCCGCTCGAGCTGCGCGGGGTCGATCCCGTCCGTCAGGACGCGCTGGATCATCCGGTCCATGTCCGCCTCCGCCTGCTCGAGCGTGCGCCCCGGCACGGGCATCACGATGAGCGAGAACGTCGTGTCGTCGTAGCGTGTCCCGGAATAGAACGCGGCCGTGTAGAGCGCGACGCCCTCCTCCTGCTCCAGCGTCCGCCCCATCACCGAGGTGGCCGAGGAGCCGCCGAGAACGGCCGCGAGGATCGACAGCGCCGCCGCCTCCTCCTGATCGCCGGCGTCGCGCTCGGGGGCGAGGTAGCTGCGGATCACATAGGGGTTGGACACGCGCTCGTCGGCGAAGGCCAGATGCCGCGGGGCCAGTTGCGGCGGCTCCGACGGGCGGACGCGCTCGGTCAGGCCGGGCGTGGGCGCGATCGGGCCGTAATGCTCGCGGGCCAGCGCCTCCACCTGCGCCGGGTCCACGTCGCCCGCGACGATCAGCGTGGCGTTGTTCGGGGCGTAGTAGGTCGCGTAGAAGTCCAGCGCGTCCTGCAGCGTCAGCGTCTCGATCTCGTGCCGCCATCCGATGATCGGGATGCCGTAGGGGTGGTTCATGTATTGCGCCGCGTCTGCGCATCTCGCAGAAGAGCGCGCCGGGATCGGAGTCGGTGCGCTGCGCCCGCTCCTCGAGCACGACGTCGACGTTCGGTCAGCATGTCCTCGTCGTCGAGCACGAGGTTGCGCATCCGGTCCGCCTCCATCTCCATCATCAGGCCGAGCCGGTCGGCGGCGACCCGCTGGAAGTAGCCGGTGTAGTCGTTGGAGGTGAAGGCGTTGTCCGACCCGCCCTGCGCCGCCACGGTCTCGCTGAACTCTCCGGAGGCAAGGTCATCGGTGCCCTTGAACATCAGATGCTCCAGGAAATGCGCGATCCCCGACTTGCCCGGCGGCTCGTCCGCGGAGCCCACGTCGTACCAGACCATGTGGACGACGACGGGAGCGCGGTGATCCTCGATCACGACGGCCTCCATCCCGTTGTCGAGCGTGAAGGTCGTGATCGTGTCGTCGGCCTCCTGCGCCTGCGCCACCGGCGAGATCAGGAGCGGGAGCAGTGCGGCGGCGGCGAGGGAACGGATGCGCAAGGGACTCTCCTCGAAGAATGTCGGGCGGTTCGGTCACGAGATATGCGGTCCCCGCCGGGAAGCAAAGCCGGATGACGGAGCCGTGACCGCCGCGCGTCCGCGTGCCGCCGGGTCAGTCGAGCGTGGCCGGGTCCGGCGGGGCCGCAACGGTGCGCACGCCCGCGCGGCGCAGACGTGCGAGCTCGGCGTATTGGTCGAGGGACTGACTGCTGTAGGCCCTGAAGTAGGTCGAGACGTTGAAGACCCGCTCCAGCAACCGCGCGTCGTTCGCGCGCCGGAAATCGAGGTCCTCCGCCGCCAGCTGCCCGCGGATGGCCGGGTTTACCCCGTAGCGCCCGACGCTGGCGATCAGCCCGCCATCGGCCGCGCCGCCTCCGTCGATCCGCCCGCCGAGGGCCGCGATCGCGTCCGCCCGGGGGGCGCGGTCCACCCGGTTGCCGGCCCCCGGCAGCGGCGGCGGCAGGACGGCGAGGTTCGGCGGCGTCTGGAGCGGAGCCGTCGGCAGGATGGAGAACTCGTCCGGGCTCCGGTCCTGCTTGCGGATGTTGAAGAGCTTGGGGTCCGCCCGCTCGCAGGCGGCCAGCGTCGCCACGAGGGTCAGGATCAATGCGAGCCGTGCGATCATGCGATGGGTCCCCTCACGTTCCACGCAGGCTTCCTAGCGCAGGGGGGAGGCCCCGTCACGGGGTCTTTGCGCCCCGGGCCTTCGCGTCCTCGCCCCAGATCACCAGCCCCGCCGCGCCCGCGAAGATGAACACGTCCGCCAGGTTGAACGCGTAGGGGTTGCGGATGCCGCAGCACGACATGTTGAGGAAATCCGCCACCGCGCCGTAGATCACCCGGTCGAGCGCGTTGGCCAGCGCCCCGCCGACGATCAGCCCGGCCGAGACGAAGGCGACGGGCCGGGTGAACCCGCGCGCCCAGCGGATCAGGACCGCGCTTACGGCGACGGCGATCGCGATCAGGAACCAGCGCGCGCCGGCCCCCGACATCAGGCCGAAGTTGATCCCCTCGTTCCAGCCCATCATGAAGGTGAGATAGGGCGGCGCGACCTCCATGATGCCGACGGACTTCAGATCCATCACGTGCACGACGACGACCTTCGAGAGCTGGTCGATGCCGAAGGCGGCCGCCGCGGAGATCCAGAACCGGCCCATCAGTGACGGAAGTGCCGCTGGCCGGTGAAGACCATGGCGAGCCCCGCGCCGTCCGCCGCCGCGATCACCTCGTCGTCGCGCATCGACCCGCCGGGCTGGATCACCGCCACCGCCCCGGCCTCCGCCGCTGCGAGCAGCCCGTCGGCGAAGGGGAAGAACGCGTCCGATGCCACGACCGACCCCACCGCCGCAGACTGCGCCAGCCCGAGCGCCTCGCCCGCGTCCTGCGCCTTGCGTGCCGCGATGCGGGAGCTGTCGAGCCGGCTCATCTGTCCCGCGCCGATTCCCACCGTCGCGCCGTCCTTCGCATAGACGATCGCGTTGGATTTCACGTGCTTCGCCACGGTCCAGGCGAAGAGCAGGTCGCGCATCTGCGCCTCCGTCGGCCGGCGTTGCGTCACCACCCGCAGATCGGCCTCCGTCACGCGCGCCACGTCCTTGTCCTGCACCAGCCAGCCGCCCGCGACCTGTTTCATCGCGCGCAGAGCGGCCGGCCGGATCGGGCAGGGGGCCCGTCGTCAGCAGACGCAGGTTCGCCTTGGCCGCGAAGAGCGCCTTCGCCTCCTCGGTCGCGGCGGGCGCGATCACCACTTCGGTGAAGACTGCCAGGATCGCGCGCGCCGTCTCCGCGTCCAGTGTCCCGTTGAGCGCGACGATACCGCCGAAGGCCGACGTCCGGTCGCAGTCGAAGGCACGCCCGTAGGCCTCGGCCAGCGTCGCCCCGGTCGCCACGCCGCAGGGGTTGGCGTGCTTGACGATCACGACGGCGGGCGTATCGCCAAACTCTGCCACGAGCTCGACGGCGGCATCCGTGTCGGCGATGTTGTTGTAGCTCAGAGCCTTGCCCTGATGCTGCACCGCCGTCGCCACGCCCGCCCGCCCGCTGCCGTCGGTGTAGAAGGCCGCGCGCTGATGCGGGTTCTCGCCGTAGCGCAGAGCCTGCGCGAGCGTTCCGGCGGCGGCGATGCGGCGCGGCGCGGGATCGTCCCGCGTCATCCAGGTGGCGACGGCGGCGTCGTAGGCGGCGGTGCGTCCATAGGCGATGGCCGACTGGCGCGTCCGGAAGGGCAGCGTCGTCGCCCCGTCGTTCGTCTCCAGCTCCGCCAGCAGCGCGGCGTAATCCTCCGGGTCGGTCATCACGCAGGTCCAGCCGATATTCTTGGCACCCGCGCGGATCATCGCCGGCCCGCCGATGTCGATGTTCTCGAGGCAGGTCGCCTTCGTCCGCGCCCGAGGCCACCGTCGCCTCGAACGGATAGAGGTTCACCACCAGCAGGTCGATCCCGCCGATCCCGTGGGCCTCCATCGCCGCCGCGTGCACCGGATCGTCGCGCAGCGCGAGCAGCCCGCCGTGGATCGCCGGATGCAGCGTCTTGACCCGCCCGTCCATCATCTCGGGGCTCCCCGTCACCTCGGCGACGTCGCGCACGGTAAGCCCCGCGTCGCGCAGCGTCTGCGCCGAGCCGCCGGTCGAGAGGATCTCGACGCCGCGCGCCGCCAGCGCCCGGGCGAGGTCGATCAGCCCGGTCTTGTCGGACACGGAGATCAGGGCGCGGCGGAGCGGGCGGGCGGTCATGCGGTCATCCTTCGAATCCTTCGGGCGCGGCCCGGGTGCGGGTCAACGTCCAGTCGACGGTCGCGGCATAGGACAGCAGGAGCCCGGAGAGAACCACCTGCGTCGCCGGTTGCGGCTTCAGCCGCCCGGGTTCCAGATGCACCGACGCCTCCAGCGACAGCGCCATCGCGCCCCCGGTCCGAAACGCCCAGATCTCGCCGGAGGGCAGTGTCAGCGTGACCTCCCGCCCCCGTTCGTCGATCTGCGCATCCGTGTCGGGGTGCAGGTGGAAGCGCACCGCGAAGGGCAAGCCGCCGGGAAGATCCGCGCGCGCGGCGTCCAGCCTGGCCTTGTCGGCGTTCGTCATCGCGCGCAACCCGTCCTCCCCCTCCAGCCGCCGTCCGTCGGTCGACAGCACGAGCCGGCGCAGATGGGTCAGCCCGTGGGTCTCGCCGTAGCCGTCGTGCGACAGCACCACGGTGGAGGCCCCGCGGGCCGTGCTGCGCTGCCATTGCACGCGGCGGGGCGGATGGATCAGCGGCGCGATCCGGCGCAGGCCGACCTGCAGCAGCGGCCCGATCCGCGCGGTGGACCACCCGGTGACCTCCAGCGTCGAATGGGATGCGGTGGCCCGCCCGGCCCGGTGCCACTGCGGCCCGAAGGCCCCGCCCGGACCGCAGTTCACGATCACCGGGTCGCTCCCGGAGGTCAGCTCGAACGCGAGGGTGGAGGCATGGGCCGAGCCGCTGGCCGGCCCGGTCGCGGGGGGCTGCGCGTCCGCGACCAGCGTGCTGCGACCGCGGGTGATCGGCACGAACCCCATCGCCAGCCCGGCGTCGTCGCGCCCCGTCACGCCGGAGGTCGCCAGCACCCGGTCGAGCCGCCCGGACCGGCCCCGTCCGCCGCCGTGGAACCGCGCGAGCCCGCCATCCGCATGGCGCAGCGCGCGCAGCGTCGGCACCAGCCGCGCCTGCGCCTCCAGCAGGTCGGCCGGAGGCGTGCCTGCCGCGCGCAGCGCCTCGATCGCCCAGCCGAGCAGCATCGCCACCTCCAGCAGCGCCTCCGGGTTGCGCGAGGCGATGCCGCCGTCCGCCGCGATGTCGCTTCGGGTCGCCTGCGTCAACGCCCGCACCGCGACGGGGGCGACCGTGTCCATTCCGTCGAGTGCCAGCCCCGCGTAGAGCAGCCCCGTCAGCGCCTCCATCCGCGCAAGCCCCTCGGGCGCTTCGGTCCAATCGGAAGCGAGATAGCCCGCCTGACCGTAGAGCAGCTCGTGGAACGCCGCGCGCTCCTTCGGCTCCAGCCCCGAGAGCAGCGTCGGCGCGTGGCTGATCTGGCGCAGCAGGCGGCGTCCCGTCAAGGCCGCGTCCCACCCCGGGCCCCGCCCGCCGCCGAACCGTGCGGCCCACTCCAGCACCCAGCCCTGCGCCCGGGCCCGCGCCTCGCGCCCGCCGGCGGCCATCACGTCGTCGAGCCAGCCCTGACCGTGCAATTGCATCTCGAAGGGGGTGGAGGGCGGTTCGATCTCCCAGGGGCTCCGGCCCGGAGCCTCCACCAGCTGCCCCGCCAGATGCCAGACGCCCGACAGGATCTGCTGCCCGCGCCGCACCGAACCGATCCCGCGCGGCTCCGGCTGCCAGAGGATCGCGCGCGGACCGGCCCGCGGGCGGGCGCGGGCCACGCGCCAGCCGGTGCGCATCCTGTCCGTGAAACTCCGACCGCTCATGCGCCTTGCCTTCTGGCGAACCCGTTCGGTCCCGCTTTCGGGGAAACTACGCCGGGGCGTGGCCGGTGTCACCCGGCGGCATCAACCCGGGTCTCCGGCGCGTTTCAGCACCGTCATGAAGAACCCGTCCATCCCGCCCAGATCGGGCCAGAGATCGGGCAGGAGCCGCAGGCCGAACTCGCCCCGCGCGACGTCCGGCAGTCCGAGCGCGCCCGGGTCCGGCACGTCCACCGTCAATCCCGGATGACGCTTGAGCGCCGCGGCGACCTGCAACTCGCCTTCGACGGGCAGCAGCGAGCAGGTGCAGTAGACGACCCGTCCGCCGGGACGCGCGTATCCGAGCGCCCGGTCGAGCAGCCGGTACTGCAGCGTGGTCAGCGCCTCCACGTCCCGCGCCTCGCGCAGGTGCGGCAGGTCCGGATGCCGCCGGATCGTGCCCGTCGCGGTGCAGGGCGCGTCGAGCAGGACGGCGTCGAAGGGCGCGTCGGGCGTCCATTCCAGCGCGTCCGCCTCCAGCACCTCGGCGCGCAGACCCGTGCGCTCAAGGTTCTGGAGACACCCGGCGCAGCCGCTTGCCCGACAGGTCCAGCGCCGTCACCTGCGCCCCCGCGGCGGCCAACTGCATCGTCTTGCCCCCGGGAGCCGCGCAGAGGTCGAGCACGCGCAGCCCGGCGACGTCCCCCAGCAGGCGGACCGGCACGGCGGCAGCCGCGTCCTGCACCCACCAGTCGCCCGTCTCGAACCCCGGCAGCGTCGAGACCTGACCGCCCGCCAGCCGCAGCGACCCGGTCGGCAGGACCGTCGCACCTTCGATCTCCACCGGCCGTCGCGGCGTCAGGTCCAGCGGCGCGCCGGCCAGATGCGCCGCCTCGATCCCGGCCAGACGCGCCGCTCCCCAGGTCGCCAGAACCGGCTTGCGCAGCCAGCCGGGCAGGGCGGGCGGCGGCAGCGCGTCCCAGGCGGCGCGGTCCTCCACCGTGCGGCGCAGCACCGCGTTCACCAGACCCGCCTGCTTGGCCGTGCGCGGCGACATGCGCGCCAGCGCCACCGCGTCGTTCACCACGCCATGCGCCGCCGCCCCGTCCGCGAAGACCTCCACCAGCGCCAGCCGCAGGATATCGCGGATCTTCGCCGCCGGCTGGCGCTCCATCCGCACCTTCAGAAGCGCATCCGCCTGCCCCATGTGCCGCAGCACCAGCCCGGCCAGCCGCAGCGCCCGCGCCGCCGCCGGCCCGGTCAGCCCGCTCGCCCCGTCGCGCAGCATCCGTCCGTCGCGCAGCACATGCGCCAGCAGGCGGATCGCACCCGCGCGGGCGGCGAGGCTCTCGGGGGGGTCCGGGGCGGGCTGCGACATGGGCGATCCTTGCGGGCGGAGCGGCGGTGCGTATATCCAAAGCCCATCCCCGGCAAGGAGCGCGAGATGACCCGACCGACCCGCATGTCCGTCGATCCGACCGATCTTCCGCAGGCCGCCGAGGGCGCGCCCGCCTGCCCGACGACGCCGCGCGACCGGGGCGTGGACCTCACCCCGCTGGACGCCGCCGCCGAGGCCGCCCGCCGCGCCGCTCTGCCGCCCGTCGCCCGGAAGGCGCTGGAGGAGGCGGAGGCGCGCAGGGCGGCGGATCTGAACCTGCCGGTGGAACTCGGCGGTCGCGCGGGACCGGAGCCGGTGCGCTATGGCGACTGGGAACTCAAGGGCCTCGCCATCGACTTCTAGATCAGCGGAGTCTCAGATCCGTCGCTTCGCCCATGCCTTCGTTCGCCCGGAAACGCACGACGTCGCCCTGCACCGCGACGGTCTGGCAGTCGAGCGGGAGCATCTCCTCCCCGGAACTCAGCGTCCGGCAGAAATAGGGCCCGCGCCACGCCCAGTCCCCCGTGACGTCCACCCCGAAGGTCCGCCCGGTGATCGCCCCGCCGTCGCTGACGATGAGGCCGATGCCGGGCGCGGTGAGCCGCTTGGCCTCGACGATGGCGAGGAACATCTCCCGATCGGTGATCGGCTGGAACGCGGTGGCGGCGGTCGGGAACAGGGTCGCAAGAAGAAGCAGGGCGCGCATGTCGGGTCTCCGATGTTCGGTCTCGCCGGAACCTAGCGCGCGCTCACCGCAGGCCCAGCACGTCCAGCATGTCGTAGGCCCCCGGCGCGCGCCCCTTCGCCCAGACCGCGGCCCTGAGCGCCCCGCGCGCGAAGACGCTGCGGTCCGAAGCGCGGTGGCCCAGCGTGATCCGCTCCCCGTCGCCGAGGAACATCACCTCGTGGTCGCCCACGACGTCGCCGCCCCGCACCGACCCGAACCCGATGGCCCCCCGTATCCGCGCGCCCGTCATCCCGTCGCGCCCCCGGTCCGCCGCATCGGCCAGCGCCACACCGCGCCCCTCCGCCGCGGCCTCGCCCAGCATCAGCGCGGTGCCCGACGGCGCGTCGACCTTGTGGCGGTGGTGCGCCTCCACGATCTCGATGTCGTAATCCGCGTCGAGGCTGGCGGCGACCTGCCGGACAAGCTGCGTCAGCAGGGTCACGCCCAGCGACATGTTGCCTGCGCGCACGATCGGGACCCGCGCGGCGGAACCGTCGATGGCGGCGATGTCCTCCTGCGTCAGCCCCGTCGTCCCGACGACATGGGCGCATCCGGAATCGGCACACAGACGCGCCATCGCCACCGTCGCGGCGGGCGTGGTGAAGTCGATCACCGCGTCCGCGTCGGCCAGGACCGTGCCGGGGTCGTCGGTCACCGGCACGCCGCTCGGCGGCCCCGCCGCTGGCCGTGCCGTGGTCCCGTCCCGCCCAGGCGTGGCCCGGGGCCTCGATCACGCCGGCCAATCGCAGGTCCTCCGCCTCAGCGATCAGAGCGCAGAGCATCCGGCCCATCCGGCCCGAACCGCCCATGACGACGAGTCTGGTGGTCTTCATGCGCGCTCCCCTCCCGGGCCGGTTCCCGGGCCGGTTTGCGGCAAGCCGGCGACCCGTGCAACGCTTGCGCTCGGGCGGTCGCGCGAATATCCGCCCCACCTTGCAGGAGGCATGCCCATGGCCCGACCCAACGATACCCCCCGCGGTCCGTCGCAGCGCCAGCTGCGCGTGGGCGAGATGATCCGTCGCCGGCTGTCCGAGATCCTGATGCGCGGCGAGGTCCACGACGAGGAACTGAACACGCTGATGCTGACCGTCAACGAGGTGACCGTGACCGGCGATCTGAAGATCGCGACGGCCTGGGTGCTCCCTTTGGGCGGTGGCAAGAAGGACGAAGCCACCGCGGCGCTCAAGCGGTGCAAGGGGCAGATGCGCCACCTGATGGGCAAGGACATGACGCTGCGCCACGTGCCCGACCTGCGGTTCCGAATCGACGAGAGCTTCGACCGGATGGACGCGACCCGGGCGCTCTTCGCCGATGAGACCGTGGCCCGCGACGTCGCCGCCCGCGACGATGACGCGGATGGCGACGGCGAGGCATGATTCGCCTCGCGGTCCTGATCCTCGCCGTGACCGGTGGGGCCGCCGCCGCCTGCGAGGCGGTGACGCACCGGGGCCGCGCCTTCACCGTCTGCACCGCCGATCTGGTCACGCAGGCCATCTCGACGCGGCTGCTGGATGACGACGGGTTGCCGCTCGGCGGTTTCGCGGCGCTCGAAGCGGCGACCGACCCGACCATCGTCTTTGCCATGAACGGCGGCATGTACCACCCCGACCGCCGCCCCGTCGGGCTCTACGTCGAGGATGGCGTAGAGACGGCGGGCATCGTGACCTCCGACGGCCCGGGGAACTTCGGGCTGCTTCCGAACGGCGTCTTCTGCGTGCAGGCGACCCGCGCCGAGGTGATCGAGAGCAGGATCTTCGCCGCCGCCCCGCCGGACTGCACACAGGCCACGCAATCCGGCCCGATGCTGGTGATCGACGGCGCGCTCCACCCGCGTTTCCTGCCGGATTCGCCGTCCCTGAAGCGCCGCAACGGGGTCGGGGCGATGCCGGACGGCCGCACCGTGCATTTCGTCATCTCCGACGAGCCGGTCACGTTCCACGAGATGGCGACGCTCTACCGCGACGTGCTGGGGGTGCGGAACGCGCTCTTCCTCGACGGCTCCATCTCCCGGCTCCATGCGCCCGCGCTGGGCCGCAGCGACGCCGGACGTCCGATGGGCCCGATGATCGTCGTGACGGAGCGCTAGGATGGGTCGGCGCAAGACGGGCGAGGCGATCAACGGCTGGCTGGTCGTGGACAAGCCCGCGGGCGTGACCTCCACGCAGGTCGTGGGCAAGGTCCGCTGGGCGCTGGATGCGCGCAAGGCGGGCCATGCCGGCACGCTCGACCCGGACGCGACCGGCGTGCTGGCCGTGGCGCTGGGCGAGGCGACGAAGACGGTGCCCTTCGTGACGGATGCGCTCAAGTGCTACCGGTTCCGCGTGACCTGGGGGGCGGAGACGACGACCGACGATGCGTCGGGCGAGGTGACGGAGATGTCCGACCTGCGGCCCGGCGCGGGCGTGCTGGATGCGGCCCTCCCCGCCTTCCGTGGCGATATCCTGCAGGTCCCGCCGCAGGTCTCCGCCGTGAGGGTGGAGGGCGAGCGGGCCTACGACCTGGCGCGCGAGGGGATCGGAATGGACCTCGCCGCCCGGCCTCTCTTCGTCGAGCGGCTGGAGATCGTGGCGCAGGACTCGGACGGGCGCGGAGCTGGAGATGGTCTGCGGCAAGGGCGGCTACGTCCGCTCCATCGCGCGCGACCTCGGCCGGGCGATGGGCTGCCTCGGCCACGTCGCCCACCTGCGCCGCACCTGGTCGGGACCGTTCCGCGTGGAGGACGGCCTGTCATTGGCGGAGATCGAGGCGCTGGCGCGGACCCCGGAGCTGCGCGCCCGCCTGCTGCCGTTGGAGACTGGTCTGCACGGGCTGACCGAAGTGCCCGTCTCGGACGCCGCCGCGACCCGGCTGCGCCACGGCAACCCCGGCGAGGCGCTGCGCGGCGCGGATCACGGAGAGATCTGCTGGGCCTCGCATCTGGGGCGCGCGGTCGCCGTCGGCACTTACCGCGCCGGCACGGTCCATCCGTCTAAGGTCTTCCAGACCTGACATCGTGCGGAGGGCGCGCACCCCGCCCGACGTTCCTTGCCAGCGCGGCCTCCGGGCTGGCACACCCGCACCATGATCACCCGGACCCACACCAAGGGCGACGCGCCGTCCATCGCCACCTACTCCGCCGACGAGCGCCATCGCTACGACCTGACCCGCATCTGGAACGCGCGCGCGGGGCGGGTCGCCTTCGTCATGCTCAACCCGTCGACGGCGACCGAGATGCAGAACGACCCCACCGTGGAGCGCTGCGAGCGCCGGGCCCGGACGCTCGGCTTCGGTGCGTTCCGGGTGGTGAACATATTCGCCTACCGCGCCACCGATCCGCGCGCGATGCGCGCACAGCCCGACCCCATCGGCGGCCCCGCGAACGATGCCGCAATCCGGGACGCGGCGCTCTGGGCGGACGTGACGGTCTGCGCCTGGGGCACCCACGGCGCGCATCTGGGGCGGGGACCAGCCGTCGAGGCGCTGCTGCGTGACACCGGCCGGCCGCTCACCACGCTGGGACTGTCGAAGGACGGGCACCCCAAGCATCCGCTCTACATCGCCTATTCCGTCCGACCCGACCCTCTGGGAGGCCCCATGCGACTGACCCGCCATGACGTCACCGCCGATGACGGCACCCGCATCGCCGTTCGGGAGGCGGGGCAGGGCGCGCCGCTCGTCCTGCTGCACGGCTTTCCGCAGAACCACCGCTGCTGGCTGCCCGTCCTGCCGGCGCTGGCGAGGACGCACCGCTGCATCCTGATCGACCTGCGCGGCTACGGCGACAGCGACGCGCCCGCCGACGATGCCGCCCACACCACCTACTCCAAGCGCCGCATGGCCCGCGACGTGGTGGCGGTGCTGGATGCGCTCGGGCTCGACCGCGTCGATATCGCCGGCCACGACCGGGGCGCGCGCGTTGCCTACCGATTCGCGCTCGACCACCCGGACCGGCTCCACCGGCTCGCCATCCTCGAAGTCATCCCCACCGTCGCCTTCTGGGACGCCTGGACCGCCGATCTGGCGCAGGCGGCCTACCACTGGAACTTCCTCGCGCAGCCGGCTCCGTTCCCCGAACGCCTCATCGCGGCCGATCCGCGCTTCTGGCTCGACTGGACCCTCTCCGCCTGGACGCTCTCGAAGTCGCTCGCCCCCTTCGCCGCCGAGGCCCTCGAAAGCTACCGCGCGCAGGCCGCGGACCCCGGCCGCGTCGCCGCGATGTGCGCTGACTACCGTGCCGGTTTCCATACCGACCGTCGGATCGACGCGGAAGACCGCGCCGCCGCCCGTCGCATCGCCGCCCCGATGCTCTTCGTCTGGGGCGAACACGGATTCCCTGCCTCCACCGGTGATCCCGCCGC
This sequence comes from uncultured Alphaproteobacteria bacterium, assembly GCA_963757495.1. Lineage (GTDB taxonomy): Bacteria > Pseudomonadota > Alphaproteobacteria > Rhodobacterales > Rhodobacteraceae > Jannaschia. The sequence goes on from CAVWRZ010000002.1 coordinate 106,275, forward strand.
CGTCTGGCGTGACTGGGCCGGGACGGTCTCGGACGTCTCCGTCCCGTCCGGGCACTTTGCCATGGAGGAGGTGCCGGACGCCGTGGTCGCGGCCCTCTCGGAGTTCTTCGACGCCTGAGCGCGCAGGGGCTTTCCAAACCCACCGAACCGATGTAGCGGGGCCCCTCTCCAAGGGCCCTGCTGGACGACATCCCGGCTCGCGCCATTCCTCGAATATGCAAGGAGCCCCCGATGTCGATCACCGTCGAAGAGAAGAACCGCCTGATGAAGGAATACGCGACCAAGGAGGGCGACACCGGCTCGCCCGAGGTCCAGGTCGCGATCCTGACGTCCCGCATCACCACGCTGACCGAGCACTTCAAGACCCACAAGAAGGACAACCACTCGCGTCGTGGTCTCCTGATGATGGTCGCGCAGCGCCGCAAGCTGCTGGACTACGCCCGCGGCCGCAGCGAGGAACGCTATCAGGACCTGATCAAGCGCCTCGGCATCCGCCGCTGATCCGGACGCTTTGGAAACGTTTGCGGCCGCATCCCTCGGGTGCGGCCTTTTTCGTGCGGATGCCCCGGTGCTGGCGCATCTTTCCAAACGCCCCGACATCCGGTAGACGCGCTCAATCTGAGACGTGACGCCTCGACCCCGGCGCATGGCATGATGAAGGGGGTCGGCGGCAATGGGGCCGCCATTCAACGACGCACCGGCAGGGGCCGCGCCGCGTCAGACAGGATGACGATATGTTCAACATCGTGAAGAAAGAAATCGAGTGGGGTCACGACACCCTGACGCTCGAAACCGGCAAGATCGCCCGGCAGGCCGACGGCTGCGTCATCGCCACCTATGGCGAGACCTCCGTCATGGCCGCCGTGACCTATGCCAAGACGCCCAAGCCCGGACAGGATTTCTTCCCCCTGACCGTGCACTACAACGAGAAGTACTACGCGGCCGGCAAGATCCCGGGCGGCTTCTTCAAGCGCGAGGCCCGGCCGACCGAGAAGGAGACGCTGACGTCGCGGCTCATCGACCGCCCGATCCGCCCGCTCTTCGTGGAGGGCTTCAAGAACGAAGTCCTGGTGATCTGCACCGTGCTCTCCCATGACCTCGAGAACGACCCCGACGTCGTCGCCATGATCGCCGCCTCCGCCGCGCTCACGATCTCCGGCGCGCCCTTCATGGGCCCGATCGCCGGTGCCCGCGTCGGCTTCGTCGACGGCGACTACATCCTGAATCCGTCCGTCGACGACATGCAGGATCTCAAGAACAACCCCGAGCAGCGGCTCGACCTGATCGTCGCCGGCACCAAGGACGCCGTGATGATGGTCGAATCCGAGGCCTACGAACTGTCGGAAGCGGAGATGCTGGGCGCGGTCAAGTTCGGCCACGAGCAGATGCAGCCCGTCATCGACCTGATCGTGGATCTCGCCGAGGACGCGGCCAAGGAGCCGATGGACTTCCAGGCCCCCGACTACTCGGCGCTGCTGTCCAAGGTGATGTCCGTGGGCGAGCGATCGATGCGCGACGCCTACGCCATCACCGACAAGCAGGAGCGGACCGGTGCCGTCTCCGCCGCCAAGTCCGCGATCAGGGCGGAACTGTCCGAGGACGAGCTGGCCGACGCCAACCTCGGTACCGCGCTCAAGAAGCTCGAGTCCAAGGTTCTGCGCGGCGACGTCGTCAAGAACGGCAAGCGGATCGACGGGCGCGCCCTCGACACCGTGCGGCCCATCGTGTCCGAAGTCGGCCTGCTGCCGCGGACGCATGGCTCCGCGCTGTTCACCCGTGGCGAGACCCAAGGATTGGTCGTGACGACGCTGGGCACCGGGGACGACGAGCAGTTCATCGATGCGCTGCACGGCAACTTCAAATCCAACTTCCTGCTGCACTACAACTTCCCGCCCTATTCGGTCGGCGAAGTGGGCCGCTTCGGGCCTCCGGGCCGGCGCGAGATCGGCCATGGCAAGCTCGCCTGGCGCGCGTTGCAGGCGGTCCTGCCCGTCGGCGACGGACTTCCCCTACACCATCCGCCTGGTCTCCGAGATCACGGAGTCCAACGGCTCCTCCTCGATGGCCTCCGTCTGCGGCGGCTCGCTGTCGATGATGGACGCGGGCGTGCCGCTCAAGGCACCGGTCGCCGGCGTCGCCATGGGCCTCGTGCTCGAGGACGACGGCGACTACGCGATCCTGACCGACATCCTTGGCGACGAGGACCATCTCGGCGACATGGACTTCAAGGTCGCGGGCACCGAGGCCGGCATCACCTCGCTCCAGATGGACATCAAGGTCGCCGGCATCACGCCCGACATCATGGAGAAGGCGCTGGAGCAGGCCAAGGCCGGCCGCGTCCACATCCTCGGCGAGATGGCGAAGGCGCTGACCGAGGCGTCGTCGTTCTCCGAACACGCGCCCAAGATCGAGACGATGCAGATCCCGACCGACAAGATCCGGGAAGTGATCGGCTCGGGCGGCAAGGTCATCCGGGAGATCGTGGAATGTCCGGGGCCAAGGTCGACATCAACGACGAGGGCATCATCAAGATCGCCTCGAACCTTCAGGAGTCGATCCAGAAGGCCTACGACATGATCCATTCGATCGTGGCAGAGCCCGAGGAGGGCAAGGTCTACAAGGGCAAGGTCGTGAAGATCGTCGACTTCGGCGCCTTCGTGAACTTCTTCGGCAAGCGCGACGGTCTGGTCCATGTCAGCCAGATCAAGAAGGAGCGGCTCAACCATCCTTCGGATGTCCTTAAGGAAGGGCAGGAGGTCTGGGTCAAGCTGCTGGGCTTCGACGATCGAGGCAAGGTTCGGCTTGCTATGAAGATGGTCAATCAGGAGACCGGCAAGGAAGAAGCCGAGACCGAGGACGCCGAATAGGCTCCGCGGCGAGCGAGATCATGATATGACGAGAAGGCCCGGACATCCGTTCGGGCTTTCTCTCGATGGCCCTGTCCCCTGCGGGACCGATCTTTCGATGCACCAGGATTCCGGGATCCGCCCGCCAGGCGATTGCATCGGGCGACGGTTCGGGGAAAACCCCTGCCGCCGGTCGTGCCCGTCAGGCCGCGTGTTCCGTGGATCGACGTCGTGCCCCATCAGAGGTCTCCACCACACCGAAGTTTCTGATCGCCTCCGACAACCCGTGAGCCCCCGTGCGCAGGGTCTGGCAGGCCAGCGTCGTCTCCTCGAACATCGTCGCATTCTGTTGGGAGACGCGTTCCAGATCGCGTAGCGCCGAATTGATGCCGTCCACGCCCATCGTCTGCGCGTCCGAGGTCGTGGCGATCCGGCTGATGCGGGCGGCCGCCGCCTGCACGGCGGCGATGATCGCCTCCAGTGCACCGCTCGTGTCGTGGACGAGTTGCACTCCGCGTTCGATCTGCTCTCCCGATGCCTCGATAAGGCCGTTGATCCCGCGCGCCGCATCGGAGGACCGCTTGGCTAAAGCGCGCACTTCGGACGCCACGACCGCGAATCCCCGCCCGGCATTCCCCGCGCGAGCGGCCTCCACGCCTGCGTTGAGCGCGAGCAGGTTGGTCTGGAACGCGATGTCTTCGATCATCGTGGTGATCTTGCGGACCTCCCGGGCCGACCCCTGTATCTCCGCCATCGCTTCGATGGCCTGCTCCATGACCTGCGCGCCGGTCTGCGCCTCGGCCCCGGTCGTCATCATCACGGCTTCCGCCTCGCCGGCGTCCTCGGCCGTTCCCCGTATCGTCTCCGTCAGTCGGTCGGTCGATGTGGTGATCTCCTCCAGCGACGACGTCTGTCGCTCCGTCCTTCGCGAGAGCTCGGCCGCGGCGGCGGCTATATCGGCGGTCTCCTGGCTGATCGTACCAGAGACCCGACGGATGTCGCAGAGGGCCTGGTCGAGCGATTCGAGCGTCTCATCGAACGAAACGCCGATGTCTGCGTAGCTCTCCGGCAGGGTGCCCGAGAGTCGCGGGGTGAGGTCGCCGCACGCCATCCGCCCCAGTGCCGTGCGGATGATGTCCATCGCCGCATCCTGCGCAGCGCGCTCCCCGGCCCATCGCCTCTCCTGCTCAACGCGTTGGGCGGTCAACGCTTCGTCCAGATCCTCGGCGCGGCGCGCTTCCTCCCGACCGCGCCGCAGCGCGTCCTCCGCTTCAGCACGAGCCGCATCGGTCTCTGCAAGTGCGATCTTCATTTCCCGCAGCGCCTCCGACGTCCGCTCCTCCGCGGCCTCGGCATCTGCCCGCGCGTCGCGTGCTTCCTGCTGCTTGCGCATCGCGTCCGCGACGAGCCCCAGTCGCGTCCGGTTGACCCAGGCCGCAACGAAGGTCACGCCGCCCACCGCGATCAGGAACGCACTCGAGGTGGCGAGAGTCGATCCCGGAATATCTGCCAGGGGACCGAAAAGGAACTCCGGAGCGTAGAGAGCGAACGCCACATGATGCAGCGCCACGCTTCCACCGGCCCAGAGCAGCGCGCGGTGATCGACCATCGCCGCGATCGCGGCCAGAGCGGCGAAATGAAACATCTGCGCCGGGATCTGGAGGAAGTGCCCCTTCAGGGCCGCGGTCAGCAGCATCAACTGCAAGACGCTGGCGATCGCGACGAAGGCGCGCCCAACCACGAGATCCGATCTGTAGGCTAACGCCGCGCCGAGGGAAGCGACGATCGAAAGGAGGACGAGGGGCAGCGGACTCGTTCCGGTCGTCCTCGCAGCCAGCAGAATCGGTACGACGGCGAGGATCGACGCAACGAGCAGCCAAGGCGCGACGCGGGCACGGCTCTCTTCGAATGGGCTGCCCATCAGTGCAGGGTCCCGTCCGGAACTGTCCCATCCGGAACGGGATACGCCATCGGACGTCGGAGGCAATGGTATCTCATGACGTCGACCGATAGCGCGGATGTCTTTCCGAAGCCTTAAACCGGCTTGTGATCCGCTCCGAAGTCGACGTTCGGCACCCCCGGGCTTGCATCATGACCCGGCGAAATCCTATGCAACGGGTGCCGGGCGCGCGACCACGTCGCGCAGAACCTCGGAATCCCCGATTTGGCATCGCGCCCGCCCAGACTTCAAGGAAAGACAATGTTGAACGAATTCAAGGATTTCATCGCCAAGGGCAATGTGATGGACCTCGCCGTGGGGATCATCATCGGTGCCGCCTTCACGGCCATCGTGACGAGCGTGGTCGAGGATCTCGTCAACCCTCTGATCGGCCTCTTCGTCGGCGGGATCGACTTCAGCAACCTCAGCTTCGGGGTCGGCGACGCGCGGTTCATGTACGGCAAGTTCATAACGTCGCTGATCAATTTCCTGATCATCGCCTTCGTCGTGTTTCTGCTGGTCAAGGCCGTGAACCGGGTCAAATCCGTCGCCGAGAAGCCCGACGACGTCGCGCCGGACGTCCCGACCGCCCCCTCGGAGGTCGACGTTCTCATCGAGATCCGCGACGCCCTGCGCGCCGGCGACCGTCCGACGATGTGATCCGGCGCGGGGCCTGCGCACGGCCCCGCATTGCCTCAGCCGAGCAGCGTGTCCGGATCGACCCAGTCCATCCCGAGCGCCTCGCCCACCGCCCGGTAGGTCAGCCTGCCCGCATGGACGTTGAGGCCGCGCTTCAGGTGTACGTCGCCCGCGCAGGCCGCCTTCCAGCCCCTGGTCCGCCAGATCGAGCAGGAACGGCAGCGTCGCGTTGCCCAGAGCCAGCGTCGAGGTCCGCGCCACCGCGCCCGGCATGTTCGCCACGCAGTAGTGCATGATCCCGTCGACCTCGTAGATCGGGTCCTGATGCGTCGTCGCACGGCTCGTCTCGAAGCAGCCGCCCTGATCGATGGCGACGTCCACGATGGCCGCGCCGGGCTTCATGTGCGCGAGGTCCGCGCGTTTCACCAGCTTGGGCGCTGCGGCTCCGGGGATCAGCACCGCGCCGATCACCATGTCGGCCCGCATCACCAGTTCCGCGGTGTTGCCGGCACTGGCGTAGCGCGTCTGGAACACCGAACCGAAGGCATCGTCGAGATAGCGCAGGCGGGGCAGGGAGCGGTCGAGCACCACCACGCTGGCCCCCATCCCGGCCGCGATCCGCGCCGCATGGGTGCCGACGACACCGCCGCCGATCACCACCACGTCCGCCGGACCCACGCCGGGGACGCCGCCCATCAGCGTGCCGCGCCCGCCATTGGCCTTCTGCAGCGTCCAGGCCCCGACCTGCGGTGCGAGCCGTCCGGCCACCTCCGACATCGGGGCCAGCAGCGGCAGTCCGCCGGAGCGGTCCGTCACCGTCTCGTAGGCGATGCAGGTCGCGCCCGACGCGAGCAGGTCCTTCGTCTGCTCGGGGTCCGGGGCCAGATGAAGGTAGGTGAACAGGATCTGCCCCTCCCGCAGCCGCGCCCGCTCCACCGCCTGCGGCTCCTTCACCTTTACGATCATCCCGGCGCGCGCGAAGATTTCCTCCGCGGTGTCGACGACGGTGGCACCGGCAGCGAGGTATTCCGCATCGTCGAAGCCCGATCCGTCGCCCGCGTGGGTCTCGACGATGACCTCATGGCCATGGGCGATCGCCTCCAACGCGGCCATCGGCGTCATCCCGACGCGGAACTCCTGCGGTTTGATTTCCTTCGGACAGCCGATGAGCATGGACGGTCTCCCTATGATTTCATGTGATCATACGGATGCAGCGGCGGGATTTGTTCTTTCGATGGTGCGCTCGATCCGATACTCGCGCTCAAATCCCGCTGAAATGTTTCGATCGATCGGAGAAATACCCGTGCAACCGCAGATCGACGAGACCGATGCCCGTCTTCTCCGCCTCGTGCAGCGCGACGCCCGGCTCACCGCGGCGCAGCTGTCCGAACGGCTCAACCTCTCCCCCTCCGCCTGCCATCGCCGGCTGCAACGACTGGAGGCGTCGGGCGTGATCGCGCGGACCGTCGCACTCGTGAACCCCCGCGCCGTCGGCCGTTCCACCATCGTCATGGTCGAGATCAGCCTCGCCACCCAGGCGGACGAGGGGCTCGACGCGTTCGAGGCCGCCGTCGCAGGCATCCCCGACGTGCTTGAATGTCACTTGATGACCGGGGCCTACGACTACCTTCTGAAGGTCGTCGCCCGCGATTCGGAGGATTTCGCCCGGATCCACCGCCGGCATCTCGCCAGGCTCCCCGGCGTGGCGAAGCTGCAATCCTCCTTCGCCCTCAAGACCGTCTTCGCCACCACCGCGCTCCCGGTCTAGCCCAACAGCCATCCCATCGCGGCGAGCGTCACCGCGCCGGCCACCACCGCCAGGATCACGTCCCTTCGCCATACGCCCACCGCCAGCGCCACGCCCGCCGCCAGCAACCGCGCCGCGTCCGGCTCGCCCCCCGTCGCGGCGGGCCACAGGATCAGCGGCGCGACCAGTCCGGGCAGCACCGCGACCCCGGTGAACCGCAGGTGCCGCAGCACCCAGGGCGGCAATTCCCGGTCGCCGATGATGCCGAGGAACAGGAACCGCGTCAGATAGGTCAGCACCCCAAGCGAGCCGATCACGATCCAGACCTGCGCGTCGTTCATGCCGCGATCTCCGTCCGCCGCGCCACTTCCGCCCCGGCCGCCATCGCCAGCGCCGCCGCGACGATCAGCCCGAGGTTCCAGGGCACCCACCAGAACGCCAGCGCCCCCGCCACCGACACCAGCGCCGTGACCATATGCGCCCGCGTCCTCAACATCGGCCCGACGAGCGCCACGAAGGCCAGCGGCAGCGCGAAGTCCAGCTGCCAGCTCGCCGGAACCCGCGCGCCCAGCACCGCCCCCGCCCAGGTCGCCCCGACCCAGGCGGGAAACACCGGCAGCGCGATGCCGCCGAAATACGCCACCCTGTCCTCGATGCTCCACCGCGGTTCGGTGTCGTAGGCGTTCTGCGCCAACGCGTAGGTCTGATCGACCAGCATGTAGGCGATCAGCGCCCGTTGCCAGACGGGGGCCGGCCCCAGATGCGGCACCATGCTGGCCGAATACATCGCCATCCGCAGGTTCACCGCCAGCGCCGACAGCACCACGATCGCGATCGGCACCCCGTCGCCCATGAGCTGCACGGCCGTGAACTGCGACGCGCCCGCGATCACCAGCACGGAGAACCCCATCACCTGGCTCAGCGGCAGGCCCGCCTCGACCCCCAGCACCCCGAAGAGCGCGCCGAACGGCACCATGATGACGATGAAGGGCAGGCCTTCGGCAACGCCGCGCCGGAACGGGGATCTGGCGCGGGGAGGTCTCATCTTGCATCCATCGGTCCGGGGCGACACTCTGCGGCCTAGCTCCCCCTACGCCCGGTCTCAAGTGTCCACTGCCACGGCCCCCACCCTGCGCGTCGCGCCCGACCCGGGCGATCCGCGGCTGACCCGTGCGGTCACCGGCACCGACCAGACCGGCGCACCCGTGGACCTGCGCGTGGTGGAGGAGCGGCCGCTCACCATCTACCTCAACGCCCGCGAGATCGTCACCGTCATGACCATCGGCGACCACCCCCGCTGGCTGGCCCTCGGCTTCCTCGTCAACCAGGGCATGGTCACGGCCGCCGATGAGGTCACCGCAATCGATCACGACGAAGAGCTGGAAACGGTCGTCGTGCGCACCGCACGCGAGACGGATCACGAGGCGAAGCTCGCCCGCGCCACCCGCACGTCGGGCTGCGCCGTCGGCACCGTCTTCGGCGACATGATGGAGGGGCTGCATGGTCTGACCCTCCCGCCCACGCCGCTGCGCGTCTCCGACCTCCACACGCTGTCCGCCGCGATCAACCGCACTCCCTCGCTCTACCTCGAAGCGGGCGCGATCCACGGCACCTGCCTCTGCGCCGGTCCCGACCCGCTCGCCTACTTCGAGGACGTCGGCCGCCACAACGCCGTCGACAAGCTCGCCGGCTGGATGCGCGCCACCGGCACCGATCCGTCCGACAAGACGCTCTACACCACCGGGCGGCTGACCTCCGAGATGGTCATCAAATGCGCCCTCATGGGCATCCCGTCGCTCGTCTCCCGCTCCGGCTTCACCGCCTGGGGCGTGCAGATCGCGCGGCAGGTCGGGCTCACCGTCATCGGCCGCATGAAGGGCACCCGCTTCGTCTGCCTCTCGGGCGCGGACCGCGTCGTCTGGGACGCCCCCTCCGAGAGACGGCGCATGATCCAGCCCCACGGTCTCATCCTCGCCGGCGGTCGCGCCACGCGCATGGGCGGCGGCGACGCCATCCAGGTCGACAAGGGTCGCCTCATGGTCCACGACCGCTCCCTCGTCGCCCGCGTCATCGACGCCCTCGCCCCGCAGGTCGACCGTCTCGCGCTCAACGCCAACGGCGACCCCGCCCGCTGGGCCGACCTGAACCTCCCGGTCCTCCCCGACACCGCGCCGGACCATCCCGGCCCCCTCGCGGGCGTCCTCGCGGGCCTCGACTGGGCCGCCGCGCTCGACTGCCCGCACATCGTCACGGCCGCCGCCGACACGCCCTTCCTGCCGCCCGACCTCGTCCCCCGCCTCCTCGCCGCCGCCGGCCCGACGGGCCTCGCGCTGGCCGCCACGCAGGAGAGCGCAAGGATCCGGCCGCAACCCACCTTCGGTCTCTGGCCCACGGCCCTGCGTCACGATCTGCGCCGCGCCCTCGCCGCCGGCACCCGCAAGATCCTGCAGTGGACGGACCGCCACGCGCCGGGCCTCGCGATCTTCCCCACCACCCCATGGGACCCGTTCTTCAACGTCAACACCCCCGAGGACCTGGCCCGGGCCGAGGCGATGGCGTGATCCTCATGGGGATCGTCGGCCACAAGAATGCCGGCAAGACGACCCTCACGGCCGAACTCATCCAGCATCTGATCCTCCGCGGCCTGACCGTCAGTACCCTGAAGCGCACCCACCACGCCATCGACCTCGAGACGCCCGGCACCGACACCCACCGCCACCGGACCGCCGGCGCGCAGCAGGTCATCCTCGCGACCGACCGGCGCCTGACGCTGATGGAGGAGGTGACGGAGCCGACCCTCGATCACCTCCTCTCCCGCCTCGCCCCCTGCGACGTCGTGCTGGCCGAGGGCTGGAAGGCGGGCACCCACCCGCGCCTCGAAGTCTGGCGTCCGCAAACAGGCCGGATGCCGCTGGCCGCTGCCGACCCCACCATCCGCGCCGTCGCCGCCATCGGCACCCCGGACGTCTCCCAGCCGATCCTCCCGCTGGACGACATCGCCGCCATCGCGGAGTTCGTATGTTCGACCTGATCCTCGTTGCCGACTGGTCCTCCAAGGCCAGCCCCAGCCCGGCGAAACCCTCCGCCGATGCCATCTGGGTCTGCGCCGACCTGCACGGCGAGCAGACCGCCGAATACTTCCGCACCCGCGCCGACGCCCTCGCGTGGATCGAGGACTGGCTCGAACGCGGCCACCGCACGCTTCTCGGCTTCGACTTCGCCTTCGGCTACCCGCCCGGTTTCGCCCGGACCCTCACCGGAGAACCCTGCGCCCTCGCCGTCTGGGACTGGCTCGCGGACCGGATCGAGGACGGTCCGAAGAACGCCAACAACCGCTATGCGGTCGCCGACGCCGTCAACCGCGCCTTCCCCGGCATCGGTCCCCTCTGGGGTCGACCCGAACGACACCACCATCCCGACCTGCCGATGCTGGGCTCGTTGCGAACCGACCACGGCATCTCCGACCAGCGCACCGTCGACGCGGAGACCAAAGGCGCGCAATCGGTCCTCAAGCTCGCCGGGGCGGGTTCCGTCGGCGGGCAATCCCTCGTCGGCCTCGCAGCCCTCGCCTCCCTCCGCCGCCGCCACGACCTCCCCGTCTGGCCGCAGCAGACCGGCTTCACGTTCCCCGAGGCCGGCAACCTCCTCGTCGAAATATTCCCGAGCCTCTTCTGGACCCGCCCCGCGAAGGACGAGACACCGGAGGGCATGATCGCCGACCGCGAACAAGTCATCGCCACGGCGACCGCCCTGCGTTGCGCCCCGCCCGACTGGTTCACAGCACCCGCCGCCCTCCCGGACGCGGACCGGATCGCGACGGAGGAAGGATGGATTCTCGGCGTCCTTCCCGCCGCCGACACCGAGGCGTCGTCCTGCTTCGCCCTTCCGCCCGGCGTCCACTGGACGCCCGTGGCCGAAGCCCTCGCCACCCTGCGCGCCGTCTGCACCCCGGTCACCGGCATCGAGAGTGCCCCCGTCGGCGCGGCCCGCGCCCGCATCCTCGCCCGCGACCTCGTGGCCACCCGGTCCAACCCGCCCGTCGCCAACGCCGCCGTCGACGGCTGGGCCTTCGCCCACGCCACGCTGCGGCCGGGCGCGGTTCCGGTCGCCCGGGGTCGCGCCGCGGCCGGCGTGCCGCATGCCCGCACCGTCCCGCCCGGCCACGCCCTGCGCATCCTGACCGGTGCCGAGATCCCGGGCGGCACCGATACCGTCGCCCTGCAGGAGGACGCGACCGTGGAAGGCGACGCCGTCACCCTCCGAGCGATCCCCGCGCCCGGGGCCAACACCCGCGGCGCCGGGGAGGACGTCGCCGAGGGCGATGCCGTCCTGCCCGCCGGCACGATCCTGCGCCCGACCGACCTCGCCTTCGCCGTCGCCGCCGGGCACGGCACCCTGCCGGTCCGCAGCCGTCTGCGCGTCGGCGTGCTGTCCACCGGCGACGAGCTCACGGTGGCGGGCAGCCGGCACGGCATCCCCGACGCGAACCGCCCGATGCTGCTGGCCATGCTCGCCGGCTGGGGGGTGGAGCCCGTCGACCTGGGCCACTCCCCCGACGATCCGGGCGCCGTCGCCGCAACGCTCGATGCCGCATCGACGGATGCGATCCTCACGTCCGGCGGGGCCAGCGCGGGGGCGGAGGACCATATCTCCGGGCTGCTGCGCGCGCGCGATGCCATCTACCACTGGCGCATCGCCATCAAGCCCGGCCGCCCGCTCGTCCTCGGCCACTGGGGCGGCACGCCGCTCTTCGGCCTGCCGGGAAACCCCGTCGCCGCATTCACCTGCGCCGCCCTCTTCGCCCGCCCCGCGCTCTTTCAGATGGCCGGGGCAGGATGGCGGGAGCCGGAAGGCATCGAGGTGCCAGCCGGTTTCGCGAAGTCCAAGAAACCGGGCCGCACCGAGGTCTATCGCGCGCGTCTACGCGACGGCCGCGCGGAAGTCTTCCGATCCGAGGGGTCGGGGCTGGTGTCGGGGCTATCCTGGGCGGAGGGGTTCGTCCTGATGCCCGACGGTGCCGCGCGGATCGAGCCGGGCACGCCGGTGCGTTATCTGCCATTCACGGAACTGGGACTGGGGTAGCGAAATGTGACGCGGACAATACGGCTGTGATACAGTGATAATACATCCGTCACCGCAGTCGTCAGGGGCGAGCGCGCAACCGGATCACGACGTCGACCTTGGCGATTTCCATACCCTCCGGGGCGGCGGGGAGGTTCACGATCTGTAACGCCTCCGTCCCCGCATCCGACAACCGGCCCTCGTCTTCCCAATAGAAATGCGGGTGATCGTCGAGCTTGGTGTCGAAGTAGCTTCCGGTCCCGTCGACCGTGATCTCCTGCACCAGCCCGGCGTCGGTGAAGGCGCGCAATGTGTTGTAGACGGTCGCCAGCGACACCTTGTCCCCGGAGGTCCGCGCCGCGTCGTGCAGCCATTCCGCCGTCACGTGCCGGTCCCGCCCGTCGCCCACGAGCAGCGTGGCGAGAAGCACCCGCTGCCGCGTCGGGCGCAGGTCCGCCCCGGCGAGCCAGGCTTCGCCACGGGTCCTGGAGGTGTCGGTCATCATCATGCTTCCAATATAAGGTGCGCTGCGAAGGGTTTTCAAACGGATTCATCACGACGACGGTGATGCGACCGCCGCCCGCGCAGGGTTGCGAGGTTGAAACATGCGGTGATAGGGGGAGCGAAACGGCCCGGAAGGGGAGCGAGATGAGTCAGTATCCGACGCAGTTCGACCGCGATGCCCTGCTGAGGTGCGCCCGTGGAGAGCTGTTCGGGGAGGGCAACGCGCAGCTGCCGGAACCGCCCATGCTGATGATGGACCGGATCACCGACATCTCGGGCGACGGCGGCGCGCACGGCAAGGGCCATGTCGTCGCCGAGTTCGATATCTCACCGGACCTCTGGTTCTTCGACTGCCACTTTCCCGGCAACCCGATCATGCCCGGCTGCCTCGGCCTCGACGGGCTGTGGCAGCTCACCGGCTTCAACCTTGGCTGGCGCGGCTGGCAGGGGCGGGGCTACGCACTGGGCGTGGGCGAGGTGAAGCTGACCGGCATGGTGCGGCCGGACCGCAAGATGCTGATATACAAGGTCGATTTCACCAAGGCGTTGCAGACCCGTCGCCTGACGATGGGCGTCGCCGACGGGATCGTGGAAGCCGACGGCGAGGTGATCTACGTCGTGAAGGACATGAAGGTCGCGCTGAGCGAGAGCTGAGGGGAACACGTTGGATTTCAGTACTTACAAGGACGCGAACCTGGAACGGATTGCCGGCGATCCCCGCTTCAAAGAGCATCATGCGGAAGTCAACGCGATCCTTTCGACGCGGCCCAAACACCTGCACGTCACGGGCGCGATCGAACTCCTGCGGGATGTCGCCGCCCAGCGTGAAACGATCGGCTACAAGGCGTTCTACGAGCGGTTGACCGGTGCGAAGACCAGCTGGAGTCAGGGCAAGGCCACTACTCTCGCTAAGTTCCTATCGGATCTGATGGTGAGAACGGAGGCGACCGGCCTGCCGGTGCTGTCATCGCTGGTCGTCCGTCAGAGCGACGACAGATGCGGCCCCGGCTTCTTCCGCGATCTGGTCAGGATTGGGAGGGCTGCGGAGGACGAAGATGCCGATGCGGCCGAGATTGCCCAGCGGGAAATCTGCTGGAATTGGGCGGTCGACCCTGCTTGAACCCCGAATGTCCGGGCCGTTCGGCCCGGGAACCTTATCGAGAGGATAAGCCGCCATGCTGCGTCGTGTCGTCGTCACCGGGATCGGGATCGTCTCGCCGATCGGAAACACCCCCGACGAGGTCGAGGCCTCCCTGCGGGCGGGCAAGTCCGGCATCACCTTTTCGGAGACCTACGCGGAGCACAATTTCCGCAGCCGGGTCCACGGCGTGCCCGACATCGTGCTGGAAGATCACATCGACAAGCGGCAGCTTCGGTTCATGGGCCCGGGGGCGGCCTACAACTACATCGCCATGGAGCGCGCCATCGCGGATTCCGGGCTGGAGAAGAACGAGGTCTCCAACGAACGCACCGGCCTCGTGATGGGGTCCGGCGGGCCGTCCACGTCGAACTTCTTCCAGGCGTTCGACGCCGTGCTCAACAAGGGTGGGCCCAAGCGCATGGGGCCGTTCATGGTGACGCGCTGCATGTCGTCCACCAACTCCGCCTGCCTCGCCACGCCGTTCGGGATCAAGGGCGTGAACTACTCGATCACCTCCGCCTGCACGACGTCGCTGCATTGCATGGGCAACGGCGTGGAGCAGATCCAGTTCGGCAAGCAGGACATCGTGTTCGCCGGCGGCGGCGAGGAGGTCGACTGGACGCTGTCGTGCCTCTTCGACGCGATGGGCGCGATGAGCAGCAAGTACAACGACACGCCCGAGACGGCGTCCCGCCCCTACGACGCGACGCGCGACGGCTTCGTGATCGCGGGAGGGGCGGGCGTCGTGGTGCTGGAGGAGCGGGAGCGGGCCATCGCGCGCGGGGCGACGATCTACGGCGAGGTCACGGGCTACGGCGCCACGTCCGACGGGGCGGACATGGTGGCCCCTTCGCGGCGAGGGCGGGGAGCGGGCGATGCGGCTGGCGCTTTCCCAGATGCCCGAGGACCGGACCATCGGCTACGTCAACGCGCACGGCACCTCGACGCCCGTGGGCGACATCAAGGAGGTCGTGGCCTGCCGCAACATCTGGGGCGAGGGCAAGACGCCGCCCATCGGCTCCACCAAGTCGATGACGGGGCATTCGCTGGGGGCCACCGGCGTGCAGGAGGCGATCTACTCGATGCTGATGATGAACCAGCGGCTTCATCGCGCCGTCGATCAACGTCACCGAACTGGACCCGGAGCTGAAGCCGTCGGAGATCAACACCGAGCTGACGCACGGACGTGGAGATCGACAGCGTGCTCTCGAACTCCTTCGGGTTCGGCGGCACCAACGGCACCGTCATCATCTCGAAGCATCGGGCGTGAGCGGCATGGACATGGCCGGCAAGCGCGGTCTGGTCATGGGCGTCGCCAACGAGCGGAGCATCGCCTGGGGCATCGCGCGCGAGCTTGCGGCGGCCGGCGCGGACCTCGCCTTCACCTATCAGGGGGAGGCCTTCGGCAAGCGGCTTGCTCCGCTGGCCGAGAGCATCGGGGCGACCACCCTGCTCGACGTGGACGTGACCGACGACGCCTCGCTGGACGCGGCGTTCGCGGAACTGGCAAAGGGCGGGGCGCTCGACTTCGTGATCCACGCCATCGCGTTCTCCGACAAGTCCGAGTTGACGGGCCGCTTCGTCAACACCAGCCGCGCGAACTTCAAGCATTCGCTCGACATCTCCTGCTACTCGCTGATCGAGGTCGCGCGTCGCGCCGCACCCCTGATGAGCGCCAAGGACGGAAGGGGGGGCGGCACGATCCTGACGCTGACCTTCGACGGATCGCAGCGGGTGATGCCGTTCTACAACGTGATGGGCGTGGCGAAGGCCGCGCTGGAGGCCGCCGTGCGCTATCTCGCGGCCGATCTCGGGGCGGAGGGCATCCGGGTCAACGCCATCTCCCCCGGCCCGATGAAGACGCTGGCCGGAGCCGCCATCGGCGGCGCGCGCCGCACGTTCCGCCACACCGAGGCCAATGCCCCGTTGCGCGCGAATGCGACGCTGGAGGCGATCGGCGGGACGGCGCTCTACCTCTGCTCGGACGCGGGGGCCTGCACCAGCGGCGAGATCATCCACGTCGACGGCGGCTATCATGTCATGGGGATGCCCCGGACCGACAACCTCTGACATCCTTCGGGGAGCCCGCGATGACCATCGACACCTGCATCTTCGACGCCTACGGCACGCTCTTCGACGTCACCTCCGCCGCCCGCCTCGCGTCGGAGGAGCCTGCCTTTCCGCAGCTCTCTGACGGTTGGCAGAGGCTCTCGGCCGACTGGCGCGAACGACAGCTGCAGTACACCTGGATCCGGACGATCGCCGGCGAACACGCGGACTTCTGGCAGGTCACGCAGGACGCTCTGGACCATGCGCTCGAAGCCTCCGGGCTCGCCGACGACGCCCTGCGTGAGCGGTTGCTCAAGCTCTACTGGGAGCTTGCGACCTACCCGGAGGTGCCCGCCATGCTGAGCGCGCTCAAGGATGCGGGGCGCGCCACTGGCGTCCTGTCGAACGGCTCGCCAGAGATGCTGCAGGGTGCGGTGCGCTCGGCGGGGATCGGACGCCTCCTCGACCACCTGCTGTCGGTGGAGAGCGTCGGCGTCTACAAGCCGGATGCACGGGTCTACGACATGGTGGGCCGGGCCTTCGGCTGCGAGGCGGGATCCGTCCTCTTCGTCTCCTCGAACGGCTGGGACGCGGCGGCGGCGACGGGCTACGGCTTCCGGACGGCCTGGGTCAACCGCACCGGCGCGCCGATGGACCGGCTGCCCTGGACGCCGGCGCATGTGCTCACGGACCTGTCGGAGATCCCGGCGCTGGTGGCGCGGCTCTGATGCCCGAGTTCCGCTCCTCCGACAATCTGCGGCTCTGGTACGAGGATCAGGGCGAGGCGGGCGACCCGCCGATCCTGTGCCTCTCGGGCCTGACGCGGAACTCCACCGATTTCGACTACGTGCTGCCCTATCTGCTGGGCGAGCATCGCGTCATCCGCCTCGACTACCGCGGCCGGGGCAAGTCGCAGCGCGCGCCCGACTGGCGGAGCTACACCATCCCGACCGAGGCGCGGGACGTGATCGAGTTGCTCGACCATCTGGACCTGCCGCGCGTCGCCATCCTCGGCACCTCCCGTGGCGGGCTGATCGCGATGGCGCTGGCGGTGATGGCGAAGGAGCGGATGGACGGGGTCTGCCTCGTGGACATCGGCCCGGAGATCGCGCCCGGAGGGTATGGAGGTCATCCGCGACTACATCGGCCGTGCCCCGTCGGCGCGCAATCTCGAGGAGGCGGCGCTGCTGCGCGCGACCCAGATGACGGGCTTCGCCAACGTGCCGCCCGACCGGTGGCGCGCGGAGGTGGAGAAGCACTACCGGGAGACCGACGACGGGCTTGCGATCAACTACGATGCGAAGCTGCGCGATGCGGTGCTGGAGGCTTCGGAGCAACCCGCGCTCGATCTCTGGCCGCTGTTCGACGCGCTGAAGGGGGTGCCCCTGGCCTGCATCCGGGGGGCGAACTCGGATCTGCTCTCCGCGGAGACCTTCGCCGAGATGCAGCGCCGTCGCCCCGACATGATCGCGGCGGAGGTGCCCGACCGGGGGCATGTTCCCTTCCTCGACGAGCCGGAATCGCTGGAGGCGCTGAACGAATGGACGATGTCGATCTGAAGGCGATCCGTGCCGCCGCCGACCGCATCCGCGGCCATGCCGTCCGCACCCCGCTGCTGAATGCCCCGACGCTGGATGCGGCCTTCGGGCGGCGGATCTTCGTGAAGGCGGAGTGCCTGCAGCGCACGGGCAGCTTCAAGTTCCGCGGGGCCTACAACGCGCTCTCCCAGGTCGAGGGAGACGTCGTGGCCTTCTCCTCGGGCAACCATGCGCAGGGAGTGGCGCATGCGGCGCAGCTGCTGGGCAAGCGGGCGACCATCGTCATGCCGTCGGACGCGCCGGCGGTGAAGATCGCCAACACCCGCGGCTACGGCGCGGAGGTGGTGCACTACGACCGTGCCACGGAAGACCGGGACGCCATCGGCGCGGCGCTCGTCGTGGAACGCGGGCTGACGATGGTGAAGCCCTATGACGAGCCGATGGTGATCGCGGGGCAGGGGACCGTGGGGCTGGAGATCGCCGAGGATCTGCCGGACGAGGTGGAGGAGGTGCTGGTTTGCTGCGGGGGCGGCGGGCTGACGTCGGGCATCGCGCTCGCACTGGAGGGCCGCGCGACGGTGCGCCCGGTGGAGCCCGCAGGCTTCGACGACGTGACGCGTTCGCTCGCCTCCGGCACCCGGCTGTCGAACGCGGCGCTCACGGGCTCGATCTGCGACGCGATCGTGACGCCCTCGCCCGGGAGAGATCACCTTTCCGATCATGGCCCGCCTCTGCGGCCCCGGTATCGTCGTGACGGACGAGGAGGCGCGCCGCGCGATGGCGCTGGCCTGGCTGCACCTGCGCATCGTGCTGGAGCCCGGCGGCGCGGTGGCGCTGGCCGCAGGGCTGTTCCACCACGCGGGCGACGTCGCGGTGGTCGCCTCGGGCGGGAACGTCGACGCTCAGGTGTTCAGCGCCGCCCTCATGGACTTCTGCGCCGCGTAAAGGATGCAGGCGGCGACCATCAGCCCCGCTGCCACGACGAAGGGCGCGCCCGGAAAGTCGTTCGCCCCTTCGGTCGCGGCGTTGAACACGCGGGTCATCAGGAGAGGTGAGACGATTGCCGCGATGGCCGTGATCGACGCCAGCACGCCCTGCAGCTCCCCCTGGGAATCGTCCGAGGCCACCCGGCTGGCGATGCCCTTCATCGCCGGGTCCACCACCGCGCCGAGTGCGGAGAAGGGGGTGAGCAGGAGGAGGAGCCAGCCGTAGGGCACGAAGGCCATGCAGAGCAGGATCACCACGTTGTAGGGCAGGAACCAGCGCAGCGTCGCCCGTTCGCCCAGGGCCGGGATGATCCAGCGGATGAGTACCCCCTGCACCACCGCCATCGAGATGCCGTAGATGGCGAGCGAGACGCCGACCATGCGCGCGGTCCATCCGAAGGCGGCCTGCGTGAAGTAGGCCCAGACGGCCGGATAGACCCAGGTCGCGATCTGGTAGACGAGGAACACCGACAACAGCCCCGCGAGCCCCGGCAGCGCGGTGACGGCGCGCAGGGCCCCCAGCGGATTGGCGCGGGCGAAGGTGAAGGGGCGGGGCTTGCGCAGCGTCTCCGGCAGGACGATCAGGCCGAAGGCGAGGTTCGCGCCGGCGAGTATGGCGGCCGCCCAGAACGGCGCACGCGGCCCCCATTCCGCCAGCAGCCCTCCCGCGGCCGGGCCAAGGACGAAGCCCAGCCCGAAGGCGGCGGAGACGAGGCCGAAGTTCGCGGCCTTCTTCTCGGGCGGGGAGATGTCGGCCATGAAGGCGAAAGCGGTGGACATGGTGGCCGCCGCGATCCCGGCGACGATGCGCCCGATCAGCAGCAGCCAGATGGTATGGGCGAAGGCCATCAGGATGTAGTCGAGGAACATCACCGCCATCGATATCAGCAGCACCGGACGGCGGCCGAACCGGTCCGAAAGGTTTCCGATGGCGGGCGAGAAGAGGAACTGCATCAGCGCGTAGGAGGAGGCCAGGATGCCGCCCCAGATCGCGGCCTCGCTCAGGGTCGCCCCCTGCACCTCGCGCAGCAGATCCGGCATCACGGGCAGGATGAGGCCGATCCCCATGGCCTCTATCATGATGGTCAGCAGGATGAAGACGACAGGGAGGCGGGGTGTCATCGCGCGACCCTAGGCCCGTGTCGGGCGGCTGGCGAGATGCGAAATGGCGCAGGGTTCGCGAAACGGTTGACCGACTGACCGCCGCCTCGGTCCGATGTCCCCCTGATCGCCACCGCCGGGTCGTCAGGCCTCCCTGCGGCGCTCGTCGAAGCTCATCTCGATGAAGCCCGGTACGTGATCGCCCAGCCCCACGACCCGCGGGCCGCGATCCTCGCCGCGTCCGCGACCGCCGCGGGTCCGGCCGGAGCCGCGCGGTTCGGGCACCGACGGCTCGGCGCGCGGGGCAGGCCGGGGCGCGGGGCCCGGGGCCGCGGTCGGGGGCTGCTCCCGCGCCGTCCCCGCTGCCGCCTCTTCCGGGGCGGAGGCGGAAAGCGGCTGCGACGTCTCCTGCTCGGCTGAGACCTCGGCCACGGGCTCGGCTGGCTTGCGGCTGCGGGACCGGCTGCGCGACGTGGCGCGCTTCGGCGCGGTCTCCTCCGCCTCCGCCTCGTCGCGCGCGGGTCGCGCTTCGGGGGCGGCCCATGGGTTTTCTCCGCGCGGGATGGTCTCCTTCACCAGCGCTTCGATCGCGTCGAGGTACTTGCGATCGGAGGGCACGGAGATCGTGTAGGCGAGCCCTGTCTTTCCGGCACGGCCCGTCCGCCCGATGCGGTGGACGTAATCCTCCGCATGGCTGGGCACGTCGTAGTTGAACACATGGCTCACGTTCGGGATGTCGAGCCCGCGCGCGGCGACATCGGAGGCCACCAGAAAGGTGATCGAGCCGTCGCGGAAACCGTCGAGCGTGCGGGTGCGGTGCGACTGCTCCAGATCGCCGTGGATCGGCTCCGCGTTGTAGCCATCCTTCTTGAGCGCCTTTGCCACCACGTCCACGTCGACCTTGCGGTTGCAGAAGATGATTGCGTTGCGCAGCGGGTTGTCGGCCAGCGCGCGGTCCCTGTCGATGATGGCGCGCAGGATCTCGCGCTTGTCCTTGGCCGTCATCGCCTTCGACTTCGGCTCGTGCTCCACCAGCAGCTGCGTGATCGTCTGCGACGTCGTGTTCTGTCGCTCGACCTCGATCTTGACGGGGTTGGACAGGAACTTGTTCGTGATCCGCTCGATCTCGGGCGCCATCGTGGCGGAGAAGAACAGGGTCTGCCGGGTGAAGGGCGTCATCTCGAAGATGCGCTCGATGTCGGGGATGAACCCCATGTCGAGCATCCGGTCCGCCTCGTCGACGACCATGATCTCGACGCCGGTGAGCAGCAGCTTGCCGCGCTCATGGTGGTCGATCAGGCGGCCGGGCGTGGCGATCAGGACGTCGACGCCGCGGTCGATCAGACGATCCTGCTCCTTGAAGGAGACGCCGCCGATCAGGAGGGCCTTCTTGAGCCGGGATCCCTTGGCGTAGGTGTCGAAGTTCTCGGCCACCTGCGCGGCGAGCTCGCGGGTCGGGGCGAGCACGAGGGAACGGGGCATGCGGGCGCGCGCGCGTCCCTTGCCCAGCAGGGTGATCATCGGAAGCGTGAAGGCGGCGGTCTTGCCGGTGCCCGTCTGCGCGATGCCGAGGACGTCGCGGCCCTGGAGGGCGGGTTCGATGGCACCGGCCTGGATCGGGGTGGGGGTGGTGTAGCCAGTGGCCTCGATGGCAAGGAGGACTCTGGGATCGAGGTTGAGGTCGGAAAAGCTTTTCATGTGCGTCCTGATTGGAGCCGGGCCGGATGCCCGCCGCTCTGGGGATGGCGGGACGCCGAATCTACGCGTCCCAGTCGATACGTCGTGCGGGCCGTCCCGGCCACGCGCCGCTGCCTTAGCAACAAGGGCGCGCGCGGTCAACTTGACCCTTGTGTGGTGGAACGCGACGAGCCCGGCGCGTGTTCATTCCCTGACATCAATCGATACCTCGAGGAGAGACAGATGCCGAAGAACCATGGATCCGCGCACTGGGCCGGTGGCCTGAAGGACGGCAAGGGCACCGTTTCGATGCAGTCGGGGGCGCTGAAGGACCAGCCCTATGGCTTCAACACCCGCTTCGAGGATGCCGCCGGCACCAATCCCGAGGAGATGGTCGCAGCCGCACACGCCTCCTGCTTCTCGATGGCGCTCTCGATGGTGCTGGGCGAAGCCGGAATGACTGCGGAGGCGATCGACACCAAGGCGACCGTGACGCTCGATCAGGTGGATGGCGGTTTCGCGGTAACGAAGTCGCATCTCGACGTGACGATCTCGGTGCCCGGTGCCGAAGAGGCCGAGGTGATGAAGGCGGCCGAGGGGGCCAAGGCGAACTGCCCGATCTCCAAGCTGCTGACCTGCGAGATCACGATGGATGCCAAGGTCGTCTGACGGACGGCCATTCCCGACATGTGAGCGGCACCGACCTCGCGGTCGGTGCCGTTCCTCATTTCGACCCTATGGTCAGGCCGTCTTGCGACGGGCGCGCAGCGCTCCGAAGACCGCCATGCCGCCGAGCAGCAGGGGCAGACCGGCCGGAACCGGGATCGGCGCGACGGCTTCGAACACCAGATTGTCAGCACGGAAGTCGTCGTCGGTGAAGTTGCCGATACCCTCCGAGGAGAACGAGATCTTGGTGAACGCGTCGTCGGCGATCAGGCCGAAGAAGCCGGAATACCCGGATGTCGTCTGTCCCGGAGAGAGCGTGCTGAAGTTGAACGCCAGATTGTCGTCCAGCATCGTGCCGCTGTTGTTGCCGATGCCGCCGGAGCCGCTGGTGGATCCGAAGTCGATGCCGAAGAAGCGGCTTGCGTTCGGCAGCATGATCTCGATCAGCGACGTTAGGGGATTGGCGGGGTTCGTCGCGTTGCCGGAGTCGTTGTCGACGCTCAGGCGCAGGACCTCGTCCTGGACGCGGTTGTCGGCGCTCGCCGCGAAGGGCGTGACGGTAACACCCGTGTTGAACACGGTGCCGGTCCCCGACAGCAGCTGGTCGGAGATGTCGAACGTCTCCGTCGTGGTGGGGACACCGCCGATGGCAGCGAGGAACGCGGCCTGATCGGTGAAGGTCTGCGTGGCCGCGCCCGCCGCGAAGGGCAGGGAGACGGCGACGATTGCGGTGGTGATGGTTCTCTTGAACAAAAGAGCCTCCTGATAAAAACAGACGCCGGATCATCCGGCGCACTTCGAAAATTTAATACAATTATCCAAGCGGGCAAAGGGGTAACGCCGCAAATCGGAAGAGAAGGTTAATGACGTAACGTCAAAATCTGGGCTTCAACCAGGGTCCGGATTCTGCGTCGCGGCGATCAGGGAAGTAAGCGCCGGGTCCGAGGCGGCACGCTTTTCGATCCTCCGCGACGTCGCGGCATCCCGCTCCGCCAGATCCGCAAGCGCATCCGACAGGACCTCCGCGCCGTCCAGCCGAGCGCCCGCCGCCAAGGCGTCCAGTGCCAGATCAGGATCGTCGGCGATCAGCCGATCCATCACCGCTCCGGTCCAGGCGTCCGGCGTTTCGACCCCCGCTTGGGGTGTCGAGAGATAGGCAAGCAGCCGGGCCGCAAATCTCTCCACTGGAAGATCCCCCGGCGGAAGTGCATCGGTATCGACCGGCAGGCCGAGCGCCTCGGCGACGAGGGCGCGGGGGATCATACCATCATCTCCTTGGTCGCACTCAGCGTCACCTCGGGATGGTCGCGCACGATCCGGTCGATGTCCCACTGCAGGCGGGTGAGGAAGACCGGGTCGCCGTCGTTGTCGTGACCGATGTGCTGGGGGTTCTTCGTGACGACACCCCCGACCGCGTCCTTCGGGCCGGAGAGCCAGCGCGCGGAGGTGAATTGCGAGGGCGAGAAGCTGACCGGCAGGCCGTATTCCAGCTCGATGCGGCTGGCCAGGACCTCGAACTGCAACTGGCCCACGACGCCGACGACGAAGCCCGATCCGATGGCGGGCTTGAAGACCTTGGCGGCACCCTCCTCGGCGAATTGCATCAAAGCCTTCTCAAGATGCTTGGCCTTCATCGGGTCGCCCGCGCGGACGCCCTGCAGCAGTTCCGGCGCGAAGCTGGGGATGCCGGTGAAGCGCAGCGTCTCACCCATCGTCAGCGCATCGCCGATGCGCAATTGTCCGTGGTTGGGGATGCCGATGATGTCGCCGGCCCAGGCCTCCTCCGCCAGCTCCCGGTCCGCCGCGAGGAAGAGGACGGGGTTCGAGATCGCCATCTGCTTCTTCGAGCGCACGTGGGTCAGCTTCATGCCGCGCTCGAAATGCCCCGACGCCAGCCGCACGAAGGCCACGCGATCCCGGTGTCTGGGGTCCATGTTGGCCTGCACCTTGAAGACGAAGCCGGTCACGGGCTCTTCGTCGGCCGAGACCTGCCGCGGTTCGGCCCGCTGCGGCTGGGGCTCGGGCCCGTATTCGGCGATGCCTGCCATCAGCTCGCGCACCCCGAAGCTGTTGATCGCGGAGCCGAACCAGATCGGGGTGAGCGAGCCCTCGAGAAAGGCGGCGCGGTCGAACGCCGGCATCAGCTCGCGCGCCATCTCCACCTCCTCGCGCAGCTTGGCCAGCAGATCGGCGGGCACGCGTGCGGCCAGCTGCGGATCGTCCAGCCCGCTGATCTTCACCGTCTCCGCGACCTTGTTGCGGTCCGCCCGGTCCATCAGCTCCAGCCGGTCGTGGAGCAGGTCGTAACAGCCGATGAACTCGCGCCCCACCCCGATGGGCCAGGACGCGGGGGTGACGTCGATGGCGAGGTTCTCCTGGATCTCGTCGATGATCTCGAAGGTATCGCGGCTCTCCCGGTCCATCTTGTTGCAGAACGTCAGGATCGGCAGGTCGCGCATCCGGCAGACCTCGAAGAGCTTCTGGGTCTGGCTCTCGATGCCCTTGGCGCCATCGATCACCATGACGGCGGCGTCCACCGCCGTCAGCGTGCGGTAGGTGTCCTCCGAGAAGTCCGCGTGCCCGGGCGTGTCCACCAGGTTGAAGCGGTAGTCGCGACCGGGCGTGTGGAAGTCGAACGACATGGCGGAGGCGGAGACGGAGATGCCCCTGTCCTGCTCCATCTTCATGAAGTCCGACCGGGTGCGCCGCGCTTCGCCCTTGGCCCGTACCTGACCGGCCATCTGGATCGCCCCGCCGTAGAGCAGGAACTTCTCGGTCAGGGTGGTCTTGCCGGCGTCCGGGTGGCTGATGATGGCGAAGGTGCGCCGCCGCGCGATCTCGGGCGGCAGGGGCGGGCGGTTGCTCGGGGCGATGTCTGACATGGCCGCGGATATAGGCGCGGGACGGCTGCGCCGCAATCGCGTGCCGCCTCAGTAGGCCGACTCGACCACCGGGTCGATGAGCGTGCGCCCGCCGTCCACCGTCAGGATCTGGCCGGTCATGAACCCGGACGCGCCGGAGGCGAGGAACTGCACCGTCTCCGCCAGTTCCGCTGGGTCCGCGATGCGGCCCATCGGCGTCGCCTCCACGATGGCCTTGCGCAGCCCCTCGGTCTCGCCAAGCCGGCTCTGCAGGTTGGTGGACATGACCGACCCGATGCCCACGCCGTTCACCCGGATGCGTTCGCGCGCGAAGCTGACGGCGAGGCTGCGGGTGGCCTGATCGAGGGCGGCGGCGCTGATGGAATAGGCCAGCAGGTCGGGCTGCGTGCGCCGGCCCGCGATGGAGCTGATGTTGACGATGGTGCCGACGATCCCGTCGCTCCTCCCGTCCTCCTCCGCCTGATGGATCATCCGCCTGGCCACCGTCTGGCTTAGGCGCAAGGCGGTCAGGACGTTCTGCTCCATCAGGGTGGCGACGCTCTGGTCGTCGGGATCGAGCGGATCGGTGCTGAGGATCTGCCGGGAGGCGTTCACCAGGATGTCGACCCGGTCGTAGGCGTCGATCGTCGCCGACAGCAGGTTCGCGATGGTCAGCCGCTCGCGCAGGTCGCCGGCGAAGTAGTGCAGCCGCGCGCCCTCCTCCGTCTGCGCGTCTCCGACCTCCGCGTTCAGGCCCGCCTCGTCGCGGTCGGCGAACATGACGTTGGCCCCCTGCTCGACGAAGTGCCGCGCGATCGACAGGCCCACGCCGTTGGCCGCCCCGGTGACGATGGCGGTCTTGCCCTCGATGGAGTTGCTCATGTCCGCTCCCGTGCGCGTTTCGGCCTGCGCGCCTCGATCACCTTGAACCCGCCGGTTTCGGCCAGCACCCGGACCTGCGCGAAGGCCGCGTCCAATGTCCCTTCATACGGCAGATGCCGGTTGGCGACCATCAGGAGCCTGCCCGAGGGGGTCAGCAGCCGCGCGGCGGAGGCGATGAACGCCCGGCCGAGCGAGGGATCGGCCTTGCGGGTCGTGTGGAACGGCGGATTGGACACGACGACGTCGAACGGCCCCCCGGCCCAGCTCGCGGCGTCGGCCCAGTGGAAGGTCGCCCGCGGGTCGGTGACGTTGGCCCGGGCGCAGTCCAGCGCATCGTGATCCGCCTCCACCAGCGCACAAGCTGTGACCTTCGGCTGTGCGAGGACGGCGCGCGCGAGGTAGCCCCATCCGGCCCCCAGGTCGCAGACCCGGCCGGAAAGCCCCCCGACGTGCTGAGCCAGAAGCGCCGATCCCGGGTCGACCCCGTCGGCGGAGAAGATGCCCGCGCAGGTCATGAATCCGTCGACCCGCGTCGGGGCCGATGCCCAGCCGTCGGGGGCAGGACGCGCCGGGAAGGAGAAGGTCTTCCCATGGGACTTGGAGAAGGCTTCGCCCACATCGAAGGCCTTGCGACACTGCCGCAGGATCGAGTCCACGCCGTCGCCTTTCTGCCCGTCGATCACGACGGTCGCGCCCTCCGGCAGGCGTGCGCAGGCCCGAGAAACGAGATCCAGGGTCAGCGCCTTGGACCGGGCGACGAAGACGACGGCCGCGTCGAACGCGCCCACCGCGTGGGGCGTCACGTCGATGCCGCGGGCGGCGAGCGCGTCGTGGTCGGGACGGAACCCCTGCTCGGCCACGATAGTCGCGGGCAGGCCGTCCAGCGAGAGATCGGCGGGCGGACGCATCAGCAGGATGCGACCATGGGGCAGGGACAGTGCTCCGGACGCCAGGGCGAGGGACAGGCGTTCGGCGGACATCGGAGAGGACTAGTCCTCCTTCTCCATCGTACACTGCAGCGGATGCTGGTGCTTGCGGGCGAAATCCATGACTTGCGCGACCTTCGTCTCGGCGATCTCGTGGCTGAAGACGCCGACGACGGCGAGGCCCTTCTTGTGCACCGTCAGCATGATCTCGACCGCCTGCGAATGGTTGATGCCGAAGAACTTCTCCAGCACGACCACCACGAACTCCATCGGCGTGTAGTCGTCGTTGAGCAGCAGCACCTTGTAGAGCGGGGGCTTCGCCGTCTTCGGCTTCGTCCTGGTGATGACGGCGGTGTCGCCGTCGCCGCCGGTGTCGCCGTCGTCGGGCAGGTCGCTCATCAGGATCGGGTCGGCGCGCATGGGTTTGTCGTCCGTATCGGGGGTGACGGGTTCGAGGGCAGGATATAGGCATCGCGCGGGCGAGGAAAAGGGGCGACTGGCGTGACCATCACCACCATCGGGTTCGATGCCGACGACACGCTCTGGCACAACGAGGTGTTCTTCCGCGACACGCAAGCCCGGTTCGCCGCCCTGCTGGCCGACCACGCGGAGGCCGATCACCTGATGGACCGGCTGCTTGCGGCGGAGCGTCGCAACCTCGGGCACTACGGGTTCGGCATCAAGGGGTTCACCCTGTCGATGATCGAGACGGCGATCGAGGTGACGGAGGGGCGGGTGCCGGCTTCCGTGATCGCGGAGATCCTCGCGGACGGGCGCGAGATGCTGCGCCATCCCGTCGATCTGATGCCGGGGGTGGAGGAGAGCGTGCGCGCGTTGGCGGAGGATCATACGCTGGTGCTGATCACTAAGGGCGATCTGCTGGATCAGGAGCGCAAGCTGGCCGAGTCGCGACTGGGAGACCTCTTCGACGGGATCGAGATCGTCTCCGACAAGGTGCCCGCCACCTATGCGCGAGCGTTCGACGTGTACGGGGACGGGGCGGAGCGCGCTCTGATGGTCGGCAATTCGATGAAGTCCGATGTGGTCCCGGCCATCGAGGCCGGGGCCTGGGGCGTGTTCTGCCCGGCGGAGCACGAATGGGCACTGGAGCGGGCGGAGGCCCCGGAGGGACACGACCGCTACCGGCGGATCGCGACCCTTGCGGAACTCCCCGCCTTGATCGGGGGCCTGACGGGCTAGCCTAAAACCCCATCGGCTCCGAGCGTGGTCCTGCCACCCAGGTAGGGTGCCAGCACCTCGGGCAGCGCGACCGACCCGTCCGCCCGCTGACCGTTCTCCAGCACCGCGATCAGGCAGCGCCCGACGGCCAGCCCGGAACCGTTGAGCGTGTGCACGAACTCCGGCTTGCCGCCCGCCGCTGGCTTGAACCGCGCGTTCATCCGCCGGGCCTGGAAGTCGCCGGTCGTGGAGCAGGACGAGATCTCGCGGTAGCTGTCCTGCCCCGGCAGCCAGACCTCGATGTCGTGGGTGCGGCGCGCGCCGAACCCCATGTCGCCGGCGCAGAGCACGACCGTCCGGTACGGCAGCCCCAGCCGCTCGAGGATGCCCTCCGCGCAGCGCGTCATCCGGTCGAGCTCGGCGCGGCTCTGGTCGGGGTGGGTGATCGAGACCATCTCCACCTTCTCGAACTGGTGCTGCCGGAGCATGCCGGCGGTGTCACGCCCCGCCGATCCGGCTTCGGAGCGGAAGCAGAGCGAGTGCGTCGTCATGCGGACGGGAAGCGCCGTCTCC
Organism: uncultured Alphaproteobacteria bacterium; assembly: GCA_963757495.1. Classification (GTDB taxonomy): domain Bacteria; phylum Pseudomonadota; class Alphaproteobacteria; order Rhodobacterales; family Rhodobacteraceae; genus Jannaschia. Next base: position 134,590 of record CAVWRZ010000002.1, read on the forward strand.
TCGAGCGTGTCGCCGGCGACGGTGTTCGTGAGCGTCACCTCGGACGTCGGGATGAGCCAATAGCCGTCGTTCGTCAGATAGCTGTCCTCGCGGAACTTCGGCAACTGCCCGGTCCCGAGCATCGCCTCGTCGCGGACCATGACCGGGCCGTTGATCTCGGTCAGCCCGTTCTCCTGCGTGTGGGTGTCGAGCATGAACTGCGCCAGCGCCCGGTGGAGGCGGGCGACGGCGCCGCGAAGCAGGACGAAGCGCGCACCGGAGAGTTTGGCGGCGGTCTCGAAGTCCATTCCAGGCACCACGCCGGCGATCTCGAAATGCTCCACGGGCGCGAAATCGAACGCCACCGGCCTGCCCCAGCGGGCGATCTCGACGTTGTCCTCCTCCGACGTGCCGTCGGGGATGTCCGCATCGGGCAGGTTCGGGATCTCCAGCAGAGCGGCGCGCAGGGCGGCGTCGGCGGTGCGGGACTCGTCCTCCAGCCGGGCGATCTCCTCCTTCTTGGTGACCACGAGCGCCCGCAGCCGCTCGAACTCCGCGTCGTCGCCCTCCGGCCTTCGCCGCGCCGACCTGCCTGGAGGCGGCGTTCCGCTCCGCCAGCGCCGCCTCCGCGCCCGTCACCGCTCCGCGCCGCGCGGCATCGAGTGCGAGCAGCGCCGGCGACACCGCCTCCAGCCCCCGTCGCGCCAGAGCGGCGTCGAAGGCGTCGGGGTCGTCGCGGATCTGGCGGATGTCGTGCATGGCGGCCTCGTCGGTGCAATTCCGGGGTGGAGATGCCACAGCCGGATGGCTCGTGCCAGAGGGTCCGCCGGCCGCTTGCGCCGACCGCAGGCCGCGCATAGGTTGCCGCGACCTATCCGAGGGGTGCTCTGCGCCGCGCGCCACGACAACCGAGGGACCATCCATGTTCGCCACCCCCGCCTACGCCCAGGATGCCGGAGGGATCGCCGGCACCTTCGGCAGTTTCATCCCGCTGATCCTGATCTTCGCCATCATGTACTTCCTGTTGATCCGTCCGCAGCAGAAGAAGGTGAAGGAGCACAAGGCGCTGATCGCGGGGCTGCGCCGCGGCGATCAGGTCGTCACGCAGGGCGGGCTGATCGGCAAGGTCACGCGGATCAAGGACGACGCGGAGGTGGAGGTCGAGATCGCCGAGGGCGTGAAGGTCCGCGCCGTCCGCGCCACGATCACCCAGGTGCTCAGCAAGACCGACCCGGCCGCCTGACATGCTCGAGATCGCGCTCTGGAAACGGCTGGCGATCCTGCTCGTCTGCCTGGCCGGATTGTCGCTGGCGCTTCCCAACGTCTTCTACACCCGGGCCGAGCGGCACAACGACGCCGTCACGGCCATCGAGCGCGGAGCGGTGGAGACCGACGCGATCGACGCCGATCTGGCGCAGTGGCCGGAGATCCTGCCGTCGTCGCTGGTGAACCTCGGGCTCGACCTGCGCGGGGGGGCGCATCTGCTGGCCGAGGTCCGCCTGTCGGAGGTCTATGCCTCGCGGATCGATGGGTACTGGCCCGAGGTGCGCGACGTCCTCCGGGGCCTGCGCGATGAGGTCGGCGGCATCCGGCGCGTACCGGACGGCCCGGCGGACGAGTTGCGCGTGCGGGTGTCGAACCCCGAAGGGCTGCAGGCAGCGGTGACGGCTGCGCGCGAACTCGCCCGGCCGATCGTCTCGCTGTCGGGCGTCGGGCAGAACGACATCGAGGTGTCGGGCGCGGGCGACGTCCTCACGTTGCGCCTGTCGGAGGGGGAGCGCGCGGCGACCGACGACCGCACCATGTCGCAGTCGCTGGAGATCATCCGCCGCCGGGTGGACGAGGCCGGGACCCGCGAGCCGACGATCCAGCGGCAGGGCAACGACCGCATCCTGATCCAGGTGCCCGGCATCGGCTCGGCGCAGGAGCTCAAGGAGCTGATCGGGACCACCGCCAAGCTGACCTTCCACCCCGTCGTCAGCCAGACCGCCGATCCGGAGACCCGCGTCGGCGGCGATGAGGTGCTGGTGCCGTCGCTCGACGAGGCCGGCGTCTACTACGTCCTGCAGCGCACCCCCGTCGTCACCGGCGACGACCTCGTAGACAGTCAGCCCGGCTTCGACCAGGGCGGCCAGCCCGCGGTGACGTTCCGGTTCAACCCGGCCGGTGCCCGCGCCTTCGGGCTCTACACGGCCGAGAACGTCGGCGCGCTCTTCGCCGTCGTGCTCGACGACGAGGTGGTGACGGCCCCGCGCATCAACGAGCCGATCCCCGGCGGGTCGGGGCAGATCACCGGCAACTTCTCGGTGGAAGAGGCAAACCGGCAGTCCATCCTGCTGCGTGCCGGTGCCCTCCCCGCGGGCATGGATTTCCTGGAGGAGCGCACGGTCGGCCCGGAACTGGGGCAGGACAGCATCGACGCGGGCAAGGTCGCCTCGCTGATCGCGATGGCCGCCGTCGTGTTCTTCATGATCGCCAGCTACGGGCTCTTCGGCGTCTTCGCTACCGTGGCACTCGGTGTCAACGTGGCGCTCATCTTCGGGATCCTGTCGCTCATCGGGGGCACGCTGACGCTGCCGGGGATCGCGGGCATCGTGCTGACGATCGGCATGGCGGTCGACGCGAACGTGCTCGTGTTCGAGCGCATCCGCGAGGAACTCAAGACCGCCCGCGGCCCCGCCCGGGCCATCGCCCTGGGCTACGAGCGGGCGCTGTCGGCCATCGTGGACGCGAACATCACCACATTCATCGTCGCCGCGATCCTCTTCACGCTGGGTTCCGGCCCGGTGCGGGGCTTCGCGGTGACCCTCGGCATCGGCATCCTGACATCGGTCTTCACCGCGATATTCGTCACGCGGCTGCTGATCGTCGTCTGGTTCGAGCGTCGCCGCCCCAAGAAGATCGAGGTCTGACATGCGCCTGAGACTCGTGCCCGACGAGACCAGCTGGGACTTCATGCGCTGGCGTCGCTGGACGTTCGGGGCTTCCGTCGTCGCGATGGTCGCATCGTTGATCATCTGGCTCACCGTGGGTCTGAACTTCGGGATCGACTTCCTCGGCGGCACGACCATCCGCACGGAGTCGGTCCAGACGGTCGACGTCGGAGCCTATCGCGCGGCCCTCGCGCCGCTCGGTCTGGGCGACGTCGCCATCACGGAGGTCTTCGACCCGACCTTCGCGGCCGACCAGAACGTCGCCCTCATCCGCATCCAGGCGCAGGAGGGCGTCGAGTCCGTCACGCCCGAGACCATCGCGGCTGTCGAGGCCGCGTTGCAGGGGGTGGACCCGTCGATCGCCTTTCCTTCGGTCGAATCCGTCGGACCGAAGGTCTCGGGCGAGCTCATCACCACCGCGCTGCTGGCCGTCGGAGCCTCGCTCGTCGCGATCCTGTTCTACATCTGGCTGCGCTTCGAATGGCAGTTCTCCGTCGGGGCCGTCGCCGCATTGTTCCACGACGTGATCCTGACCATCGGGGTCTTCTCGCTGCTGCAGATCCGCTTCGATCTGGCCACGATCGCCGCGTTGCTGACGATCATCGGGTATTCGATCAACGACACGGTCGTCATCTTCGACCGACTCCGCGAGAACCTCATCAAGTACAAGAAGACGCCGCTCATCGACGTCATGAACCGATCCGTGAACGAGACGCTGTCCCGCACGCTGATGACCTCGGGGACGACGCTGCTGGCGCTGCTGGCGCTGATCGTGCTGGGCGGCGACGTGATCCGCGGGTTCGTCTTCGCGATCTTCTGGGGCGTGATCGTGGGAACGTATTCCTCGGTCTACGTGGCGAAGAACGTCGTGCTCATGCTGGGCATCGACCGCGATCCGAAGAAGCCGTCGGACGCCGGAACGCAGTTCGCCAACGTCGACGCCTGAGCCGCGGGGCGGGGTCTGGACCGGGCCCGGCATCGGCCTAGCCTTCCCCGACGAGACGACCCGGAGGAGAGTGCGATGAACCTTACCGAAGTCGAGTTCGACGGGGCCCGCCCGTTCGACGGGTATGGCCCGGGGTTCTTCCGCATCGGCGGCGATGTCGTGCAGGGCGCGCTGATCCTCCACTCCGGCGGCGTGTTGCCATGGGGCGGCTATGACGACGTGGCGGCGCTCGCTGGGCTGGCGGCGCAGGTCGACGTGGTCTTCGTCGGAACCGGCTCCGAAATCGCGCATGTGCCCCGCGATCTGCGCGAGGCGGTGGAGGCTGCGGGGCTGGGGCTGGAGGTCATGGCCACCCCCGCCGCCTGCCGCACGTTCAACGTGCTGGTGGGGGAGGGGCGTCGCGTCGCGGCGGCGGTTCTGCCGATCGACTGACCGATCACCAGTGCCCGGTGTTCTCCATCGAGGCCCAGGGCTCTTGCGGTTCCTTGCGCTCGCCCGCCTGGAGCAGTTCGACGGAGATGTTGTCGGGGCTGCGCACGAAGGCCATGTGCCCGTCGCGCGGGCGGTCGGTTGATGGTGACGCCGGCGTCCCGCAGCATCGCGCAGGTCTCGTAGATATCATCGACGGTATAGGCCAGATGCCCGAAATGCCGGCTGTCGGACGGCAGCGCGTCGTCCCCGTCCCAGTTGTGGGTCAGCTCGACGTCCGCATGGCCGTCCGCCTGATCCGGGGGGCAGAGGAACACCAGCGAGAAGCGCCCGCCCTCGTTGTCGATCCGCCGCCGCTCCACCAGCCCGAGCAGCTTGTAGAACGCCAGCGAGGCATCAAGATCCTTCACGCGGACCATCGTGTGCAGATAGGTGATGGGCATCGGCGTCTCCTCGGTTTGCCGTCGCAGAAGTAACCCGCCGGTCCCTTCGCGCAACCCCGAACCGTTGCAGCCCCCGTCGCCGCGGGCCACCTTCGCGCCAGCCCCGAATCCCGCCAAGGACCCGCCCATGCCCCTCTCCCCCGACCAGCAGGCCGAGATCGACGCCGAGCGCGCGCAATCGCACACGACCCGCCGCGCCACCGTTCCGGGGATGGAGGCGCATCTCTACACGGCCCACCCGGTGCTCGATCACGGGTTCGTCCGCGTCATCGACTACATGGGCGACGATTCCGCGATCACGCAGGCAGCTCGGGTCAGCTACGGGCGTGGCACGAAGGCGGTCAGCAACGACGAGGGGCTGATCCGCTACCTCATGCGGCACTGGCACTCCACGCCGTTCGAGATGTGCGAGATCAAGCTGCACGTGAAGCTGCCCGTCTTCGTCGCGCGGCAGTGGATCCGGCACCGCACGGCCAACGTCAACGAATACTCCGCCCGCTATTCGATCCTGGACCGGGAGTTCTACATTCCCGCGCCCGGGGACCTGAACGCGCAGTCGACGGTCAACAACCAGGGCCGGGGGGAGCCGCTCGAAGGGGAGGAGGCGGCGCGGGTGCTCGACTGGCTGCGCGACGACGCGACGCGCGCCTACGACCATTACGAGGCGATGATTTCGCAGGACGGGCAGCAGGGGCTGGCGCGGGAGCTGGCGCGGATGAACCTGCCGGCGAACGTCTACACGCAATGGTACTGGAAGGTGGACCTCCACAACCTGTTCCACTTCCTCCGCCTGCGCGCCGACGCCCACGCGCAGATGGAGATCCGGGTCTACGCCGAGGCGCTCTGCGGCATCGTCCGCGACTGGGTGCCGCTGTCCTACGCGGCCTTCGAGGACTACCGGCTGGGCGGCGCGCAGCTGTCGGGCAAGGGGGTGGAGTGCGTGCGCCGGATGGTGGCCGGGGAGGAGGTGACGCAGGAGACGAGCGGGATGAGTGCGGGGGAGTGGCGGGAGTTTATGGGGGTGGTGGGATGAAGCTACGATCGATCTGGTGGCATCATATATTGCGAAGCCGTTTGAGTACAAGTCTTATCGACTACGTGGAGAAGGTTTGATCTGCTCGTAGACGAGCAAAAGAGGTCGATGGAAACATGGCAAAGGCGAATTCAGGACTCCTTTCGAGTACATTTGCGACAACAGAAGCTCGAACGACATTGCTAAAACCAGCGGCGTTGCTATCGCGAGATACCGGACTGTGCAGTTCTGTCAATCAATAGACGTGAGACTTGCTGAGACAATGTGAAAATCTGCAATCTGTCCAGGATAGTCCGAGAGAGCATGTGCTCCTCGAACTGGTCCAACGCATAGAGTTGCAAGTGAACATCGACGTCGCCTGACTGATACAAGATGATCGCTTCGAAGCCAGATCTTGAACGAGTAAACGTATTCTGATGCGCCTCTGGCATTGGATCGGCACTTGGACCAGAACGGAGAACTGTGGCTAAACAGTCCGAATTTGAAGCGAAACGATCATCGGATCTAGTTCCAGTATGCCAGATTCCGCGGAGTGACGCGATCCGAATAGTGGAGCTACTGATGGCAAAGATGTCGAGCACTTGGAAACCAGGCAGTATGTCAGGGTTGCCATCGTAGACCTTCGTATCAAGCATGATCTTGTCAACAGCTGAGAACTATCGGACGACCATTGTTACTGCTGTCGAGAACGTGCTTGAACTGGCAGTTTATTCGCAGGAACTATGGGAGGAATGGGCTACGCTCTACAGAACTGAGATGTTGTACTTTTCAGATATTGCTGGAGTTACGTGCATAGTGATTTCAGATATGCTCGGACATTGGACCAATAGCAGTCTAGCATAGGATCGCAGAAGAGATAGGAGGCGTCATCGCATAGGGACTGAGGCAGAATCTGGATATTAGCTGTAACAGAGAAAATTCTGGCAATACGAAGATCAACTTGCGAACACGGTATTCTTCGAGTCATGCTCATATGGATAGGAAAACGGGCTCGAAAATTCTCATGTCGACGGCTAAGGACTTCTTATATAGCTGTCGAACAATCTGACTGGCGACTCGGCAACATTGCTAGATCCGATCCACCACCGCCCCCCAAACCATCCCCGCCTGCGCCAGCAGCCCTCCGAACATCCGCCCGCCCGGCAGCGCCGGCACCGGCAGGCGCCCGCAGCAGATCGAACCGTCCGCGCTCCCCCGCGACCGCCTCGGCGCAGACCTTGCCGCAGAGCCCGGCCAGCGCCAGCCCGTGCCCCGAATAGCCTCCGGCGGAGAACACGCCCGGTGCGACTTCGGCGACGTAGGGCAGGCGGGAGGCGGTGACGGCGAGGGTGCCGCCCCAGGCGTGGTCGAACGCGACGTCGGCGAGGTCGGGATAGACGCGGGCGAGGTTGCGGCGGACGCGGGCGCGGATGTCTGACGGAGAAGCGGCGGCCGTAGCTTTCGCCGCCGCCGAAGACCAGCCGGGCATCGTCGGTCCACCAGTAGTAGTTCACCACGAAGCGCGAATCGGCCACGGCGTAGGCCCCGCGATGCGCGAAACCGGGGAGCGGTTCGGTCACGGCGATGTAGTTGTTGATCGGCAGCACCCGCGCCGCCGTCCTGTCCGTCAGCCAGGGGGAATAGCCGTTGGTCGCCTGTACCACGGCGCGCCCCGTCGACGGCCCCCTTGGCGGTCGCGGCGGTGGTGCCGGAGAGGCGGTGGACCTCGGAGCGCTCGTAGATCTCGACGCCTTCCGCCACGCAGGCCCGCATGAGGTTGAACGTGTAGGCCAGCGGGTTGCAGCGTCCGGCGGTGAGGTCGAGCACGCCGCCCGCATAGGCGCGCGACCCGGTGGCCTCGGCGATGGCGGACGCGTCGAGGATCTGCGCCGTGCGTGCCGTAGTGCTTCGCCATCCAGTCGGCTTCCGTCCGGGCGGCGTCGAACTCCTTCGGTGTGAGGCAGGCTGAGATCACGCCGGGGCGGTAGCCGGCCCCGTCCATGAACGCGCGTGCGTCCGCCTTGCCCTCCTCCGCCAGATCCCGGAGCGCGCGGGCGGAGGCGTCCCCCAGTTTCGCGGCAAGCTTGCGCTGCGACCAGTTGAACCCGCTCCCGAGCTGCCCGCCATTGCGCCCCGACGCGCCCCAGCCGACCCGCTGCGCCTCCAGCACGATCACCGACAGGCCCCGCCGCGCCGCGTGAAGCGCCGCCGAGAGCCCCGTGAGCCCCGCGCCGATCACCACGAGGTCGCAGGTCCGGCGGGTCTCCAGCACGGGGAAGGGGGCGGGAAGCTCGACCTGCGTGCCGTACCACGTGTCGGTCCAGACGCCGCGGTCGCCGTTGGCGTGGAGCCAGCTCACACGTTGCAGCAGGAGGTGTTCGCGCTCCCAGGGCGAGATCACCTGCAGGAAGGCCCCGTTCTCCAGCCGCTTGACCGAGGAATAGACGGAGCAGAAATGCGGGTGCAGCACCTCGTGGATCTCCTCCGCCGCGTCGAAGAGGTCGAGCGCGGTGGAGAGATCGCGGGGAATGCCGCCGCCCGAATCGTAGGCGTCGCCGGCGAACTGCGGCTTGGGGTCGATCCGGTTGACCAGCCCCAGGTAGCCACAGGCGAGCGAGGCCGCGATGCCGAGGTAGGGGTTGCAGTCCATGCCCGGCGATGCGGTTCTCGACGCGCTTGGCCTCGGGCTCCGAGATCGGCACGCGCAGCCCGGTCGTCCGGTTGTCGCGCCCCCATTCGAGGTTGATCGGGGCGGCGAAATCGCGGACGTAGCGCCGGTAGCTGTTCACGTAAGGCGCCAGCAGCGCGATGACGGAGGGCAGGTGCCGCTGCATGCCCCCGATGAAGTGCAGGAACGCCGGCGTCTCCGAGCCATCGCCGCCGTCGAAGAGGTTGCGCCCCGTCGCGGTGTCGATGACCGAATGGTGCATGTGCATGGCGGAGCCCGGCTCGTCCTGGATCGGCTTGGCCATGAAGGTCGCGTAGCAGTCGTGGCGCAGCGCGGCCTCCCGGATCAGGCGCTTGAAGTAGAAGATCTCGTCGGCCAGCTTCACCGGGCTGCCGTGGCGCAGGTTCATCTCGACCTGTCCCGCGCCGCCCTCCTGCAGGATGCCGTCGATCTCCAGCCCCATGGCCTCCGCGAAGTCGTAGATGTCGTCGATGACCTTGCCGTATTCGTCGATGGCGGACATCGAATAGGCCTGCCGCGCCGCCGCCCGCCGCCCCGACCGCCCCATCGGAGGCAGCACGGGATGCGCCGGGTCGATGTTGCGCGCGACGAGGTAGAACTCCATCTCGGGGGCTACGACCGGCTTCCAGCCCCGCGCCTCGTAGAGGGCGACGACGCGCTTGAGCACGTTGCGGGGGGCCGTCGAGACCGCCGCGCCCTGCTGGTCGGACATGTCGTGGATCACCTGCATCGTGTAGTCCGCCGTCCATGGCGCGGCGCAGGCGGTGCCGAAATCGGGCGTCAGCACCATGTCCGGCTCGAGGAACGCGGTGTCGCCGTCGTCGGCCCAATCCCCGGTGATCGTCTGCTGGAAGATCGAGTTGGGAAGGTAGAACCGCGTCTGCTGCGCGAACTTCTTCGGCGGGCATCGCCTTGCCCCGCGCGATGCCGGACATGTCGGCGACGATGCACTCCACCTCGTCCAGCCGGCGATCCTTCAGGTAGGTGCGGGCGTGGGCGGGGGCCTGCGCAAGCCAGTCAGGGTCGGACATCGGCGACCCCTGTGAGGAAGAAGCGCGCGATGGCCTCGCCGAGGGCCGGATTGTCCGTCGGAACGGCGGTGTCGGCGCGGGCGCGGTCCATCATCTCGTCGGGATAGGTGCCGGTGCCCCGCCGCATGTCCACGTAATCGCCGACGAGGGCGTTGCTGAACTCGGGATGCGGCTGGACGGTGAAGATGGTGTCGCCGTAGGCCAGCATCGCGTTCTCGCAGAAGTCGTTGTGCGCCAGCGGGATCGCCCCCTCGGGCCGGACGACGACCTGATCCTGGTGCCAGGCGTTCAGGGCGACGGTGCCGCCGTTCGCCAGAACGTAGTCGCGCCGCCCGACGGACCATCCCCGGTCGAACTTCGCAACCGTGCCGCCGAGCGCCTGCGCGACGATCTGATGGCCGAAGCAGATGCCGACGAGGGGGATCGCGGCGGCATGGACGTCCCGGATGAAGCGCTCCAGCGGGGGGATGAACGGATGGTCCTCGTAGGCTCCGTGCTTCGATCCGCTGATCAGCCAGCCATCGCAGGCGCGGATGTCGTCCGGGAACACCATGTTCTCCACGTCCCAGGCGGCGAACTCGAAACCGTGACCGTCGAGGAGGCGGGCGAACATCGCGTCGTAGTCGCCGAGCCTTGGCAGCAGTTCGGGCGGCGTATGCCCGGCCTGGAGGATGCCGATCTTCATCTGGGGAGCCTTCGGTGGGATCGCGCCGACGCTATGCCGCGGCCCCGGGCTTCGCAAGACGGCGGCTTCATCGCTCGTTAGGAACCGTCGGGGTAGACGTGGGGAAAAGAGGAGGGGTGCGAATGTTGCGGTCGATCCTGATGGTCCTGATGCTTGCCGGTCCGGTCTCGGCCGGCCCCGTCCCGGATGCGCTCGCCATGGCCTCCGCCGAACGGCAGCGCGCCGGCCTGCCGCCGCTGCGACATGACAAGCGCCTCGCCGCGGCCGCGGAGATGCAGGCGCGTCACATGGCGCTGCGGCAGCGCATGGAGCATGCCGGGCCGAACGGGTCCCACCTGAGCCAGCGGATCGGTGCGACGGGATACCGCCTTTGCCACGGAGCGGAGAACGTCGCCTGGGGACAGGACAGCGTGGGCGAAGTCACCCGTGCCTGGATGGGCTCGCCCGGACATCGGGGCAACATCCTGAACCCGAATTTCACCGAGGGGGCGGTGGCGGCCGTGCGCGGCCCCCGGGGCCGGATCTGGTGGGCGATGGTCCTCGCCAGCCGTTGCTAGACGCGCGTGAGGGCGACGCCGCAGACGATGACGACCGCCGCGATCGCCTTCCAGCGGTCTACGGTCTCGCCAAGCGCGATCCAGCCGATGAGGACCGCGAAGAGGATCGACGTTTCCCGCAGCGCGCCGACCAGCGCGATGGGGGCGACCGTCATCGCCCAGACGGCGATGGCATAGGCCCCGTAGCTGAACACCGCGGCGATGGCCCCGATGCCCCAGGCCCGCGATGATACCTGCCAGACGTTCGCGCCGCGCAGGGCGGTGACGATGGGGGCGAAGAGCAACGCATCCAGCATGAAGAGCCAGGCGACGTACTGGGCGGCCGAAGCAGCCACCCTTGCGCCCGATCCGTCGACGATCGGTGTAGCCCGCCGTCATCAGCGCGGAGCCGAGCGCGTAAGGCACGAGCCGCCGTGCCTCCCGTGCACGCAGCGAACCGGCGGCCATCGTCGCGATGCCGCAGCCGAGCAGCAGGACGCCCGCAACCTCCGCGGACTCCGAGCACGTCGGACGGTATCAGCGGACTGGCCAGGAGGACGATCATCGGCGCGGTCCCGCGTGCGATCGGATAGACGCGGCTCAGGTCCCCCTGCTCGTAGGCGAAGGCGAGGAACAGCTTGTAGCCGGCATGGAACACCCCCGACGCCAGCAGCCAGGGCCAGACCTACGCGGCCGGCATCGGGTGGGCCAGGGCCACCACCGCGCCCATCGCGCCCTGCACCAAGGTCATTATGGCGATGCCGCCGACCTTGGAGGCACCGGATTTCACCAGCCCGTTCCAGGCCGCATGCAGGAACGCCGCGCCCATGACGGCGGCGAAGACCCCAGCGGTCATACGGTGTCGAGGTAGAGGTCCATCCGCTCGTCCTCGGACAGTTCCTCGATGTCGCGCATCTCCTGCCGCTTCGTCATGGCGAGGTTGGCGATCAGCGCGGGCGGCAGCAGGCGCGCGGTGCGTGGATCGGTCTCGAACCGGTCGATGGCGTCGGCCCAGGCGCTCGGGACGCGCGGCAGGTCGAGGTCGTAGGCGTTGCCGGTGATCGCCGCCGGCGGCTCCGCCGCATCCTCGATCCCGGTGAGCGCGGCCCCCAGGATGCAGGCGAGCAGCAGGTAGGGGTTCACGTCGCCGCCGGAGATGCGATGCTCGATCCGCCGCGCGACGTTGGGGGAGGCGGGGATGCGGATCGCCGTCGTGCGGTTCTCGTAGGCCCAGCTGAGCCCCGTCGGCGCATGGGCCCCGGGCACCAGCCGGTCGTAGCTATTCAGATGCGGCGCGAAGATGAGGGTGGAGGCGGGGGCCGATGCGAGCAGGCCGGCGACGGCATGGCGCAGCAGGTCCGACCCGGTCTCGGTGCCGTCGTCGAAGACATTGCCCCCCTGCGCGTCCAGCACCGAGAAGTGCACGTGCATCCCGTTGCCCGCATAATCCGGATAGGGCTTGGCCATGAAGCTGGCGGCGAACCCGTGCTTGCGGGCCTGCCCTTGCAAAAGGAGCTTGAAGAACCATGCATCGTCGGCCGCCTTCATCGCATCGGGCTGGTGGGCGAGGTCGATCTCGAACTGTCCGATCCCGGCTTCCGAGATGGCGGTCTGCGCGGGAATGTCCATCGCCTCGCAGGCGTCGTAGAGCTCGGTGAAGAACAGGTCGAACCCGTCGAGGGCGCGCATCGACAGGGTCTGCGCGCCGGGGCGCCGCTTGCCGGAGGTGGGCGATTTCGGCTCGCGCAGCTGCCGCGTGCTGTCGTCGACGAGGTAGAACTCCATCTCCGTGGCCACCACCGGCGTCAGCCCCCGCGCGGCATAGCGGGCAAGCACGGCCGCGAGCGCATGACGCGGATCGCCCGCGAAGGGCCGGCCGTCGGGGTGGAACATCCAGACCGGGAGCAATGCGGTGGGGGTGTCGAGCCAGGGCATCGGCACGAACCCCCGCTCCGTCGGCTTCAGGATGCCGTCTGCGTCGCCGCTGTCGAAGACGAGCGGGCTGCCCTCGATGTCCTCCCCCCAGATGTCGAGGTTCATCACCGAATAGGGAAAGCGCGAGCCCTCCGTCTCCAGCTTGTGGGCGAAACGCCGCGGGATGCGCTTGCCACGCGCCTGGGCGTTGAGGTCGCAGGCGGCGACGCGCACGGAATGGATGTGCGGGTTGGCGTGGAGCCAGCCGAGAGGGACTGCATCGGTCATCTGATGATCTGGGGAAGCAGCCGGGGCCGTCTCGGCACGGCTTGGGAAAGGTGGCGGTTCAGGCGCCGGTTGACCCTCCCCATGAGGCCGATGACGACGAGGGTCAGAACGATGAAATACCCCGCCAGGATCGGGTAGGGCACGAAGGGGTTGAACGTCTTGTCGGCGAAGTAATTGGCATAGTAGAGCGCGTCGCCCCGCTGCTGCACGGCCGGAAAGCCGGTGAAGAACACGAGCACCGTGGCATGGAACAGAAAGATCGCCTCGTTGATATAGGCGGGCCAGGCGAGCCGCAGCATCGTGGGCCAGGTGATCCGCCGGAACCGCCGCCACCCGGTCAGCCCATAGGCCGAAGCCGCCTCCTGATCGCCCTTGGGCACCGACATGAGCGCGCCATAGAAGATCTCACCGGTATAGGCGGAGGTGTTGAGGAACAGCACGACGAGCGCCCCGCCCCAGGCGGAGGCGAGCGGGTCGAAGACGGGGAAGGCCTGCTTGAGCGACAGGAACAGGAAGTAGCCGAAGAAGAACTGTATGAAGAGCGGGGAGCCGCGGAAGAGGAAGATGAACCACTCGGACGGCTTGCGCAGCCACGGGTTCGTCTGGGCCTTGCCGAGGGCGACCGCCGTCGCCAGCCCGAAGCCCGCGATCAGTGCCAGCACGCCGAAGTAGACGTTCCACAGCATCCCCGACCCGATCAGCACGACCTGCTGGCAGATGGTGAAGTCGGTACGCGGCAGCAGCCGTTCGCCGTAGCCGATGGAGCGCAGACCGTAGTCCGCGATGGTCTGCCAGCAATCCATCAGGCCTCCGCCCTGCGCAGGGCTTCGCCACCCGCCGTCGCCTGCCCGACGGTGAGGCGACGGGTCAGCCGCGCGATCACGATCTCGGAGATGCGGGTGAAGGCGAGGTAGAAGACGAGGAGGGCGAGGAAGTAGTACACTCGCCAGTCGCCATGGGGATAGTCGGTGAAGCGCGCGGTCTTCGCGGCCCCGAGTTCGCGCGCCCAGTAGACGATGTCCTCCACCCCGAGCAGGAACAGCAGCGGCGTGGCCTTGATGAGCACCATCCAGAGGTTGCCCAGACCGGGCAGCGCGTAGACCCACATCTGCGGCACGGTGATGCGCCGGAACGTCTGCCGGCGCGACATGCCGTAGGCTTCCGCCGTCTCGACCTGCGCGCGGGGCACGGCCTGCATCGCGCCGTGGAGCACGTTGGCCGCGAAGGCTCCGAACACGATGGCGAATGTCAGCACGGCCAGCGCGAAGTTGTAGCTCTCGTGGACCCATTGCGGCGAGGAGCCCAGCGGCATCTTGGCAGGCGCGCAGACGAGGAAGTCGCTGCCCTGCCGGATCGCCTCCGTCCAGTCGGGGCACAGGATGTGGTGGCGCAGGTATTCGATGCCCTGGTCCAGCGCGATCACGAAGAAGAGGAAGAACGCGATGTCGGGCACGCCCCGCACGATGGCGATGTAGAGCTTGCCGAACCAGCGCAGCGGGGCCAGCGCCGACCGCGCCGCCATGGCCCCGCCGAAGCCGAATGCCAGCGAGACCGGAGCGGTGATCGCGAGCAGCAGCAGGACCGTGCCGAAGGCGGCGTAGAACGACAGGTGCTTGCCCGTCGTGAGGTAGCAGGTGAGCCATCTCAGGCCGGAGAGCGTGTCTGGGTCGGTGCAGGCGAGGATGAGGAACTGTCCCGGAGGTGCGCCCGTTCGCGGGCGTCTGGTGCGGTGTCAGCGAAGGGCGGGGGCAGCCGGAGCCGCCCCCGTGCGGTAGATTCAGAACGTCTTCGCGTCCTCGCCGAACCACTTGACGATCAGCTCGTTGAGCGAGCCGTCCTCCTTCATCTCGGTGATCGCGGCGTCGAACTGCGCCTTCAGCTCCGTGTCGCTCTCGCGCAGGCCGAGCCCGATGCCACCGCCCAGCGGCACGTCCTCGCCCGCGAACGTCAGCTCCCCGGCCGATTCCTCGACCGTGGGGGCCAGCGCGTCCTTGTCGGCGAAGACCGCGTCGGCCTCGCCGCTGCGCACCGCGGCGACGGTGTCGTCGAAGGTCGCGTATTCCAGCAGGGTCGCACCGGATCCGGCGACGTAGCCCGCCTGGATCGTGCCGGTCTGCGCGGCGATCACGCCACCGGCAAGGTCGACATCGGCCGACATCGCGGCATAGGCGGAGGCGGCGGGCGGGAAGTAGTTCTGCGTGAAGTCGATGACCTCCTCGCGCTCATCGGTGATGCTCATGCCGGCGATGATCGTGTCGTAGTTGCCGGAGGTGAGGTTCGGGATGATGCTGTCCCAGTCGTTCGTCACCCACTCGCAGGTCAGCTCCGCCCGTTCGCACAGGGCGTCGCCCACCTCGCGCTCGAACCCGTCGACCTCGCCCGCGTCGTTGAGGAAGTTGTAGGGCGGGTACTGCCCTTCGGTGCCCATGCGGATGGTCTGGGCGGAAGCCATCGTTCCGGCGGCGGTGGCGGCCAGGAGGGCGGCGGTCAGGATCATCTTCATTCTTCGTTCTCCGTGTTGTGCCGCCCCGGTTCCTCCGGGGTCGGCATGTGGATTCAATGGGCCGTCGCGGACAGGAAGCCGCGCAGGCGAGTGGATTTTGGCGCGCCGAAGAGCGCGTCCGGCGCGCCCTCCTCCTCGATCAGTCCCTGGTGCAGGAAGATGACGTGGTCGCTGACGTCGCGGGCCAGCGCCATGTCGTGGGTGACGATCACCATCGTGCGCCCCTCCTCGGCCAGCGCCTTGATGACGCGGACGACCTCCTGCTCCAGCTCCGGGTCCAGCGCGGACGTCGGCTCGTCGAAGAGCAGCGCCTTGGGCTCCATCGCCAACGCGCGCGCGATGGCGGCGCGCTGCTGCTGGCCGCCCGAGAGCTGCGCCGGCCAGGCGTCGGCCTTGTCGCCGATGCCGACCTTGTCGAGATAGCCGCGCGCCGCAGCCTCCACTTCCGCGGGGTCGCGGTGCAGGACGTGGACGGGGGCCTCCATCACGTTCTGCAGCACGGTCATGTGCGACCAGAGATTGAAGGACTGGAACACCATCGACAGGTTCGTGCGGATGCGGGTGATCTGCGCCGCGTCGGCGGGCCGGCGGGCGTGCGCCGTGCCGCGCCAGCGCACCGGCTCCTCGCAGAACAGGATGTCACCCTGCTGGCTGTCCTCGAGCAGGTTGGCGCAGCGCAGGAGGGTGGACTTGCCCGACCCGGAAGACCCGATGAGCGAGACGACCTCCCCCTGGCAGGCCCGCAGATCCACTCCCTTGAGGACCTCAAGCTGCCCGTATGCCTTGTGCAGGGCGCGGATCTCGATGACGGGCGGGGCGTCGGGCAAGGGAACCTCGGGTCGGGTGAACCCGTCGGTTACGCCGCATTCCGCGGCGAAATGCAATGGGAACGCGTCCCGCAGGCCCTCGATCGGACCTAGGGTGCGTCTTCCGCCCCTTTTCGTGCGATGTTGCTGTCCCGGTCGCTGACCCCCAGCAGGTTCGCCAGCAGTCGCAGCAGGCTGTTCTCCTCCGCCTCCCGCTCGCCGTCCGCCAGCGCCACCGACCAGAGTGCGCCGATCACCGCGACGCGCTCGTCGAGCGGCACGGCATCCTTGATCGCGCGGGTGAAGCGCACGGTGTCCGGTGCTTCCGCCTCCAGGCTCTCGCCCTGCGCGCGCAGGCCGGCGGCGGCCGCGGCGTCCAGACCGTAGCGCCGCATCAGCACGCGATCGATCCGCCCGACCTCCGCCGGGGCGTAGTGCCCGTCGCTGCGCGCCACGCGCACCATCAGCGCGGAGAGCGCCACGCGGGCGTCGGGTTCGGGCAGGGGGGCGGGGTCGGGGGCCGTCAGCCGGCGCAGCAGATCTGTGAACATGACGGCGGAATATAACCCGCACCCCCCGGTCCGACCAGTCCTCAGCCGTCCCATCCCTCGGCGATCACCAGGTCGCTCTCGCTGATCCCGCGTCGCAGCGCGATGGCCGCCTGATATCCCGGGCTGTCGTAGCAGGCGCGCGCCGCGGCGTAGGTCGGGAACTCGATCACCACCGTCCGCGGCTTCGCCTCCCCCTCGCGCAGCTCCCGCGCGCCACCGCGCACCAGGAACCGCCCGCCGAACTCCGCCAGCGGCGCGGCGTTCGCGGCCCGGTAGAGATCGTACTTCGCCGCATCGTCCACGCGCCCGTGCGCGATCCAGTATCCCTTCGCCATCTCACCCTCCCTCGTAGAGCGCGGTCAGTCGCGCGGATTCGTCCGTCAATGCCCACGGGGCGTTCACCACCGCCATCCCGGACCCCTCCATCCCGTGCCCCGACTTGGCGGGCTGGAACCGCACCTCGTGCACCATGATCCCGGGAATCGCCTCGCGCAACGCCCGGATCATCGGTCGGTGCCGCGCATCGGCGAGGATCGGATACCACAGCATCAGCACGCCGACGCCCCACTTGCGGTGCACCTGCGGCACCAGCGCGGCCAGTCGCGCATATTCGTCGCGCAGCTCCCAGGATGGATCGATCAGCATCAGCCCCCGACGCGGGTCCGGCGGCGTCAGCGCCTTCGCCATCTCCAGCCCGTCGCGCCTGTGGATGCGGGTGTTCGGGCTCGCCGGCATCGCCGTTTCCAGCGCCGCGTGCTCCTGCGGATGCAGCTCCGCCAGATCGATCCTGTCGAACCGCCTCAGCAGGGCGGCGGCGATCAGCGGAGAGCCGGGATAGGCGGTCGGGCCATGCGCCGCGCGCGTCGCGGCAACGGTCCGCACATAGGGGTGATCCACGGGCAGCCGTCGCAGAAGCCGGTCCACGCCCTGCGCCGCCTCGCCCGTCCGCCGGGCAGGCGCATCCGAAAGGTCGTAGAGCCCGCGACCGGCGTGGGTCTCCAGGTAGGACAACGCTTTATCCTTGCGGCACATGTACTCCAACGCGACCGAGAGGAGCGCATGCTTGTGGACATCGGCCGCGCCGCCGGCGTGGTAGGCATGTTGGTAGGACAGCATCCCCTCCGCTAGCGCCCGCATGGCAGTGTCGCAAGCGGGTGACAGGCCACCGTCATTCGGCGCTTCGTGATCGGTCGCCATGTGAATTCCCCGTGGACCGTGCTACCTGCGGTTCAGAACCACTTCTGCCTGCTCGGACACATCATGCTTCGCATAACGCTCGCCGCCTTCGCGCTTGCCGTCTCCTCCGCCGCTGCCACGGCGCAGGATCTCGACGCGCCCGTCCTCTCGACCCAGAGTCAGGGCCCCGCGCTCGGCTTCACGCTGCGCGGCGGTTTGGCGACCGCGCCCGAGTATTTCGGCTCCGATGCGAACGAAGCCGCACCGGTGCTGGGGGCTCAGGTCAATTACCTGCGCCTCGGCGGGTTCACCTTCGGCAACCCCGACCCGCTGTTCCAGCCCCGCGGAGTCAGCTTCGGCGCCTCCTTCCGCTACATCGGGGACCGTGACGACGAGGACAGCGCGGAGCTCGCCGGGCTCGACGACGTGGACGCGGCGCTGGAACTCGGCGGCGGGCTGCGGTTCTCCTCCGAGAACTTCACCGCCTTCGGGGACGTCCGCTACGGCGTGGTCGGCCACGAAGCCTTCGTGGCCGAAGCCGGGGCGGATGTCATCCTGCGTCCGACGGATCGCTTCTCGGTCCGCATGGGTCCGCGTGTGCTCTTCGGCGACAGCGACTACGCCTCCACCTACTTCGGCGTAACCGCGGACGAAGCGGCGGCCAGTGCCGTCGCGGGCACGAACATCGGTGCGTTCGACGCCTCCGGCGGCCTGCTCTCCTCGGGCGTCGAGTTCGGCGCGGCCTACCGGCTGAACGATACCTGGGGTATCGACGCGACGGTCAACTACGATCGCCTGCGCAGCGATGCGGCCAACAGCCCGATCGCGCGCGACGACGAGCAGATCTCGGCCTCCATCGGCATCACCCGGCGGTTCACCCTCGGCTTCTGATCCAGGGCCCGGTCCCGATGCCCTTCGCATGTCGGGACCGGGACGACGCCGTTCTCCCACCTGCACGGATCGGGCGGCTCTCCGGCCGGACCGGATCATCTCGGATCGGACTCGTTGCGTTATGACCTTGCTCCGCATCGTTCTGACACTCGTTTTCGTCTCCATCCTGCCCGCCGCGGCCGAGCCGATCCGGATCGCCGTTCCGCACGACCCGCCCTACGCCGTCCACGACCCTTCGGGCATTTCCACCGGCCTCGCCGTCGATCTGCTGCGCCTCGCGGCGGAGGCCGGTGGGTTCGACGTCGATCTGGTGCAGGTGGACGGCGATCCGCTCGGCGCACTCGCCACGTTCCGTGCCGTTGCGCCCGTGTCCGCGAGCGAGATGTTGGAGCGGGAGGCCGATCTCAGCCTGCCGCTGCACACAGCGACGCTCGGGGTGGCGCGAACGCAGGGCGGGCTCTGGGACGTGGTGCGCGGTGTGCTCACCCTCGACTTCCTCCGCGTCGTCGGCAGCGTCGCGGCGCTCCTGCTCGTGGTCGGGGCCATCGTCTGGAGGCTGGAGCGACGGCGCAATTCCGACCAGTTCCACGAAGGCGCCGTCCGCGGCCTCGGAGACGGATTCTGGTGGGCCGGCGTCACCCTCACGACCATCGGCTACGGCGACAAGGCCCCGGTGACGCGGGCGGGGCGTGCCGTCGCGATGGTCTGGATGCTGGCCGGCCTCGCCGTCAGCGCATCGCTCACCGCCACGATCATCTCCGCCACCGGTGCCGGGTCCGCCGCGCCCGATCTGCCGGAAGCCTTCGCCGGGGAGCGCATCGCCGTCGCGGCCGACGGTCCGGCGGAGCGGTTCGTCTCGGGCCGCAATCTGGACGTGATGCCGATGGAGAATGCGTCGCAGGCCCTGCGCGCGGTAGTGGACGGCACGGCGGATGTCGCGCTCGGGGCCGGTCCCGCGCTCACCTGGGCGTCGGAGCGGGAAGGAATGCCGGTGGAGATCACCACGACGCAGTGGGAGCCGATCCTCAAGGTCGTGGCGATGCGCCCGGGCGACGACGATCTGCGGGAGACGCTGAATCGCGCATTGCTGATCGTGCTCGCCTCCGAAGCCGGCCAGGAAACCGTGCGCCGTTACCTGAGCGACTGATCAGACCAGCCGCGACTGTTCCTTGGCCGCGCGTACGAAGTCCGCGAAAAGCGGATGCGGCGCGAAGGGTTTCGATTTCAGCTCCGGATGGAATTGCACGCCGATGTACCAGGGATGGTCTCGCGCCTCCACGATTTCGGGCAGGCGGCCATCGGGGGAGAGGCCGGAGAAGAGCAGCCCCTGCGCCTCCAGCTGCTCGCGGAACCGGATGTCCACCTCGTAGCGATGCCGGTGCCGCTCCTCGATCGCCGTCGTCCCGTAAGCCTGCGCCACGCGTGACCCTGCGGTCAGCACCGCGTCGTAGGCCCCGAGGCGCATCGTCCCGCCCTTGTCGTCGTCCTTGGAGCGCGTGACCTTCGCATTGCCCTGCACCCATTCCTTCAGGTGATAGACGACGGGGGTGAAATCGCGCGGATCGACCCCCTCGCTGAACTCCTCGGAGGCCGCATTGCCGATATCGGCCACGTTCCGCGCCGCCTCGATCACCGCCATCTGCATGCCCAGGCAGATGCCCAGATAGGGGATCTTCTTCTCGCGGGCGAACTGCGCCGCCTTGATCTTGCCCTCCGTCCCCCGCTCGCCGAATCCGCCCGGCACGAGGATCGCATTGAGCCGTTCCAGATAGGGGGCGGCATCCTCCGTCTCGAAGACCTCCGCGTCGATCCACTCGATCCGCACCTTCACCCGGTTCGCCATGCCGCCATGGGTCAGCGCCTCGGCGATGGATTTGTAGGCGTCCTCCAGCTGCGTGTACTTCCCCACGATCGCCACCCGCACCTCGCCGTCGGTGTTGTGGATGCGGTCCACCACGTCCTCCCACCGCGCCAGCGCGGGCTTGGGCGCCGGCGCGATCCCGAAGGCGTCCAGCACGGCCTGGTCCAGCCCCTCGCGGTGGTAGGCGAGCGGGGCCTCGTAGATGGACTTGAGGTCCTGCGCCGCGATCACCGAATCCGGGCGCACGTTGCAGAAGAGCGCCAGCTTCTCGCGCTCCTTCGCCGGGATCGGGCCTTCGGAACGGCACACCAGGATGTCGGGGGCGAGCCCGATGGAGCGCAACTCCTTCACCGAATGCTGCGTCGGCTTGGTCTTCAGCTCCCCCGCGGCCTTCATCCACGGCAGCAGCGTGAGGTGCATGAACACGCATTGTCCGCGCGGCTTCTCCTGCGCGAACTGGCGGATCGCCTCGAAGAACGGCAGCCCCTCGATGTCGCCGACGGTGCCGCCGATCTCGCAGAGCATGAAGTCGACCTCGTCCTCCCCGATGCGGATGAAGTCCTTGATCTCGTTGGTGACGTGCGGGATCACCTGGATCGTCTTGCCGAGGTATTCGCCCCGCCGCTCCTTCTCGAGCACGTTGGAATAGACCCGGCCGGAACTGATCGAGTCCGTCGCCCGCGCCGCGACCCCGGTGAACCGCTCGTAATGGCCGAGGTCGAGGTCCGTCTCCGCCCCGTCGTCGGTCACGAAGACCTCGCCATGCTCGAAGGGCGACATCGTGCCCGGATCGACGTTCAGGTAGGGGTCCAGCTTGCGCAACCGTACGGTGTAGCCGCGCGCCTGTAGCAGCGCGCCGAGCGCCGCGGATGCGAGCCCCTTGCCCAGCGAGGAGACGACGCCGCCGGTGATGAAGATGAAACGTGCCATGGCCGGCGCTCCCGTGGTTCGGTCTTGGCGGCGCGTTCGGAATCGGGTTCGAACGCGCCCATCACGGGGTTTGGACGTAACAGCAGTCGGGCCGGGGCCGCAACCGCGCGCGGCCTCAGTCGGTGCGCGGCGGCGTCACGGGCGCGCCGTCCACCGACGGCGGCAGCAGCGACTCGCCCGTCGGGATCGGCGGCACGGGCGCGGTCTGCCCGGTGGGCGGCAGCAGGTCGATGTCGTCGAGCACCGATGAGCCGGCGGCGTTCTGCGCGGCCACGATCGTCAGCGTGATCGAGGTCACGAGGAAGGCCACGGCCAGCGCCCAGGTCAGCTTCGTCATCGCCGTCGCGCCCTGCCGCCCGGTCGCGGCCCCGCCGCCACCGCCACCCATCCCAAGCCCGCCGCCCTCCGACTTCTGGATCAGCACGATGCCGATCAGCGACAGCGCGAGGATCAGGTGGACGATGAGGATGACGTTTTCCATGGGCGGGCCGCTCGATCTGCTGTTTGGGGCTACCTATGGACTGCGCGCCGCTCCCGCAAGCCTTTCCCCCCGGCCCCGGGCGGGGTAGGGGAGCGCGGTTTCGGGGCGGCAGCGAGGGGCGGCGGATGGCGAACGTGGTGGTGGTCGGCGCGCAGTGGGGCGACGAGGGCAAGGGCAAGATCGTCGACTGGCTGTCGGAGCGCGCCGACGTGATCGCCCGGTTCCAGGGCGGCCACAACGCCGGACATACGCTCGTCATCGACGGCAAGGTCTACAAGCTGTCGCTGCTGCCCTCGGGCATCGTGCGCGGCGGGAAGCTCTCGATCATCGGCAACGGCGTCGTCCTCGATCCGTGGCATCTGGCGCGCGAGATCGCGGAGCTGCGCGGGATGGGAGTGGAGATCACGCCCGAGACGCTGATGATCGCGGAGAACGCGCCGCTCATCCTGCCGATCCACGGGGAGCTCGACCGCGCGCGCGAGGAGGCCTCGGCGGCCGGGGCCAAGATCGGCACCACCGGGCGCGGCATCGGTCCCGCCTACGAGGACAAGGTCGGCCGCCGCGCCGTCCGCGTCGCCGACCTCGCCGACCCGGCCACACTGGAGACCCGTGTCGACCGCGCGCTGGCCCACCACGACGCGCTCCGCCGCGGTCTCGGGATGGAGCCGGTGGATCGCGACGCGCTGCTCGCGTCTCTGCGGGAGATCGCGCCGTCGGTGCTGGAATATGCCGTCCCGGTCTGGAAGGTGCTGGATGCCAAGCGCCGTGCCGGCAAGCGCATCCTCTTCGAGGGCGCCCAGGGCGCGCTCCTCGACGTCGATTTCGGCACCTATCCCTTCGTCACCTCCTCCAACGTGATCGCCGGGCAGGCCGCGACCGGCACCGGCATGGGCCCCGGCGCGATCGACTTCGTGCTGGGCATCGTCAAGGCCTACACGACGCGGGTGGGGGAGGGGCCGTTCCCCGCCGAACTGCGGGACGCCGACGGGCAGCGGCTGGGCGAACGCGGCCGCGAATTCGGCACCGTCACCGGACGCAAGCGCCGCTGCGGCTGGTTCGACGCGGTGCTGGTGCGGCAGACCTGCGCGACCTCGGGCGTGAACGGTATCGCGCTGACCAAGCTCGACGTGCTCGACGGGTTCGAGACGCTGCGCATCTGCACCGGCTACGAGCTGGACGGGGTGCCGCTCGACCATCTCCCCTTCGCCGCCGACGCGCAGGCCCGCTGCACGCCGGTCTACGAGGAGATGTCCGGCTGGTCGCAATCGACCGAAGGCGCGCGCAGCTGGGCCGACCTGCCGGCCGAGGCGATCAAATACGTCCGCCGGGTGGAGGAATTGATCCAATGCCCCGTCGCCCTACTGTCCACATCACCCGAACGCGAGGACACGATCCTCGTGACCGATCCGTTCGAGGACTGACTTCCGGAGGCCGCATGGCGCTCAAGTTCAAGACCCGCAAGCGCCTGTCGCTCCTCATCCTGCTGGTCGGGGTTCCGGTCTACATCGCGCTGATGGTCGGGATCATGGGGCTGATCTACGACAACTTCGGGCAGCCGCCGCTGCTGCGTGGAGCTCGCCATCTACGTCGTGCTCGGCGTGCTCGCCTTCTTTCCGCTCAAGCCCATCTTCCTGGGCACCTCCCGCGAGGATCCGGACGCACCGCCCGCCGATACGGAGTGATCCGGGGGCCCCAAGGCGCTCAGGCCGGGCCGGACGCGGTCGCCGGGCGCCCAGCGGACACGAGGCAGAGCACGCCCGGGCGGACCTCCGCGATCCGTCCGCCCGCCAGCAGCGCGTCGCAGGCCCGCCGCGCCTCGATCCCGTCCAGTTCGGGCAGGGCCCCCTCCGCCAGACCGACGATAAGAGCCGGGGAAAACTCCTTTCGCTTCAGGATCCGTACCGCATAGACCGCCGCCGTCTCCAGCACGTCGACCGGATCCGTCACCCCCTCGTCGGCCGCGAACCGGGCGAAGTCGCGCCGCTCCTGCGGCCCGGCGTCCCGCGCCCCGTCGACCTCGGGTCCGCCCGCGTGCGCGATCCGCTGGTCGGAGGCGAGGAGCAGAGGGCTCCCCGAACGCGGCTTCACGGTTCGCGCCAGATCGTCGCGATAGGCATCGACCCCGGGTCCATCCTGCGACCCTTCGGGCCCATCCCCGTGCCGCGCCGCTGCCGCCGCGCGCAGATGGGTCATGTTCGCTTTCCGTCGCGAGGTCTCCTCGGTCGACAACCGACTGTCGGTGGTGGCGAAGAGCCGCTCCATGTCGACGCCGCGGGGCGGGTCTTCGATCGTGCGCGCGGCCATGTCCCCGTCCTGGCCGCCCGGGTCGCCTCGCGGATCCGCGTCGGGGCCATCTCCCGGGCTCTCCCGCCGGAGGGCGATGCCCTCCCCATCGGCCGTCACGGAGACGTCTGCAGCGGTCAACCCGTCCGCCACGTCCCGCAGGTCCGACGGCGCGGCGGCGGTTCCGAACTGGCGGTCCCGCGCGGCCAGATCCCGGAACATTTCGGCCACATCGGCCATCGTCGCCACCGGGTCGTCGAATCCCTCCACCGTGCAGGAGAAGGTGCCGTAGCCGACCTTGAGGATCTTGGTCGCAGGAGCCATTCGGGCCACCTCCCCTAGCTTTCCCGGCGGAAACGCTGTTCCACTCAATTTGATACAAACAGGCGAATCCATCCCAATCATGCCCGGATCTGGACGTTTTGGCGATGGCGGGGCCGCAGTTTCGCCACATTCCGGCCGTTCTCGGATTTCGATCCGGCGGACCTTCGTCGGTGCCGCCCCGGTCGATCCTCCCCTGTTGGACATCGCCCTCTCCCACGCCCCCTCGCTGATCGCCGTCGACGGGGGGGCGGACGCCGTGCTCGCGGCCGGGCGGATGCCCGACGCCGTGGTGGGCGATCTCGACTCCCTGTCGGACGCCGCACGGGACGCCTTCGCCGATCGCCTCCATCCCATCGCCGAGCAGGACAGCACCGATTTCGCCAAGGCGCTGCGCAACTTCCCCGCGGCGCTGGTCATCGCGATCGGTTTCCTCGGCGGCCGGGCGGATCATTTCCTCGGCGTCCTGACGGAGATGGCCCGCACCCGCGCGCCGGTGATCCTGCTGGGGCAGGAGGAGTGCATCTGCATCGCGCCGCCCGCCTGCGCGCTCGACCTCGCGCCGGGAACGCGTGTGTCGCTCTGGCCGCTCGGGCCTGCGACGGGGCGTTCGACCGGCCTGCGATGGCCGCTGGACGGGCTGGCCTTCGGCCCGACCTCGCGGACCGCCACCTCCAACGAGGCCACCGGCCCGGTTCGGCTGACGCTGGACGGGGACATGGCGCTGCTGCTGCCCGCCGACGCCCTGCCGGCGATGATCGCCTGCGCTCGGCCTGCCCCTCGCCGCGCGGACGCGCCCGGGCTATGACGCCGCGACCCTGGAAGGAGCCCGCCATGACCGACCGCCCCGATGCCGCCGCCATGGCGAAATACGTCGCCGCCCGCCGCGCGCTGGACGAGGTGGAGGACGGGATGCGTCTCGGCCTCGGTACCGGATCGACGGCGGACTGGCTGGTGCGTTGCCTCGGCGAACGCGATCCGGCGCGACGGGCTGCGCGTCACCGGCGTGCCGACCTCCGAGCGGACCGCGGATCTGGCCCGCGCCTGTGGCGTCCCGGTGACCACGCTGGAGGACGTGGGCTGGCTCGACCTCACCATCGACGGGGCGGATGAGGTCGACCCGGACCTGCGCCTGATCAAGGGGGCCGGCGGGGCCCTGCTGCGCGAGAAGATCGTGGCGACGGCCTCCGATCACATGGTGGTCATCGCCGACGCGTCCAAGCGGGTGGACCATCTCGGGGCCTTCGCGCTGCCGGTGGAGGTCATCCCGTTCGGCCTCGCCGCCGACGCGTACCCTGATCGAACGCACTCTCGCCGTGATGGACGTCGAGACCCGCGACGTCGCCCCGCGCCGTGTCGCAGACGCGCCCTATCGCACCGACGAGGGCAACACGATCCTCGACCTGCACCTGTCGACGGATCGGCGACCCGGATGGGCTGTCGGAGGCGCTGAACCGGATCCCAGGCGTGGTGGAGAACGGTCTCTTCCTCGGCATCTGCGACCGCGTGATCGTCGGCGCGCCGGACGGTGCGGTGGAGGTGCGCGGACGGGACGGCTCCGCCTCGCGGGGCGCGGTGGACCTGGACGACCCCTTCTTCGCCGCCGTCGCCGGGGAGCCCGCCGCCCGGGCGGGCGTTGAACGCTGCGACCCATCCCCCTAGATCTGCCCCGACAGATACCGGGAGCCGCGCCATGGAATTCGACTACGACCTCTTCGTCATCGGCGGCGGCTCCGGCGGGGTCCGCGCCGCGCGGCTGACGGCGCAGGGCGGGCACAAGGTCGCGCTGGCCGAATCCAGCCGGATGGGCGGCACCTGCGTCATCCGCGGCTGCGTGCCCAAGAAGCTGATGGTCTTCGCCTCCGAGTTCCCCGAGGCGGTGGGCCTCGCCCGCGACTACGGCTGGGGCGCGACCGCCGGTGCCCACGACTGGCCCCGCTTCGCCGCGAAGATGAACGCCGAACTCGACCGGTTGGAGCAGATCTACGAGACCAACGCGAAGAAGGCGGGCGTCGAGATCCTGCACACCCGCGCCACCGTCCAGGACGCGCATACCGTGGCCCTCGCCGACGGCTCCACCCGCACCGCCAAGCACATCCTCATCGCCGCCGGCGGCCACCCCGTCCGCCCCCCGATCGACGGCGCGGAGCACGGCATGGTCTCCGACGACGTGTTCGACCTGAAGACCCTCCCGAAGAAGCTCCTGATCGTCGGCGGCGGCTACATCGGCTGCGAGATGGCCTGCATCTTCAACGGACTCGGGCGTGGAGACCTCGATGTTCGTGCGCGGCGCGCAGATCCTGCGCGGCTTCGACGAGGAGGCGCGCGGCCACATCGCCGACTGCATGGCGCGCCGCGGGGTGAGGATCCACACCGGCTGCGCCCCGCAGCGGATCGAGAAGACCGATGGCGGCATCCGGGTCAAGGGCTCGAACGGTTTCGCGGATACCTACGACGACATCCTCTGGGCCACCGGGCGCAAGGCGAACACCGGGGGCCTCATCGCCGAGGACGTCGGAGTCAGGCTCGACCGCAAGGGCGCGATCTGCGTCGACGCCTACAGCCAGACGGACGTCCCCTCGATCTACGCCATCGGCGACATCACCGGGCGGGTGGAGCTGACGCCCGTGGCCATCCGCGAGGCGGTCGCCTTCCACGAGACCGTCTTCAAGGGCAACAGGACCCCCGTCGACCACGAGCTCATCCCCACCGTCGTCTTCACCCAGCCGGAAATGGGCACCGTGGGGATGACGGAGGAGGAGGCCGCCGAGCAGGAGCCGACGCTGGTCTACGCCACCGCCTTCCGCCCCATGCGGCAGGCCTTCGCCGGCGGGGAGGAGCGGGTGCTCTTCAAGATGCTGGTCAGCAAGGAGACGGACCGCGTGCTCGGCGTCCACATCGTCGGGCCCTCGGCCGGGGAGATGATCCAGTTCGTCGGCGTCGCGCTCAAGATGGGTGCGACCAAGGCCGACTTCGACCGCACCTGCGCCGTCCATCCGACCATCGCGGAGGAGCTGGTGACGATGCGCGAGCCGGTCCGGATGCAGGACTGAGCGGACCCGGGAGGCCGGCGTGTCCGACCGCCCGGACCCCGGCGCCCGGCGGCACCTCCGTGCGACACGGGCGCTCACCGCCCCGGTGCGGGGCGAAGTCGGGTTGAACTTCCCCCCCGGGGGCCCGATGTAACGTTGCAATCCACAAGCATGACGAAGGGACGATCTCGATGGCAGGAAGCGGAGGCCCCTGGGGGGGCGGCGGCGGTAAATCCGGCGGCACGGGCAACGGCATCGGCGGCGGAGACGACCGCGGTGCCAACCGTCCGAACGGGGACCGCAGGCCGCCGAACCGGGGGCAGCAGGGCGTCCCCGAGATCGAACAGCTCGTCAAGAAGGGCCAGGATCAGCTCCGCGTGCTGATGGGCGGACGCGGCGGCGGGACCGGCGGGGGCGGCAATGACGGCGGCCCCGGCTTCGAGGTCACCCGCCCCATGATCGGCATCGGTGCCCTCGTCCTCGTCGCGCTCTGGCTCTTCGCGAGCTTCTACACCGTGCGCCCCGAGGAACGTTCCGTCGAACTGTTCCTCGGTGACTTCTCCGGCATCGGAGAGCCGGGCCTGAACTTCGCGCCCTGGCCCGTCGTGACCGCCGAAGTCATCCCGGTCACCACCGAGCGCACGGTCGACATCGGTCAGAACCAGGGCAGCCTGTCCGAGCAGGGGTTGATGCTCACCGGCGACGAGAACGTCATCGACATCGATTTTCAGGTCGTCTGGAACGTTGCCGATCCGGCGATGTTCCTGTTCAACCTCGCGGCTCCCGAAGCGACGATCCGCGCGGTGTCCGATTCCGCCATGCGCGAGATCGTTGCCCGCTCGCAGTTGGCACCCATCCTCAACCGGGACCGGGGCATCATCGGCGACGAGCTGGAGGAGCTGATCCAGACCACGCTCGACAGCTACGATTCCGGCATGGCCATCGTCCGGGTCAACTTCGACCGCGCGGACCCGCCGGAGCAGGTGATCGACGCCTTCCGCGAAGTGCAGGCCGCCGAGCAGGAGCGCGACAGGCTCCAGTCCGAGGCCGACCGTTACGCCAACACGCGGCTCGCCGGCGCACGGGGCGAAGCGGCGCAGCTGCTGGAGGAGGCGGAAGCCTACCGTGCCCGCGTCGTCAACGAAGCCACGGGTGAGGCGAGCCGCTTCACCGCCGTCCTCGGCGAATACGCGCTGGCACCCGAGGTGACGCGCAAGCGCCTCTATCTCGAGACGATGGAGCAGGTGCTGGGCGACGTCGACAAGATCATCGTCGACAGCAACATCGGCGGCGGCGGAGGCCAGGGCGTCGTTCCCTACCTGCCGCTCAACGAACTGCGCGGTGGCCGCGCGACCCAGGGAGACACCAACTGATGAAACGCTCCGCACTCCTGCTGCCCGTCGCGGCGGTCATCCTCGTGTTGATCTTCTCGTCGCTCTTCGTGGTCGACGAACGCCAGAAGGCGCTCGTCCTCCAGTTCGGCCGCGTCATCGACGTCAAGGAAGAGCCGGGCCTCGCCTTCAAGCTCCCCTTCATCCAGGAGGTGGTCTACTATGACGACCGTATCCTGTCGCGCGACGTCGACCCGCTGGAGATCACGCCCTCCGACGACCGCCGTCTCGTCGTCGACGCCTTCGCGCGCTTCCGCATCACCGACGTGCAGCAGTTCCGGCAGGCGGTCGGCACCGGCGGTCTCGCCGCCGCCGAGCAGCGTCTGGACCTGATCCTGCGGTCCGAACTGCGTGAAGTGCTGGGCTCCGTCTCCTCCAACGACATCCTGTCCGAGGACCGTGTCGCCCTGATGCTGCGCATCGCCACCGGCGCGCGGGCGGAGGCTCTGTCGCTGGGCATCCAGATCATCGACGTCCGCCTGATGCGGACCGATCTGCCGACGCAGAACCTCGATGCGACCTTCGCGCGGATGCGTGCGGAGCGCGAGCGGGAGGCGGCGGACGAGGTCGCGCGCGGTCAGGAAGCTGCCCAGCGGATCCGGGCGCAGGCCGACCGGACCGTGGTCGAGCTGACGTCGGACGCCGGCCGCGACGCGGAGATCACCCGAGGCGAGGCCGACGCGCGGCGCAACGGCATCTTCGCCGAGGCCTTCACCGCCGATCCGGAATTCTTCGAGTTCTACCGCTCGCTGACGGCCTATACCCGGGCGCTGCAGGGCAGCAATTCGACGCTCGTCCTGTCACCGGATTCGGAGTTCTTCGACTACCTCAAGACCGACCGGCTCGCCGGCGACGTCCCCGAGCCGGCCGCCGTCCGCGCGCCCGCCGCAGCCGCGCCGACGGATGCGGAGCCGACCGATGCGCCCGCCCCCGCGCCGAGGAGACCGCGCCGACTCGGGGACGCGGCCGCCATCGACGACACTGCGGCGGTGGTGACCAACGTTCCGATCACCGGCAACTGAGCCGATCATGCGGGGCCGCCTGCCCATGCGGCCCCGCCGACATCGTTACGGCCGGGCCGACCCGGGCGCGCCACGCTATCTGCGCTTCACGCCCATGTGACGGACCGTGCGTTGAACCCGTCGCCGGGGATGCGGACATGATGCGGAGCCGAGGCGCGCGCAGGGCGGGCCCCACCAGATCCATCTCGGAGGAAGATCCTTGAATACCGATAATCCAGACACAGGAGCCCGTCGCCGCCCTCCGGCGCGGGCTGACGGCCGTCGTGCTTGGGCTGACGCTGCGTGACCTCGTCCGCCCTCACGGCATCGGCGCAGCGCGCCCCCGACACCTTCGCCGACCTCGTCGACCAGGTGTCCGGGGCCGTCGTCAACATCACCACCAACACCACCGTCGCCACCGGGGCGCGCGGTCCGAACTCGGGCAATCCGCTGGAGGATTTCTTCGAGGAGTTCCGCCGCCGCGGCGCGCCCGACGGCTCCCAGCCGGACGC
Organism: uncultured Alphaproteobacteria bacterium; assembly: GCA_963757495.1. Taxonomy (GTDB): domain Bacteria; phylum Pseudomonadota; class Alphaproteobacteria; order Rhodobacterales; family Rhodobacteraceae; genus Jannaschia. Next base: position 165,214 of record CAVWRZ010000002.1, read on the forward strand.
CCCCACCCGGCGCGGCAGCGCGCTCGGCTCCGGCTTCGTCATCTCCGAGGACGGCTACGTCGTCACCAACAACCACGTCATCGAGAACGCCGACGAGATCCTGATCGAGTTCTTCTCCGGCGAGGAGCTTCCGGCCGTCGTCGTCGGCACCGATCCCAATACCGACATCGCGCTCCTGAAGGTCGACGAGCGGACCTGCCGCTGCCCTTCGTGCCCTTCGGCGATTCGACGACCATGCGCACCGGCGACTGGGTCATGGCCATGGGCAACCCGCTGGGCCAGGGCTTCTCGGTCTCCGCCGGCATCGTCTCCTCGACCGGGCGCGAGCTTCAGGGCGCCTATGACGACTACATCCAGACGGATGCGGCCATCAACCGGGGCAACTCGGGCGGGCCGCTGTTCAACCTGGACGGTGAGGTGATCGGCGTGAACACCGCGATCCTGTCGCCCACCGGCGGCTCGATCGGCATCGGCTTCGCCATGTCCTCGGATGTCGTCACCAACGTCGTCGACCAGCTGCAGGAGTTCGGCGAGACCCGCCGCGGCTGGCTCGGCGTGCGCATCCAGGACGTCGACGAGGAGCTGGCCGAGGCGCTGGGTCTCGAACGGGCCCGCGGCGCGCTCGTCACCGACGTGCCCGACGGGCCGGCCAAGGACGCGGGTATCGAGGCGCGTGACGTCATCCTGACGTTCGACGGCACCGACGTCGCCGACACCCGCGAGCTGGTCCGCACCGTCGGCAACGCGCCCGTCGACAAGGCCGTCCGCGTCGTCGTCTTCCGCGACGGGGAAACGCAGACCCTGCTGGTCACGCTGGGCCGCCGCGAGGAAGCGGAAGGGGCCATACCCGCCTCCGCCACGCCCGACGAGCCGAGCGAGGGCGACATCATGGGCGTCACCGTCTCCACTCTGACGGGGGAGGTGCGCGAGCGTCTGGGACTCGATGCCGACGCGGAGGGCCTCGTCGTCACCGCGGTGGACGAGGACTCGGAGGCCTTCGATAAGGGCCTGCGCGTCGGGGACGTGATCGAGGAGGCCGGACAGGTCGCCGTGACCACCGTCGCCGACCTCGAGGAGCGGATCGCCGAAGCCGCGGGAGGCGGGCCAGAAGTCCTTCCTCCTGCTCGTTCGGCGCGACGGGGACGCCCGCTTCGTGGCATTGGCCCTCGACGAGGAGTGATCCCACCCGATACGATCGACGACGGGCCCCGCGGGGCCCGTTCTCACGTCCGCAGCCAGGCCACCGCGCCCAGCACCGCCGAGCAGCACCGGCTGGTGGATCAGGTAGATCGCCAGCGTATGCCGCCCCGGCCAGGCCAGCCGCCGCGCCCAGACCCCCGATCCGTCGAACCCCCGCAACAAACGCACGCCGCCCGCCTGTCCGAACGCCAGGCCCAGAAGGAACGGTGCCAGCCAGGGGATCAGAGGCTCGTAATCCATCATCGGCGGGGCCGCCGTGCCGAGCCCGCTCCAGAGCCAGACCGCCCCGTCGAACGCAGGGGCTCGCAACGCCGGTGCCGCGAACATCACCAGACCCGCCGCCCCCAGCGTCCCCCACCACGGCGCCCGCAGGAACGCGAGGCCCAGGACGCTGCACAGCGCGATGGAATGCAGGATCCCGAACCGTACCCAGGCCCCCGGCATCGCCAGATACGTCACGACGCTGATCGCGCCCGCCGCCAGCACCAGCACCCCCAGCCGCGTCCCGAACGCCCGCCACCGCAGCCTGCGCCCGTGCCCGAGCCAGAGCGACAGCCCGGCGAGGAACAGGAAGCTCCCCGCGATCGCCTTCGCCCAGGCCGGGAACCAGCCCCCCAGCGTCACGCCCGCCGGCAGCAGCCCGAGGAGCCGCAGGTCGAACAGGAAATGGAACGCCACCATGTTGACCAGCGCCGCGCAGCGCAGCCAGTCCACCGCGATCAACCGCCCCGCCTCGTTCGCCCTCATCCGCTACCTCCCGCCGCGCGTGCCCCGTGTTGCACGCACCTTCCCGCGCGGCTACGTCAGACCAAACTGCAGGAGCGAGCCGATGCCCAAGATCACCTACGTCGAACACGGCGGCAAGGAACATGTCGTCGACGTGCCGCTGGGCCTCACCGTGATGGAGGGCGCGCGCGACAACGACATCCCCGGCATCGAGGCGGATTGCGGCGGGGCCTGCGCCTGCTCGACCTGCCACGTCTACGTCGACCCCGCCTGGGCGGAGAAGCTGCCCGCCAAGGACGCGATGGAGGAGGACATGCTCGATTTCGCGTATCAACCCGACCCCGCGCGCTCCCGGCTGACCTGCCAGATCAAGGTCACCGACGCGCTCGACGGGCTGAAGGTGCAGATGCCCGAAAAGCAGATCTGATGCGCGGGGCGGTGGTCCTCGCCCTGCTGGCCGGCCCCGCCGTCGCCTGCGACGCGCCGGACCGCCTGCCCGGAACGGGCATCGCCACCGCCGACGGTGCCATCTCGACCGCCTCCTACGCCGATCCCGATCCGACCTATGGCCACGGCATCCTCGGCCGGGTCCGACGACGCCCGCACCCTCGTCCACAGCCTCGCGGGCGACCCATGCGCCAGACGCACCGATGCCGGTCCGGACCACGTCTTCGAGGACGTGGCCCCCCGCATCGCCGACGTCGATGGCGACGGGCGCGCGGAGATCGTCGCCGTCCGCTCCCACGCGACGCGCGGCGCGCAGCTGGTCGATCTACACCGGCACCGGACACGCTGCGCATCCTCGCCGCCTCGCCCTATATCGGCCGCCGCCACCGCTGGCTCGCCCCGGCCGCCATCGGCGACCTCGACGGCGACGGCCATGTCGAGATCGCCTGGATCGACCGCCCGCATCTCGCCAAGGTCCTGCGCGTCTGGCGCTACGCCGACGGCACGTTCCAGGAGGTCGCCGCGGCCTCCGGCCTGACCAACCACGCCATCGGCGACGCGGTGATCCACGGGGGCCTGCGCGATTGCGGGCAGGGGCCGCAGATCGTGCTCTCGGACGCCGCCCGCGCCCGTCTGCTCGCCGTGACCTTCGACGGCACGAGCATCGCCGCGCGCGACATCGGCGCGTTCACGCCGCAAACGGCCGCCCGCGCCGTCGACTGCCGATGATCCGCGTGCTCGTCTTCCTGCTGCTGGCGGGGCCGGCCGCGGCGCAGGAAATGCCGCTGACCCCCGACTCCTTCCTCGACCGCGTGGCCGGGCGGACGATCACCTTCCGGATGCAGGGCAGCGACGAGCTCGTCGGCGTGGAGCGGTTCATCGACCGGGAGCGGAGCGTCTGGACGCGCAGCGACGGCAGTTGCGCTCTGGGCGACGTCACCGTGCGCGAACCGGAGCTCTGCTTTGACTACGACGACGACCCGGCGGTGTCGCATTGCTGGTTGCCGTTCGAGGAGGGGGGCGACCTCTTTGTGCGCTCTACCGGCACCGCGGAGGTTCAGCGCATCGCGCGGATCGAGACGCGCCGGCTGGAATGCGCAGGCGAGCCGATGTCGTGACGGCCCCGGAGCGTGTCATGCCGCTGTGATACGCGGATAATACACCCGTAATGCGCCGCGCGACGGGTCAGACCCCGAGATCGGGCAGCGGGCAGTCCAGCGGTTCGTCCGAGGTGTCGCGCATCACGAGGTCGTCGTCGGGCTCCGATCCGTCGAGCCGCGCGCGGAACGATCCGTCGTCCCCCTCCAGGAAATCCCAGCACTGAGGCGCGGGATCGGTGTCGTAGACGAAGCAGATCTGCCCCGAGACGTTCTCGAACCAGATCCCCCGCTGGCACGTCCCGCCATCCTCGAACTCCCAGATCACGCGGCTGTCCTCGAAGTACTGCTCCGCCCCGAACGCGGAGCCGCCACGATCGAAATGCAGCGTCCGCCCGGTCACCATCTCCGCGAACTCCTCGGCCGTGACGATCCGCTCCGCTGCCGCGACGAGGGGGGCGAGGCAGAGGGCGAGGGCGAGGCACGGCAGGCGCATGGAAGTCTCCTTTGCGCGACCATCTCCCCGCCCGCCGCCATAGTCCATGGGGTGCGGCGGGATCGCGCACCGGCTTGCGCGCAAGGCGTTCCTCGCGCAAACGGCGGGCCCGGCGTCGCATTCGCGCGGCGGCGCGGACAGGCACGGCCTATGCTGGCACGACGGATCCGGAAGGGAGGCCACGATGCTCGACGAACGCGACGGAAAGGGCGTCTGGAAGTCCGGTCGCGGTCGCGGCCGCGCGACCCCCAAGGGTCGGCAGTACGACGACGACGCGCTGGCGGAGGTCCGCCGATTGCTCGGCGATCGCCCCCGCCGTCGCGACCTGCTCATCGAGTTCCTTCACCTGATCCAGGACGCCCACGGCCACCAGTCCGCCGCCCATCTGCGCGCACTGGCCGAGGAGATGCGCCTGTCGATGGCGGAGGTCTGGGAGGTGGCGACCTTCTATGCCCATTTCGACCCCCTGCGCGAGGACGACCCCGTTCCGCCCGCGCTGACCATCCGGGTCTGCGACTCGCTGTCGTGCGAACTGGCGGGGTCGGAGGCGCTGCTCTCGGCGCTGGAGGCGGGGCACGACGCGGGCGACGTCCGCATCCTGCGCGCGCCCTGCATGGGCCGCTGCGACACCGCGCCGGTCTGCGAGATCGGCCACGCCCACGTCGACCGCGCCACGCCGGAGCGCGTCGCCGCAGCCATCGCGGCGGGGGACGTCCATCCGACCATCCCGGACTACCAGAGGCTCGACGCCTACCGGGCCGAGGGCGGCTACGCCGTGCTCGCCGACCTGCGCGCGCGGGGCGACTGGACGGCGGTGCAGGAGACCGTGGCCGCCTCCGGCCTGCGCGGCCTGGGCGGTGCTGGCTTCCCGACGGGGCGCAAATGGGGCTTCGTGCGCGACAATCCCGGCCCGCGCCTGATGGCGGTGAACGGGGACGAGGGCGAGCCCGGCACCTTCAAGGACCGCCACCACCTCGAACGCACCCCGCATCTGTTCCTCGAAGGCATGCTCGTCGCCGCCTGGGCCGTGGAGGCGGAACGCATCTATCTCTACATGCGCGACGAGTATCCGGCCGTCCTCCACATCCTCGCCACCGAGATCGCCGCGCTGGAAGCCGCCGGGCTCGTGGCCCCCGGCTATGTCGAACTGCGGCGCGGCGCGGGGGCCTACATCTGCGGCGAGGAATCCGCGATGATCGAGAGCATCGAGGGCAAGCGCGGCATTCCGCGCCACCGCCCCCCCTACGTGGCGCAGGTCGGGCTCTTCGGGCGCCCCACGCTCGTGCACAACGTCGAGACCTGCCACTGGATCGCCCGCGTCCTGCGCGAGGGGCCCCAGATCCTCTCGGGCGTCGAGCGGAACGGTCGGACGGGCCTGCGCAGCTACTCCGTTTCGGGGCGCGTCGCGCTCCCCGGCATCCACCTGCTCCCCGCCGGCTCGACCATCACCGACATCATCGCCGCCGCCGGAGGCATGGCGGAGGGCCACACCTTCAAGGCCTATCAGCCCGGCGGGCCGTCCTCGGGCCTGCTCCCCGCCTCCCTCCACGACGTCCCGCTGGACTTCGACACGCTGCAGCCACACGGCAGCTTCATCGGGTCGGCCGCCGTCGTCGTCCTGTCGCAGCACGACAGCGCCCGGGACGCGGCGCTCAACATGCTTCGCTTCTTCGAGAGCGAGAGCTGCGGGCAATGCACCCCCTGTCGCGTCGGCTGCGAGAAGGCGGTGAAGCTGATGCAGGCGGAACGATGGGACACCGGCCTGCTGGAGGAGGTGAGCCAGGCGATGGTCGACGCCTCGATCTGCGGGCTCGGGCAGGCCGCGCCGAACCCGATCCGGCTGGTGATGAAGCACTTTCCTGAAGAGATCTGACCGGCTTTCCCCTGCCGCCCCGGCGGATTAGACCGGGCACAAAGGGGATGAGGCCATGTCGTTCTTCAAGAAGCTCAAGGATCGCCTGACCCGGTCGTCGTCGCGCCTGGAGGACGGCCTCGACGCCATCGTGGACGAGGCCCCCGCAGAGCCGCAGGTCACCGCCTTCGACCCCGTCGCCGAACCCAGCCTCCCGCCCCGGATCGTGACGCCCCCCGCCGGCGTGCCGGTGGACGCCCCCGCCCCGGAGCCGGAGCCCGCGACGAAGCCCGGCCTTCTCGGTCGGCTCATGGGGCGTACCGCCGCCGATGCCGCGCCCCGCCGCGCGCTCGACGACGAGATGCTGGAGCGACTGGAGGAGTTGCTCATCGCCTCCGACATGGGGGTCGACACCGCGCTTCGCGTCACTGCGAACCTCGCCGAGGGACGCATGGGCCAGCGTCTGTCGTCCGGGGAGATCAAGCGCCTTCTGGCCGCGGAGATCGCGCGCATCCTAGAGCCCGTCGCCCGGCCCATGCCGCTGACGCCGCAACGCCCGCAGGTCGTGCTCGTCGTCGGCGTCAACGGCTCCGGCAAGACCACCACCATCGGCAAGCTCGCCAGCCAGTTCCGCGCCGCCGGCAAATCCGTCGTGATCGCCGCCGGCGACACCTTTCGCGCGGCGGCCGTCGAGCAGTTGCAGGTCTGGGGCGACCGCGCCGGCGTGCCGGTGATGACGGCCCCGCAGGGCTCCGACCCGGCCAGCCTCGCCTACGAGGCGATGACGCGGGCCGGGGAGGACGGCGCGGACCTCCTGCTGATCGATACCGCCGGGCGGCTGTCGAACCGCGCGGACCTCATGGAGGAGCTGGCCAAGATCGTCCGCGTCATCCGCAAGAAGGATCCGAGCGCGCCCCACAACACCCTGCTCGTGCTGGACGCCACGACCGGGCAGAATGCGCTGACCCAGGTGGAGGTGTTCCGGAAGCTTTCGGACGTCTCCGGCCTCGTGATGACCAAGCTGGACGGCACCGCGAAGGGCGGCGTGCTGGTCGCGCTGGCGGACCGCTTCGGCCTGCCGATCCATGCCGTCGGCGTGGGCGAGCAGATCGACGATCTGGACGCCTTCGACCCGGAGGAATTCGCCGCGGCGCTGGTCGGTCTCGACACGTGATCCGCGCCGCGCTCCTCGTCGCGGCACTGGGCGGCCCGGCCTCCGCCGAAGCGCTGCGTCAGTGCGAGGGGCTGGTCGAGCGCCTTCCGATGACGGCGGCCGCGACGCAGGTCATGGCGGGTATCTGTCTCTACGGGGACGTCCGGTTCGAGATCGGCGGCACGGTCTGGACGGCCGACACCCTCCTGCTCGGCGGAGACGTCGACGCGCTGCCCGACGCGCCGCCGACCCGTCTGACGGGCGGCATGACCGGCCTCGCACGGCTGCGGGAAATCGCGGACCCGCCGGGCCTCGCCTGGCTCCGGCGCGGACAGGCCGGACCGGGGATGACGATCAGCTTCGACGTGACGTCCGCCGACGGCGTGCTGCGCGTGAACTCCTTCGTCCTGCGCCGGGGGGAGGGAGACGAGATCGCGCTCACCGCCCGTCTGGCGGGCATGCCGCAGGTCTGGCCGGTCGGTCCGGCCGCGATGGCGGCGATCCGGGTGCAGGCGCTCGACATCGAGATCGCCCTCGACGGGCTTTTCGAGGCGCTGGTCCTGATGCCCCTGGGCACCGCGGTGCTCGACCTTGCGGAGCCAGCGGAGCAGCAGGTGGCCGCGCTGCGAAAGGCGACCCGCGCGTTCCTTGCCGCTTTCGACGGAACCGCGCAGGCGGAGAACGCCGCTCAGACGCAGGGTTTTCTCGACGCGCTGCCGCATCCGCGCGGCACGCTCGACGTCGGGATCGGCGGGGAGGGTCTCTCGGCGGTGCAGCTGCTGCGCCTCTTCTCCGGCGCGCCCACCCCCGGCCTCGTGCGACAGCTGGCCGACGCCGCGGCGCTCGACATCGCCTGGACCCCGGACGCGCCGTGACCGCGTTCGATACCCTGCGCATCGGACCGGAGCTGTCGCCCCTGTCGGGTGCGGAGCGCGCGGAGTTCCTGCGCAGCGCGGGCCTGCTCGACCGGGGCGACTGCCCGGAGGGGTTCGCCGGCCATTCCGCCGTCTGGGCCCGCGACCGCGATCTGCTGGTCGGGCAGGGGGCCATCGTGGAGCTCGCGCCGGACGCGCCGCAGCGGCCCCGCCTGGTTCCCCGCCATATGGAACCGCGCACCCGTGTCGCCCTGATCGACATGCTCGCCGTCCGGCCCGAATACCGGGAGACCGGGCTGGAGGAGCGCATCGTCCGGGCGCTCGTCGACCGCTTCGCCGCCGCCGTCCCCCGCCCGCCCGAGGCGCTGATCTACGTCGGCACCGCGCGCGCACCGGTGCTGCTTTCGACCCTGCGGGGGTTGGATCCTGTGGATGGGGCGTTCCCGTGATCTGGAGCGGGACGCCACCGTCGCCCGAAGCCTACGCGGCGCTGCGGGCCGCGGCGGGCCTGGGTCCGCGCAGCGTCGCGGCCGCGCGCATCGGGCTGTCGGCGACGCTGCACGCCGTGACCGTCCGGGACGGAGACGCGCTGGTCGCCATGGGCCGCGTCGTCGGGGATGGCGGCTGCTTCGTGATGCTGGTCGATATCGCCGTGCACCCCGACGCGCAGGGGCGGGGGCTCGGCCGGGAGATCACCCGGCGGCTGGTCGCTTGGTGCGAGGCGACGCTTCCGCCCGACTGTCACATCTCGCTGGTGTCCTCGGCCCGGGCCGTGCCGCTCTACGAGGCCGAAGGGTTCCGTCCCTGCCGCGGGTTCGACCGGCTGGCCGACCGCGCCCGGTGCCCGCCGCCGTGACCGATTGGATCGCCGGCATCGAGGGCACGCCCGCCGGCCACGATCTCGCCCTCTGGCTGGCGCTGACCGCGGCGCTGCTCCACGCCCTCTTCGGCGCGCTGCAGAAGGGGCGGGCCTACGATCCCTGGACCTCGCGCACCGCCATCGACGTGGCGATCTTCTCGATGGCCACGCCGGTCGCCCTCCTCGTCGTGCCCTGGCCGCCGGCGGAGCTGTGGTGGGTGCTGCTCGGCACCATCGCGATCCAGTCGACCTACAAGGCGCTGCAGGCCGCGACCTACGCGCGGGGGGCCTTCACCGTCGTCTATCCGGTCGTCCGCGGCACCGGGCCGTTCTTCACCGTGCTTGGGGCCGGACTCATCTTCGGCGAGCGGTTCACGCCCGGTCAATGGGGTGGTGTCGCGCTGCTGCTGACGGGGCTCTTCGGCCTGTCGGCCTACAACATGGCGAAGCTGACGGTGGACAGGGCGACGCTGATGCCGGCGCTCGGGCTGGCCGTGCTGACCGGGCTGACGGTCGCGCTCTACACGACCTGGAACGCCTACGGCATCCGCGCGGTGGAGAACCCGTTCACCTTCCTCGCCTGGTTCTTCATGCTCACCTCCTGGGATTTCCCGCTCGTGGCCGCCCTCCGCGGCAAGTGGCGCAGGCCCGAACCGGCGCTGATCCGGCTGGGGCTGATCGGCGGCGTCGTCGCCTTCGGCTCCTTCGGCTCGATCATGATGGCCACTCGCCTCGACACGGTCGGGCAGGCGGCGATCCTGCGGGAGACCTCCACCGTCTTCGCCGCGCTCATCGGCTGGCTGCTCCTGAAGGAGTCCGTCGGGCCACGCCGCCTGCTCCTGATGTCGCTCATCGCGCTGGGCGCGGTGGTGGTGGAGTTCGCCGGGTGAAGCCCCTATGTGACCCGGAACGCCCCGAGGAGAACCCGATGACCGACAGCGCCGCAGACCTCCACCCCCCCTTGGGTCAAGACCGCGCTGGAGCTCGGGCCGGTCGCGCTGTTCTTCGGCGGCTACTTCTGGGTCAAGGACGAGACCTACCTGATCGGCGGCACGGAGTATGGCGGCTTCATCGTCGTCACCGCGCTCTTCATCCCGCTCATCCTGATCACCACCGGCATCCTGTGGTGGCTCACCGGGACGCTGTCCAAGATGCAGATCTTCACCGCCGTGCTGGTCACGGTCATGGGCGGCATGTCGGTCTGGCTCAACGACGAGCGGTTCCTCAAGATCAAGCCGACGCTGCTCTACCTGCTCTTCGCGGGCATCCTGTTCTTCGGGCTGATGCGCGGGCGCAGCTTCCTCGCCTCCGTCCTGTCGGAGGCGATGCCGCTGACGCCACGAGGGCTGGATGATCCTGACGCGGCGGACGGCGTGGTTCTTCGTCGTGATGGCGGTGGCCAACGAGTTGGTCTGGCGCTTCCTGTCGACGGAGATCTGGGTGACGTTCAAGACCTTCGACCTGCCCATCGCGATCTTCGTCTTCCTCTTCGCGCAGGCCGGGCTGATGAAGGCCCATTCCACCGAGGAGGCCGACGCGGACTAGTCCTCCGCGCCGTCGCCCGGTTTCTTCATCCGCTTGGTCGAGGGGGCCTTCTTCGGCTTCACGATCCCGCGCCCGCGCTGTCCGCCCTTGCGCAGGCTGATGGAACTGTCCGCCCGCAGGCGCGCCGTCCGCTCGCCCTTGGTCTCCTTCGGCTTGTCGTCGCGCTGGGTGCTCCCGGGCTTGCCGCCGAACCTGCCCGCGGGCTTGGCACCGCGCTCTGGCCGGTCACCGCGCGGCGCGTCGTCCCGCCCGGCCTTGGACCACGGTGCACGGTCCCCGTCGCGCGACGGGCGATCCGGGTTGCCGTCCCAATCCCTGCGCGGCGGCTTTCCACCGGGCTTCGCGCCGAACTTGCGCGGCCCGTCGCCGCTTCGTTCCGGCCGGTCCCCGCGCGGCGCGTCCTTCGACCACGGCTTGCGCGCCCCGTCGCGGGGGGCGCGCGCGCCGCGTTCGGGGCGCGATCCGTCGCCGTCGTTGCGCGTCACCGGTGGCTTGCCCGTGCGCGGCCGGTCGGGCCGCGCCGCACGATCCGATGCGCCCGCCGCCCCGTCGCGCGGCTTGCCGCCGGGCTTTCCCTCGAACCGCTTCGGCTTCTCGCCGCCGCCGCGCCCGTGATCCACCAGCCGGTCGCCCGAGGGGCGGGGCTTGCGCGCCTTCGCCTCGCCCTTGCCGTCGCGCCCGGCGCGCGCGTCGGTCTTCTCCTCCGCCGGCTGCTCCCGGCGCGCTTCGGCCAGATCGCCGTCGAACGTCGCGCCCAGCTGCTCCTTGAGCACCCGCGGCTTCACCTCCTCCACCTCGCCCACGCCGAGATTGCCCAGCTGGAACGGACCGTAGCTCGTGCGGATCAGGCGGTTCACGTACATGTCCACGGCGGCGAAGGCGCGCCGGATCTCCCGGTTGCGCCCCTCGCGCAGCCCCACCGTCAGCCAGGCGTTCGCTCCCTGCTGGCGATCGAACGTGAGCTGCATCGGCGCGAAGGTCTCGGGCCCGTCCTCGCCCTCCACCGTGATCCCGTCGCGCAAGCGAGCCAGCGCCGCCTCGTCCGGCTTGCCGTTCACCCGCACCCGGTAGCGTCGCAGCCAGCCCGTCGACGGCAGTTCCAGCTGACGCTTGAGATCCCCGTCGTTCGTCAGCAGCAGCAGACCCTCGGACGTCAGGTCCAGCCGCCCGACCGACAGCACCCGGCCCAGCTCCTCGGGCAGCGTCTCGAACACCGTCTGCCGGTCCTTCTCGTCCTTCTCCGTCGTCACCAGCCCCGCGGGCTTGTGGTAGAGCCAGAGCCGCGCGCCGTCGGCCTTGGGCAGCGGCACCCCGTCGACCATCACCCGGTCGCCGTCGACGACGTTGTGCGCCACGTTGGACACGGTCTTGCCGTTCACCTGCACGCGCAACTCCTCGACCATCTTCTCCGCGTCCCGGCGCGAGGCGAGACCGGCGCGCGCGATGACCTTGGCGATGCGGTCGCCGGCTCTGTCGGGGGTGTCTGATGGCTCTGTCATGCCCGGCGCTCTACGCCGGTTCCGGGGGCGGGGGAAGCCTTGCGCGATGCAGGCGAACCCGCCATCTGCGCCCGATGTTCCGCTCGTTCATGCCCGACGCCATCGCCGAAGCCCGCGCCGCCGCCGACCGCGGGGAGGTGCCGGTCGGGGCCGTCGTCACGCGGGGCACGCAGGTGCTGGCCCGCGCCGGCAACCGCACCCGCGAACTGCACGATCCGACCGCCCATGCGGAGATGCTGGCGATCCGCGCGGCCTGCGCGACCCTCGGGCAGGAGCGTCTGGACGGGCTGCGAGCTCTGGGTCACGCTGGAGCCCTGCGCGATGTGCGCGCAGGCCATCGCCCACGCACGCCTCGCCCGGCTGCACTTCGGCGCGGCGGATCCGAAGTCCGGCGGCGTGCTGTCGGGCGCACGGGTGTTCTCGCATCCCCAGACGCATCACGCCCCGGAGGTCCACGACGGCATCGACGCCGACGCCTGCGCCGCCCTGCTGCGCGATTTCTTCGCCGGACGCCGCTAGCCGAACCGCGCGCGCCAGGACGGCAAGCTGGCGCTCTGAGCCGCCCAGACCCCCCGCGCGATGGCCCGCGAGAGGCAGGCGGCGGCGGCATGGCCCAGCCGCAGCCCATCCCAGACCGGATCGCGCAGGGCGCGTTCCCCGGTCGCCGCCGCGAACACGAGGTCCCCGTCCATCGGCGTGTGGCTGGGCCAGATCGCGCGGGCCATCCCGTCATGCGCCGCCGTCGCCATCCGCGTGGCCTGCGCTTGGGTCAGGATCGCGTCCGTCGCCACGATGGCGATGGTGGTGGACTGCCCCGGCACCGCGTCCCCGTAGGGCTCCCACGTCGGGTCGAGCAGCCCCGGCGCGCCGCCTCCGAACTCCCCGTCGATTTCCCAGGGAGCCGCGAAGAACCGCCCCGCGTCGTCGCAGACCCGGCCGAGCGCGTTGACCGCCACCAGCACGCCCACCGTCACGCCGCAGTCCAGCACCGCCGAGGCCGTGCCGAGCCCGCCGGCGAGATCCATCACCGTCGCCCCGAACCCCGCACCCGCCGTGCCCGTGGCGAAGTCCGCGCCCGCCGCCGCAAGCGCCGCGCGCCCCATGTCGCCGTAGGGGTTACGCGCCCAGCCCTTGTCGCCCCCGTTCGTCAGGTCGAACAGGATCGCGCCCGGCACGATCGGCACCCGCACGTCACCCACCGCGAAGCCCCGCCCCAGGGCGCGCAGCCCGTCCGCCACGCCCGAGGCCGCGTCCAGCCCGAAGGCCGACCCGCCCGAGAGCACCAGCGCGTCGACCTCCTGCACCAGCTTGTCGGGGGCCAGCAGGTCCGTCTCCCGCGTGCCGGGCGCGCCGCCCATGACGTGCACGCCCGCGACGAACGGCGCGTCGCCCAGCAGCACGGTGCAGCCCGAGCGCAGCGCGGCGTCCTGCGCGTTGCCCACCCGCAGGCCCGCGACGTCGGTGATCGCATTGCGCAGGCCCGGTCGCATCACTCGCGCTCGGGGATCAGCGCGCGGGTGACCGTGCCCGCGAACCGCCCCACCACGCGCAGGCGGTCGGTCTCGACCAGAGGCACGCCCGACCCCGGCAGCAGAAGGATCACCGTGTTCTCCGCCACGTCGCCCGGCCCGTCGTCCGCGCCGAAGTAATGCGTCAGGCGTCTGCCGAAGGGTCGCGCCAAGACGTCCACCTGGTCGAAGTCGGCCTCCGCCGCGACGTCGAGCAGATGCGCGAAGGCCAGTTGCTGCGATGCGAAACCGCCCGCGAGCACGCCGATCGTGACCCGGAACTTCATCCTCGCTCAGATGCAGCGTCCACCGTCCACCTCCAGTCCGACGCCGGTGATCATCGACGCCTCGTCGGAACACAGGAAACAGGCCGCGTGCCCCATGTCCTGCGGGGTGGAGAAGCGGCCGAGCGGGATCGTGGCGAGGAACTTCGCGCGCATCTGGGGCGTGTCCTCCCCCATGAAGCTGGCCAGCAGCGGCGTCTCGCCCGCGACCGGGTTGAGGCAGTTCACGCGCACGCCGTGCGGGGCCAGCTCCACCGCCATCGCCTTGGTCGCCGTGATCATCCAGCCCTTGCTGGCGTTGTACCAGTTGAGGTTCGGCCGCGGGCTCACCCCGGCCGTGGACGCCACGTTCAGGATCGCGCCCGACCGGGCGGCCTTCATCGCCGGCACGACATGGCGGGCGGAGAAGTAGACCGACTTCGCGTTCACGGCCAGGACGCGGTCGAACTCGGCCTCGCTCACCTCCTCCATCGGCTGAGGCAGATGCGTGACGCCGGCGTTGTTCACCAGGATGTCGATGCGGCCCCAGTCCTCCATCGCGCGGGTCGTCAGCGCGGCCCAGTCGTCGCCGTCCGCCACGTCGATCTCGCTGAGAGGTCCCGGACACGCTCCGCGCAACCTGTGCCGCGCCGTCGCCGTTCCGGTCCGCCACGAGCACGCGGGCCCCCTCGGCGGCGAAGCGCTCCACGATGCCGCGCCCGAACCCCGAAGCGCCGCCCGTGACGATGGCCGTCTTGCCGTCCAGTCTCATCGCGTCCCTCCCCGCCGTCGTCCGCGCCGCCATCGCTTGCGACGATGCCGCATCTTCGCGCCGTCCCGCAAGGTGTGTTACCGGCCGCGAGTGCCGGCCGACGGCACCCCGAGGAGACGAAAATGACCGGCAAGAACGATCTCACGACAGAGCGGGACCCGCACCAGACCCGGCACCGCGCCATGCTGATGGTCCTGATCTGGCTTGCGGTCTATCCTGCGGTGACGCTCGGCACCTATCTGACCGCGCCGTTCGATCTGCCGACCTGGATCCGGACCTTCCTGACCACCATCGCGACGGTGCCGATCATCACCTTCGTCGTGGTGCCCAATGCCAAGGCGCTGATCGCCTGGGCCGATCCCGCCGCCTGACGTCAGCCGTGGAGCGCGGCCACCGTCTTGAGCTGGCTGAAGCCGTAGAGCGCCTCGAACCCCTTCTCGCGCCCATGGCCCGAGCGGCCGACGCCGCCGAAGGGCAGCTCCACCCCGCCGCCCGCGCCGTAGTTGTTCACGAACACCTGCCCTGCCGCCAAGTCCCGGGCGAGCCGCATCTGCCGCGCGCCATCCCGCGTCCAGACCCCGGCGACCAGCCCGTAGTCGGTGCCGTTCGCGATGCGGATCGCGTCCGCCTCGTCCGCGAAGGGGATCACCACCTGCACCGGGCCGAAGATCTCCGCCTGCGCCAGCGGGTGATCGGGCGCGGCCCCGGTCAGGAGCGTCGGACGGACCCAGCACCCCGCCGGGTCCGCGCCCGCGACGATCTCTCCCTGCGCCGCGATCGTCAGCCCGTCGGCGCGGGCGAGGAAGCCCTCGACGATGGCCTTCTGCCGCGACGAGATCAGCGGCCCGACGTCGAGGTCGTCCAGCGCCGGTCCGACCCGCAGCGCGCGATAGCGCTCGGACATGCGCGCCACCACCTCGTCGTGGACTGACCTATGGACGAGGATGCGCGACGCCGCCGAGCAGGTCTGCCCCGCGTTCTGGATGCCGGCGTTCACGAGGAAGGGGAGAGCGGCGTCGAGGTCGGCATCCTCGAACACCAGCTGCGGCGACTTGCCTCCGAGTTCCAGCGTCACCGGCACCACGTTCGCCGCCGCCGCGGCCTGGATCTTCGCGCCCGTCGCCACCGATCCGGTGAAGCTGATGTGGTGGATGCCCGGATGCGCCGCGAGCGCCGCGCCCGCCTCCGCCCCGAGCCCCGGCACGACGTTGAGCGCGCCGTCCGGCAGCCCCGCGTCGCAGGCGATCCGCGCGAAGGCCAGCGCCGTCAGGCAGGCCTCCTCCGCCGGTTTGAGCACGCAGGCGTTGCCCATCGCCAGCGCCGCGCCGACCGAGCGGCCGATGATCTGCATCGGATAGTTCCAGGGCACGATGTGGCCCGTCACCCCGTGCGGCTGCCGCAGGGTGTAGACGGTGTAGCCGTCGAGATAGGGGATCGTCTCCCCGTGCACCTTGTCCGCAGCACCACCGTAGAACTCGCAGTAGCGGGCCAGCGCCACGGCATCCGCCCGCGCCTGTTTCAGCGGCTTGCCGACGTCCATCGCCTCCAGCACGGCCAGCTCGTCCGCCCGCTCCAGCACCGCCACGCCGATCCGCGTCAGGACGCGGCCCCGCTCCAGAGCGGGCATCCGGCCCCATTCGCCGTCCCGCGCCTGATGGGCGGCGGCCACGGCGGCGTCGATGTCGCGGGATTGGCCACGGGCGATCCGCGCGAGAGGTTTCCCCGTCGAGGGATCGGTCAGTTCCAGCGTGTCCGCCGCGCGCAACCAACGGCCGCCGATGAGCATTTCGGACGGGTCGAACCAGAGGGCGTCGGGCATGGAGGTCTCCTGTGTCATCGGTCTGCCGGGGCGATCCCGCCGATGCGGGCGACATGGGCGGCGATATCCTCGGCGGTGGACTTCGCATGGACCCGCGTGGCACGCGCCGGATGGTGGCCCATCCCCAGCCGATGCGTGTCCCGCCAGGCGCGGCGCGGTCGGGTCGGCCGGGGCACGAGATTGCCGCCGCAGGTGGGGCAGACGTTGTGCAGGCGCTCCACGCAATCGGCGCAATAGGTGCATTCGCAGGAGCATATCCGCGCGTCGGTCGCATCGGGCGGCGGGACGCGGTCGCAGAGCTCGCAGTTCGGCCTCGGCTCAAGCATCGTCGCCCCCCGGCCCGATCGTCGATTGCCAATTGGCAATCGTCATGCCGCGTCGGTAGTCGGCCAGCATCGTGGCGTCCAGAACCTCGATCAGCAGGCCCTCTCCGGTCCAGACCTCGATGCAGGCGAACGGCCCCCGGTCGCAGACGCGCGCGGTCCAGCCGGCGTTGCCGGCGAGCGCGACGATCTCGTCCACCGTCAGCGGCGAAGCGAGCGCGAGATGCGTGGCGCTCGTGTCGCGGCGCAGGGGGCCGGGCCGGAACGCGACCGCCTCCGGACCCTCGGTCAGCCGGGTGCCCGCGGGATAGACCTCCACCGCCGTCCCGTCGTCGCCGGCCGCGAAGGCGATCCAGCCGCCGGGGCAGGGCGGGAACGGATACGCCTCCCCGCCCATCAGCCGGGCGAGGGCGCGGGCCATCGCGGCGGGGGCGCGGGCGGTGACGGAGAGGTGCAGCAGGCTCATGCGGTGTCCAGCCAGTCGGAGGGGATCGCCGGCGCGGCGGCCAGCAAAGTTCGGGTATAGTCGTGTCGGGGCGCGTCGAACACCTCCCGCGTCGGCGCCCTCCTCGACGATGCACCCGGCGCGCATGACGAGGATCCGGTCGGCGACGGCGCGTACCACCGTCAGGTCGTGGGTGATGAACAGATAGGACAGGCCGAGCCGCGCCTGCAGGTCCGTCAGCAGCGCCAGCACCCGCGCGCGCACCCGGACGTCCAGCGCGCTGACCGCCTCGTCCAGAACGATCACGTCGGGTCCGGTGATGAGGGCGCGGGCGATGGCGATGCGCTGCCGCTGCCCGCCGGAGAACTCGTGCGGATAGCGGTCCAGATCGCCCGGGGCGAGTCCCACCTGCTCCAGAGCCTCGACCGTCCGCGCCTCCGCGTCGCCGGGCCGGCCCGTGAGGTGGAACGGTTCCTGCACCAGCCTGCGCACCGTCCAGCGCGGGTCGAAGCTGCCATAGGGGTCCTGGAACACGACGCTGATCCGGGCGCGCTCGACGCGGGTCATGGCGGTGCCGGCGGGGCGATCCATCAGCGTGATCTCCCCGCCCTGCACCGGCTCCAGCCCGAGGATCGCGCGGGTGAGCGTGGATTTGCCGCAGCCCGACTCTCCCACCAGCCCCAGGCACTCGCCGCGCTGCAGGGTCAGGGATACCCCGTCCACGGCCGTCAGCGCCCCGTAGTGCCGCGTCACGTCGCGCACCTCCAGCACCGGATCGACGGCGAAGGTGCGCTCGGGGCGCGGCGGCGGGCGCGATGCGGCCAGCAGGTCGCGGGTGTAGGGGTGCGCGCGTGTCCGAAACAGGCTCTCCGTCGTACCCTCCTCCACGATCGCGCCCTCCTTCATCACCGCGACGCGGTCGGCCAGCCCCGCGACCACGCCCAGGTCGTGGGTGATGAGCAGCAGCGCCATTCCCTCGTCGCGCACGAGGCGCGCCAGCAGGTCGAGGATCCGCGCCTGCGTCGTGACGTCGAGCGCGGTGGTCGGCTCGTCCGCGATCAGCAGCCGGGGGCGGCGCGCGATGGCCATGGCGATGCAGACCCGCTGCCGCTGCCCACCCGACAGCTCGTGCGGGTAGCGGTCCAGCGCGATCTCCTCCAGCCCCACCCGGTCCAGCTTCGCGCGCGCGATCCTTGCCGCCTCCGCCCGTCCCGTCCCGTTCAGGCGCAGCGTTTCCGACACCTGCGCGCCGACGGTCTGCACCGGGTTCAGCGCCGTCATCGGTTCCTGGAAGATCATGGCGATGGCATCGCCGCGCACCCCCAGCCATTGCCGTTCGGTGAACCCCGTCAGGTCCGTCCCGTCCAACCGGATCGCGCCGGTCATGCGCACGCCCTCGGGAGCCAGCCCGATCATGGCGAGCGCCGTCATCGACTTGCCCGACCCGCTCTCCCCCACCAGTCCCACGATCTCCCCGGGGGCGATGGCGAGCGAGACGTCGCGCAGGATCGGCGTGCCGTGGATGGCGAGCGACAGTCCCTCCAGCGCGATCACGCGGGCCGCCGCCGAAGCCTTGGGTCCAGCGCGTCGCGCAGGCCATCGCCCAGCAGGTTGAGGCCCAGCACCGTGAGCACGATGGCGAGGCCGGGCAGGATCGCCAGCTGCGGCTCGGTGTAGATCATCGTCTGCGCGTCCGCGAGCATCCGGCCCCAGCTCGGCGTCGGCGGCTGCGCGCCCAGCCCCACGTAGGAGAGCGCGGCCTCGGCGAGTATGCCCAGGGAGAACTGGATCGTCGCCTGGACGATCAGCAGGTTGGCGACGTTGGGCAGGATGTGCTGCACCGAGATCAGCAGCGCGCCCCTTGCCGGCCACCCGCGCCGCCATCACGTAGTCCAGCGTCCAGAGCGGCAGCGCCCCGCCCCGGGCCACGCGGGCGAAGACGGGGATGTTGAAGATGCCGATGGCCAGGATCGCGTTGACCGCCGACGGCCCGAAGACGGCGGTGATGAGGATCGCGATGACCAGCGAGGGGAAGGCGAAGATGAGGTCGTTGGCGCGCATGATGATCTCGTCTGCCCAGCCGCCGCGCCGCGCCGCCGCCCAGAGGCCCAGCGGGACGCCGAGCCCGATGCCGATGCCCACGGCAACCAGCGCCACGGCGATGGAGGTCCGCGCGCCGGCCATCAGCATCGAGAGCATGTCCCGTCCGAAATGGTCGGTGCCGAGGGGATGCGCGGCCGAGGGGCCCAGCGACCGGCGCGCGATGTCGAGCACGTCGGTGTCGTGCGGCACCCAGACGAGGCTGATGGCGGCCGCCAGCGCCACGACGCCCGAGAGCGCGGCCCCCGCCGCCATGGCGACCCTCATGCGCCGCGCCGCCGCAGGCGGGGGTCGGCCAGCGTGTAGGCCAACTCCACCGCGAAGGTCACCGCGACGACGGCGAAGACCAGCAGCATCGTGACCGATTGCACCACGATCAGGTCGCGCTGTGTGATGCCCTGGAAGATGAGGCGGCCGAGGCCGGGCAGGAAGAACACGTTCTCGATGATGATCGCGCCGGCCAGCAGGAAGGAGAACTGCAGCCCGAGGATCGTCAGCACCGGGATCGCGGCGTTGCGCAGGGCGTGGCGCACGACGGTGGCGCGGCGGCTGAGGCCCTTGGCGCGCGCGGTGCGGATGTAGTCCCGGTCCAGCGTGTCGAGGAGCGCCCCGCGCAAGACGCGCGCGAGGATCGCCGCCTGCGGCAGGGCGAGCGAGACCGCCGGCAGGGTCAGCGCGCGGAGGGCGGCGAGCGGATCCGACCAGCCGGGGAAGCCGCCGGCCGAGACCCATCGCAGCTTCACCGCGAAGAGCAGAACCAGCAGCATCGCGAACCAGAAGTTCGGGACCGCGATGCCCAGTTGCGTCGCCCCCATCACGCCCCAGTCCGACGGGCGGCCGCGGCGCGTCGCGGCAAGCAGGCCAGCGGGAACGGCGAGCACCAGGGTGAGCACGAGCGCGTAGAGGGCCAGCGGGGCGCTGACGCCGACGCGATCCAGGATCAGGTCGGAGACCGGCGTGCGGTAGGTGTAGGAGGTTCCGAAGTCGCCCGTGACCATACCCGCGACCCAGGCGGCGTAGCGTTCCACGAGCGACCCCTCCAGCCCAAGGTCCGCGCGCAGGGCGGCCACCGTCTCCGGCTGCGCGTTCAGGCCCAGCATGAACGCGGCCGGATCGCCGGGGACGGCCTGCAGCATGACGAAGATCACGAGGCTCGCGACCCAGAGGGACAGCGCCATGGAGACCAGACGGGCGAAGATCGTGCGTGCCATGCCGCGAAGGCTAGACGCGCGACGCGCCGGGGGGAAGGCGCGCCGGATCGATCGGATTCGAACGGTTCTGCCCCGCAATGACCTCGAACCGGCCCCGGGCCGGCCCCCGACCGGCCCCGACGCCGCCGCGGGCGGGCGTCAGACGGGATGCACACGATCGTGTGGCCAGTGACGCATCCCGCAGCCGAATGCACCGCTGGTCTGTCATGTTACCCTCGGCGTGCAGTGACGTGCGGCCCCGGCACCTCGCGCGCCGGGGCCAGTCACGTTGCAACGGGTCGTCCTCAGTCCTGCGCGCGCAGCACCCCCGCGGGCCGCGCCGCCAAGGGGCGCCAGGCGAAGGCGAGCCCCGCAAGCAGCGTCGCCAGCGCGCCACCCAGCACGATGGCCAGCGCGGAGCGCCATTCGAACGCGTAGGGAGCCTTCATCACGAACGTCAGGATGCCCCATCCGGCCAGCGCGCCGACCGCGATGGCGACGATCCCGGCGGCCGTGCCCAGCAGGGCGGACCGCAGCGCGAAGCTCGCCAGGATGGTGCCGCGCGTGGCCCCCACCGTCTTGAGCACCGCCGCCTCGAAGGTGCGGGACCGCTCGCCCGCCGCCGCCGCGCCGATCAGCACGATGAACCCCGTCAGCAGCGTGGCACCCGCGCCCCAGCTCGTCGCGGCCGCCAGCGCGCCGAGGGCTTCGGTCACGATGGCGATGGCGTCGCGCACCCGGATCGCGGTGATGTTGGGCGCGTCGCCCGCCACGTCGCGCAGGATCGCCGCCTCGGCGCTCTCCTCGGCATAGACGGTCGAGAGCCAGGTGTGCGGCGCGCCCTCGAGTGCTGCGGTGTTGAACACGATCACGAAGCCGATCCCGCCCGAGGAGAAATCCACCTCCCGGAAGTTGGTCACGGTGCCGGTGATGTCGCGGCCGAGCACGTTGAGCGTGACGAGGTCGCCCGAGCTTCACGCCCAGCTCCTCCGCCTCCTCGCGCGCGAAGCTGATGAGCGGCGGCCCGTCGTAGTCCGGCGGCCAGAACTCGCCCGCCACCACGCGCGTGCCCTCGCCGGGGGTATCGGCGAAGCTGATCCGCCGGTCGCCGCGGGTGACCCAGTGGTCGATCTCCGACGCCGGCCGCCCGCCCACGGAGCGCACGATCCCGCCCAGCATCGGCGCGGAATCGACACGGCTGACGGCGGGGTCGCCGTTCACGCGCGCGAGGAAGGCGGGCAGCTGCTCCGGCTGGATGTCCACGAAGAAGTAGGATGGCGCGATCGCCGGCAGGTCCCGGTCGATGGCGGCGCGCATGTTGGCGTCGATCTGCCCCACCGCGGCCAGAACCGTCAGCCCGAGGCCCAGCGACAGGACCACCGCCGTCGCGTCGCCCCCCGGTCCGCCGACCGAGCCGAGGGCCAGGCGCAGGGCGGGCCGGCCGCGCACCCACCGCGCCGTCGCCAGCCGCCGCGACAGGGCGCGCACGCCCCAGGCCGCCAGCACCAGCAGACCGAGTGCGAGGGCAATTCCGGCGGCGGAGTAGAGCGCCAGCGTCGGGATGCCCGACAGGATCGCCGAGGATCCGACAAGCGTCACAACCGCCACCGCCAATGCGGCGATGTAGCGCCGCCGCGGCCAGACCCGCACCGCCCCCGTCGCATCCCGGAACAGCGAGGCCGCGCGCACCTGCTCCGTCCGCGCCAGCGGCCAGAGCGTGAAGATGAGGGCGGTGAGCGCGCCGTAGAGCGCGGCCTCCAGCAGCGGCCCGGGATGCACGCCGAGGGCCACGGGCACGGGCAGGCGCGCCTCGATGAACGGACCGACGACGATGGGGATGAGCGTCCCGAGGATGAGCCCGAGGCAGATGCCGAGCGCCGCAAGCACGCCGATCTGCATCAGGTAGGCGGCGAAGATCACGCGGCCCTCGGCCCCCAGGGTCTTGAGCGTGGCGATCACGCCCGTCTTGCGGTCGAGGTAGCTGCGCACGGCGGCCGACACGCCGACGCCGCCGACCGCCAGCCCGGCGAGCCCGACGAGGACGAGGAAGCTGCCGATGCGGTCCACGAAGCGCTCCACCTGCGGGGCCGCGTTGCGCCGGTCGCGCCATCGCATGCCGGTCTCCGCGAAAGCCTCGGTCGCCTGCGCGCGCGCGGCGTCGAGGGACTCGTCCGTGGCACCGGGCATGGCGATGCGGTATTTCGACTCGAAGAGACTGCCCTCGACCAGCAGGCCCGATCCGTCGAGCGAGGAGGTCGCCACGATGGTGCGCGGCCCCAGCCCGAACCCGTCGCCGCCCGCGTCCGGCTCTCGGTCGAGTACGGCCCGAAGCACCAGCGCCTTCGCCCCGATATAGAACGGATCGCCGATCTCCAGCCCCAGCCGGTCGACCAGCACCGGATGGGCGATCACGCCGCCATCGGCCAGAGCCTGCGCGACGGAAATGTCGGGGGTCAACTCCACCGTCCCCACGAGCGGGTAGAGCGCATCGACCGCCTTCACCTGCGTCAGCGCGCGGTCCGCCTGCGCATCGTCGCCGGTGGCCGCCATGGAGCGGAAATCGATCACCTCCGACACCGTGCCGAACCCGCCCAGAACGGCTCTCTCCTCGTCGTTTGCGCGACGGTAGGCGAACTCGACCTCCGCGTCGCCGCCGAGGATCACGCCGCCTTCGCGCGCCAGTCCTTCGGTGATCGAGACGCGTACGGAGCCGACGGCGGCGATCGCCGCGACGCCCAAGGCGAGGCAGGCGAGGAAGATGCGGAAGCCCGCGAGCCCGCCGCGCAAGTTCGCGCCGCGCGATGGTCGCGGCCTGGCGGAGCCAGGTCATTCGCCGGCCTTGCGGTAGCGCGCGGAGCCGGTGGCGGCGGCATCCGTGACCCGCAGGTCGGGACGGTTGCGCGTCTCCGCGTCGAGCCGCCCGTCCACCAGCCGGATCGTGCGGTCGCAGCGGGCGGCGAGGTCCGGCGAATGCGTCACCATCACCAGCGTCGCGCCGTGGCGGTCGCGCAGCGAGAAGAGCAGGTCCATGATCGCCTCCCCGGTCGCCTGGTCGAGGTTGCCCGTCGGCTCGTCCGCCAGCAGGATGTCGGGACGCGGGGCGGCGGCGCGGGCCAGCGCCACCCGCTGCTGCTCGCCGCCCGAAAGCTGCGCCGGGTAGTGGCCGGACCGCTTGCCCAGGCCCACCGCGTCCAGTTCCGCCGCGGCCCGGTCGAAGGCATCGGCATGGCCCGCGAGTTCCAGAGGCGTGGCGACGTTCTCCAGCGCGGTCATCGTCGGAATGAGGTGGAAGGACTGGAAGACCACCCCCATATGGGAACGGCGAAAGCGGGCCAGCTGGTCCTCGTCCATCGCGGTCAGGTCGTTGCCGAGCGCCAGCACCTCGCCCCCGGTGGCCCGTTCCAGCCCGCCCATGAGCATGAGGAGAGACGACTTGCCCGACCCCGACGGCCCCACCAGCCCCAGCGTGTCCCCCTCCGCCACGTCCAGCGAGATGTCGTGCAGGATGTCGACCATACCGGCGTTGCCCTGCAGCGAGAGGGCGACGTTGCGCAGCGACAGGACCATGGGCGAACTCCTCGGGGGGGCAGGTGCCTTGGCATATGGGGTGATGGCACAGGTGAACAAGTCGGTTCGGTTTTCCTTGGCCGCCGCAATTCTGGGCGCCGCGGCCCATGCGGAGACGGCGACCATCGTGGCGCTGGGCGACAGTCTGACGGCGGGTTACGGACTGCCGGAGGAGCAGGGCTTCGTGCCGCGCCTGCAGGACTGGCTCGACGCGGCGGGGGCGGATGTCGTGATCGTGAACGCGGGCGTTTCCGGCGACACCACGGCGGGCGGGCTGGCGCGGCTGGACTGGTCGCTGAGCCCCGAGACCGACGGGATGATCGTGGCGCTGGGCGGCAACGACCTGCTGCGCGGCGTGCCGGTGGCGTCGAGCCGGGCGAACCTCGACGGGATCCTGGAGCGGGTCGCGGGAGAGCGGGATCTGCCGGTGCTGCTGATCGGACTGGCGGCCCCCTCGAACTACGGGCCGGAGTATCAGCGCGACTTCAACGCGATGTATGCCGACCTTTCGGCGAAATACGGCACGCTGCTGGAACCGAGCTTCATCGGGCCGCTGGTGGCGGAGATGGACCTCGCCGCGGCGCGCGCCCGCTACGTGCAGCCCGACGGCATCCACCCGAACAGCGCCGGCGTCGATCTCATCGTCGAGACTTTCGGGCCGCGCGTGCTGGAGCTGATCGAGCGGATCGGGGAGTGAACGGATAGGGATGTGATACTGGGATGATACGCAGATAATACATCGTGGGATGCTTGCCCCATCCCTCCCGGGTGGCCACAAAGGGCGACGCATCGGAGGCCGCCATGACCCACATCCTCGCCATCGACCAGGGAACGACGTCGAGCCGCGCGATCCTCTTCGACGCGGACATGCGTATCGTGGCCACCGCGCAGCAGGAGTTCGCGCAGCATTTCCCCGACAGCGGCTGGGTGGAGCACGAGGCCGAGGACATCTGGCGCAGCGTGGTGAAGACGTGCCGCGAAGTCATGGAGAAGGCCGGGCTTTCGGCCGCGGACGTGGCGGGGGTCGGGATCACCAACCAGCGGGAGACGACGCTGGTCTGGGACCGGGAGACCGGGGAGGCGGTGCACCGCGCGATCGTCTGGCAGGACCGTCGGACGGCCGAGTACTGCCGCGAGATGAAGCCGCACGAGCCGATGGTGACGGCGCGCACCGGCCTGCTGATGGATCCGTATTTCTCCGCCACCAAGCTGCGCTGGGTGCTGGAGAACGTGGACGGCGCACGGCGCAAGGCATTGGCCGGACAGTTGCTTTTCGGCACGATCGACAGCTACCTGATCTGGAAGCTGACGGGCGGGGCGCGGCACGTGACGGACGCGACGAACGCCTGCCGCACGATGCTCTACAACATCCACGACGGGCGAATGGGACGCGGAGGTCTGCGCGCTCTTCGACGTGCCGCAGTCCATGCTGCCCGAGGTGCTCGACTGCGCGGCGGAGTTCGGCACGACCGATCTGCTGGGCGGACGGACCCCGATCCTGGGCGTGGCGGGCGACCAGCAGGCGGCGACCCTGGGGCAGGCGTGCTTCGGGGAGGGGATGCTGAAATCGACCTACGGGACGGGGTGCTTCGCGCTGCTGAACACCGGAGCGACGGCCGTGGCGTCGAGCAACCGGCTGCTGACGACGGTCGCCTACCGGCTGGACGGGGTGCCGACCTATGCGCTGGAGGGGTCGATCTTCGTGGCGGGCGCGGTGGTGCAATGGCTGCGCGACGGGCTCGGCATCATCGACCGCGCGTCCGACACGCAGGCGCTCGCAGACGAGGCCGACCCGACCCAGCGGCTCTACCTCGTGCCCGCCTTCACCGGCCTCGGCGCGCCGCACTGGGACCCGGATGCGCGGGGTGCGATCTTCGGGCTGACGCGCGGGTCGGGCCCGGCGGAGTTCGCGCGGGCGGCCTTGGAATCCGTGGGTTATCAGACGCGCGACCTGCTGGAGGCGATGCGCGTGGACGTGCCCGGATCCGGCGACGTGGTGCTGCGGGTGGACGGGGGGATGTCCGCGTCGGACTGGTCGATGCAGTTCCTGTCGGACATCCTGGGCGCTCCGGTGGACCGGCCTCAGGTTCTGGAGACGACCGCGCTCGGGGCCGCCTGGCTCGCTGGGATGCGGGCCGGGGTCTATCCGGACCGGGCGGGGTTCGCCAAGATGTGGGCGCTGGAGCGGCGGTTCGAACCGGGCATGTCGGGCGCGGACCGGGACGACCGCTACGCCGGGTGGCAGGACGCGGTGGGGCGCACGCTGACGCGCTGACGCCCGGAAACCGGCGGGTGATCTACGGGTGATCCGCGTCGGACGCGTCGCGGACCTTGAGGACGATCTTGCCGATGTGGTCCCCCGCCTCCATCCGGGCGTGGGCCGAAGCGGCATCCTCCAGATCGAAGACCTCGTCCATCACCGGCGCGACGGTCCCTGCATCGAGCATCGGCCAGACCCTTTCGCGCAGGCTTTCGGCGATGCGCGCCTTCATGAGGTCGGACTGCGGACGCAGGGTGGAGCCGGTGACGGTGAGGCGGCGGACCATCACCTGCGCGAGGTTCACCTCCACCTTCGCGCCCTGCAGGAACGCGATCTGCACCAGCCGCCCGTCGTCGGCCAGCGCGCGCAGGTTGCGGGGGATGTAGTCGCCGCCGACCATGTCGAGGATCAGGTCTGCCCCGCCCGCGTCGCGCAGCACCTCGACCCAGTCGACGTCGCGGTAGTTCATCGCCTCCGCACCGAGGGCCTCGCAGACGGCGACCTTCGCGTCCGTGCCGGCCGTCGCGAAGGCGCGGGCCCCGAAGGCGCGGGCGAGCTGGATCGCGGTGGTCCCGATGCCGCTCGTCCCGCCGTGGACCAGGATCCGCTCTCCACCGCGCAGGCCGCCACGGTCGAAGACGTTGGTCCAGACGGTGAAGTAGGTCTCCGGCAGGGCCGCGGCCTGCGCCATCGGGAGGCCTTCGGGGATGCGCAGCGCGTGGTCTGCGTGCGTGACCGCGTAGTCCGCGTAGCCGCCGCCGGGGAGCAGCGCGCAGACCGCGTCGCCGATATCCCAGCGGCTCACCCCCGGCCCCGTGGCGACGACGATGCCGGAGCATTCCAGGCCGGGCAGGTCGCTGGCCCCCGCGGGCGGATCGTAGGCCCCGGCCCGTTGCAGGACGTCGGGCCGGTTCACGCCGGCATGGTCGACCGCGATCAGGATCTGGCCCGGACCGGGGGTGGGCACCGGACGCTCCGTCTCGCGCAGGACCTCCGGGCCGCCGGGGGCGGTGATCTCGACGGCGCGCATCGCGGTGG
Source organism: uncultured Alphaproteobacteria bacterium (assembly GCA_963757495.1). Lineage (GTDB taxonomy): Bacteria > Pseudomonadota > Alphaproteobacteria > Rhodobacterales > Rhodobacteraceae > Jannaschia. Next base: position 192,248 of record CAVWRZ010000002.1, read on the forward strand.
GGAGGGTCATGGGCGGCTCCTGCTGTCGGGCAAAAGGTTAGCAGGCGCGGCCGGGGAAGGAAAAGGGACCGGGGGCGTCGGGCTTTTGGGGGTACGGCCTGCCGGGTGCTTCGGAGTTCTGACACCGGGAGTCCGCTTTCCAGGATTCGGACGAATGGCATCGACATGGTGTCGTCGCGTGTTCGTAACCGGTGCCGGCGAACACGAGCGACCCGGAAGAAATCGATTCGAATAATGATTTGGCATAGCCGCATAATCGAGAATACGTTGTTGCACTGGTGGCTGTGGACCCGACCTACGTTTGTTAGTTTAACCGGTGTTCATGAGGTTATAACAATTTCTGAACAATCGATCGGACATTAGATGACAAAGAAACTCCCCTTCAGACTGCTTGCGATTGCCTTGCTTTTCGGAACATCCGCCAAAGCGGCGACGATTGATAGCTGGAGCATCGATCTGGATTTGACCGGTCGTGGAATCGTCGGATTTAGCGGATCCGACTCGAACAACGACGGATGGCTTAGGTCTTCCGACGGGGAAGTGACCGATTTCTCCGGAGCATATTTCGGTGGCACTCGCGGAGGCCCCAGCGCATTCGGCATGAGCTTAGAAAGTTCCGGCTCCTTTTTATTAGCCTACGACCTCGACGGCATGTTCGGGAACGATGAAGGCGAATTCATAAGCTATTTCAATACTTCCGAACGGACGTGCCAATTCAACTGCGGTCCTTTCGGCGACTTTCCCTTTCCCAACACCTTCTTACTAGACGATAGATTTTCGATCATTGGCTCGAGGGTGAGCATGAGCAGGGAGGTATTAGGGAGTCTCATTTTCGACATATCTGACGACAATGGACCGCTGGACGTCGTCGGACCTCAATTCGGGGCTCCCGCCCCAGTTCCCCTTCCCGCGGCGGCGTGGATGCTGCTCGCCGGCATGGGCGCGTTGGGTGCCATGAGCCGAAAGCGCCGCAAGGGCTGAACGCGACACGATACGGCACCCGGCGCGTTCGGGTGTGGAATGGCTCCTTCGGGGGCCATTTCGCGTTTCGGAGGCCGAACTGGACGGGGACGGGGGGGAGTGGATAGTTTCGGCGGAATGATCCGCCTGTCGCTCACCGTGAACCTGCTCGTGCTGGTCCCGGTGCTCTGGGGGCTGCTCTCCGGGTCCGCAGGAATGGAGCAGGCGTTCGGCGCGGATACGCCGGCGCGGCGCGTGCTGATCGCGGTCTATCTGGCCATCGCGCTGGGCAGTGCGGCGCTGCTGGTCGCGCCCGCGGCATGGCGAACGTCGCTGGTACCTGGTCTGCTGGCGGTTCAGGTGGCCTACAAGGTGCTGACGGTGCCGCTGCTCGGGATCGGGCATCCGGTGGTGGCGGCGAACCTGCTCGTCGTGGCAGTCCATTCGGTGACGCTGCTGTCGCTGACGCGCTAGGCGCGCAGGGCGTTCCGACGGCGATGACACGCCTGCCGGCCGTCCATGTCGGACCCGGTCTTCCGCCGAATCCTCCTACGACGGATCGCGCCAGTGGCCCGGCAGGTCCGGCCGGGGGCCGCGCATGGGGGCGCGGATGCGGGAGAGGAGCAGGTTCGGGCCCGTCATCAGACGGCCGAGCAGGGGGGATTTGCGGGCCTGCGCCTTCAGTTTCTCGATCTGCATGACGCCCTCGATCCGGCGGTCGAGGAAGGCCCAGGTCTCCCGGAAGCCCTCCGACTGATCGCCGAGCCAGTAGAGCACGGTGGAGGAATAGACGCCCGAGAGCGTCGCGCGCTTGGTGTACCAGTTCACGTCGTCCGATTTGTCGCCGAGCGCCGTCCAGATCGCATCCGAGGTGCCCCAGAGCGCGCGCAACCCGTCGGCGGCGTGCATCGGCAGGGCGAAGAGCGTCATGCCGCGGCGCACGGCCTCGCGGTTCTCCCCGGCGATCTCGATCCGGGTGCGGACGGCGTGGATCACCCGGTCGCGGTAGCGCATTTCGGCGGTATCGGCCGCATTGACGGCGGCGATCATGCGCGCGTCGCCGCGGGCGTGGAAGGCGAGCGCGAGGTCGAGCGCGCCGCGCGGGCAGGCGGCGCGCCCCTGCGCGGGCGAGATCTGCGCGTCCTCGATGGCGGCGCGGAACGTGGCCTCCGACCAGCCGTCGAAGGCGACGTGCGGCAGGGCGGCATCGAGCAGGCGTTCCTTCAAGTCGGTCATGGCGGGCCTCCGGGCGTGGGCAATGCGGATACTGGACAAGGTAGGGGCGTTGTCCTATCTGCCCACTTCCTGCACGGATCCATCCGACCACACAAACCTAGAAAGGTGGTGAAAACCACATGCAGGTCAGCGTACGCGACAACAACGTCGATCAGGCCCTCCGGGCCCTGAAGAAGAAGTTGCAGCGCGAGGGCGTGTTCCGCGAGATGAAGCTCAAGCAGCATTTCGAGAAACCCTCCGAGAAGAAGGCGCGCCAGAAGGCCGAGGCCATCCGACGTGCCCGCAAGCTCGCTCGCAAGAAGGCTCAGCGCGAAGGGATGATGTAAGTCACCCCGCCAGTGCCGAAGAATCGCCCCCGGTGCCGCTTGGTGTCCGGGGGTTTTTCATGGGTAGCGTACGAGGTTCAGCCGGCCTGGAGGACGTTGCCGTCGACGTCGTAGCGAACTTCGCGACGTTCGGGCGAATGGGCGTCCACGGTGTCGTCGTAGCGCTCCGTGCGGACCACCCCGGGGACGGCGGCGAAGTCGTCCATGATGCGGTCCGGGTACCAGCGGCGATTGACCTGCGTGTAGCCCAGCTCCCGCAGGATGCCCGAGACGGACTGGCCGCAGGTGGCCTTGCCGGCGGCGCCGTGCGCCTGCACGAGGGCCAGCGCGCGTTCGGCCTGCGCGGGGGTGACGGAGATCGTCTGGCTGACGAGGTGGAAGGTGGGTCGGGCGTGGTAGTCGACGTAGAACTCCAGCATCGTCGGCGTGATCCCGTAGAGGACGTCGCCGCGTTCCGGCACGGTGGGGTGCCGCCAGGTGCCTGCGGGGTCGAAGATCACCCGCTGACTGCCGGAGACCATCAGCGCGGAGTGACCCCCGCCGCCCGTGCGGTTGTTGATCGCCGTCATCAGCGTGAGCGTGGCCGGACCTTCGGCGCGGTAGGCGCGTTCGCGCACCTCCGTCAGCGGAGCGTAGACGGCATCCGCACCGCAGGCGGCCAGCAGCGGCAGGCAGAGCAGGATGAGGGCACGCAGCACGAAGTCAGGTCCGGAACAGGGCCAGCAGGACGAGGATGGCTATGATCGCGATGACCACCCATTTTGTGATCGTCATGAAGCCGGCGAAGGTCTTCTCGTGCTCCGAAGTATCCATGCTTCCGATCTTGTGCTCTTCGTCGTCCACTGGGCGTCCCTTCGCTCGTGTCTGCATAACTACGGGGGCGTCTAACCGATGCGCAAGGGAGTGTCACGGCGTCGCGGGACGTGCCGTGCGCTCCGTTGCACAGCGATCAGACCGCGCTCCAGAGCCAGACGCCGTCGTCCCGCGCGTCGCGTCGGATCCGGCCGGCGAGATGCAGATGCTGGAGGTGCGCGATCGCCTCCGCGAAGGCGAGGCCGTAGAGCTTTGGACCGATGCTCCGCTTGAAGAGGGGCGCGAAGCACTCGCCCCCGGTGCGCGGGACGGCGAGATGGGCGTGCAGCCGGTCGAGGGCGGCGACGTGGTTCTGCTTGAGGCTGCGCATCCGGGTCGGCAGCCCGCGGTACGGCGTCTTGTGACCGGGCAGGACCAGATGGTCGGGGCGCGCCAGCGGGGCGAGCCGGTCGCAGGCCTCGAGCCAGTCGCCGACGGGATCCGCGTTGGTCTCGCTGGGGTAGAGGCCGAGGTTGGGGGAGATGCCCGGCAGGAGCTGATCGCCGCCGAGGACCAGATCCCCGTCGATCTCGTAAAGGACCGCGTGTTCCGGCGCATGCCCCTCGCCGCGCGCGACGTGCCAGCGGCGACCGCCGAGGGTGATCTCGTCGTCTTCGGCGATCCGGGTGAAGCCGGTCGGCAGAGGAGCCACGATGTCGGCGAAGTTGAACGGGCGCTCGGTCGCGCGGGTGCGCCAGGACGCCCGGGTCCATGCCCCAGCGGCGGCAGAACTCCAGCGTTTCGGGCGCGGGCAGGGGCTGCTCGTCCAGCACCAGCATGCGGGCCGTCAGCCAGGCGGTGCGGGTCATCAGCAGTTCCGCGCCCTGCCGCTGGAGCCAGCCGGCCAGCCCGACGTGGTCGGGGTGGTGGTGCGTCACGAGGAGCCGGGTGATGGGGTCGCCGCCGAGGGGGCCGGCGCGGAGGGTCTCGACGATGGCGCGGGTGCGCTTCGTGTCGAAACCGATGTCGACCATCGCCCAGCCGGCATCCTCGCGCAGGAAGTAGACGTTGACGTGATCCAGCGCCATCGGCAGCGGCAGCCGCGCCCAGAGGACGCCATGGGCAACTTCGATCGCCTCCCCCTCGGCCGGCGGATGGGGCCAGGGGAAGGTCAGGCCGGCGTAGCCGTCCGGAACTGCGTCGCCGGGCACGGCGTCGAGCCTCAGGCCGCGATCACCTCGGTGGAGACGGCATAGAGTTCGGCCGCTCCGGTGCGCGCCTTCGCCATCTCGGCCATCGCCTCGGGCAGCATCCGGCCGACGGCGTAGCGGGCCAGCGGGGCGCGCGCCTCGTCCGCTTGGGCGGCCTTCAGGTGGTAGTACGCGCCCAGCACGCGCGCGAAGGCCCCGAGGTAGGAGACCGCGCCCGCGAACCGGTCCTGCATGTCCTGCTCCAGCATCCATTCGGTCAGCCGGCGCAGGTGGGTGGCGGCATCGGTCAGCCCGTCGTGCCCGAAACCCGCGATCTCGTCGAGGAGCGCGAAGGCGGCGACGCCCCCGTCCGCCAGCTTGCGGCCCACGAGGTCCATCGCCTGGATGCCGTTGGTGCCTTCGTAGATCGCGGTGACGCGCACGTCGCGCAGGTACTGCGCGGCCCCCGTCTCCTCCACGAAGCCCATGCCGCCGTGGATCTGGATGCCGTCGCCGGCGACCTTGATGCCGGTGTCGGTTCCGAAGGCCTTGGCGATGGGGGTGAGGAACGCGCCGCGCGCCTGCCAGGACGCCTCCCCGGTGGCCTTGGCCATGTCGAGGGCCACGGCGCAGTCCATCGCGATGGCGCGGGTGGCGAAGATGTCCGCCTTCATCGACAGCACCGTGCGGCGCACGTCCGCGTGCTCGAGGATATGGTCGGCGTCGCGCCCGGTCTTGCCCTGCTTGCGGTCCATCGCGTAGCCGATGGCATGCTGCAGCGCGGCCTCCGCCACCGAAAGCCCCTGGATGCCGACGCCGAGGCGGGCGTTGTTCATCATCGTGAACATCGCGGCCATGCCCCGGTGCGGCTCCCCCACGAGCCAGCCGGTCGCGTCGTCGTATTGCATCACGGCGGTGGGCGAGCCGTGCAGTCCCAGCTTGTGCTCCAGCGAGACGACCTTGAGCGTATTGGCGACGCCGGGCTTGCCGGCTGCGTCGGGGATCCACTTCGGAACCATGAACAGGGAAATGCCGCGGGTGCCTTCCTGCCCGTCGGGCAGACGGGCGAGGACGAGGTGGCAGATGTTCTCCGAAAAATCGTTGTCGCCCCAGGAAATGTATATCTTCTGGCCCGTGACGGCGTAGGTGCCGTCGCCGTTGGGGGTGGCCCTGGATTTGAGCGCGCCGACGTCCGAGCCTGCCTGCGGCTCGGTCAGGTTCATCGTGCCGCACCACTCGCCGGAAACGAGCTTGGGGATGTAGAGGTCCTGCATCTCTGGGGAGGCATGGGCCTCCAGCGCCTCGATCTGGCCCTGCGTCATCAGCGGGTTGAGTTGCAGCGCGAGGCAGGCCGAGCCGATCATCTCGTTCACGGCCATCGTCAGCGTGATCGGCAGGCCCATGCCGCCATGCTCCGGGTCCGCCGACATGCCGATCCAGCCACCGTCGGCGATGGCGCGGAAACCGTCGCCGAAGCCCGGCGAGGTGCGCACGACGCCGTTCTCCAGCCGCGCGGGGGTGGTATCGCCATTGCGGTTGAGGGGGGCGAGGACCTCGGCGCACATCTTGCCGGCCTCCGTCAGGATCGCCTCGACGGTGTCGGGGGTGGCGTCGGCAAAGCGGTCGGTTCCGGCGACGCGGTCGAAGCCGACGACGTGATCGAGGACGAACCGCAGCTCGGCGACGGGGGCGCGGTAGGGCATGAGGAACCTCCCAATTCAGAACGGGGGCCGCTATGGATCGGCCGTTGCGGTCAACCTAGGGCGCGGGGACGCATGGCATCAACCCGAACACGACGTCACGAGGTCCGTGTCTTCGCGCCGCACGAGGTGGCCGAGGCGGCCGAGGTGCTGCGCGGCGGCGGGCTGCTCGCCTTCCCGACGGAGACGGTCTACGGCCTCGGCGCGGATGCGGGCGACGGGCGGGCGGTGGCCGGCATCTTCGCGGCCAAGGGGCGCCCGGCGTTCAACCCGCTGATCGTGCATGTGGCGGATCTTGCCGCGGCGGAGCGGATCGCGGTGTTCGATGGCGTCGCGCGGGCGATGGCGGCGCGGTTCTGGCCGGGGCCGCTGACGCTGGTGCTGCCGCTGCGCGGCGGTCACGGGCTGTCGTCGCTGGTGACGGCGGGGCTGGAGACGGTGGCGGTGCGGGTGCCGGCCGCGGGGCTGGCGCGGGCGCTGCTGGCTGCCGTCGGTCGACCGGTGGCGGCTCCTTCGGCCAACCCCTCCGGCCGGGTGTCGGCGACGCGGGCGGAGCATGTGCTGGCGGGTCTGGGCGACCGCATCGACGGGGTGCTGGACGGCGGGCCCTGCGCGGTGGGGCTGGAGTCGACCATCCTGCGGACGGATCCGCCGGTGCTGCTGCGCGAGGGCGGGCTGGCGGCGGAGGAGATCGAGGCGGCGCTGGGCCACGTCCTGCCGCGCGACGTGACGCCGGGGCGGGTGCGGGCCCCGGGGCAGCTGGCCTCGCACTACGCGCCCGGACGGCCTGTCCGGCTCGACGTGACGGCGCGGGCGGAGGATGCGGTGCTGATCGGGTTCGGGGCGGTGGCGGGCGACATGACCCTGTCGCGCCGCGGTGATCTGGCGGAGGCGGCGGCAAACCTCTTCGATCATCTGCACGCGGCCGACACGCTGGCGCGGGCGCGGGACGCGGCGCGGATCGACGTGGCTCCGGTGCCGTGGCTCGGGTTGGGTCGCGCGATCAACGACCGCCTGCGCCGGGCGGCCGCGCCGCGCCCCGACCCCGCCATGCCGGAGGCGTGATTTCCTTCGCGGTCGTGCGAGGGCTAGAGCGTCCCATGCCCCTTCGCCTCCTGTTCGCCTGCGCTTTCCTTCTGTTCGGTCCCCCGGCCCGGGCGGAGGTTCGCGACGTGGCGCAGGCGGTTTCCGTCGAGGTGCTGCCGGGCTGGCGGCGGGCGGATGGCGTCCATGTCGCGGGACTGCGGATCGAGCTCGCCCCTGGTTGGAAGACCTATTGGCGCAGCGCGGGGGCGGCGGGGATCTCACCGCAGATGGACTGGCGCGGCTCGGAAGGTCTCCGCTCCGTGACCCCGGCCTGGCCAACCCCCACGGTGTTCCGGCAGGGCGGCGCGATCTCCATCGGCTATGACGAGAGCTTCGTGCTGCCTCTGCTGATCGCCGCCGGGCCGGGGCCGGTCGAGCTGCGCGGAAAAATCGACATCGGGGTCTGCGCCGAGATCTGCTTGCCCGCGCGGGTCCGGATCGGCGCGCGGCTGGAGCCTCGTGGGTCCCCGGACGCGGCGATCGCCGCGGCGCTCACCGACCGGCCGGCCCGTGTCCGCGCGCCTGCCCGGTGCAGCCTTTCCCCGGTCGCGCACGGGCTCGCCATCGCGGTCTCGATCGAGGTCCCGTCGCAGGGACGGGCCGAGGCCGTCGTTATCGAGGTGCCCGATCCGGACGTCTGGGTCACGGATGCGGGCGTCTCGCGCGCCGGCGGACGGATCGAGGCGCGCGCGGAAATGCTCTCCGCAAAGGGGACCGTCGCCGTAGACCGGAGCCGGATCACGATCACGGTGATCGGATCGCGCGGCGCGGTGGAGATCGAAGGCTGCACGGGGTAGGGCGCATGCTTTCGCACAACGTCAAATTGTCGCTATATTCCGGCATCCCTTGAAGATTGCGGTCCATCGCGCCATCTTGAGGAGGAGCAGAGGAGAATGGACATGGCCGGGAAGCGACGCACCATTGGAAAGCTCATCGACGCGGTGACCGACAGGCTGAGCGAACTGCTCGGCTCGCTCGGTCCGGAGCCGAAGCGTATCCCCATCCCGGTTCGCGACAACCCCCGCGGACACTGATCGTCCATCAATCCGACAGAAGCCGCGTCCCGCCGACGCGGCTTTCTCTTTTCCAGGGTGGCATCTCTTCAGACAGCCGCGCGGCGCAGCATCGGGCCGGCGACCGGGGTCTTCTTGGGCTCCACCGTGAGCCGGGACAGCATGTCGGCCAGCTCGGGTTCATCCACCAGCGTCGCCGCCAGTGCCATCGAGAACCATTGCCGCCGCCGCTGGTCCTTCTCCTTCCAGTCTTCCTTCAGCTTCTCCACGATCATCGGGTAGACCCGGACGCGGCAGGGCCATGCGGAGCCGTCGTCGAGGATCTTGTCGTAGCGGTAGGTGCCGAAGACCTCACGCGCGATGTGCCCCTTGGCCCCCGCCTCCTCCAGGGCCTCGATCGCCGCGGCGGCCCAGGGCTTCACATCCTTCATGGTCCAGCCTTTGGGCACGACCCAGCGGCCCGTGTCGCGCGAGGTGATCATCAGGACCTCGACCTCGTCCATCGCGTTCCACCGCAGGGGAAGGGCGGCGATCTGTTCTCCGGCCTTTGCCATTGTTCGGCTCCTTGGACCTGCTCAGGTCATGGACAGCCTGTCATATAAGCGGTTCGGGGGCAAATGCAGCGGCGAGGCGCTCAGAGAATACCATCAATTCGAGACAGATCGTCGAGCGTCGCCCATGGTGCGAAATCCGGGATCGGTTCGATCTGGTAGCCGCCACGCATGTGGACGTAGGGCACGCGCGCGGCCTGCGCCGTCTGCCAGTCGGTGATGGAATCGCCGACGTAGACGGTGCCGGACGGCTTGGCCCCGAGGTCGGATATGACGCGCAGCAGCGGGGCGGGGTCGGGCTTGCGGACGGGCAGGCTGTCGCCGCCCAGCACCGCGTCGAAAGGGCCGAGGGAGAGGGCGGCCAGGATCGCGCGCGCGGGAGCTTCCGGCTTGTTGGTGCACAACCCGAGCTTCAGTCCGCGCGCGGCGAGCCGGTCGAGCAGGGCCTGCGCCCCGGGATAGAGCGTGGTACCGGACAGCGGGTCACGGTCGTAGTGGTCGAGGAAGCTCCGCAGCGCGCCGGGGTGCGCCGCGGGATCGGCCCCGGCCCAGTGGAGCGCACGCTCGACCAGCGTCGGGGCACCGCGCCCGATGAAGCCGATCACCGTCCGGAGGTCGGGCTGCGGCAGGTCCAGATCCGCGAGCATCGCGCAGGCGGCGGCGCGCAGCCCGGGGGCGCTGTCGATCAGGGTGCCGTCGAGGTCGAAGACGATGGCCTGGACGGGAAGGTCGGGGGCGAGGGGCATGGCGGCTCCGATGGGGGACCGGCAGGCGATACGCCGTCCGGGCGGCCGACGAAAGCGGGTCGATCCGTCGCTGGCGGGACGCGGGGCCGCATGATACCTCCGGGATCGACATGCGAAGGCAGGCCAGCATGCCTGTGAAGGAGAGACCGGATGCGCGAGAGCTACGACCTGTTCATCATCGGGGGCGGCATCAACGGCTGCGGCATCGCGCGGGACGCGGCCGGGCGGGGGCTCTCGGTGGGGCTGGCGGAGATGGGGGATCTGGCGGGGGCCACGTCGAGCGCCTCGACCAAGCTGTTTCACGGCGGGCTGCGCTATCTCGAGTTCTGGGAGGTGCGGTTGGTGCGCGAGGCGCTGCGCGAGCGCGACATCCTGATCCGCAACATGCCGCATATCTCCTGGCCGCTGCGCTTCGTGCTGCCGCTGTCGCCGGACATGCGGTTCGAGGGCGGAACGCCGACCTCGAAGCTGCTCGGCACGGTGATGCCCTGGCTCAAGGGCCGACGGCCGGACTGGCTGATCCGGGCGGGGCTGGCGATGTACGACGGGCTGGCGAAGTCGACGCTGCTGCCGGGGACGAAGACGATTTCGCTCGTCGGCACGACCGAGGGCGCGCCGCTGGAGGACCGCTTCGTCAAGGCCTTCGAGTATTCCGACGGCTGGGTCGAGGATTCGCGGCTGGTGGTGCTCAACGCGCGCGACGCGGCGGACCGGGGGGCGGATATCGCGGTGCGCACGCGGGTGGTGTCCGCCGACCGGGACGGGGACGAATGGGTTGTGACGCTCGACGGGGAGCGCACAGGGCAGGTGCGCGCGAAGATGCTGGTGAACGCGGCGGGGCCCTGGGTCGGCGACGTGATCCGGGGCGTGGTGCGGGCGAATGCCAAGGAGAGCGTTCGGCTGGTGCGCGGCTCGCACATCGTGACGAAGCGGCTCTTCGAGCACGACAAGTGCTACTTCTTCCAGGGCAGCGACGGGCGGATCATCTTCGCGATCCCCTACGAATACGATTTCACGCTGATCGGCACGACCGACGCGGAGCATCACGACGCCGACGAGAAGCCCGTCTGCACCCCCGAGGAGCAGGCCTATCTGATCGACTTCGCCAATGGTTACCTCAGGCAGGACATCACCGCCGCGGACGTGGTGCGGACCTATTCCGGCGTGCGCCCGCTCTACGACGACGGGGCGACCTCGGCGACGGCGGCGACGCGGGACTACGTACTGAAGGTGGATGCGACAGGCGCGCCGGTGCTCAACATCTTCGGCGGCAAGATCACCACGTTCCGCAAGCTGGCGAACGCGGCGATGGAGAAGATCGGGGAGCATCTGGAGGTCGGCGCGCCCTGGACCCACGACGCGCCGCTGCCGGGCGGAGATTTCCCGGTGGACGGGCAGGGCGCGCAGGTCATGGCGCTGCAGGCGGCCTACCCGTTCCTGACCGACTTCTGGGCGGTACGGCTCGTCCGGGCCTACGGCACGCTTGCCCCGGAGATGCTCGGCACGGCGACCGATGCCGCCGCGCTGGGGCAGGACTTCGGGGCCACGCTGACGGAAGCCGAGGTGCGCTGGCAGATGGACCGGGAGTGGGCGCGCACGGCCGAGGACGTGATCTGGCGGCGCACGAAGCTGGGGCTGCGGCTGGATGCGGCGCAGGTCGCGGCGCTGGAGGCGTGGATGGGGGAGGTGAGCATGCAGCAAGCAGATAGTCTTGTTTCCGACCCTCGGGCGATCGGAAATACCTGCTGATCGTCAGAAGATAATCGCTGACCGTTAACTGCTACGAGCAATTGTTCCGACGACAATATTGACGCATAATGCGGCACCTAGTACCGCTATGGCATCGGGACGACGGTTGTCGCTTGATCGGGCCACAGGCTCGTCGGATCCGGCGGCACATTCGTCGGACGACATCATCCGGATTGCGAAGCTACGAAAATCGGGTCTCGCGCGAGCAACAGCTTCTTGCCGGAGAGCGTCTTCAGGGACGTCGCGCATTCGCTTCTCATGAAGTTGAATGGAGATTCCGTGCTATGACAGCGCTACAGAACGTTCGCAGGAAGAAAATGATCTCGCAGAATGGCCGTTGCTATTATTGCGACCTGACGATGTGGGACAACGCAACCGTTGCGGCTTCGAGCGGGTGCGGCACCACAAGGCTGCCGAGGGTCTTGCAGTGCACTGCCGAGCATCTTCGCCCCCGTTCCGAAGGGGGTGGGAATACGGCGGGGAATATCGTTGCCGCGTGCTGGTACTGCAACACGCGACGTCACCGGCGGAAACATCCACTGCCGCCCGAAGCACATCGTCAACACGTACAACGACGAATGGCGGCAGGCAGATGGCTGATATTCCGATCTGCCCGAAGTTAGTTGCAAGATCTGGTGTCGTTTGGCGCAGACGTCGATAAAGAAAGGCCGTCACCGTTCTAGGCGTCGCCGGATCCTTCTCCCGATTTCATCGGCTGGCTTTCGTAGGATGGAAATGCCTTGGACATCCATCGATCTCGGGGTTGCAGCACACTAGCCCGGGCGAATGCCAGCCTTGTGATCATAGCAAAATAAATATCAGGGATCGCACATGAAAATGCAAACTGAACTGAGTCCTGAGATTTCATCGACTACGGGGGAAGAATGAACGCAGGTAATCGTAATCGGTGTGGTGCCATCGCCCAAACTCAGACCGGCGCATCCTCCCGCACCAACCCTTCCGCCTTCAACTCCGCCCAGAGATCCGCAGGCACCTCCGCCGCCACCGCCCGCAGGTTGCTCTCCGACTCTGCCCGGCCCTGACCGCCGGGGACCACCGACACGGTGCAGGGATGCAGGAGCGGGAAGCGGAAGGCGGCGTCGATCAGGCGGGTGCCGTGGGCCGTGCAGATCGCCTCGATCCGGGCGACGCGGGCGCGAACCTCCGGGCCGGCGGGCTCGTAGTCGTACCACGAACCCTCGACCGGACCGGTGGCGAGGATGCCGGAATTGTAGGCCCCGCCGATGACGATGCCGACGCCGCGTGCTTCGCAGAGCGGCAGGAAGGATGTCAGCGCCTCCTGCTCCGAGCAGGGTGTAGCGGCCGGCGAGCAGGAACATGTCGAAGTCGCCGCGGTGCAGGAGCGTCTCGCAGACCTCCCATTCGTTCACCCCCGCACCGAAGGCCGCGATCGTGCCGTCCAGTCGCAGCCGTTCCAGCGCGTGGTAGCCGCCGGCCATCAGCTGATCGACCTTGGCATCCACGTTTGCGCGAGACCCCTGGTTCGGGACGTCGATGTCGTGGGCGAAGAGGATGTCGATCCGGTCCACGCCGAGCCGTTCGAGGCTGAACTCCACCGAGCGCATCACGCCGTCGTAGGAATAGTCGTAGACCTCCCTGCGCGCAGGCACGTCGAACCACTTGCCGATGCCGTCGCGGGTGGTCTCGGTGGCCGGTCGCAGCAATCGCCCGACCTTGCTCGACAGCACGTATTCGTCGCGCGGCTTGTCGCGCAGGAAGCGGTTGAGCCGGGTCTCCGCCAGCCCGAACCCGTAGAGCGGCGCGGTGTCGTAGTAGCGCACGCCCCCGTCCCAGGCGGCCTGCAACGTAGCATGGGCCTCGTCGTCGGAGATGGCGCGGTAGAGGTTGCCCAGCGGCGCGGTGCCCATGCCGAGCTCGGTGAAGGTCAGGCCACCGGTGTCGCGGCGGTCCCAGTGGCGGGTGGGCAGGGTCATGATGAGCCTTTCGGAAGTGATCGTCGCGGCGATGATCGCAGGGCCGGTGCCGGGTGTCACGCGATCCGGCGGATTGCGGAAGGCGGGGTCGGTGGATAGCGTGTCGCGCGGGGGGCAGGTCATGACGATACTCGTGTTCGGGGACAGCAACAGCCACGGGACGATGCCGCTAACGGCGCTCGGCGGCGTGGACCGGCATCCGAAATCCGCCCGCTGGCCGGAGGTCATGGCGCGCAGCCTCGGCGAGGACGTGCTGACCGAGGGGCTGCCGAGCCGCACCACGGTGCACGACGATCCGATCGACGGCGCGCACAAGAACGGGCTGCGCGCCCTGCCCGTCGCGCTGGAGAGCCACAGGCCGCTGGACCTCGTCGTCATCGTGCTGGGCACGAACGACTGCAAGGCGCGGTTCGGATTGCGCGGCTGGGACATCGCGGCAGGCGTGGGCAAGCTGGCGCAGGCGGTGCAGGCGTCGAACGCCGGCCCGGGCGGTGCCGCGCCGCGCGTGATGCTGGTCGCCCCGGTGCCGGTGGAGGAATCCGGCGTGCTGGCCGAGATGTTCCAGGGCGGGCGGGCCCGGTCGCGTGCCATTGCCCCCGCCCTGCGCGACGAGGCGGCGCGGCTGGGATGCGCCTTCTTCGACGCCGGGCGGGTGGCTCAGGTGGACATGACGGACGGCGTGCATATGGACGCGGCGGCGCAGACCGCCCTCGGGTTGGCGATGGCGGAGGCCGTGGCGGCGACGACGGGAGAGGCGACATGCTGATCGGGCTGCATCCTGCGCTGAACGCGGACGTGCTCCATGCGCTGCGGGCAATGGGGCACGGGGACATGCTGGTGCTGGTCGATACCAATTTTCCGGCGGACAGCATCGCGCGCGACACGGTGGTCGGACGGCCCTTGGCGATGGAGAACATCGACACGCGCGCCGCGATGGAGGCGGTCCTGTCGGTGTTCCCGCTGGACGGTTTCACCGATGACTACGCCGCGACCATGGCCGTGGTCGGCGATGCGGAGGCGGTGCCGCAGGTGCATCTGGACGCATGCGCGGCGCTGGCGGCGGTGGGGGAGACGCGCGCGGTGCCGGCCGTGGAGCGGTTCGCCTTCTACGCGCTGGCGCGGCGGGCCTACGCCATCGTCCAGACCGGGGAGCGGCGGCCCTACGGCAACGTGATGCTGCGCAAGGGCATCGTCGGGCCGGACGGGAGGGCGGGCTGATGGGGCATGTCGCGATCCTTGGCGTCTTCGTCGCCGACGCCACCTTCACCGCCGACCGGATGCCGCTGATGGGGGAGACGATCCTGGGGCGGTCCTTCGCGCTCGGACCCGGCGGCAAGGGGTCGAACCAGGCGGTGGCGGCGGGTCGTGCGGGCGCGCAGGTGCATTTCGTCGCGCGCATCGGAAAGGATGCCTTCGGTGACATGGCGCGGGGTGTCTGGGCCGCGGCGGGCGTCACGCCGGCGGTGATCGACAGCGACGATGCGACGGGGGCTGCGATGATCTTCATCGACGCGGGCTCCGGCGACAACGCGATCATCGTGGCCCCGGGGGCCGCCGGGGGGATCACGCCGGCGGACGTGGAGGCGCGGGCGGAGGTGATCGGGGGCGCGACGGTCTTCGTGACGCAGCTGGAGCAGCCCATGGATGCGGCCTTTCGCGCGCTGGAGATCGCGCGGGCTGGCGGGGCGGCGACGATCCTGAACCCGGCTCCGGCGGCGGAGGTTTCGGACGCGATGCTGGCGCTCTGCGACTACGTCACGCCGAACGAGACGGAGGCGGGGGCCATGTCCGGCGTCGAGGTGGGCGATCTGGCCAGCGCGCGGGCGGCGGCGGATGCGCTGCTGACGCGGGGCGTGGCGCGGGCGGTGATCGTGACGCTGGGCGCGCAGGGCGTGCTGTTCCACGCGGCCGACCGTTCGGTGGAGATCCCGGCGGTTTCGGCGGGCCCGGTGGTGGAGACGACGGGCGCGGGCGACGCGTTCAACGGAGCCTTCGCCGCCGGGCTGGCCGAGGGGATGGACCCGGTGGCGGCGGCGCGGTTCGGCTGCGCCTGCGCCGGGATCTCGGTGACGCGACCGGGCGCGGCGGCGTCGATGCCCATGCGGGCGGAGATCGACGCGCTGCTAGACGGGGATTGACAGGTAGGCGTCGAGCGTGACGCGGGTGCCGTCCGTCTGCAGCCGGGTAAGCCAGCGCGCGAAGGCGGGCGCGAAGGTCCCGTCCCGGCCCAGGTCGCCGTAGATGTGGGTCTGCGCGAGCCAGGCGGCGGGATCGTCGGAGGCCGCCCGCGCGGCGAGGGCGAGCGCGTCCCAATGCGGATCGTTCGGCTCGATGGTCGTCCCGTCGTCGCGGATGCCCGCGCACATCCGCGCCCAGAGCGCCTCGGTCAGCGCGAGCCCCTGCACCGGGCCGTCGGCGGCGAGCGCGTCGCGCAGGATCGGCAGCACGAATCCCGCGTGGCGCGCGGAGCCGTCGAAGGCGACCCGGCGAATGGTGTCGTGGATCCGGGGGTTGGCGAAGCGGCCTTCGATGAGGTCGAGGTAGTCGGCCGGGCTCCGGTCGGGGACGGGGGCGACGTAGGGGACGATCTCCTCGGTCTCTACCCGCCGGAAGAAAGCGGCGAGCGTCGGGTCGGCCATGGCGGCGGCGACGGTCGGCACGGATAGCAGCTCGGCCGCGTTTGCAAGCACCTGATGGCCGGCATTGAGCATCCGGATCTTCATCGTCTCGTAAGGTGCGACGTCATCCGTGAGCGTCGCGCCGGCCTCCTCCCAGGGCGGCCGGCCGGCGCGGAAGTCGTCCTCGATCACCCACTGGCGGAACGTCTCGTGGGTCACCGGGGCGGCGTCGTCGATCCCGAGGCTGCGCACCAGGGCCAGTTCGGCGGGGCCCGTGGCGGGGACGATGCAGTCGACCATGGCGTTGGGAAATCCCGCCTCCGCGTCGATCCAGGCCGCGAGGTCGGGGTCCGACAGGCGGGCGAGGCCGACGACGGTGCGGCGCAGGACGTCGCCGTTGTGCTGGAGGTTGTCGCAGCACTGGCCGGTGAACGGGCGGTGGCCCACGTCCCGGCGGGCGCGCAGGGCGGCGACCATTGCCCCGAAGGCAGTGCGCGGGATCTGGGGATAGGCGGCGTCGTGGGCGATGTCGGGATGGGTCGTGTCGAGCTGCCCGTCGGCCCGCGTGTAGTAGCCGCCTTCGGTCACGGTGAGGGCCACGATGCGGATGGCCGGGTCCGACATGGCGGCGATCAGCGCGGCGTTGCCGGCCTGCACCGGCAGGAAGTCGATCATCGGGCCGGTCACCTCGGCTGTGGTGCCAGCGGGGTCGAGCCCGATGAGCGTGGTGAGGCAATCCTGCGCCAGCAGGCGGTCGCGCATCGCCGCGTCGCCGGGGCGCACGCCCGCGCCGACGATGGCCCAGTCGAGGGCGAGGCCCCGCTGCATCAGGCAGTGCAGGTACCATGCCTGATGGGCGCGGTGGAAGTTGCCCAATCCGATGTGGACGATGCCGGGGGTGAGGGCGGCGCGGTCGTAGGTCGGGCCGGGGATGCCATTCGGCAGGCGGTCCAGCGTTCCGTTCGACAGCGGCAACGGGGCGGGGGCGTCGTCCATCAGCTCATCCAGTTCCCGCCATCGACGTTGTAGGTCTGCGCGACGACGTAATCGGCCTCCGCGCTGGCGAGGAAGACGGCCATGCCGGTAAGGTCCGCTGCGGTGCCCATGCGACCGTAGGGGACGGCCGCGCCGACCTCGCGCTTCTTCTGGCCGGGGGCCTTGTTCTCGTGGCGCGCGAAGAAGGCGTCGACGCCGTCCCAATGCTCCCCGTCGACCACGCCCGGCGCGATGGCGTTGACGTTGATGCCGTGGCGGATGAGGTCGAGGCCCGCCGATTGCGTGAGCGAGATGACGGCCGCCTTGCTGGCGCAATAGACCGCGACGAGCCCTTCGCCGCGCCGCCCGGCCTGCGACGCCATGTTGATGATGTGACCGTGGATGCCCCGCTCGATCATGTGCCGCGCGACGGCCTGCAGCGTGAAGAGCGTGCCGGCGACGTTGATCGCCATGACCCGGTCGAAGTCTGCGCGCGCGATGTCCACGATGGGGTCGGCGGTGAAGAGCGCGGCGTTGTTGATCAGGATGTCGATCTGGCCGAAGGCGCGGGCGGTCGTGGCCACGGCGGCGTCGATGCTCTCCTGTCGGTGACGTCCATCTCCACCGCGATGGCGGCATCGCCGATCTCACCGGCCGCCGTCCGTGCACGTGCCGACGTCGATGTCGGCGATGGCCACGCGCGCGCCTTCGGCGACGTAGGCCCGCGCGAAGGCCAGGCCGATGCCGCGGGCGGCCCCGGTGATGAGGGCGGTCTTGCCGTCGAGACGTTTCATGCGATGCGAAGTCCCTTGTCGTCGAACCTGTAGATGGCGTCGGCGCGCGGGGTCAGGTGGACGGTGTCGCCGTAGCGGAAGCCGACTTCCCCGTCGGCGCGCACGGTCACGACGTCGGCCAACCCGGTGTCGTGGATGTGGAAGAACGTGTCCGAGCCGAGATGTTCGGAGACGGCGACCCGGCCGGACCATTCGCCACCGTCGGCCGCGACCGTGATGTGCTCGGGCCGCACGCCGATGGTATGGGCCCCGTGCTTCGCCGCCTCCGCCCCCTCGACGAAGTTCATGCGGGGCGAGCCGATGAAGCCCGCGACGAAGAGGTTGCGCGGCTCCTTGTAGAGTTCGAGCGGCGAGCCGACCTGCTCGATGTAACCGGCGCGCAGCACGACGATCTTGTCGGCCATCGTCATCGCCTCGACCTGATCGTGGGTGACGTAGACCATCGTGGTCTCCAGCCGCTTGTGCAGCTCCGAGATCTCCAGCCGCATGCCCACGCGCAGGGCCGCGTCGAGGTTCGACAACGGCTCGTCGAAGAGGAAGGCGGCGGGTTCGCGCACGATGGCGCGGCCGATGGCGACGCGCTGCCGCTGGCCGCCCGAAAGCTGGCCGGGACGGCGGTCGAGGTAATCCGTGAGGTTCAGGACGCTGGCCGCTCCGTTGACGCGGCGGTCGATCTCGGCCTGCTCCATCTTGGCCATGCGCAGCGGAAAGGCGATGTTCTTGCCGACGCTCATGTGCGGGTAGAGGGCGTAGGACTGGAACACCATGGCCAGCCGGCGCTTGGCGGGGGGCAGGGCGGTCGCGTCGTCGCCGTCGATCTCGATCACGCCGGAGGTCATGTCCTCCAGCCCCGCGATCAGACGCAGCAGCGTGGACTTGCCGCAGCCCGAGGGGCCGACGAAGACGGTGAACTCGCCGTCCTCGATGGTGAGGTCCAGCGGCGGGATGACTTCCGTCTCGCCGAACTTCTTGGTGACCTGCTTGAGCTGGATGCGTCCCATGGGTGGCTCCTTATTTCACGGCGCCGAAGGTGAGGCCGCGAACGAGTTGCTTCTGGCTGAACCAGCCGAGGATGAGGATCGGCGCGATGGCCATGGTGGAGGCGGCGGAGAGCTTGGCGTAGAACAGCCCCTCGGGCGACGAGTAGCTGGCGATGAAGGCGGTGAGCGGGGCCGCCTTGGCCGCCGTCAGGTTCAGCGTCCAGAACGCCTCGTTCCAGGCGAGGATGAAGTTCAGCAGCATGGTGGAGGCGATGCCGGGGATGGCCATGGGCGTGAGGACGTAGAGGATCTCGTCCTTGAGCGACGCCCCGTCCATCCGCGCGGCTTCCAGGATCTCGCCGGGGATCTCCTTGAAGTAGGTGTAGAGCATCCAGACGATGATCGGCAGGTTGATGAGCATCAGGATGACGACGAGCCCGATGCGGGTGTCGAGCAGGCCCAGCTGGATGAAGATCAGATACATCGGATAGAGCACGCCCACGGCCGGCAGCATCTTGGTCGAGAGCATCCAGAGCAGGATGTCCTTCGTCCGGTTGGACGGCACGAAGGCCATCGACCAGGCGGCGGGCACCCCGATGATCACGCCCAGCAGGGTCGAGCCGCCGGCGATGATGACGGAGTTCCAGAGGAACCGCATGTAGTTCGAGCGCTCCTGCACGACCGCGTAGTTCTCCAGCGTCCAGTCGAAGTTCAGGAAGATCGGCGGGCTGGCGATGGCCTGCGCCTCGGTCTTGAAGCTCGTCAGGATGGTCCAGAGGATCGGGAAGAAGATCAGCAGACCGATCGTCCAGGCGGCGAGGGTGGTCAGGGCCTTGCGGCGGGGGGAGACTGCGCGTGCCATGTGCCCTCCTCAGGCGTCCAGGTTCTTGCCGACGATGCGCATCAGGAAGATGGCGACGATGTTGGCGAGGATGATCGCATAGACGCCGCCGGCGGAGCCGAGGCCGATATTCTGCGAATCGGTGATCCGCTGGAAGATCAGGTAGGTCAGCGTCTGGGTGCCGAAGGCCCCCTGCGTGGTCACGAAGATCTCCGCGAAGATCGACAAGCAGGAAGATCGTCTGGATCAGGATCACGACGGTGATCGCGCGGCCCAGATGCGGCAGGATGATGAACCAGAAGCGCTTGAGCGAGGGCGCGCCGTCCATCTCCGCCGCCTCCAGCTGCTCGCTATCGAGCGACTGGACGGCCGTCAGCAGGATGAGCGTGGCGAAGGGGAGCCATTGCCAGGAGACGATGAGGACGATGGAGGGCAGGGCGGCGTCGGTGAGCCAGACGAGCGGCTCCATCCCGACGGCCTTGAACCCCTGCGCGAAAAGCCCGTTCACCGGATCCATGAACATGTTCTTCCAGACCAGCGCGGAGACGGTCGGCATGACGAAGAACGGGGCGATGACGAGGATGCGGACGACACCCTGACCCCAGATCGGCTGATCGAGGAGCAGCGCGAGCAGGATGCCGAGACAGACGGTGATGACGAGCACGCCGCCGACGATGAGCAGGGTCGTCAGGACGGAGGGCCAGAAGGCGGAGGAGGTGACGAAGCGGACGTAGTTGTCGAAGCCCGCGAAGCCGAGGTCGCCGCCGCGCAGGGGCAGGTATTGCCGGAACGAGAACCACACCGTCATCGCCAGCGGCACCAGCATCCAGCCCAGCAGCAGGACGACTGCGGGTGCCATCATGAAGCGGGCGGCGGATCGGGATGCCTTGGTGGCCATGGTCGCTCTCCCCTCACCGGCGGATCAGTGGTCGCCCCGGCCAAGTCGGCCGGCGGGCGACGGTCCGGGGGGCGGGCAGACCGCCCCCCGGAATGGCGTCGCGTGGGCTCAGTAGCCCGCCGCTTCCATGGCGTCGGTGGTCAGGGCCTGCGCCTTTTCCAGCGCCTCCTCCGCCGTCTGCTGCCCGGCGAGGGCGGCCGAGAACTCCTGGCCCACCTGCGTGCCGATGCCCGCGAACTCGGGGATCGCGACGAACTGGACGCCGGTGTAGGGCACCGGATCGACGGTCGGATTCGTCGGGTCGGCCGAGAGGATCGACTTCAGGGTCATGTCCGCGAAGGGCACGTCCTTGTAGCTCGCGTTCTCGTAGAGCGAGGTCCGCGCACCGGGGGGCACGTTGGCCCAGCCTTCGGCGGCCGCGACGGTCTCGATGTAGGCCTTGCCGGTCGCCCATTCGATGAACGTCTTGGCCGCTTCCTCGTTGTCGGTGCCGGCCGGGATGGCCAGCGACCAGGCCCAGAGCCAGTTGCTGCGCTTGCCCAGACCGTTGTCGGGGGCCAGCGCGAAGCCGACCTTGTCCGCGACGGTCGAGTCGTCGGGGTTGGTCACGAAGGAGGCGGCAACCGTGGCGTCGATCCACATGCCGCACTTGCCCTGCTGGAAGAGCGAGAGGTTCTCGTTGAAGCCGTTGTTGGAGGCTCCCGGAGGGCCCGCGTCGGTCATCAGGTCGATGTAGAAGTTCAGCGTCTCGGCCCAGGCGGGCTGATCGAACTGCGCGTTCCACTCCTCGTCGAACCAGCGCGCACCGAAGGAGTTCGACATGGCGGTGATGAAGGCTCCGTTTTCGCCCCAGCCGGCCTTGCCGCGCAGGCAGATGCCGTAGATCTCGGCGTCCTTGTCGGTCATGGCGCGGGCGGCTTCGGCGATGAAGTCCCAGGTCGGGGCCTCGGGCATTTCCATGCCGGCCGCTTCCATCAGGTCGGTGCGGTACATGACCATCGAGGATTCGCCGTAGAACGGTGCGGCATAGAGCGTGCCGTCGACGGAAAGGGCGGCGCGCATGGCGGGCAGGATGTCGTCGGCGTCGTACTCGTCCGACAGGTCGTCGAGCGAGACCAGCCAGTCCTGCGCGCCCCAGATCGGCGCTTCGTAGCTGCCGATGGTCATGACGTCGAACTGACCGCCCTTGGTGGTGATGTCGGTGGTCACGCGCTGGCGCAACACGTTCTCCTCCAGCGTCACCCATTCGACGGCGATGCCCGTGTCCTCGGTGAACTGGTCGGTGTAGCCCTGCATCCGGATCATGTCGCCGTTGTTGACGGTCGCGACGGTGATCGTCTGGCTGTGGGCGTCCGCGAAGGCGCTGCCGGTCGTGACGAGGGCGAGCGCGGTCGCCGCACGAAGTGCGGTATTGATAGTCATCCTGTACCTCCCGTTGGATGTTCTGCCCGAAACCTAGGCGAAAGGAGGACGATCCGTCAACAATAATTTTACGCGCGTAAAGAAATCTTGCTCAGGCCGACTCCCGGGCGACCAGACGACCCTTGTAGAGCGTGCTCGTCTCGGCGCTCACACCGCTGTCGATCAGCGCCAGGAGCGTGTCGACGGCACCGCGCGTCACTCGTTCGTAGTCGTGGGCGATGGTCGTGAGCGGGGGGCAGGTGTACCGCGAGAAGGGATGCCCGTCCTGCCCCATCACGCGGATCGGGCAGTCCGGACCCCGTCCGACCTTCAGTCCCCGCTCGAAGCAGGCCGAGAGCAGGCCGATGGCGAGCCGGTCGTTGCTGCACAGGATCGTGCCGGTGGCGAAGCGTTCGGCGTCGAGCGCGGCCAGCCCGCCGACGCGCCCGACCTCCTCGATCGCCCAGCCCTCGCCCGGAACGGAGACGACCATCGGCGCGTGCCCCAGCGACTCCATCGCATCGCAGTAGCCGATGCGGCGCTTGTGCGCGTTCGGGTTCGCCGGCGTCTGCATCTCGAAGAAGCTCGGCGGCGTGCCGGTCCGGCAGAGGTAGTCCACGGCGGCCATCGTGAACTGCGGGTTGTCGGAGCCGACGAAGGTGGTGCCGAGGTCCGGCATGGCGCTGTCGAAGAGGACGGTGGGGATGTCGCGGCAGAACTTCTCCACGACACTGCGGTCCGACAGGCGACCGAGGGGGGCGAGCAGCACGCCCACCGGCCGGATGGAGCGCAGCGAGTCGAGGATCGCGATCTCGTTGTCGCGCTCGCCATGGGCGCTGAAGAGCGTCGGGCTGAAGCCCGCGTCGATGCACAGCCGCTCGATGCCGCGGGCGATCTCCGCGAAGAACGGATCGGCCAGATAGGGCACGACGATGCCGATGTTCTTGGTCTGCTTCCGGTTCTGGTTGATGGCGTAGATGTTGGGCCGGTAGTCGTATTCCTCCAGCGCCGCCTCGATGCGGGTGCGGGTCGAGATCCGCACGCTTTCGGGGTCGTGGAAGTACTTCGAGACGGTCGGCCGGGAGATGCCGCTGACGGCGGCGAATTCCTCCATGTTCCTGATCGCCTCACGTCCCATGGTCCCGGGATCCCTCCTGCGGTCCGCCGTCCGGCATGGTCGGGCGCCACGGCCCAAAGATCAACGGTTCCGGACGGCGGACCGTCAGGTCGCGTCGGGGAGGTCGAAGCGCGTGAAGTAGGGCTCGTACTGCCCGGTGCGGCGCAGCTTCTCGTAGTCCAGGATCTTCACGCGGCCGTCGCGGATCACGCAGCACTCCGCCTCGCGCAACTCGCGGACGACGCGGTTGACGTGCACCGCGGACATGCCGCAGGCCTCTCCGAGGTCGGTCTGCGTCAGCGGCAACCGGAACTCCGTCGCGTCGCCCATGCCGGCCAGCGCGAACCGGGTCTGCATCTCGCAGATGAAGTTCGCCACCCGGGAGGAGGCGCGCAGCGCGCCGATCCGGAACGACCAGTAGCGATGGATCGCCCCATCCAGTACCGTCAGCTTCCAGAGCGCCATGCCCACCGAGGGCTGCTCGGTCACGAGCCGCCGCAGGGCCGCGTGCGGGAAGACGGCGAGACGCACGTCCGTCATCGCCGTGACGTCGTGGTCGAGCGAGCCGATCGGAAAGCTGTGCAGGTCCACGAAGTCGCCTCGCATCTCCAGCGCAACCATCTCCCGCAGGTCGCGATGCGGCCCGGGCACATGGCGCGCGACCAGTCCCTCCACGACCAGCAGGCTACGGTCGAGGGGTTCGCCCTTGCGGCTGATCGGGGTACGCGCGGGCCAGGACTGGACATGCGAGCAGCAGGCCGTCACCGCCTCCCACTCGTCCTTCGTCAGCCGCTCGATCATACCGCGCCGCACGAGGTCTTCGGGCTTCGGAGGCATGGAGACGTCCTTTCTGTCGGGTGCCGCGCTCATGCGATACGCTCCGCCGGCGCGGCGATGTCCAGCTCGATCGGGGGAAAGCGGCGGTGGCAGCCGCCGGTCGGGCGCGCGGCGCGCACCCGGGCATAGAGCGCCTCGGCCGCGTCCACCATCCGGTCCAGCGTGAACCGTTCCGCGACCCGGGCCCGGCAGGCGGCGCGCGGGATCTCCATCGCCGCGGTCAGGGCGCGGGCCAGCGCGGGCGCATCGTCCGCCGGGGCGTAGGTGCCGGCGTCGCCCACCACCTCCCGTACGGCCCCCATGTCGGTGCAGGCCACGGGGAGGCCCGTCGCCAGTCCTTCGATCGCGGCCAGTCCGAACGGCTCGTCCCAGAGCGGCGTGAACAGCATCGCGGAGGCGCGGCCGATTTCCCGCGCGAGATCCGCGCCGCGCAGGTGCCCGCCGTAGCGGACCGTCTCGCCGAGGTAGGGGCGGACGCCTTCCTCGAAATAGTCGCGGTGCTCGATCGCCCCGAAGATGGTCAGCGCCACGCCCGCGATCCGCGCGGCTTCCACCGCCAGATGGGTGCCCTTCGTCGGCGTGATGCGCCCCGACCAGACGGCGGTGCCGTCGCCCGAGGGCACGAACGGCCAGCTCACCAGGTCGATCCCGTTGGGCAGGACGGAAGCTTCGGGTGGCGCATCCGCGGGCCACCACCGGGTCGTCTGGAGGGCGGAGGTCGTCGTGAACCGGCTCCAGGGGGCGGCGCTTTCGCGGACCGACCGGCGCAGCGCATCGAACGGCGGCACGTGCAGCGACGTCACCATCGGCAGGCCGTGGGCTGCGGCCAGCCGCGGGATGTAGCGGTGCAGGGAATTGTTGTGGACGACGTCGAACCCGCCATCGAGCAGATCGCGGCAGGTGCCGGCGTAGGCCGCGTCGAGATGGTCGTTGAGCGCGTCGGTTCCGTGGAAGTCGTGCCAGGGAAAGGCGACGTCGTAGTGTTCGGTCATGATCGGATGGACCCGCACGCCGGGCGGGGCGTCCGCCGCGCTGTCGCCGCTGGCAAAGAGCGTGACGTCGTGGCCGCGTCGCGCGAGATGGCGGGCGAGGTGCCAGGAATGTGCCTCCATCCCGCCGGCGAAGGGCGGGGCGATGCGGTGACGGACGTGGGCGACGAGGGCGATGCGCATCATTCGGCCGCGACCTGGGGGGCGGGGGCGAGGAACGTCTCCTGCTCCCGGGTCATCCGCGCGTGGCGTTCGTCGGCGGGGGAGGTGTCCGCCGGGAGCCCCTGCGCCAGCCGCTCGCGGTCCTTGAGGTAGCGGATCACCGGACCCGTCGCGGCGTAGGGCTGGTCCGAGCGTTGCCGGCAGAGCGCGAAATCCTCCGGGCCCGGCTCGCGCAGGATGCGCAGGCCCGTGCGGCAGTTCTCGATCAGCCCCATCATGCGGAACCCGTAGAGCCAGTGTTCCATCGTTCGGTGGCCCCACTTCGACGCGAAGAGCTCGGTGTTGCGCAGGATGCTCGGGATGTGGTGGATCGGCGGCATGCAATGCGCGTGATGCTGGTGATAGGCGCGCGCGCCGCGGATCCACCAGATCGGGATGCCGCGCTCGTGCAGCGTGCGCCCGAAGTCCGTATCCTCCCCGCCGTAGCCCTCGTAGCGTTCGTCGAACCCTCCCGATGCCGCCCAGTCGTCCCGGTGCATCGCGAAGGTCAGCGACCAGAAGCAGCGGTAGTCCTCGCAGCGGCGGCGCGGTTCCGCCGGCGGGCCCTGCCGATCGGAATGGCGCACGGCGACGGCGTCGAAACCCTCCACGGTCCAGCCGTCCGTTGCCGCACCCGCCGGCAGATAGAGCAGTTCGCCCATCGTCAGCCCATCGCCCCGTCGCGTCTGCGCGGCGTAATCGGCCACGAGGTCCGGGTGCGGGATGCAGTCCACGTCGAGGAAGATCAGGATCTCCCCCGTCGCGGCCGCTGCAACGGCGTTGCGCGCGCGGGCGAGGGGCAGTTCCCTGGCGATGACACGGATCTGTCGGATCGGGAAGCCGGTCTCCGGCAGGTCGTCGTAGAGATCGTGCTGCATCACGCCGATCACCAGTTCGACCGGCGGCGTCGTCTGCCGCGCGAGCCCGAGGATCACGTTGCGCAGATGCTCCGCGCGGCCGCGCGCGAGGGTCAGGACGGAGGCGGTGGGTCCGGTCATGTCAGGCTCCGAAAGCGTGTTGGGGCAGGGGGGTGTCGAGGCGGTCGGCGAGCGTTTCGAGCCAGCCGGCGACGTGGGCGGCGGCGTCCGGGCGAACCATGGAGCGCTGCAGGGCGGGATCGTGGTGCGGCGCGGGCGCGGTCGATCGACGGCACGCCATCCTTGGGCGGAGGCGGGCATGGACGGCAGGTGGAGCGCGGCCCCGGCGGCATGGAGCGCGCGGGCCTTCCCGATCTGCTCGTCGAAGTAACGCCATTCGGGCACGGCGATCCAGGGCAGTCCGGCGGCCAGGATCTGCTGGCACGTCGTGTTCCCGGTGGAGGCGACGACGAGGTCGGCGGCGGCGAGCCATTCGGGCACGTTCTCTACCCAACCGCGATGCTCCAGGTTCGCGGGCTCGGTCGCGTGCCAGTCGCGCGCGACTTGGCCCAGCGTGATCCAGCGCGCCTGCGGCAGGGACCGCGCGCCGATGCCGAGGGGCGCGGCGGCGAAGCCGGAGCCGCCGCCGCCCGAGAGGACGAGGACGATCTCCTCCGCCGCGCCGATGCCCAGCCGGGCGCGCGCCGCCGCCCGGTCGGGCATCGTCGTGTCGACGCCGAGGCCGCCCGCGAAGACGGCCTTGCCGCGCATCTCCGCCGTCCAGTCCGGCTGCGAGAGCCGCATGTCGCAGGGCACGATCAGCCCGGCCGCCCCGTCGTAGGCTGCGCGGTGCCCCGGATCGCTCCGCTCGCCGTGCTGGAGCACCTTGACGTGCGGCACCGAGCAGATGCGCGCCAGTTGCGCCACCTCCGCCGAGACATCGCAGACGATCAGCGCCGGATCGGCCTCGGCGAACCAGCCCGCGATGCGGCCCATCGCCTGCCGGATGCCGGGCCAGCCGACGGGCGCGCAGTGCAGCGTGTCGGGCGTTGCGATCCAGTCGGCCGGCCGCTCCGCCCCGGTGGGTTCGAACAGGGAGGGGATCGCGACGACCTCGGAGCGGGATCCGTTCGGGATGAGATCGGGTCGCGCGCAGAAGAGCGTGACCGGACGGTCGGCGGGCAGCGCCGCGACGATGGCCATCGCGCGCTCCACATGGCCGCGACCCTGATGGTGCAGGAAATAGCCGAAGGGGCGCTTGGAAGGGGGGCAGGCGAAGTCCCTCACGCCGATGCCGCCAGCGGCGTCGCGCGAACGGCATGGAGCCCTTCCAGCACACCCGCCGCGTGATGTGCCCGCGTTCTGAGGAGTCGCGGCCGCGCAAGGAGGCCGTCGAGCTCCGGCAGCGCGTTGCCCACGACGATGCCGTGACCGCCGCCGGTGAGCATGTCGAGGTCGTTGCCGCTGTCGCCGGCGACGATGCAGTCCGCAGCCGTCAGTCCCAGCGTCCGGGCGTAGGCACCGATGGCCGCCGCCTTGCCGCCGTGAGGGGCGAGCACGTCGATCAGATGCCCGTGGGAGGCCACGATGCGCGCCCGCAGACCCGCAGCGAGGAGTACGTCGCGCAACCGGTCCGCTTCCGCCTGCGTGCCGAAGCAGGCGAGCTTCCAGCGCCGCTGCTCCACCGGGGGCTGCAGGTCGGCGCCCGCCTTCGCGAGCGCGTCGAGCGTCGCGGCGCGATCCCAGTCGCGTGCCACCTCGTTGGCGTAGGCCGAGCAGAGGGCCAAACGCCCGGTGCCGGCCCGCCGGTGCAATTCCGTGCCCACGGCGGTGACGAAGGCGTCCGGTTCCGGCAGATCCCAGTCCGCCAGCACGTGGCGCGCCTCGGTGATGCTGCGCCCGGTGGCGACGATGAAGGGCATGTCCCGGGTCGCGTCCCAGGCGGCGAAGGCGGCGGCCCCGTCGCGGCATCCGGTCAGCGTGCCGTCGATGTCGCAGGCGAGGAGGCGGCGGGGCGCCGCGAACCGCCGCGGAGCCCGGTGCAGGTCGGTGTAGACCCGCTGCGCCCGCGCCGCCCAGACGTCCCAGTCGAAGGCGTGGATGCCGCTGCGTCCGGCATCGGCGGCGGCGGCCCAGGCCGCCGGGTCGGAGAGCAGGGCCGAGATGGCGGTGCCGATGGCAGCCGTGTCGGTCGGATCGACCAAGGTGCCGTTGCCCAGCGTGCCGAGGATGTCGACCGGCCCGCCCGCGCGCGTGGCGACGACCGGCAGGCCGGCCTGCGCGGCCTCCAGCAGGGTCAGGCCGAAGGGTTCGTGCAGCGCCGGGTTGACGAAGACCCCCCCGCGCTCCGCCGCCAGCCGGTAGAGCTGCGGCACGACGTCCGGCGCATGCCGCTCCGGCAGGGCGATGGCCCCGGCGCAGGCCAGGGCGAGGTGCTCCAGCTCGTCGATCACGGCCCGCGTCTCCGGCTCCTGCGCGATGCCCGCGCCGCGCTGCCCGGCCAGGATCACGAGGTTCGCCCGGTCGCGGAGGCCCGGCGTGTCGAGATAGGCCCGCATCAGCGCGACGAGATTCTTCTTGTGCACCGGGCGGGCGATGGCGAGCACCATCGGGCGGTCCGGCGCGTGGAGGTCGGCGTCCACCAGGTCGCGGGCCGCCTGCGTGCCCTCGGTGTCGCGGGGGTGCGTCACGCCGGGCGCGATCCGATGGGTCCGCGCCGCGACGTCCACGCCGTAGCCCTCCACCTGCCGCTCCGCCTCGTCGCGCGACGACACGATGATGCCGTCCGCCTGCGTCAGCGCCGCGCGCTCCTCGTCGATGCGGGCCTGCAGGGCGGGACGGGACGAGCCGGACTGGCAGGACGCCTTGTCGATCCCGAGCGAATGGGGCGTGTAGACCAGCGGGATGCCGTACGCGCCGACCGTCTCCCGGACGATGGCGGCGGCATCGGCGAAATGCACGTGGATCACGTCGGGCGGCATCGGCATCGCATCGACGAGCGCCCGGAAGGCGCGCGCCAGCGCCGCGCGGTCGGCGGCCAGCGCCTCCTTCGACAGGTAGCGCGGATCGTCCGTCGCCAGGCGCAGGATCCGCATCTTCGCGTCGATCCGCTGCTCCAGGTGCGCATGGTCCGGGCCGAGAGAGGGATCGTCGAAGGCCCGGGTCACGACGTCCACCCGCGTCACGTCCGGCCGTCGCACCTGCGCCCGCGCCGCGCCGAGGACATAGGCGATGTGGCCGCCGGTGTCGTCGGTGATGCCGTAGCGGACATCCGGGTAGGTGAGGCAGCCGCCGAGGGCGACGTGTAGGATGTGCATGCGGACTCCCTGTCGATCGGAGTCAGAACGGGGCAATCGGGTCCCGGTTCCCCCTCCTCCCCCCGGAGGGATCGATTGACGCAGCCGGCGCGTCCCATGCGAGCCATGAAACATGGGTGACTCACGCTAAACTCCTGGGAAATTGATATTTGTTAAACGCGACACGGTCGATCGGCAGGCATCGCTACCTGTTCGTCGGCGGGCTGCACCGGTCCGGAACCAGCCTCACCGCGCGGTTGGCCGGGTCGATCCCGGATGTCGCCTCGATCCGCGGCGCGCCGGTGCCGGAGAACGAGGGGGCCTACCTCCAGGGGGCGATCCCGCACGACGCGCTGGCCGGCCGGCCGATGCACTTCGCCACCGATCCGGCGCAGCACCTGACCGAGGCCCATCCGCTGAACACGAGGGACACCCGGCTTCGGCTGGAGGAGGACTGGGCCCCCTGGTTCGGGCCCGGAGCCTGGCGGGTGGAGAAGTCGCCGGTGAACCTGACGCGGATGCGCCTGCTCCAGCAGCTCTTCCCGCTGGCGCAGTTCGTCGTCGTGATGCGCCATCCGGAGGCGGTGGCGGCGGCCGTGGCGAAATGGGTGGACGCGCCGCCTGCCGCGCTGATCGACCACTGGATCGACGCGCATGCACGGCTGGCCGACGATCTGTCCCGGCTGCACGCCGTCGCCGTCCTGCGCTACGAGGACGTGGTGGCCCGCCCTGCCGACACCCGCGCGACGCTGGCCGCGTTCCTCGACCTGCCCGCGCCGATCGACGTGCCGGGGGAGGCGGTGCGCGATGGCAATCTGGACTACGCGGGGGAGGCCGCGATGGACGCGGCGCAGGCGACCCGGGCGGCGCGGTGGGGCTATGGCCCGGGTCTCGCGGTGGACCGCCAACGACCCCTCGAGCTGCGCCATCCGCTGCGGTCCGTGCGGGACGCGGCGCATGCCCGTTGGACATCCGCGGGTTGAAGGCCCGGCTTTCCTGACCCGACCGGCGCGCTATCGTTCCATTCGGATGGTATCGGGAGGACGAGTGGTGACGGACGGGCCGCTACAGGTGCTCTGGTTCAAGCGGGACCTGCGGTTGGAGGACAACGGCGCGCTGGTCGCCGCCGCTGCGCGCGGCCCCGTGCTGCCGCTCTACGTGGTGGAACCGGGCTACTGGTCGTTGCCCGACACGAGCGCGCGCCACTGGCTGTTCCTGCGCGGATGTCTCGAGGAGTTGCGCGACGGGATCGCGGGCCGGGGCGGGCGGCTTGCGGTGCGCTCGGGGGAGGCGGTCGACGTCCTCTCCTCGATCTGCGCGACGCACGGAGCCTTCGACCTGCACGCCCATATGGAGACGGGCAACGCCTGGACCTACGCGCGGGACCGGGCCGTTGCCGCGTGGTGCCGGACGAACCGGGTGACCTGGACGCAGACGCAGCAGTACGGCGTCTGGCGGGGGGCGAAACTCTCGCGCGATCGCTGGGCCAGCCGCTGGGACGCGAAGATGGCGGAGCCGGTCGTCGGCTTGCCGGACCGGGTCGACTGGGTGGACGGTGGCGGCGGCGAGCTGCCCACCGTCGCGGATCTCGGGATGGCGGACGACGGGATCGTCTCGCTCCAGACGCCCGGCCGGACGGCGGGGCTGAGGCTGCTGGACGGGTTCCTCCACGACCGCGGCGAGACCTACCGTGCCGGCATGTCGAGCCCGGTGACAGGGGAGACCGCCTGTTCGCGCCTCTCTCCGCATCTGATGGCGGGGACGCTCTCGATGCGGGAGATCCACCACGCGACGCTGACGCGGCAGGCGCAGGTCTCGGCGATGCCCGCGGCCGAACGGGGTCTCTGGCCCGGAGCGATGAGATCCTTCCTCGGACGGCTGCACTGGCACTGCCACTTCATGCAGAAGCTGGAGGCGGAGCCGGAGATCGAGTGGCTGCCGATGGCGCGGCTCTACGAGGGCCTGCGGCCCGAGGCCGACGCCGTCCTGCTCGCCGCCTTCGCCGCGGGCCGCACCGGCTATCCCTTCGTCGACGCCTGCATGCGCTCCCTGCGCGCGACCGGGTGGATCAACTTCCGGATGCGCGCGATGCTCATGTCCTTCGCCTCCTACAACCTCTGGCTGCCCTGGCAGGCGTCGGGCAACGTGCTCGCCCGCCTGTTCACCGACTACGAGCCGGGGATCCACTGGCCGCAGAGCCAGATGCAGTCCGGGGAGACGGGGATCAACACGGTGCGCATCTACTCCCCGGTCAAGCAGGGGCACGATCAGGACCCGGACGGGGTGTTCACCCGCAGGTGGGTTTCGGAACTGGCTCATCTGAAGGGCAAGGCGCTGCACGAACCCTGGACGCTTCCGGTGCCGCCCTCGGATTATCCCGCCCGCGTCGTCGATCACCTCGCCACGGCGCGGCTGGCGAAGGACAGGATCTACGCCCTGCGGCGGACGGACGACGCGCGCAGCGAAGCCGACGCGGTGTTCCGCAAGCACGGCAGCCGCAAGCCGCGCCGACCGAACCGGCCGCCGAAACGGACGGAGGCCCCGGCGCAGTCGGACCTCTTGGATTAGCTCGGGTCGGGGCGTTACATCCCCGCAGGCCGTGCTACCTAGGCCGGCATGTGGGACACAATCGACAACCGCGACGTCATCTACACCATCGTGGGGCTCGCGCTCTTCGGGCTGACGCTGCAACCGGCGCTGCAGCGCTACAAGCTCTTCAACCTGCCGTTCTTCTACGTGATCGCCGGCGCGTTCCTCGCCGGGGTCGGCCTGCCGCGAATCGATCCGCTTTCAGGCGGGCTTTCCACCAGCGTGATCGAGCACGTCTCCGAACTCATCGTCATCATCTCGTTGGCCGGGGCCGGACTCGCCATCGACACGGTGGCGAGCTGGCGGCGCTGGAACCCGACATGGCGGCTGCTGATCGTCGCGATGCCGCTGACGATGGGGGTGGTCGCGCTCTGGGGCGGGACGTGGCTGGGGCTGACGGTGCCCGGCGCGCTGCTGCTCGCCGCGGTGCTGGCCCCGACGGACCCGGTGCTCGCCCGCTCGGTCCAGGTCTCCCCGCCCGGGCAGGACGAGACGGCGATGGAGGTGGCGCTCACGGCGGAGGCGGGACTGAACGACGGGCTCGCCTTCCCGTTCGTCTACCTCGCCATCCACGCCGCGACGCTGGGCGTCGTGAACATGACCGGGGCGCAGGGCTGGCTGCTCGACTGGCTGACCTTCGACTTCGCCTATCGCGTGATCGCGGGCGTGGTCGTCGGCTACGGGGTCGGCTGGGTCATCAGCCGCATCATCTTCAGCCCCATCGGCGATGCGTCCTCGGGGGCGTGGAATGCCGTCGTCGTGATCCTGTCGGCCACGCTGCTGAGCTACGGCATCACCGAAGCCGTCGATGGCTACGGCTTCCTCGCCGTCTTCTTCGCCACCCGGGCGGGGCGTGCGCGCACGCGCGGCACCGATCAGGAGGGCTACGAGAAATACGTCCACCACGGGGCCGAGCAGCTGGAGGCGATCCTGCTGGCCGTGCTCCTCCTCTGGCTGGGCACCTTCGTCGGTGGCGGCATCCTGGTGGGCACGACCTGGGGAGAGGTCGCCTTCGCGGCGGCGCTCGTCTTCGTGGTGCGCCCGCTTGCGGGCATGCTGGCGCTGACGGGATACGACTGCCCCGAGTTCGAGCGGCGCAGCGTCGCCTTCTTCGGCATCCGGGGGATGGGGACGGTTTTCTACATCGCCTACGCGCAAGGTCAGGCCGACTTCGCCGACATCGAACCGATCTGGCGCATCTCCACGCTGGTGATCGTGATGTCCATCATCGTGCACGGCTACGCGGCCAACGTCTTCCTCGGCGGGGAGGATCTGACGGATTCGAACCCGCGCAAGGACCCACCGCCCGCCGGCTGACCCGGAGGCGGCTTGCGGAACCGGACGGTTCCGGCCCGGTTGGCCCGGACGGGGATCGGGAGCGGCGCGGATGACACGGGGCATATCCATCGGGGCGGAAGCGGCCCGTCTGCTTGCGCATCTCGCCGATGCCACCGGCCCCGCGATCCACGTCGCCGCCTCCGACACGCGGGCGCAGGGGCTGGTCCGCTTCCTCGAGGCCGTCGCCCCCGACCGCTCGGCCGTCCATCTGCCGGCCTGGGACTGCCTGCCCTATGACGATGTCGATCCATCGCCCGCGGTCATGGGGCATCGGATGGGTGTCCTCCACGCCCTCGAGAAGACGGTCGACCGCGTCGTGATCGCCTCCCCCGGATCACTGGTGCAGCGGCTGCCGCCGGTCGGGGAGACGCGGGCGATCTCGATCGGGGACACCATCGACGTCGAGGCGCTGCTGGAGTGGGCGCAGGGCGTCGGGTACCGCGCCGACGACCGGGTGGACGAGCCCGGCGAGATCATGGCGCAGGGACGGGTGATCGACGTCCATCCGGCGGATGCGGACGCCCCCCTGCGCATCGGGGTCGAGGATGGCCGGGTCGTCTCGATCTCGCGCTACGACCCGGTGACGCAGCGCACGACGGGGGAGCTGGAGGGCTTGCGCCTGCTGCCCGCCACGGAGCTTCCGGCGGGAACCGTGCCCGAACCCGGCGACTTGCACCGGCTGGCGGGGCATCACCGCGAACTCCTCGCTCTGGATCGCCGGATGCCGGGCGCGGTGCTGACCGGCACGCCGTTCGCCATCGATCGTGCCGATCGCTTCCTCGGCGCTCTGACTCCGGCGCGGGACGAACGCGCCCGGCTCGATCCGAAGCATGCGCCGCACCTGCCGCCGGTGGAGGCGCTCTGGCTCGGTTCGCAGGAATGGCAGGCGCTGAAGGCCGACGTCGCGGTTCTCGATCTGCCCGCGGCGACGCCCCTGCCCAGGCTCGCGGACGCCCTGCGGAATGGCGGTCGGACGATCCTCGTCGCCGCTTCCGCCCGCGACCGGGGACGGCTCGCGCGGATGGCCCGCCGACACGGGGAGGTGGTGGCCGCCGCATCCTGGGCGGAGGCGCTCGCCGTGCCCGATGGCTCGGTGGCCACGCTCCTCGCCCCGCTCGACCACGGGTTCCGGGACGGCGATCTCACCGTCCTCACGGCCCGCGACCTGCTGGGCCACGGTGCCGACGGTGCCACGCACCCGGCGGCCCCGGTGCCCTTCCTGTCGGGGATGGAGGATCTGCACCGCGGCGATCTGGTGGTCCACGAGACGCGGGGGCTGGCGCGTTACGGTGGGCTGGAAAGCGTTGCGGACTCGGACGTGATCCGATTGGAGTTCGCGCAGGAGGAGATGCTGCTGGTGCCCGTCGCCGACGCCGGGCTCCTCTGGCGCTACGGACACGACGAAGGCGAGGTGGCGCTGGACCATGTCGACGGCACAGCCTGGAACGAGCGCCGCGCGAAGCTCTCGCGCACGTTGAAGACGGCGGCGGCCAGGCTGGTCGCCGACGCCCGCACCCGCGCGGAGACGGAGGTGCCCGAGTTGATCGCGGAGGCCGGTGCCATCGCCCCCGTGCTGGACGGGTTCGGCTGGGACGAGACGCCGGACCAGGCCGCGGCGATCGATGCCGTCCTCCGTGACCTCGCCGCAGGTCGTCCGATGGACCGCCTGCTCGTCGGCGACGTGGGTTTCGGCAAGACGGAGGTGGCGATCCGGGCCGTCGCGGCCGCGGCGCTGGCCGGGGCGCAGGTCGCGGTGATCGCGCCCACGACGGTGCTCGCCCGGCAGCACGCCCGCGACATCGCGCGGCGACTGGAGCCCGCCGGGCTGGACGTCGCGTCGCTCTCCCGGCTGTCGAGCCCCGCGGGGGCGCGCGAGGTCAGGGCAGGTCTGGCGGACGGCACCATCCGCGTCGTGGTCGGGACCCACGCGCTGCTGACGAAGGCGACGTCCTTCGCGGATCTGGGCCTCGTCGTCATCGACGAGGAGCAGCGGTTCGGGCGGGCGCACAAGCGCGCGTTGCGTAGGCTCGGGGCGGGGCTCCACGTGTTGTCGATGACCGCGACGCCGATCCCGGGCAGCCTTCAGGAGGCGATGGTCGGCGTGCAGGACATCAGCGTCCTCGCCACGGCCCCGCTGCGCCGTCGCCCGATCCGCACCGTCGTCGCCGAACTCGACCGGGACGTCCTGCGGAAGGTGCTGGAGCGTGAGGCGCGGCGCGGCGGGCAGTCCTTCGTCGTCGTGCCGCGGGTGGAGGACATCGCCACCACCGGGGCGCTTCTGGCCGAGGTCTCGCCGGACCTGCGCGTTCGGGTGGCGCACGGGAAGCTGCCGGCGGCCGAGATCGATGCGGAGATGGCGGGATTCGCCGACGGCGACGGTGACGTGCTGCTGGCGACGGCGATCGTGGAGTCGGGGCTCGACGTCTCCCGGGCGAACACGATGGTGATCCTGCGGCCCGACCTCTTCGGGCTGGCGCAGCTGCACCAGTTGCGCGGGCGGGTCGGGCGCGGGGCGAAACGCGCGTCCTGCTGGCTGCTGACGGATCCGGAAGTTCCGGTGTCCGACGCGGCGCGGCGGCGGCTGGAAACGCTGGCGCGGCTCGATGCGCTGGGGGCGGGGTTCGTGCTGTCGCAGCTCGACCTCGACCGGCGGGGCGGCGGCGATCTGGCGGGCGACCGGCAGAGCGGGCACGACGACCGGACCGGCCCGGCGCTGCACGCGGATCTGCTGGCTGCGGCGCTGCGCGCGGCGCGTGGGGAGGGCGAAAGGCTCTGCCCCCAGATCCAGGCCGAAACCGGGGGCCGCCTGTCCGAAGACTACATCGCCGACCCGGACCGGCGCGCGACGCTCTACACCCGGCTCGGTCATGTCCGCACGTCGGACGGGGCGGAGCGGTTGGCGGAGGAGGTGGAGGATCGCTTCGGCCCGCCGCCGCCCGCGGCCCGCGCTCTTCTGCGACTGGTGGCACTGCGGGCGCTGGCGGCGGAACGGGGGATCGCAGGCGTGTCGGTCGGACCGGAGGCAGTGGCGGTGGAACCGGCGGACGGGGCGGAGCCCGACGCGCTGCCGAAGGGGGCGCGCTGGACCGGAGAGCGGGTCGTCGTGCCGCGCGACGGGACGGGGAATGGCCTGGAGGCGGCGCGCGACCTGATCGATGGGCTGGCCCCCTGAGAGCGTCAGCCCCGGCGCAGCATCCGCAGGAAGTTGGTCACCTCCCGCCGACGCCGCTCCGCCTGCGTCACCTCCGCGTCCAGTCCCAGCTGCCAGGCGAGGTCGCGCCGGTCCGGGGCGTCGTTCAGAGCCTCGAGCGATCCGGCGTAGCGCTCCACCGCGCCCCGGTCCCGCGCGAGGTCCTGCTCCACCAGCGCGTCGGATTGCGCCGCCAGCGCCTCCGCGATTTCGCGCAGGTCGATCTCCGGGTGGTACTGCACGCCGTAGGCCACGCCGGCCCCGCTGCGGATCTCGGCCGCCTGCACCATCGTGTCGGCCGTCCGCGCCAAGGCGGTGCCGCCGTCCGGCAGCCGGTCCACCACCGCCGAATGCATCGCCGGCGCATCCCAGGCCCCGGGACGTCCGCGCAGGAGCGGGTGGTCGCGCCCCGCCTCCGTCCGCCAGATGCCGCGCGCGAAGCCGGCCGCCATCTCGCCCGCGCGGGGGCGCACCGAGCCGCCGGCGGCGACGGTGGCGATCTGCAACCCTGCGCAGGAGCCGAAGGATATCGTGCCGGCCGCGAAGGCGCGGGACATGAAGCGGGCGGCGGCTCGGACCTCCGCCGTCTCCTCATGCATCTGGATCGGGGATCCGGCGAAGATCAGCCCGTCGAACCGCGTGAGGTCTCCCGGCCCGTCCGATCCGTCCACGCAGCAGTGGTCGGACAGGACGCAATCCGGCTCGATGGCGCGCAGGGTGTCAGCGTAGGTCTCGTGCGACGCGGCCCCGGACCGCTTGCGCCGCGCCATCTGCTGATCGGGGGTCTCGCTGGAGACGAGGAGCAGGGTGAGCGGCATGGGACCTCCGGGGAACGCGCCGCCGTCCCATGTCGCCGCGCGGGCCACAAGCGCGACCCGGTGTCACCCCGCCGTCAGTTCATGGCATTCGGCAGCATCGTCACGATGCCCGGGAAGAGCGTGATGAGCACGACGCCGAGCAGCAGGATCAGGAAGAACGGGAAGGCGGCCCGGGCGATGCGCAGGATGTCGAGGCCGGTCAGCCCCTGGATCACGAAGAGGTTGAAGCCGACGGGCGGCGTGATCTGCGACATCTCCACCACGATGACGAGGTAGATGCCGAACCAGAGCGGGTCGATGCCCACCGCCTGCACCATCGGCAGGATGATCGAGGTGGTCAGCACGACGACGGAGATGCCGTCGAGGAAGCAGCCGAGCACGATGAAGAACACGGTGAGCACGGCGAGCAGCGCGAAGGGTGACAGCCCCATGTCCCCGATCCAGGCGGCGAGGCTGCGCGGGATGCCGGTGAAACCCATGGCGACGGCGAGGAAGGCGGCCCCGAGCAGGATGAAGGCGATCATCGCGGAGGTGCGGGTGGCGGCCATCATCGCCTCGCCTAGCAGGGGCCAAGAGAACCCGCCGGTGGCGAAGGCGAGGATCACGGCGAGCACGACGCCGAGGGCTGCTGCATCCGTCGGGGAGGCGAGGCCGGTGTAGATCGAGCCGATCACGCCGAGGATCAGCAGACCGACGGGGATCAGGCTGCGCGAGGCGATCAGCCGTTCGCGGTAGGGCAGGCGTTCGCCGCGCGGCGGGATGAGGTCCGGGTCCATCCAGGCGCGCAGGGCGACGTAGGCGGAGAAGAGGAACACCAGCATCAGCCCCGGCAGGATGCCGGCCGCGAAGAGGCGGGCGATGCTCTGCTCGGTGGCCACGCCGTAGACGATGAGGATGATCGACGGCGGGATCAGGAGGCCCAGGGTCGCGGAGCCGGCGAGCGTGCCGATGACGAGGCTTTCGGGATAGTCGCGTGCCTTGAGTTCGGGCACGGACATCCGCCCGATGGTGGCCGCGGTGGCTGCCGAGGAGCCGGAGACGGCGGCGAATATCGCGCACCCCAGGACGTTGACGTGAAGCAGGCGGCCGGGCAGGCGGCCGAGCCAGGGGGCGAGGCCGGTGAACATGTCCTGGCTCAGGCGCGAGCGCAGCAGGATCTCCCCCATCAGGATGAAGAGCGGGAGGGCGGCGAGCGACCAGGAGTGCGAATGGCCCCAGAAGGTGGTGGCGAGCACCAGTCCGGCGGGGGCGTTGGAGAAGGCCAGCAGCGCGAAGAGCGCGACGCCGCCCAGCGCCATGGCGACCCATACGCCGGCCGACAGCAGGGCGAGCAGGAGGACGAGGAGCAGGAGGCCGACGAGGATCAGGTCCATCAGGCGTCCTCCCCCGCGCCGATGACCGCCGCGCCCGTGGCCCAGGTTTGGGCCAGCGAATGGACGAGCGCGACACAGAGCAGGCCCAGCCCGGCGACCATCGCGATCTGCGGGATCCAGAGCGGGACGGGGACGATGCCGGTGGAGAGGTCGCCGAAGGCATGGCTCTCCTCCAACAGCAGTGCGGCGAACCAGGTGGCGTAGGCAGCGAACCCGGCGGCGACGGCGAGAACGGCAAGTTCGACGCCGAAGGCGATGCGCTCCGGCAGCCGCTGCGTCACGAGGCCGACGCGGACATGACCGCCGCTGCGGAGCGTCCATGGCAGGGCCAGGAAGGTCGCCCCGGCCAGCAGGAACCCGGCGAAGTCCGCGTAGGAAGGGATCGTCGGTGGCAAGGGAAGCCCGGCCCGCGTCGCGGCGTTCAGGATCACCTGCGCGCAGATCAGCAGGCAGATGGCTCCGATGCAGGCGGCGGCGAGGACCGCGGCACCCCGGTAGAGACGGTCGAGCAGGCGGGACATCGGGCCTCCGGGGCATCTGGTCGGGAAAGGGCGCG
Source organism: uncultured Alphaproteobacteria bacterium (assembly GCA_963757495.1). Classification (GTDB taxonomy): domain Bacteria; phylum Pseudomonadota; class Alphaproteobacteria; order Rhodobacterales; family Rhodobacteraceae; genus Jannaschia. Next base: position 231,220 of record CAVWRZ010000002.1, read on the forward strand.
AGGGTTCCCCGCGCCCGGTGCTTCGCTCAGCCGCCCTGGTAGGCGCTCAGGATGGACTTGGCCTCGTCGGAGGCGGAGGCGTTCCAGTTCTCCAGCATCTGCGCGCCGATGCCCTGCAGGTCCGCGACGAGTTGCTCGGAAGGAGCGTAGATCGTCATGCCGTTCTCCGCGAGGATCGCCGTCTTCTCCTCGGCCTCCGCCATCGACATCTCCCAGCCGCGGGTCTCGGCGGCGGCGGCGGCCTCCATCACGGCGGCCTGCGTCGCTTCGTCCAGCCGCTGGAACGCGCGCTGGTTCACGACGACGATGTTCTTGGGGACCCAGGCGTCGATCTGCCCGTAGTGGCTCACGAAGTCCCAGGCCGTCGAGTTGGCTCCGGTGGAGGGCGAGGTGATCATCGATTCGACCTGTCCGGTGGCGAAGGCCTGCGGGATGTCGGAGGCCTCCACCTGAACCGGGGCGGCCCCGGCGATGGCCGCGAACTCCTCCGTGGCGGCGTTGTAGGCCCGGAACCGCAGCCCCTCGAGACCGGCCACAGAGTCGATCTCCCCGTTGGTGTAGAGCCCCTGCGCCGGCCAGGGCACGGAGAACAGCGGCATCAGGCCTTCCTCGGCGAGCAACTCCGTGATGACCGGCTTCTGCGCGTCCCAGAGCCGCTTCGCGTCGTCGTAGGAGGTGGCGACGAAGGGCTGGCTGTCGAGACCGTAGGCCGCGTTCTCGTTGGACAGGGTCGACAGGAAGAACTCGCCGATCGGCACCTGGCCCGAGCGGACGGCGTTCTTGATCTCCGAATGCGGGAAGAGCGAGCCGGCGGAATGGACGGTGACGTCGAGCGCGCCATCGGTTGCGGCGCGCAGGTCGTCGGCGAACTGGGCGATGTTTGCGGTGTGGAACGTCGTGTCGCCATAGGGCGTCGGCATGTCCCAGGACTGGGCGGCCGCCGGCATGGCGAAGGTCAGCGTGGCGGCGGCGAAGGCGGTGAATTTCATGGTAGGCTCCCCAGGGGTCTGCGAGCTCGGAAACGTCTCGCTTGCATAACGTTGACAAATTGTCCGCGTCTGCCCAGTTTGGCAAGGAAAATCGAAGCGTGCTACCATCATCCCGCCCCGGCCCGCGGCCCCCGTCCGCGGCGAAAGCCGCATTCCCTCAACGATCGGAACGCCTTGCATGACCGAAGACCGTCGTATCGTCTCGAGCCGTCATCTCGCCGACGGACCGGGCTGGGAATCCTCCGAGATGGAATACGGGCTCATCATCGCCTTCCATGCCTTCTCCCGCTGGATGACGCGCTGCATGGCCGCCGCCGGGCAGGAGCTGTCGCCGCTGGAGATCCTGGTGCTGCACAACGTCAACCACCGCGCGCGGGAGAAGCGGCTGAGCGACGTCTGCTTCCTGCTCGCCATCGAGGACACGCACACCGTCAACTACGCGCTGCGCAAGCTGCGGCGCGCGGACCTGCTGGTATCGGAGAAGCGCGGCAAGGAGGTATTCTACGCCACCTCCGACACGGGGCGGGCGCTCTGCGACGCCTACCGCACCATCCGCCGGCAATGCCTTCTGGAGGGGATCGGGCAGATGGACCTGACCGGGGAGGATCTGCGCCGGATCGCCTCTCACCTGCGCGCGCTGTCCGGACAGTACGACCAGGCGGGACGTGCCGCGGCCTCGCTGTGATCGTAGACCCGGGTCCGGCCGGACCGCCCGACGGCGATAGCGCCCACGTGGGGTCCCGGACGCAGGCCGCCATGATGTCCGACGCCGGGACATTCGGATCCGACCTGCGCCGCGGGGCTAGGGGTCTCGTTTGCGCCCGCGCGGAGATCGGCCGCGTCGTGGGCAACCGCCCGCTCACCCCGGCGATCCGCATCCCATGGTCGCCGCTCTGCCTTGTGTGTAGGGCGGACGGCCGCCGATGTCGCCTCCATCACCGGGGCACTGGCGACGGGAGAGGGGACCTTCGCGGGAGCCGTCGCGGCGGCCGGGACGCAGACCGTCCTGGAGGAAATCGAGGTCCCGACCCCAGACGCGGCCAATGCTGCCGGTGGACGCGGTGCGCGGAGATCGACGGTACTTGGGTTGCCGGGATGCCCGTGCAGACCGGTCTCTTCGCCCCGGGGCGGGCGTGCATGCAGGAGCGTGTCGGGGATGGCAGCCCCGGGTCGCCCCATGGCGGCAGGCGAGGGTCGGGAATGGAGGGGCTCATCGGCTCGGGCGCCTCCCATCCCAAGTTCGTGGCGATGACGCGTCTTATGCTTCCGGCGATCGGGCAGGTGCCCGAACCGCGATCCAGACGGAGGCGAACCCGGGAGCTCCGCCCCCGCTGGGCCGGAGTTCAGGTATGTGCAGGTCCGCGCCACCGCTTTCGCCGTCAGGGAGCCCATGCGCCGCCGCACGCGGTGGAGGACCGTCTTGTGGCGGTCGAAAGCGTCTGTACCCGCTCCGCCACGGGCACCTCGGGCCGGGATGCGGCGGCCATGGGCGCGATCCAGCTCGACCTTGGCGCGTGGGACACCTCCCCTATCCGCTGTTGGGATCGGGGTGCCCGTGCGAACGGAGAGCGGCTGGCCGACGTCGTGCAGGTGGGCGGGCCGGCAGGTGCGTGCACGCGGCCCGGCGCTCCGGACGGCACCGGTGGACAGGGTGGCGGCACCGATCCCGGGCGGAGGTCTCCATCCTCGTCGATCGGGAGAAGCCGGCATGCAGCGGTGCCGACGTCCGCCTGCCGGCGCAGGCGACGCGGGGCATGCCCCCGAGCGTCACCGCTCCGAATGCCGCCCCGGCGACGTGGATGGCGCGCTCGACATCCGCTCCCGGCGCAGGGACTGCGCGCCGGCGGTACTCCGGGGGTTGTGGAGGCCGACGTCGGCGGGCCGCGTCCTGACCGCCGGGTCCGTGCCTTCGGCACGCCTGCGCACTCCGTGCCGGGAAGACGAGCGCCGCGTCATGTCCGTGAAGGTGACCGTGTCTCCAGACTTGCTTCTCGATGGTGCGGTGATCGCGCCCGAGTCCGCGCACGTTGCCTTCACCCCGGTCGAGGACGTGACCGGGAGACTCGTGGGCCGGGCGGCGAAACCGGTGGCAGCCGGACCGTTCAGGCCGCCCTCTCCGAGGCCGTGCCCGCGTCGAACGGCTCCCAGGCGAGATCGCCGGAGTAGCGCTGCACCGGGTGACCGTTCTCGTCGAGCAGCAGGAGGTGCAGCCAGCGGTTGTCGAAGAGCGCGCGCACGCCATCGTGACGCGAGAGTATGTCCGTCACCGCCTCCGCCGGGGCCTCTAGGCAGACCGTCAGGCGCAGCGGATCATGCGCGAACCTCTCCCCGTCGTGGACCGATTGCCAGGGCAGGCCCGCGCGCAGGATGCCGCCGTTGCCTTCCACCACGCCGACGCCGCCGGTGACGTTGTGCAACAGCTTGTCGCCCGCGCCGAACACCTGCGGCATCACGACGGAGCCGTAGTATTGCAGGCTGATCCAGCTCGCCACCACCACCGGGGCCGTCAGGATCAGCTCGAGCACGCCGAAGCCCGCATCGTCCCGCCAGTGATAGTCGTGCAGGAATACCCGACCGTCCAGCGCCTTGCCGCGGGTCCGCGCGCGCGGGGCGGCGATGAAGGCGCTGCACCCGGCGAGGGCCCATTCGGGCCGCGTCTCCGCCCAGTCGCCGCTGCGGGCGGCGATCCGGTCCCCGTCGTCCGCACGGGGCAGGCGCAGCGCGCGTTCCGTCCGCGCGATCCGGCCCGCGGCGGCGAGCCAGTCCGTCGCCTGTCGCAGCGCGGGGACGGAGCGGGGCACGTCGGCGTCGAACACCGTCACCGCGTCCGTCGTCGTGTCGTGCAGCGCGCCGATGAAGACAGTGTCCTCCGGGATCGCGATGCCGTCCTTCGCCAGCCCCGCGCGCACCTGACCGTCGTTCAGCAGCCCCGCCAGCAGCCGCGCATTGACGTCGCCCGCGTAGCCGCCGCAGGCCCCGCAGTGCAGCGCGCTGGCGTGCGGGTTGTTCACCACGCGGGCCCCGTGCCCGACCAGCAGGACCAGTGGCGCGAACCCGCCCGTCATCGCCATCGCGCCGAGGATGCCCTTGGCCGCCGCGATCCGGTCGGGCAGGGCGAAATCGTCGTCGAATCGCGGCGCGTTCGGCATCGGCTCCGCATCGCCATGCACCCCGAGCGCGTCGCGGACCAGCTTGCCGACGTAGAGCGGGCCGGTCGCCTCCACGAAGGCGAAGGAGGAGACGGCGGCGAGCTTGAACCGCCCCCAGGCCCGCTCGGCCCGCGCGGAGAGCCGCGCGGAGAAGGCGTCCATCTCCGAGCCGGTCGTGGTGCTGTGCAGCCCCGGGCTGAGCAGCACCGGCAGCCGCGCCTCCTCCACGTCCGAGGCGAAGCGCCTGTGCGCGGGCGTCAACCCGAAGAATCCGGCGAACCCCTTGGTCCGGATCGCAGGATCGAGGCTTTCGAGCGCGCGGCGGAACACCTCGGAGCGTACGTCGATGCAGAACGCCGCCTGCAACGCCGGCCGCCCGTCGCCGAGGTCCTGCGCGGGGGTCGAGAGCACGCCGGCCAGCGACCTCTGCGCGGCCCGCTCCGCCGCCTCCTGCACCACACTCGCGGCCCGCTGCGCGGCCGAGGGTTCGGGCGGGGTGGCATGTGCGTCGCGCGCCCGGGCCCAGCGGTCGGCGATCCGGTCGCCGTATCGCGCCAGCAGCGCCTGCTCCCAGATGAGCCGGATCGTCAGCATGTCGGTCGTCACCGGGTCGGTTTCCCCGGCCAGTTCCGCCTGCCACAAGTGTTGCCGCGCGACCTGGCTCCAGCCGCCGAGGCCGAGCAGCAACTGGTGGAAGTAGGTCGGCGCGGAGGCCGGGGAGAGGTCGAGCGCGTCGCAGGCGCGGGTCAGCGCGGTGCGGGCGTTGCGGGGCGCGGCGGCGACCAGCGCGGCGAAGCCGGCGAGCCCGGCGATCTCGGGCGTCAGGTCCCGGCTGGCGAAGGTCTGCCAGCTCTCGTAGGTGCCATGGCCCGTCGTCTCCTGCCAGAGGGCCTGCCCGGTGTCGAAGTGACCCGCGGCCCAGGCTCCGATCCGCTCCTCCACCAGCCCCGGCCAATCGATGCCCGAGACCTGCGCCGCCAGATGCGCGACCGTCGGCAAGGCGGTGACGCTCTCGTCCGGGTAGGCCAGCGCGGCCGTCAGCGCCTCGATGTTCCCGGGTGCGCCGCCGGGCGCGCGGGCGAGCGCCGCTTCCAGGTCGGCATCCGTGATCGTGCCGTCCGCGATCCGCGCCGCGTACCAGTCGTGCGGCATCGTCACGGGGGCTCCGGTGATCCGGGCCATGAGTGCGGCGACCTCCTCCAGCGTCCGGTCCGCCTGTCCGAGGAACGGGTTCACGGCGACCGAGGACGACAGTGGCCAGAGCGGCGGTATCGCGCGAACGGAGGCGTCGGAGGCGGCGATCAGTTCGAGGTGCGGGCCGAAGAAGCCGGCGTGGGTCTCGGTCTTCATGTCCGGGTCTCCTGTCCCTTGGTCCCGAAATCGCGGGACCATCCCTTGAGCAGCCGATCCTCGACCGCGTTGACGTAGAGCCCGTTGGCCAGATGGATGCGCAGCCCCTGCGCCGCCGGATGATGCGCCCAGAGCGGCAGGGTCGCCTGCGCCAGCGCCACCGCGCCGAAGCTGAACAGAGCCAGCAGGATGAGCGCCCATTCGAGCGCGCCGGGGGCCGGCGTCAGCGGCAGCGTCCCGAAGGTCAGCCACTCCGATCCCCGTTGCAGCGCGACGTAGGCCACGGTCGCGGCGAGCGAGAGCACCGCCGTCCGCTGCGTCAGTTCCTTCGGGGCGGCGTCGGCGAGACCCTGCGCCAGCAGATATGCCACCCCGAAGATCAGGATCGCGCCGAGCGCCACCGCCTGCGGGGATTTTCCCCCGAACCCGAGGAGGAGGCCCGAGAGAAGGAACACGCCGCCGTAGATGAGGATCGCCAGCCCGAAGGCCCGCGCCACCGCTTCGAGGGATGGAACGGCGACCGGCCCCGGCCGGCGGATGGCCGCGACCCGGTCCACCGCGCCCCCGGCCGACAGGAAGGCATGCGCCTTGTAGAGCGAATGCGCCACGATGTGCAGCAGCGCCAGCGGGAAGAGCGCGAGCCCGCATTGCAGGATCATGAAGCCCATCTGCGCCACCGTGGACCAGGCGAGCGAGACCTTCACCGTCGGCTGCGTCAGCATGACGACGCCACCGAAGAGCGCGGTGAACCCGCCGATCCCGACCAGCACCGCGAGCACCAACGGCGACAGCAGCATGACGTCGGCGAAGCGGATGAGCAGGAACCCGCCGCCGTTCACGACGCCCGCATGGAGCAGGGCGGAGACCGGGGTGGGGGCCTCCATCACCTCCGTCAGCCAGCCGTGGGTGGGGAACTGCGCCGACTTCAGCACGGCGGCGAGCGCGAGGAAGGCGGCCGCCGCGATGGCAGCCCCGCCGCCGAGGCCGAGGCGCGCCCCGACGAGCATCTGCGAGATCTGCGTGGTGTCATAGGCCACGATCAGCAACACGGCGGCCGTGACGAGGGCCACGTCGCCGACCCGCGCCGTCACGAACTTCTTGCGCGCGGCCCGCTGCGCCGCCACCCGTCCGGGATAGAACAGCAGTAGCTTGTGCAGGCAGATGCTCGTGGCGACCCAGGCCCCGACCAGCTGCACCACGTTGCCCGCCTGCACCAGCAGGAGAACCGCGGCGAGCGTGCCCAGCAGCCAGACGGTGAAGGTGGCCTGCCCGTCGGTACCGTCGAGATAGGTGCGGGCATAGCGCGTCACCACCCAGCCGATGAAGGCGACCAGCAGCAGCATCGTCACGCTCACCACGTCCAGCCGGCTCGAGATCACCGCCGCGAGCCCCAGCGGCAGCCCGCCGTCACCGCTTCCGGCGAACAGCAGCACGACCAGTGCGACCCCGGCGATGGCCAGCGCGCCGAGCGTGGCGCGTTCCGCCCAGGTGGCCGCGACCTGCGGGGCGAGGTCGCGGCGCAGGTGCAGGGCGACCGCGGCGGCGGCGAGGAGGATCGGGGCCAGCAGCGGCAGGAGATGGATCGTCATGGGGCACTCCGGTGTCGGGTCTGCCGCCCGCACTACACGATCCGGCAGGGCGAGGGAAAATTCATTGGCCGCATCGTATCGTTCGTCTAGAGCGAACGGTGTGCGGGAGATGAACTTCAACCACCTGCGCTACTTCTGGGAGGTGGCGCGCGACGGGAACCTGACCCGGACGGCCGCGCGGCTGAACCTGTCGCAATCCGCCGTCTCCGTGCAGATCCGCAAGCTGGAGGACCGGCTGGGCCATGCGCTCTTCGACCGTCGGGGACGGCAACTGCACCTGACGGAGGCGGGGCGCATCGCGCTCGATCACGCCGACACGATCTTCGGGACCGGCCGCGACCTGCTGGCCGTGCTCGCGCATACAGGGACGCCGCGCCGCGTGCTGCGGGTGGGCGCGCTCGCCACCCTGTCGCGCAACTTCCAGATCGAGTTCCTCCGGCCCCTGCTCGGGATGCCGGACGTGGAGCTGGTGCTGCGGTCCGGCACGGCGATGGACCTGCTGCGCGGGCTGGAGACGCTGGCCCTCGACGTCGTGCTGACCAACCGTTCCGTCGCCCCCGACGCGATGACGCCCTTCGTCGCGCATCCGCTGTCGGACCAGCCCGTCAGCCTGATCGGCACGCCCGCGCGGCTGAGCGGCGCGCGGTCTCTGCCGGACCTGCTGCGGGCGCATCCCATCATCGTGCCGACGGTCGAGAACCCGGTCCGCGCGGGGTTCGACCGGCTCTGCACCCGGCTCGACGTCACCCCCGTCCTCGCCGCGGAGGTGGACGACATGGCGATGATGCGGCTTCTCGCCCGCGAAGACATCGGGCTCGCCGTGCTGCCGCCGATCGTGGTGCAGAACGAGCTGCGGTCGGGGCTGCTGCGGGAATCCGAACATCTCGCCGGTCTGTCGGAATCCTTCCACGCCGTCACCGTGGCCCGGAAGTTCCCGAACCCGCTGCTGGCGATGCTGCTGGAACCTCGTCCGGGGGGCGCAGGCGCGGAATGAGCCGGCTCTGCAGTTTCGCTCACCATCAGACGATGCGATTCGAGGAGGTAGGAGGCCGCCCCGAGGTCTATCGCACCCTCGATTTCACCTTGTCTCTCCGACGGCGGCCCCTTAGACCGGCCGGCGGAGACGTGGCCGAGTGGTCGAAGGCGCTCCCCTGCTAAGGGAGTAGGCCTGAAAGGGTCTCGAGGGTTCGAATCCCTTCGTCTCTGCCACAAACCTTTACCGCGGTGTTGGTCGTCCGGATCCAATCGGGTGACCGCGGCGGCGCACTCGGCCGCGCGCAAACCGGATATCTCGGTGTCCGACCTGATGTGCCGAAGGCTACCGCCGTCTCTCCGACGCCCCACCTCGCGAAGCGCCCCGCACCGACGGCCGTGGATGGTGGCGGTGCAGGGACTCGAACCCCGGACACGCGGATTATGATTCCGCTGCTCTAACCAACTGAGCTACACCGCCGTCGCGCGCCGGATACGGCCCGGACGGCGACGCGTCAAGACCGGCCGGCCGGCTTTTCTTCGGCTCCGGCCCGTGCCAGCCTCGCATCCGGAGGAGCCGCCATGAAAGACCAGACCGCCACCCCCGGGACCGACGCCGCGCTGGCTGAGCTGCGCGACCTGCTCGGGGCGGGCCACGTCCTCACCGGCGCGCAGACCCAGCGGTTCGCGACCGACTGGACGGGCAAGTGGCATGCCGATCCGCTCGCCGTCGTCCGGCCCGGAGACACCGCGCAGGTGGCGGAGGTGGTGCGGCTCGCCGGGCGCCGCGGCCTCGCCATCGTGCCCGTCGGCGGCAACACGGGGCTGGTGGGCGGCACGGCCAATACCGGCGCGCTCATGGTCTCGCTGGAGCGGATGGACGCGATCCGGGAGATCCGGGCCGAGGCCGGCGTCGCGGTGGTGGAGGCCGGTGCGATCCTGTCCGACATCCACGCGGCGGTGGAGGCGCACGACCTGATCTTCCCGCTGACCTTCGGCGCGCGGGGCTCGGCGCGGGTGGGCGGCTTCCTGTCGACCAACGCGGGCGGCTCCAACGTGCTGCGCTACGGCCCCACGCGAGGCCTCGTGCTGGGGCTCGAGGTGGTGCTGGCCGACGGCCGCGTCCTCGATCTGATGAGCGAACTGCGCAAGGACAATTCCGGCCTCGACCTGCGCGACCTCTTCATCGGGGCGGAGGGCACGCTCGGGATCGTCACCGCCGCCGTCCTGCGCCTCGTCGCCCAGGCCGCGCCACCACGCGACCGCCTTCGCCGCCCTGCGCGACCTGCCCGCAGCCCTCATGCTGCTGCGCAGGTTGCAAGCCGCCAGCGACGGCGCGGTGGAGGCGTTCGAGTACATGCCGCGCAGCTACATGCGCGAACTGGCGAAGCACCGCCCCGACCTGCGCCAGCCCTTCGCGATGCACGATCATGCCGTGATGATCGACCTCGGCGGCCTCTCGCGGCCGCTGGGCGACGTGCTGGAGACGGCGCTGGCGGAGGCGATGGAGGCGGGCGAGGTCCTCGACGCCACGATCGCCCAGAACGAGGCGCAGCGGCAGCACATCTGGGACATGCGGGAGGCGGCCGCCGAGATCACCTTCACGCGCCTGCCCATCGTCGACAACGACGTCGCCCTGCCGCTCGACGCGGTGGCGATCTTCATCGAGCGGATGCTGGCGCGGCTGGCGGAGATCGACGCGGGTGCGGAGCACCTCATCGTCTCGCATCTCGGCGACGGCAACGTGCACCTCACCGTCTATCCCACCCGCGACGATCCCGCCCATCTCGACGCGATCCGCGAGATGGTGGAGGGCGTGACGGTCGATCTCGGCGGCTCGATCAGCGCGGAACACGGCATCGGTCTGAGCAAGCTCGCCACGATGACGCGACGCAAGGATCCCGTCGCGCTGGACGTTATGCGCGCGATCAAGACGGCGCTGGACCCCCAGAACCGGATGAACCCCGGCAAGGTCATTCCCGACCTCTAGTCGCGGGGCGCGAACTGCGTGCAGGCGAGACCCACGGCCATCAGCGCCAGCCCGCCCAGCCGTACCGGCGAAAGCGCCACCTGCCGCGCGCCGAAGAGGCCGAACTGGTCGATCAGCGCGGCCGAGCCGAGCTGCCCCATCAGCACGAAGAACACCGCGTTGCCGATCCCGAAGACCGGTGCGATCCACGTCACGGACAGCACGTAGAACGCGATCAGCACGCCCGCCCCGAACAGGTGCAGCGGCTGACCGGGCAGGCGGGTCAGCGCGCCCGGTCCCGTCAGCGCCGTCGCGACCCCCGCGCAGCCGAGCGCCACGACGAAGAGCACCAAGGCCGCCGCCGCCGGCCCGCCGATGTTCGCGCCCAGCCGCGCGTTCAGCGCCGCCAGCACCGGGATACCGAAGCCCGCCGCCAGCATGATCGCAGCGTGATGCGTCACGAATGGTCCACCCGTTCCAGCCAGTGCCGGATCGCGCGCGTCGTCACCTCCGGCTGCTCCAGCGTCGGCAGGTGCCCGGCCCCCTCGACCACCACCAGTTCCGACCCTTCGATGAGGTCGTGCATCCCCTCGTGCCGGTGCACCGGGCAGAGCGTGTCCTCGCGTCCGCAGAGCACCAGCGCCGGCACCCGCACGCCCGCCAGCACCTCCCGCCGGTCCGCCCGCGTCTGCAGCGCGCGGGACTGGCGCACGAAGGTCACCGCCCCCATCGTCTCCGCCATCGCCATGCAGGTATCCAGGATCGCGCCCACATGCGGCCCGTCCGCAAGGTAATTCGGCTTCATCTCGTCGCGCATCACCACCCGCAGCTCACCGTCGCGAACCCGCTGGATCTGCGCCTCGCGCGCTTCCGCCACCGCCGGATGCTCCGCCTTGGGGTTGGTGTCCATCAGGCAGATTCCCACGACACGCTCCGCCGCCTGCGCCATGATCTCCATCGCCACGATCCCGCCCATGCTGAGCCCGGCCAGCGCGAAGCGGGGCGGGGCCGCGTCCAGAACGATTCGCGCGAGCGCCTCCACCGTGTCCGCGGCGGCGATCGGGCTCACCATCACCGCCCGGTCGTGGATCGCGGCGAGCTGCGGCGCGAAGAGCCGCGCGTCGCACATCATGCCCGGCAGAAGCAGCAGGGGTGTGGTCATCGCGTCCTCCGGGATTGCGTCGCGCCGACTGTGACGGGGCGGGTGGCCGCCCGCAACGCCCGCGTCCCGACCGGCGATTTGCACTGTCGCGAACCTGTGATACTGACAATTCTATCGATCGTCGTCTTTCGGGAGGCAAGCATGACCGATTTCTTCTTTCTCGCCGCCGGCGTCTTCGCCGCGGTGGTCCTCGTCCGGGTCCTGACACTGCACTGGACGCGTCTGGACCCCGAGGAGGGGCCCGACTCCGAAGCCTAGGTGCCCAGATGCCGCCCGCCCCGCGCGCGGGCCAGCCCGATCTGGCGCATCCGCTCGCGGAACCGCGCGCGGTCGGCCTCGTCGAACCGATCCGCGCAGAGATGACACCGCACCCCCGCCTCGTACTCCGCCCGGTCCACGTCCGCCGCCTCCAGCGGGCGTCGGCAGGCGTGGCAGAGCACGTGCCCGCCCGGTTCCAGCCCGTGCCCCACGCTGACCCGGTCGTCGAACACGAAGCAGCCGCCGCGCCAGAGGCTCCGCTCCTCCGGCACCTCCTCCAGATACTTCAGGATGCCGCCCCGCAGGTGCACCACGTCCTCCACGCCCCGCGACCGCAGGAACGCCGTCGCCTTCTCGCAGCGGATGCCGCCGGTGCAGAACATCGCCACCCGCTTGCCCGCGAGTCGCGCCGCGTTCGCCGCCCACCACGCCGGGAAATCGCCGAACGACTCCGTCCCCGGGTCGACGGCTCCCCGGAACGTCCCGATCGCCACCTCGAAGGCGTTGCGCGTGTCGATCGTCACGGTTCCCGGGTCCGCCACCACGGCGTTCCATTCCTCCGCCGCGACATACCGCCCGGTGCCGGCCCGTGGGTCCACCCCCGGCTGCCCCATCGTCACGATCTCGCGCTTGACCCGCACCTTCAGCTTGCCGAACGGCATCTCGGCGGCGGTCGCGTAACTTCGGCTCGCAGATCGCCGCAGCCGGGCAGGGCGCGCAGACCTGCGCCACGAACGCCGCGACCCCCGCCGCCGACCCGGCCACCGTCCCGTTCACCCCCTCGGGGGCCACCAGCACCGTGCCGCCCACGCCCGCCGCCCGCCCCGCATCCAGCAGCGCATCCCGCACCGCGGCAGGGTCATCGAGCGGCGTGAAACGGTAGAAGGCGGCAACGGTGAACATGCCCGTGCAATAGGGCGTTGCCCCGCGTGCCTCAACCGCTAGGCTCGCCGCAAAGGAGCCCGCCATGACAGCCGCCCTCATCGTGATCGACGTCCAGCGCGGCTTCTGCCCCGGCGGCACGCTCGCCGTGGCGGGCGGCGACGCCATCGTGCCGGGCATCAACGCCCGGATGGACGATTTCCCCCATGTGATCCTGACGCAGGACTGGCACCCTGCCGGCCATTCCAGCTTCGCCTCCAGCCACCCCGACCAGGACCCCTACGCCGTCGTGCAGATGCCCTACGGTCCGCAGGTCCTCTGGCCCGACCACTGCCTGCAGGGCACGGAGGACGCCGCCTTCCACCCGGGCCTCGACACCGACCGGGCGCGCGCCGTGATCCGCAAGGGGATGGACCCGGCGGTCGACAGCTACTCCGCTTTCCTCGACAACGATCATGTCACGCCCACCGGCCTCGCGGGCCTGCTCCGCGCCCTCGACGTGACCGACCTCACGCTCGTGGGTCTCGCCACCGATTTCTGCGTCGCCTGGTCCGCCATGGACGCCGCCCGCCTGGGCTTCGCCGTTACCGTGGAGGAGGGGCTGACCCGCGCCATCGACCTCGACGGCAGCCTCGCCACCGCCCGCAAGGGGATGCGGAACGCCGGCGTGAGGCTGACCTGAAAGCGCGGGGCCGGGCGCGGTCGCCACCTGGGGGGCAGCCCGGAACGTGATCCGCTGCCGTGCGCCCGGCCCTCGGCGACGACCCACCGTATCCGCACCGGGCTTCGTCGCCCCGATCCTCTGCGCAACCCGCCGGGCCTCGCCGGCATGCGTCGGCCGCCGCCATGTCCGGCCCCGCGACCGTCCCGTGTCCGGGCGTCGATCGGTTCGCCACCGCAGGACCGCGCACCGGCATCCCGGCCCTCGACATCGCCGCCCGGCCGCCGACCCAATCCGAAACCTCTCTGCGGAAACAGGCGCGGACCCCTTCCTTTTGCACTGGCCGCTGCGTCGGCATCTTGCTTTAACACCGCCCAGACGCTTGCCGACCCCCGGAGCCCGCCCGATGCCGAAGTCTCCCCGCGCCGCCCGTCGTGCCGCCCGCGCGGGCCCACCCCGCGACACGGCCGGGCTGCGGACCGCCATCGCCGCCGCCCGCCTGTCGGGCACCCCGACGGACGTCGTGGAGCAGGCGCGCGGCCTCCTTCTCGCCTGGCTGGGGGCACAGGGCACCCGTCCCTTCGCCGTCATCGCCCGCGACGTGGCATCGGGCACCGCCGCGCGCGACATCGGCCAGGCCCTCATCGACCGCAGCCCCGCGCCCCTCGACCTCGACTGCAAGGCCGGCTGCGCCTTTTGCTGCGTCCTGTCCGGCGACGATGGCGGCACGATCACCGCGGTGGAAGCGCGGGACCTGCATGCCGCCCTCGCCCCCCTGGCCGGTCGGCCCGACGGCACCGCCTGGCATCCCGCAGGCCTGCCCCTCCCTCGACCCCGAGACCCGCCTCTGCCGCGCCTACGCCGCCCGCCCGATGATCTGCCGCACCTATGTCAGCCGCGACGTCTCCGCCTGCGAGGCCATCGCACGGGGCGACCCGCGGCCCGGCACCGGCACCCTCCCGGCCCAGATCGCCTATGTCACCGTGCAGTCGCTCGCCCGCGCCGCCCTGGACGGCGTCGCCCTGTCCCGGACCTACTCCCTCAAGCGGGTCGCCACCGCCGCGCTGCGGGGCGCGGACCCCGACACCGCCCTGCACGCCGCCCGGCATCCGCCCGGCAACCTCGCCGCCGAACGCCGCCGCCTCTCGCGCGGCCTCACCCGCTGAACCCACCCCGCCGGGGCACCGCGCCCTTGCCCCCGCCGCACCGCGCCCGCCACGCTCCGCCGCAAGGGGAGCCGCACCATCCGGGAGTTCGTGCCGGGCGCGATGGTCGTGCCGGCGCTGATGTGCTCCGTCCGGTTCGCCTGTGCCGGCGGCACCGCCATCGACCCAGAGCACAACGGCGGGGCCGGGGGTGTGATCTTCGCCGCAGCCAATGGCGACGAGATCTCCGCCATCACCGACTTCATGCTGGCCACCATCTCCGGGGTCCTCTCCTGGTGCATGACGTTCGTCATCGTGATCCTGCTGATGACGTTCCCCGTCACCTCCGCCAGCTCCGCCGTGCTCATCGTCGACACGATCAACGCGGCGGGCGACGAGGGGCCCAAGCCGCGCCCGCACATCATCTTCCGGGGGGTGGCCCCGGGCGCGGTGGTCGCGCGCCTGCCCATCTCGGGCGGCACCTGCGCGATCCGGACGGCCATGGTCATCGGCGCGCTGCCCTTCTCGGTCATGATGGTCCTGACGTGGATCGCACTCCTCGAGGCGATCTGGAACGACGGCCGCCGCGCCTTGGCCGGCGTTTCCTCCACCTTCGACGAGATCCCCGGTGACACCCCGCCACGCGCCCCAAACGCGCCGGGTCTGCAACCGGGCGCGCGACCGCTCCCATCCGACCCGACGGAAGCCGCGCCGGCGGCTCCTCCTTCATGACCGAGATCGCTCCGGGCCACCGAAGCCCGCGGCGGAATTGAGCCCTTTCCATCGAAACGACAATACGCGACCGTCACCGTTCCCGCCCGAGGAGCCCTTCAAGCCGATGCCCGTACCCGACTATCAGACGCTGATGCGCCCCGTCCTCCAGGCTTTCGCCGACGGAGCCGTTACGATCCCCGACATCCTCCCCACGCTGGTGCTCATCTTCGATCTGCAGCGACGAGGATGTCGCCGAACGCATCCCCAGCGGGCCTCAAACCCTCCTTTCCAACCGTGCCCACTGGGCGCGGACCCATATGGCGAAGGCCGGGCTGCTACGCTCCCCGGCACATGGCCGGCATGAGATCACGCCCGCCGGCAGGGACGCGCTGGCAAGGTTTCCGGACCGGATAGATGGTGCCGTCCTGAAGACCTTCGACAGCTTCATCGAATGGAACAAGGGGTTCGGCACGACACCTTCGGAACAGTCGAGCAGGGTTCAGCCGCCAGCCAATCCCGAAATCCAGACCCCGGAGGACCGCCTCGCCTGCGCCCATGCGGAGATCGAGGCCACCCTCGTCTCGGACGTGCTCGAAGCCGTGCTCTCCCTCACCCCCGGCCTGTTCGAGAAGCTCGTCATCGACCTGCTGCTGGCCATGGGCTACGGCGGCGGCGATCTGGCCCGCGGCCTCCAGACCCGCCTGTCGGGCGATGGCGGCATCGACGGCATCGTGAACGAGGACGAACTCGGCCTCGACGCCGTCTACAGCCAGGCCAAGCGATACGCCCCCGACAACCGTGTCGGCCGCCCCGCCCTCAACGCCTTCGTCGGATCCCTCACCGGAGAGAACGCCACCAAGGGCGTCTTCGTCACCACCTCGGACTTCTCCCGCGAGGCCCTGGACTACGTCGACCGTGTCCAGCAACGCGTGGTCCTCATCAACGGCGACCGCCTCGCCCGGCTGATGATCAAGCACGAGGTCGGCGCCCGTGCCCGCCACCGCTACGTCATCCGCTCCATCGACGAGGACTATTTCTCCGACATCTGACGCGCTATCCCCTGCCGCAGTCCAGCCGCCCCGGAGCCGCCCCATGAACGACATCGCCACGCGCGTCTGGAACCACAAGTGGAAGATCGACCCGATCGTCCGCTCCCTCATCGACACCGACTTCTACAAGCTGCTGATGTGCCAGTCCGTCCACCGCACGCACCCCACCACGCAGGTCCGCTTCTCCCTCATCAACCGTACCCGCTCCATCCCCCTCGCCGACCTCGTCGAGGAGGCCGAACTGCGCGAGCAACTCGACCACGTCCGCACCCTCTCCCTCACCCGCGGCGAGAGCACCTGGCTGCGCGGCAACACCTTCTACGGCAAGCGCCAGATGTTCCGCCCCGACTTCATGGAATGGTTCGAAAACCTCCGCCTCCCCCCCTACCGCCTCGACCGAAAAGGCGACCAATACGAACTCACCTTCGAAGGCACCTGGCCCGAGGTCATGCTATGGGAAATCCCCGCCCTCGCCATCCTCATGGAACTGCGCTCCCGCGCTACCCTCGCGCGACATGGGCCGCTTCGAGCTCCAGGTCCTCTACGCCCGCGCCATGACCCGCGTCTGGGAAAAGGTCGAACGCCTCCGCCCCCTGGACGGCCTGCGCCTCGCCGACTTCGGCACCCGCCGCCGCCATTCCTTCATGTGGCAGGACTGGTGCGTGCAGGCCCTCCGCGAAGGCCTCGGCGACAGCTTCGCCGGCACCTCCAACTGCCTCGTCGCCAAGAACCGCGACATGGAGGCCATCGGCACCAACGCCCACGAACTCCCCATGGTCTACGCCGCCCTCGCCCCCGACGACGCGACGCTGGCCCGTGCCCCCTACGACGTGCTCGCCGACTGGCAGGAGGAGCACGAGGGCAACCTGCGCATCATCCTGCCCGACACCTACGGGACGACGGGCTTCCTCGAGAACGCCCCCGACTGGCTCGCCGGCTGGACCGGCATCCGCGTCGATTCCGGCGACCCCGAACAGGCCGCCGAAACCGCCATCCGCTGGTGGAGATCCCGCGGCGAGGACCCCGCCACCAAACTCGTCATCTTCTCCGACGGCCTCGACGTGGACAGCATCGCCGCCCTCCACACCCGCTTCCACGGCCGCGTCCGCACCGTCGTTCGGCTGGGGCACGCTCCTGACCAACGACTTCCGGGGCCTGGTCGAGGACGACGCCCTCGCCCCGTTCTCGCTGGTCTGCAAGGCCGTCGCGGCGGACGGCAAGGCCACGGTCAAGCTCTCGGACAACCCCCGCAAGGCGATGGGCCCGGAGGGGGAGGTGGAGCGCTACAAGCGGGTGTTCGGGGTGGGGGAGCAGGTTGGGATGGAGGTGGTGGTTTAGCTAGGATTCTCTAAGAATTCGCTTAGCAGTTTTAGACCATTCTTTACTCGAACTACCGTCGGAGTTGTTCAGTGGAAGCTTTAAATCGGCAGCGAGATTCTCCTGAAACGGGAGAAGAATTCTTGCTTTTCAGTTGTGTTCAATGGTAGCCACTATTCGGCCGAATTAATCCCCATCTTCTGCAAGTCGCCCGATGTAACAATATCTTCGATCTTATTAGCATTGATGGAAAGAAGTGACTGAGAAGTTTTATCTCTTCCTGCGATAGATTAAAGCGATCTCGCTCGGCTTTGTTGCTGCAAATCGGCTGACGGACGGAGCTCCCCTTTCCCCGTTTGACGTCAACCGATGGGCTGCGTGACGGGGATGCCGAGTGCGGTGTACAGCGGTTGAAGGATGGCGATTTGGACCTGGAGCTCGGCGGTCTGGAGGTCTAAGGTTGAAAAACTCTGAGTGGCGAGCTTTCCGTAGAAGCTTCATAGAGTTCATCTTGGTCTCGACCCGGCTGCGTCGAAGGTAGCCGGTCCAATTTCCGCAATGGTCCGGCCGAGCCGCTTGATGGCGCGCAGGGCCTCGTTCCGCGCCCCTCGACTGGGAAACTGTCCTTCTTCCACGGCTTGGTATCCGTACTATTCCCGTCGGGATCGAGCTGCAATCAGCGGCGATGCGCGCGCGAACTGTTCCCTTATTATTCTCGGCTGATGCTAATGGGGATATCTTTCTTCAGACAATCGCTTTGTTCGCGGTCGGGATACAAAGAAAGCGGCGCGCCCATAAACTAGGCACCAGAAGTCTATCGGCGGTGACGGACGAGGCATCGAGTTCTCGTAAGCCGGCGGGAATCTGCGACAGCCGGCTGGGCACTGGGCGCGTCGAGCTTCTCGTTTTCCGGTGATCTCACGCCCCGGACCTACGTATGACTCGTCTCGCGATGGCCAGGTGGATGCACCTCACGCGCTGCTGCCGGCGGCGATCGCTCGATGGTTCATTGGGTCTATATTAGACCGGCGTTACCAGCAAAGCACGCATGACCATTCGCCCTCGCCACGCACCTTGATGCTCGTGCTGTTCACGAGGAGGTGCAGCGGTTGCTAATGCCGCTGCCCCGGAGGGCAGCTGCAGGCGAGCTCTTCGAGTGGCTGTTCGAGAAATCTTACGGCGTCCAGCCCCGCGTATGATTGACCCTTTGACGGCAGGCTGGCTACGAACCCGGTGTCCGGAGACGGCAAGCCATCAATCTACGCGACCGTTCGATCGTCAAGTAAACGGCCTGGACCGATCCAGAAGGTATGCTGCCGCCCGAGCATTATGGCGGCACGTGAAGCCGACTCCCAGGTACAATAATTCCCAGACGCTCAGATACCCGCGCTCACGGAGCGAACGTGTAGCTGGCCAGTTGCGGCTGCGTATGGGTCGCAGCTGGATTCCGCCCGATATGTTGGAGCTCGCGAAGCGGATCGCCAGAGAGAGTGCTTTGCGCAACAAGGACGCAGTTGATCCTCTGGTTCATCTGACTACTGCGTTACGATCTGATTGGAGATTTGATCATAAGTCCACCCCAGCCGTGAGCGCCTTGACCTCCCGCCGCTTCTTCGTCGCGTCCGCTTGCGCTTCTGACTCTGCAACACCCGCGTCTTCACCCGACGCTTCGGCACCGCCCACCGAAACAAAAAGGCCCGGCGCTCACGCGCCGGGCCCAACCTCCAAACCGAACAATCAGTCCTTGTGCTCGGGCAGCTCCTTCAACTGGTCCTTCGTCATCATCGTGGTCGCATGCGCCTTGCCGGTCTCGTCGCGCATGAAGTTCAGGCTCGACACCGGGAGGGAGACGGGCTTGGCGCCGATGCCGAGGAAGCCGCCGACGTCGACGATCACCTGCGCGCCCGGGGCCATGCCGTGCATGTGGGAGACGGTGCCGATGTTGCTGTCCTCGGGTCCGTAGACGTTGGCCCCCTCGACGTTGGCGGCGGTCAGCTCCATGTCGGTCATCGGGGTGTGCTTGGAATGGTCCATGAGTCAGGTCCTTTCTAAAGTGTTGCGTTTCAACACCCTAACGAGGACCCCCCGCGGATTGTTCCCGCCTCCGGTCCGCCGTCCTACGGCCCTCCACCCCGCCCCGGAGCGCCTTGACCTCCCCCCGCTTCTTCTTCGCCTCCACCCGCTTGCGCTTCTGGTTCTGCGACACCTTCGTCTTCACCCGCCGCTTCGGCACCACCGTCGCCGCCCGCACCAGCTCCGCCAGCCGGTCCCGCGCGATCTCCCGGTTGCGGGCCTGCGAGCGTTCCTCGGAGACCTGGAGCACCACCGCCCCCTCCTTGGTCCACCGCCGCCCCGCCAGCCGCCGCAGCCGCGCCTTCACCGGACCGGGCAGGGACGGCGAGCGCTCCGCCTCGAACCGCAATTCCACCGCGCTCGACACCTTGTTGACGTTCTGCCCCCCGGGCCCCGACGCGCGCACGAACGTCTCGGTTATCTCCCAGTCCTGGATCTCGATCACGGGGGTCACGGTCAGCGGCATGGGCAGGGGTCCGGGCGGCGAAAAGGGTATGCCCCACGTCATACCGACGTATGACCCGTTGCCATACCCCGGATGCGAACGAAGAAGGCCGCCCCGTAATATGGGGGCGGCCTTCCGAAAGGTTCAGGAGGTGTGGTCGGTTAGACGCATCAACCTCAACGGAATCAAGTGCTTAGGGGCTGCCCTAGACACGCTCCCCCGAGGTTGTCCCGACCATCTTCTCCACTATCTTTCTCGACACTGGATCACCTCCTTTCAATGGGTTGCACGAGATCGAGATTGGCATACATCTCGTACCCGTCAAGCCCAAAATCACTACCTATCGTGCCAATTTGATCGTGACGAAACGGAACGGCAACAACGCCAGCATCGCGATCCCCACCTTCACCCCCCAGTCCGCCAATGCGAGCCCGACCCACAAAGGCCCTACCGCCGTCTTCTCCGCTGCCCAGGAGACGTCTCCCCAAGCCGCCGGGAACGCGAGGAAACCCGCGAAGGCGATCGTGAAGAAGAGCGCCGTATCCACGACCGACCCGACCATCGAGGACGTCAGCGGAGCCACCCACCAGCGCCGATCCCGCAGTTTCGAGAAGATCACCAGATCAAGCAGTTGCGCCGCCAGGAACGCCGTTCCCGATGCCAGCGCGATGCGCACCGTCACCAGCGGCCCGAACTCCCCCACGATC
Source organism: uncultured Alphaproteobacteria bacterium (assembly GCA_963757495.1). Lineage (GTDB taxonomy): Bacteria > Pseudomonadota > Alphaproteobacteria > Rhodobacterales > Rhodobacteraceae > Jannaschia. Next base: position 251,651 of record CAVWRZ010000002.1, read on the forward strand.
TGCGTTCCGATCAGCGAACACAGCAGCCCCACCACGAAGCCCGACAGTACCACTCTTCGCGCAACCGTCTGACCATAGATACGATTCGAGACGTCGGTCACGAGAAAGGCCAGCGGGTACGTGAACGCCCCCCAGGTCAGCCAGCCGTCGGCGACGAGGAACTGCACCCCGATGTTGGACGCGACGACGATGGCGGCCATCGCCAGGATGGCGGGCAGGATGTTCATGCGAGTAACCCGTTTTGACATGGTGGTCGGAGACATGGCCCGATCGGGCGATGGGCGCGTCTAGTCCCCCTCCGTCCACGGCGCAAGGTGATCGCTGCGGAACGCCTCCGGGATCGTGTCCGTGCCGTCGAGGATCAGGTCCGCCATCACCTCGGCCACCTTCGGGGCCATGCCGAAGCCGATCTTGAAGCCGCCGTTTGCTACGAAGTGCCCCTCCCGGCCGGGCCACCGTCCGAGGAGCGGGGCGCGGGAGCGGGCACGGGGGCGGATGCCGGCCCAGCGTTCCACGACGGGGGCTCCGTCGAGCGGGGGCACGGAAGCGCGGGCCCGCGACAGCAAATCATCGATCCGCCCGTCCACGTTCGCATCGCATGTAGTCGCGCTCCGACGTCGACCCCACCGCCACGGTCCCGTCGGCGTGCGGCACGATGTACAGCCCGTCGACGTAGATCTGCGGCAGGTCGTTGCGGTCCAGCCGCGAGCAGCGCGGCCTGGCCCTTCACCCCGTTGCCCGCCGGACGTCCGCGGTCGTCTTCCATCTCCGCCAGCCCTCGCCATCCGGTCGCATGCAACACGAGTCCCCTCCCACCCGGCATCCGCGACGATCTCTCCTCCGAGGGCGCGCACCGCGGCGGCGAGCGCACCGCAGGCTCGGCGGGGATGGATGCGGGCGGACAGCGTGTCCCGGATCACCTGCGAGGTGCCCGGGGACCAGTCGTCGGATGCGGTCTCGACCGTCCAGGTGGCCCGCCCTTCCCAGAGCGCCGCGGCCCCGGCACTGCGATCCCGCGCGCGGAGCAGCGCTTCCGCATCCGCGATCGGCTGCAACCGGCCCGTGCGCGCATAGCCCGGATCGCCGCCGCCGGCCCGCCCGACCGCACCCCACCAGTCCTCCGCCATCAGCAGGCTGTCGAGCTGGAACGCCTTCTTCTCGTTCCACAGTTCGGGGACATGCGGGGCCAGTGCGCCGACGATGCCGCCCGACGCGCCAGCGCCCACGCCGCTCGGATCGATCACCCGCACCCGTGCCCCGCGTCTCGCCAATGCGAAGGCGCAGCCGAGGCCGAACACGCCGGCCCCAAGGATCGTCACGTCGATTGCCAAGCCGCGGCCTTTCGTATCCTGTCGCCCCGACCCCATAGGGCAGACGATGACCGGCGAACACCTCCCCCCCGACCTCGTCTGGCGCGACGGCACGCCGGTTTCCGCGCGGTTCGACGACCCCTACTACAGCCTCGGGGGCGGGGCGGAGGAGGCGCGGCACACGTTCCTCCGCGGCAACGACCTGCCGGAGCGGCTGCGGGACGGTTTCCACATCGCGGAACTGGGCTTCGGCACAGGCTTGAACGCGCTCGTCGCCTCGGCCGTCTGGCGAGGGCGGGGGCGGCTGCGGTTCACCGCGTTCGAGGCGTTCCCGATGGACGTCGGTGACATGGCGCGTGCCCTGGCGACCTTCCCCGAGATCGACGCGGATGCCCTGCTGGCGAGTTGGCCCGCGGCCCGCATCGCGTTGCCGAACATGGACCTGGAGATCGTGCTGGGCGACGTCCGATCCACGCTGCCCGTCTGGAAAGGCCGCGCCGATGCCTGGTTCCTAGACGGGTTCTCCCCCGCGAAGAACGCGTCGATGTGGGGCTCGGACCTGATGCAGGAGGTCGCGCGCCACACCGCGCCGGGCGGCACCTTCGCGACCTACACGGCGGCGGGTCATGTCCGGCGGGCGCTGTCGGACGCGGGGTTCGACGTGACCCGCGTGCCGGGACACGGGCGCAAGCGGCACATGACGCGGGGGGTGCTGCGATGAGCGGCGACCGGCTCGGCATCTGGCTGATGGTGGCGACGACGCTCGTCTTCGCGATACAGGACGGGTTCTCGCGGCACCTGGCGGGCGAATACAACGTGCTGATGGTGGTGATGATCCGCTACTGGTTCTTCGCCGCCTTCGTCATCGCCGTCGCAACCCGCAAGGCCGGGGGGCTCCGCGCGGCGGCCGCCACCTCGCAGCCCTTGGTACAGGGGTTCCGCGGGCTCCTGCTCGTGGCGGAGATCTGCGTGATGGTCGCGGGCTTCGTCCTGCTGGGGCTGGTGGAAGCCCATGCGATCTTCGCGGCGTATCCCCTGCTCGTCGCGATGCTGTCGGGGCCGGTGCTGGGCGAGCGGGTCGGCTGGCGGCGATGGCTGGCGATCGGGGCGGGGTTCGTAGGGGTGATCGTCATCCTGCAGCCCGGGGCAGGGGTCTTCACGCCGGCGGCCCTGGTCCCCTTGGCGGCGGCGTTCATGTTCGCGCTCTACGGCCTGCTCACCCGCTACGTGGCGCGGAAGGACAAATCCGCGACGAGCTTCTTCTGGACGGGGACGGTCGGCGCGGTGGCGGTCACGCTGGTCGGCATCTGGTTCTGGGAGCCGATGACGCCCGGCGACTGGGGCTGGATGGCCGCGCTCTGCGTGTCCGGGGCGAGCGGTCACTGGCTGCTGATCCGCTGCTACGAGGTGGCGGAGGCCAGCGTGGTGCAGCCGTTCGCGTATCTGCAACTGGTCTTCGCGTCCTTCATCGGCGTCACGGTCTTCGGCGAAGGGCTGGAGGCGCATGTCGTGGTGGGCGCGGCCATCGTGATGGCGGCGGGGCTCTTCACGCTCTGGCGCGCGCGGGTGGCGAACTAGCCGCCGTCGCGGCGCGCCAGATCGCCGTAGCCGCGCTTCAGCCAGTCCGACAGCCGCAGTTCGCCCGCCTCTCCGGTAAGCCGCGCGCGGTATGGGAGCAGGCTTTCGGACACCCGCATGATGTAGTTGCGCGTCTCCGAGAAGGGCACGTCCTCGATCCAGTCGACGACGTCGATGCCCGGGGCAGACGGGTCGCCGAAGGCCGCGGACCATCGACGTGCCCGGCTCGGGCCCGCGTTGTAGGCCGCGGGGACGAGGATCGGGGAGAAACCGAACTCGAGCTCCAGCTCGCGCAGATAGGCCGTGCCAAGCCGCGCGTTGTAGAGCGGGTCGCGGGTCAGCGCGGACTGCCGGTAGGGCAGGCCGACGCGCGCCGACATTTCCCGCGCGGTGCCGGGCATCAGCTGCATCAGACCGGCCGCCCCCGCCCCGGAGACAACGACAGGATCGAACTCGCTTTCCCGGCGGGCAATCGCGAGGGTCAGCTCGGGGGCGACGGGGCTGTCGAGCGTGGCGAGGTCCGTCACCGGGAAATACCCGGCGTGCAGCTCGTGCCCCGCTTGCGCCGCGCGCTTGGCGACGAGAAGGGCGACGTGCGGGTCCTCCATCTCCTCCAACGCAACGTCGATCAGCGTTCCGATCTGCGCGCGGGGCAGGCTCTCGGCGAGATGGGTCATGAACCGTTCGGCCAGCGATCGCTCCCCGATGGCGGCCAGCAGGCGAGCGGCGGCGAGCACGGAGCTGCGGGGCAGGGGCGTATCGGCGAGCGGGGGAAAGACCTCCCGCCCGGTGAGCAGCGGATCGGCCGGCAGCCCCGCGCGTTCGGCGGCGAGCTGTCCGTAGAAGCTGGTCTGGAACCGGCCGCCCTCGGCATAGGCGCGGGCGGCCGCTTCGATGTCGCCGGCCGCCTCCAGCGCGCGTCCGAGCCAGTAGCCGGCGCGGCCCTTGGAGATGGGGGAGACGACATTGGCGTCGAACGAACGGAAGTGCCGGGCCGCGTCCCCCGGCCGGCCGAGGAAGCGCAGCGCGACGTAGCCGGCCAGCCACTCGTTCTCCGCGATGTCCCCGTCGCCCGCAGGCAGGTGGTGGTTCGCGGCGACGCGGTACGCGTCCTCCGCGCGTCCATCCTGCATGAGCCCGCGCGCCAGCCGGCCGCGATGGCGCGCCCAGCTTTCGGGGGAGGCCAGCGCGTCGGCGCTTTCGTCGTAGCCGAAGAGGAGGTCCAGCGCGCCGTCGGTCCGCCCCCGGTCCAGCCGCCAGCGGAACCGTTCGTAGGCGAGGCCGGGATGGTCGCGCAGATCCGCGGGCACGGCGGCGATCAGCCCGTCGACCCCGTCACGCCCCGTTCGCAGGGCGATCCGGGCCCGGGCGAGCGCGGCGTCCGGCCCGGTCACGCGGGCGAGCGTCCGCTCCGCCGACTGGAGGTTCCCGGACCAGATCATCGCGTCGAGCCGGGCGGCGTCGAAGGGGCGCAGGACGTCGCCGAAGATCTCGAGGAAACCGGCCTCCGAGGCGATCGACATCGGCATCGTCAGCCAGGCGTCGATGGCGGTTGTCTCGGCCACGACCGCTCCGTCCGTGGCCCGCTGCGCGATGGCGAGCATCAACGCGCCCTCGGAGGTGCGCGGCGGCTCCGAAGCGAAGAAAGCCTTCACCTCCTCCGTCGTCAGATCGAATGGCATGTCGAGTTCGATCTGCGCCCGCAGGTACGGCAGCCCCGGCCAGTCCGGACGACGCTGCAGGAACGCGGCCCCCTCGCGGAACGTGCCCCGCCGGTCGCGCAGCAGGTGCCAGGCGAGGACGTCCGCCACGACCGGGTCCTGCGCTCGTGCCATCGCGGCGCGGGCGGCATCGTCGTTCCCGGCGCGCAGGGCCGCCATCCCCGCCTCCAGCGCGGGCGTGGCGGCGGCCGGCGCGGCCAGCAGGAGCGGAAGGAGGAGGGTGAGGGCGCGAAGCATCATGCTCTCGATATAGGGCGGGTCCCCCGTGCTTTCGACGGGCTGATCGCGGGCACGCTCCACGGTACCGCCCGCGGGTTGTGGCACACCGCCCCGGCGGGCTAGGTTTCGCGCGAAACTCCCGACCGCCCCGACAGGAGGACGCAGCGATGTTCAAAGGCTCCATGCCCGCCCTGGTCACGCCGTTCGAGGGTGGCAAGGTCGACTTCGCCGCGCTCGACGCCCTCGTGGACTGGCAGATCGCCGAGGGCTCCCACGGGCTCGTTCCCGTCGGCACCACCGGCGAGAGCCCGACGCTGAGCCATGCCGAGCATGAGGCCGTCATCGCCGCCGTCGTCGGGCGCGCGGCGGGGCGCGTGCCGGTGATCGCCGGGGCCGGCTCCAACAACACGGCCGAGGCGCTGCGGCTGGTCCGCTTCGCGCACGAGGCCGGGGCCGACGGCGCGCTGGTGGTGACGCCCTACTACAACAAGCCGACGCAGGCGGGGCTCGTCGCGCATTTCACGGCGGTGGCCGAGGTCGGGATCCCGATCGTGATCTACAACATCCCCGGCCGCTCGGTGGTGGACATGTCGCCCGCCACGATGGGCGAGCTGGCGCAGTTGCCCAACATCGTCGGCGTGAAGGACGCGACGGGCGACCTCGCGCGCGTCTCCGCCCAGCGGATCACCTGCGGAGAGGATTTCGTCCAGCTTTCGGGCGAGGACGCGACGGCGCATGGCTTCAACGCGCAGGGCGGCATCGGCTGCATCTCCGTCACCTGCAACGTCGCGCCGAAGCTGCTCTCGCGGATGCAGGAGGCTTGCCTCGCAAACGACTACGCCACCGCTCTGGGGATCCAGGACCAGCTCATGCCCCTGCATCAGGCGATCTTCGCGGAGCCCGGCGTCGTTGGCGTCAAGGCGGCGCTGGCGCTGCTGGGCAAATGTTCGGACGCGGTGCGCCTGCCGCTGACGCCCGCGACCGACGCGACCCGCGCCCGCATCGCCGATGGCCTCCGCCACGCCGGCCTGCTGGATTGAGCGACGCCCCCGGGTTGCCCCGTGGGCTGGTCCCGGTCCTGTCGGCGGCGAACTTCGTGGTCGGGATGGGGGCGTTCGTCGTGATCGGGATGCTCGGCCCGCTGTCGCGCGACCTGTCGATGGCGCCGGCGCAGGCCGGATGGGTCATGACGAGCTATGCCGTCGCCTACGCCCTTCTGTCCCCGCTCCTGGTGTCCGCAACGGGTCGTCTCGGGCGGCGGCGGGTCATGGCGCTGGGAATGGGCGTCTTCGCGCTCGGGGCGCTGGCGTCCGCGCTTGCCCCGACGCAGGAGTGGCTCTTCGCGGCGCGGGCACTGGCGGCCGCCGGAGCCGGGTTGACCACGCCGGTCGGCGCGGCCGTCGCCGCCGGGCTGGCTCCGCCCGGGGATCGTGGAAAGGTTCTGGCGCAGGTGTTCCTCGGCCTGACGCTGGCGGGCGTGTTCGGCGTGCCGGCGGGCAGCTGGATCGCCTATACCTACGGCTGGCGATCCGCCTTCGCCGTCGTCGCCGTCCTCGCGGGGATCAGCGCCGCGGTCCTCTGGCTGCGCATCCCGGCCGGGCTGTCGTTCCAGCCCGTCCGGTTGTCGGACCTCGGATCGGTCCTGCGCAGCGGACGGCTGATGCTCGCGATCGGCTTCACGGCGCTGTTCCTCGGTGCGATCTACGTGCCCTTCACCTATCTCGCACCTCTGCTGGAAGACCGGATGGGCCTCGGCCGCGACGGCGTGACCCTCGTGCTGATGGTCTGCGGCCTCGGCGCGGTCGTGGGCAATCTGGCGTTCGGCTGGCTGTCGGACCGGATCGGACCGTTCCGCACCCTTCTCGCACTCGCCTGCGGGCAGGTGGCGGTCATGCCGCTGCTGTCGTTCCTTCCCGTTCCGCTGACCCTCGCGCTGCTGCTGTTCCTCGTCTGGAACGCCATCGGCTTCGGCTTCAACGCGGCGCAGCAGCTGCGTCTCGTGAAGATGGCCGGGTCGCAGGCCCCGGTCGCGCTGGCGCTGAACGCGGCCTGCATCTACGTCGGGGCCGCGGTCGGGGCCGTCATCGGCGGGCGGGTTGTGGCGGTGGCGGGGCTGGGCGCGCTGGGCCTGGCGGGCGGGCTGACGTGCCTCGCGGCCGTCGCGGCGATCCTGCTGTCGAACCGGTTGTCGCCCGTGGACACCGGACCCGTGCGACCTTAGGGGACGGGCATGGCAAAGGACGACAAGGACAGGAACTACAAGGTCATCGCCGAGAACCGGCGGGCCCGGTACGATTACGCCATCGAGGACGATCTCGAATGCGGCATCATGCTGGAGGGGTCGGAGGTGAAGTCCCTGCGGCAAGGTGGCGCGAATATCGCTGAATCCTACGCGGAGGTGAAGGGCGGCGAACTGTGGCTCGTCAACGGCTACATCGCCCCCTATTCGCAGGCCCGCACCTTCGGTCACGAGGAGCGTCGCCGCCGCAAGCTGCTGGTCTCCCGCCGGGAGGTGTCGCGGCTGTGGAATTCAACCGCGCGCGAGGGTTACACGATCGTGCCGCTGGTGATGTACTTCAATCATCGCGGGATGGTTAAGCTCAAGATCGGCGTGGGCAAGGGCAAGAAGAACCACGACAAGCGGGAGGCCTCGGCCAAGCGCGACTGGCAGCGTCAGAAGGCCCGGCTGATGAAGGATCACGGCTGACGCGCCATTTTGGATGGAGCCGCGCCGGGGGGCACGGCGTTGGGCCGGGACGACCGACCCGGAGGAGCCCCCGATGGCAGGCGACGCCCCGCCCCTATTCACCGACCGCAGCTTCGCTTTCTTCGAGCAGCTGGGCCGCAACAATTCCCATGAGTGGTTCGCGGCCAACGGGGCGGAGTTCCGCGAGGCGGTGGATGAGCCCTTCCTGGCGCTGCTCGCCGATCTGTCGTCCCGCCTGTCGCGCACGGCGGTGCCGCTGCGGGGGTCGGCGGCCAGTTGCTATCCGATGGCGCGCGACAGGCGGTTCACGCGGGACCGGACGCCCTACGTCCTCAGCCGGTCCGCCCTGATGACGCGGACAGGGCGGCTGACGGAGGCGGGGGCCGCGATCTACCTGCAGATCTCCGTCGGCGGAGGAACGACATTCTGCGGCTTTCACGCCATGGACGCGACGACGCTGGCCCCGATGCACCGCCGGATCCTGCGTCATCCGGAACGGTTCGACGATGCGCTGGAGGTGATGGGGGACGCGGGCTACACGCTGACGCGCGAGGACGCGCCGCGCAGGCGCCTCGGCTCGGAGCCGTCGGGGGGCGGTCGCCACGCGGACATCCTCGGACTGCGGACGCTCGGGGTGCGCCAGGAGTTGCCGCGCGACGACTGGACCTCTGGCGCGGTCGCGCAGCGGGTCGAGCGGCTGGCCCGGGCGACGATGCCGATGATCGCGTTCTTCGACTGATCTTGCGAGCGACGGGGCCCGCGTGCGAGGGCGGGACGATCCCGACGCGAGCCGCTCCGCATGACCATCCTCTCCGCCCTCCGTCTCAGCCGCGCGCCGGTTGCCGCCTTCATGGCCGTCGGCTTCACCTGGGGCTGCGTCGCGGCGATGGCCCCGGTGCTCAAGGCCCGCATCGGCGTGGACGATTCGACCTTCGGCCTGCTCCTGCTGGGCACGGCGCTGGGCCTGTCGACGACGCTCTACCTCGCGCCGCGATGGGACCGGCTGATGGGCGCGTGGGCGCTTCCGCTGGGCACGCTCATGCTGGGGCTGGCGGCGATGCTGCCCTCCGTCGCCACTACGGTACCGGTGTTCTTCGTGGTGCTGATGCTGCTCGGCGCGGTTTCGGGGCTCACGGACGTGGTGATGAACGCGCGCGTCTCCGAGGTGGAGGCGCGGACGGAACGCAGCCTGATGAACGTGAACCACGCGATGTTCTCTGTCGCCTACGCCATCTCCGCCCTGCTGACGGGCGCGATGCGGGAGGCGGGCTGGACCCCGGAGGCGATCTTCCCCGCCATCGGCCTCCTCGTGCTCCTCACCGCCCCGTTCCAGCGGATGGAGGTCGCCTCGCAGTCAGACGGTGACGGCACCGTCGCCCGCCTGCCCACCGGTCTTGTCGCGCTGTGCGGCGCGATCGTCATGATCGGCTTCATGGCGGAGGCGACGGTGGAATCCTGGTCCGCGCTGCACATCGAGCGGACACTGGGCGGTGGGGCGGCCGAGGGCGCGTTCGGGCCCGCGATGCTGGGCCTCACCATGGCCATCGGGCGCTTCTCGGGTCAGGCGGTGGCGGCGCGCCTGTCGGAGGTGGCGGTGATCCGCATCGCGACGGCCCTCGCGATTGCCGGCGTGCTGATCGCCGCCGCCGCGCCGACGCCGCCGGTCGCCTATCTCGGGTTCGGGTTGATGGGCCTGGGCATCTCCGTGATCGGCCCGATGGGTCTGGCGCTCACCGGGCGGCTCGCCGCGCCGCGCCAGCGCACGGCCGCCATCGCGCGGGTCGCGGTGATCGGGTTCCTGGGCTTCTTCCTCGCCCCCGCGCTGATGGGGCTCGGCGCGCAGGCGTTCGGCCTGCGCTGGGCCTTCGCCTGCGTCGCGGTGCTGCTCGCCGTCCTCTGGCCGCTCACGCGTTCCGCTGGACGGTCTCGAACGAGCCCGTGAAGTCCTTCGGGACGAGCAGGTTGTGGAGCCCGACGTCGTGGATGTCGCGCTCCCCGCAGAGCGCCATCGTCGTGTCCAGCTCCTTGTGGATCACCTCCAGCGCCCGGGTCACGCCTCTCTGCCCCATGGCACCGAGCCCGTAGATGAAGGCCCGCCCGATGTAGGTGCCACGCGCACCGAGGGCGACGGCCTTGAGCACGTCCTGACCCGAGCGCACACCGCCGTCCATGTGGACCTCGATCTCCGACCCGACGGCCTGCATGATCTCCGGCAGCATCCGGATCGAGGACAGCGCCCCGTCCAGCTGCCGCCCACCATGGTTCGACACGATGATGGCATCCGCCCCGACCTGCAGCGCCATCTTCGCGTCCTCCGCATCCAGGATGCCCTTGAGGATCAGCTTGCCGCCCCACTTCTCCTTGATCCGCGCGACCTTGGACCAGTCGAGCGCCGGATCGAACTGCTCCGCCGTCCAGCTGTGCAGCGAGGACATGCTCGTCACGCCCTTCGCATGTCCGACGATGTTCCCGAAGCTGCGCCGGGTGGTCCTGGACATCTCCAGGCCCCAGCCGATCTTGGTCATCAGGTTGGCGACCGTCTTGGGCGTCAGCTTGGGCGGGGCGGAGAGCCCGTTCTTGAGGTCCTTGTGCCGCTGCCCCAGGATCTGCAGGTCCAGCGTCAGCACCAGCGCATCGCAACCGGCCGCCCGGGCCCGCTCGATCAGCGCGTCGACGTATTCCTCGTCGCGCATGACGTAGAGCTGGAACCAGAACGGGGCCGTCGTGCGCGCGGCGACATCCTCGATCGAGCAGATCGACATGGTCGAGAGCGTGAAGGGCACGCCGAACGCCTCCGCCGCCTTCGCCGCCAGGATCTCCCCGTCGGCGTGCTGCATCCCCGTCATGCCGACCGGGGCCAGCGCGACCGGCATCGCCACGTCGCGCCCGACCATGGTGGAGCGGACGGACCGCCCCTCCATGTTGACCGCCACCCGCTGCCGCAGGCGGATCTCGCTGAAATCGCTCTCGTTCTCGCGGAATGTCTGCTCCGTCCAGCTGCCGGACTGACAGTAGTCGTAGAACATCTTCGGCACGCGCCGCTTGTAGATCCTGCGCAGGTCTTCGACGTTGGTGATGACGGGCATGGGTCTGGCCTCCGCAGGGGACTCTCGGGTTCTAGCCAGCCGAGGCGCGCCCGGCAATCGGTCAACGCGTCACGCGAAGGGGTCTCGCTCGTACCCCACTCCGGTCAGCACGAGCCCGCCCGGCGGTGCCACCGGCCCGCAGGCCGCGCGGTCGCGCGCCTCCAGCGCCCGCCGTACGCGCTCCGGCGGCCAGGCCCGCGCGCCCACGCGCTCCAGCGTTCCGGCGATGGAGCGGACCTGACTGTGCAGGAACGACCGGGCCAGCAGGTGGATGCGGATGTCCTGCCCGCCGGGATATGGCCGCTCCTCCAGCACGATCTCGTCCAGCGTCTTCACCGGGGACTTCGCCTGACAGAGGGAGGCGCGGAAGGTGCTGAAGTCGTGCCGCCCGATCAGATGCACCGCTCCCGCCCGCATCGCCTCCACGTCCAGCGGCCCGTTCACGCGCCAGGCGTATCCGCCGTCCAGCGCCAGCGGCGCGCGGCGGGCGACGATGCGGAACGTGTAGCGGCGCTCGATCGCGGAGAACCGCGCGTGCCAATCGCCCGGGACCAATGCGCAGGCGGTGACGGCGACGGGGGCGGGCTTCAGATGCCAGTTCACCGCTTCCGAGAGGCGGAACGGGGTCCAGTCGCGCGCCATGTCCGCATGCGCCACCTGTCCCGTCGCGTGCACGCCGGCATCGGTGCGCCCGGCGGCGGCGACGGGTGGCATCTCCGGTTCCAGAGCGCGCAGCGCTTCCTCCAGCGTCTGCTGCACCGACGCAGGCCCGTCCTGCCGCTGCCAGCCGGCGAAGGGGCGGCCGTCGTACTCGACGCGGAGGGCATAGCGCGGCATGGCCCGGTGATAGGCGGGCGGAGCGGGGCGGGGCAAGGGCACGGACGGCCGTGCCTTTCCAACCTTCCACCGCGTCTCTATCTACCTGCGCGACATGGGGGCGCGCGGGATGATCGGACGGTTTGCGGATGCGGTGGCGCGCGGCGTGGGGGATATGGCGTCGACGGTGACGGACGTGTTCGACCCGACGGTCCGACTGGGCGTCACAGGGCTGTCACGCGCGGGCAAGACGGTGTTCATCACCTCCCTCGTCGCCAACCTCATCGACCGGGGTCGGATGCCGGGCTTCACCGCCGGGGAGCGGATCCAGACGGCGTTCCTGCAACCGCAGCCCGACGACACCGTGCCGCGCTTCGACTACGAGGCGCATCTGGCCGCGCTCACCTCCCGCGAACCGCATTGGCCCGACGGCACGCGCGCCGTGTCGGAGTTGCGCCTGTCGCTGCGGGTGCGGCCGGGCGGGATGCTGGCGGGGGTGCGGGGGCTGCGGACGGTGCATCTGGATATCGTGGATTATCCGGGCGAATGGCTGCTCGATCTGGGGCTGATGGAGAAGAGCTACACCGAATGGTCGGAGCGGGCGCTGGCGCGACTGACCTCATGGGGCGCGACGGACTACGCCGATGCGATGACGGCGGTGGACGGTGCGGCAAAGCTGGACGAGCCCGTGGCGCAGGGACTGGCGCGCGCCTACACCGCCGCGCTGAAGGCGGCCCGCGAGGCGGGGGCCTATGACCTCACGCCGGGGCGGTTCCTGCTGCCCGGGGAAATGGAGGGCTCGCCCGCGCTCACCTTCGCGCCCCTGCCGCCGGGCGAGGCCCCGCGCGGCAGTCTCCGTCGGGAGATGGAACGGCGGTTCGAGGCCTACAAGTCCCAGGTCGTGCGCCCGTTCTTCCGCGACCACTTCGCGAGGCTCGACCGGCAGGTGGTCCTCCTGGACGTGCTGGGCGCGCTGCGCCGCGGACCCCGCGCGCTGGAGGAGATGCGGGCAGCGCTCTCCGACATCCTGACGGCGTTCCGGCCCGGCGCGGTCGGCTGGCTGCTGCAGCTCCTGGGCGCGCGGCGGGTGGACCGGATCCTCTTCGCCGCGACGAAGGCCGATCATCTGCACCACACCCAGCATGCCCGGCTGACCGCGCTGACGGAGGCGATGGTGCGCGATGCGAAATCCCGCGCCGACTTCGCGGGGGCGCGGACGAAGGCGATGTCGATCGCCGCCTTGCGCGCCACTGTCGAGGAGATGCGCGCGCATGACGGGGGCGACCTGCCCGTGGTGCGGGGCCGCCTGCTGGGGCCGGACGGCACGGCGGGGCGGGAGGCGGCGCTCTACCCCGGGGAGATGCCGGAAGACCCAGGCTCGGTGCTGACGCCCGCGCGCGACGGGGCGGCGACCTTTCTCGACGGGGAGTTCGATCTGATGGAGTTCGCTCCCGCGCCGCTGACCGCACGCCCCGGAGAGGGGCCGCCGCACATCCGCCTGGACCGGGCGGCGGAGTTCCTGCTGTCGGACCTGCTCTGACATGGCGTCGCAATCCGCGGCCCGGCTCCCTATGTCCTGCCCGATACCATCGCAGGCGATGCCAAGATGACCGAACCCCGCCGCCGCGCCGTTCTGTTCGACGTGAGCGAGACCACCAAAGCGCCAAAGGCCGCGCTCGACCCGGCGACCGCCCCGCCCGTGCCCGACGACGAGGTCGCGGTGCCGGCGTCCGGGCGTGCGATGCAGACCGTGGCCCTCCTCGCCTCCCGCCGGGACCGGGGGCTGGGCGGCTGGTTCTTCGGATTGCTCGCCGCGCTGCTGACCTTCGCGGTGTCGGTGGCGCTCTGGTCCTTCGTGACCGGGCTGATCGCGTCGAACCCGGTGCTGGGCTGGATCGCCACGGCGCTGGTCGCGGCATTCCTGCTGGTCTGCCTCGCCATCGTCGTGCGCGAACTTTCCGCGCTGTCGCGGCTCGACGCGGCTCGACGGGTTCCACCGGGAGGCGGCGGGCATCGTCGACCTCGCCGGCGCGCGCAAGCTCTCGGGCCGGCTCGCCGCGTTCTACGCCGGGCGGCCCGACACCCGCTGGGGGCGCGAGGATCTGGCGGCACGCGGCGGCGATGTGTTCGATGCCGACGCGATGATCGCGCTGACCGAACGGGCTCTGCTCGCCCCGCTGGATCAGGCCGCCGCCCGTGAGGTGGAGGCGGCGGCGCGGCAGGTGGCGCTGGTCACGGCCGTGGTGCCGCTGGCGCTGGCGGATGTGGTCGCGGCGCTCACGTCGAACCTGCGGATGATCCGGCGCATCGCGCTGATCTACGGCGGGCGGGGCGGCACGCTGGGCTCCTGGCGGCTGGCGAAGACGGTGCTGACGCATCTGGCGGCGACGGGGGCGGTCGCGGTGGGCGACGATCTGATCCAGTCGGTCGCGGGGGGCGGGGTGCTGGCGAAGCTGTCGCGCCGCTTCGGGGAGGGGATCGTGAACGGCGCGCTGACCGCCCGCGTCGGGCTCGCCGCGATGGAGGTCTGCCGCCCGCTGCCCTTCGTCCACGAACGGGCGCCGCGCATCTCCGCGACGGTGCAGCGCGCATTGACCGGCCTCTTCGGCCAGAAAGGGACCTGACATGGAAAGTCTTGCGGCCGACCTGCGGACGATGATCCGCACCCCGCTGACCGACGATCACATCGCGCGGATCCGTGCGATCGGGCGGGAGGAGCATGTTCCGGCCGGGACGGTGTTTCAGGATCTAGGGGCACCGCTGGACCGGTTTCTGTTCCTGCTCGACGGCGAGGCGGAGGCGGTCGATCCGGTGACCGACGGGCGCTATGGCGACGGCTCGACGTTGGGGCCGGGGCAGTTCGTCGGCGATATCAGCTTCCTGACCGGGGGCAATTCGATGCTGGCGATGCGCACCGTGCAGGATTGCCGGTTCGTGGTGGCGGACCGTGCGCCGATGCTGGAACTGATGAGCCAGGTGCCGGAGATGTCGGACATCGTCGTCACCGTCTTCGCGGCGCGGCGGCGGCGGTTGATCGAGTCCAACGAAGCCAGCCTGACGCTGATCGGGATGGACCGGAGCCGGGAGATCGCCGCCATCGCCGCCTTCGCGGGGCGCAACCGGATCCCGTTTCGCGCGCTCGACCTTGGCGGCGGGGAGGCGGAGGAGATCGCGCAGACCTGCTCGTTGATACCCCGCGCGCCGGCGGTGCTGTTCGGGCGGGACAGGGTGATCGAGGATCCGACGCCGCGCAAGATCGCGCGGCTCTTCGGGATGGACCTGGAGCTGGACGACGGCTGCGTGCACGACGTGCTGATCGTGGGCGGTGGACCGGGGGGCATCGCGGCGGCGGTCTATGCCGGGGCCGAGGGGTTGTCGGCGCTGGTGGTGGAGGATTCGACGATCGGCGGGCAGGCGGGCACGTCGAGCCGGATCGAGAACTACATGGGCTTCCCGACCGGCATCTCGGGGGCGGATCTCTGCTGGCGCGGCGAGGTGCAGGCGATGAAGTTCGGCACGCGGTTCGCGGTGCCGCGGCGCGCGACGAAGCTGGAACGGCGCGAGGACGGGCTCTTCTGCGTCACGCTCGACGACGAGGCGCAGACTTGCGCGCGCGCGGTCGTGATCGCCAGCGGTGTGCAGTACCGCCGGCTGCCGCTGGACCGGCTGGAGGAGTTCGAGGGAGCGGGCGTGTACTACGCGGCCACGGAGATCGAGGCGCGGTTCTGCCGCGGGACCGACGTGGCGATCATCGGGGGCGGCAATTCGGCGGGGCAGGCGGCGATGTTCCTGTCGCGCCACGCGCGCTGCGTGCATCTTCTGGTGCGCGGCGACAGCCTTGCGAGCAGCATGTCGAGCTATCTGAGCGGACGGCTGGAGGCGGACGAGGGTATCCGCATCCGCTACGGCACCAGTGTCGCGGCGCTGGAGGGGGACGAGAAGCTCTCGACCATCCGGCTGCAGGGCGACGGAGTGGCGGCGGGCGACGACACGATCGACAGCCGCGCGCTCTTCGTGATGGTCGGGGCCGCGCCCAACACCGGCTGGCTCGGCGGGCAGGTCGACTGCGACGAGAAGGGGTTCGTGAGGACGGGCGATGCGGTCGGAATGGACAGCCCCTACGCCACCTCGATGGCAGGCGTCTTCGCCATCGGCGACGTGCGCGCCGGGTCGGTCAAGAGGGTGGCCAGTTCGGTGGGCGAGGGATCGGTCGTGATATCGCGCGTGTGGGAGTACGTGGCCGCGTCAGCCTGACGACACCGGGATGCGGCGGCGGGGCATCGGCAGGCAGAGCGGAACGAGCACGAGGCACGCCGTGCCGAGGAAGGCGAGCAGGAGAGAGAGGGTCATGATGCGGCTCCTTTTCGACCACATTGCGCGCAATCCATGAAGGATCGGTTAAGGCCCGCCACCCGCCTTGCCGATCTGCGACCGGAGGCCCATAACGCCGTCCATGACGGGATGGACCGCAGTCTTCGCGCGAATTAGCCCCCCGGCGCCCTGATCCGCGGGGCCGCCGGGCCAAGGTGCCGTTCGCCGCGCCGACAGACCTTTCCCAGACGCGAGGACGCCCGCGATGAGCGCCGAGACCCCCGAGTACAAATCCACCCTGAACCTGCCGCGGACGGATTTTCCGATGCGCGCGGGCTTGCCGAAGCGCGAACCGGAATGGCTGGACCGCTGGGCGCGGATCGGGGTCTACGACCGGCTGCGGGAGAAGCAGGGGCGGGAGCCCTTCACGCTGCACGACGGGCCGCCCTATGCGAACGGGCATCTGCATATCGGGCACGCGCTCAACAAGACGCTCAAGGACATGACGGTGCGGTCGCGGCAGATGATGGGGCACGATGCGCGCTACGTGCCCGGCTGGGACTGCCACGGGCTGCCGATCGAGTGGAAGATCGAGGAGGCGTACCGCAAGAAGGGCCGCGACAAGGATGCGGTGGACGTGGTCGAGTTCCGCCGCGAATGCCGCGAGTTCGCCGCCGGCTGGGTCGACGTGCAGCGGGACGAGTTCCAGCGGCTGGGCATCACCGGCAACTGGGCCGATCCGTACCTGACGATGGACTTCCACGCCGAGGCGGTGATCGCGGCGGAGTTCCAGAAGTTTCTCGCCGCGGGGCTGGTCTATCAGGGGTCGAAGCCCGTGATGTGGTCGCCGGTCGAGAAGACCGCGCTGGCCGAGGCGGAGGTGGAGTACCACGACCGGCAGGTGGATGCGGTCTGGGTGAAGTTTGGGGTGGTAGAGTCCCCGGCGGTAGGTGTCGCAAACAGTGCGGGCGGGTCTTTGGCGACGGCAGAGAAAGCGGCGGTGCTCGAGGGCACGACGGTCCTGATCTGGACCACCACCCCCTGGACCCTCCCGCAGAACCGCGCGATCTGCTTCGGGCCGGGCATCTCCTACGGTCTCTACGAGATCACCGGACGTCCCGAGGAGTGCTGGGTGAGCATCGGGGACCGGTATCTCGTGGCCGACGGGTCTGGCCGATGCGACCTTCGCCGCGGCCCGCCTGGACCCCGACATGTACCGCAAGTTGCGCGACGTCTCGGCCGACGAACTGTCCGCGCTCACCTGCGCCCACCCCCTGCGCGGCGTCGAGGGCAGCAACGGCGAATGGGACTACGACGTCCCCCTGCTCCCCGGCGACCACGTCACCGACGATGCGGGGACGGGGTTCGTGCACACGGCCCCCTCCCATGGCGACGACGACTACAAGATCGGCGTCGAGCACGGGCTGGCGATGACCTACAACATCGAGGCGGACGGGTCCTACCGCGCCGACCTGCCGCTCTTCGGCGGCGAGGCGATCATCAGGCCCAACGGCAAGCCGGGCGGGGCGAACAGGGCGGTGATCGACAAGCTGGCCGGGGTCGGCGCGTTGCTGGCGCGCGCCCGGATCACGATCTCGGACGCGCATTCCTGGCGCTCCAAGGCTCCGGTCATCCGGCTCAACCGGCCACAATGGTTCGCCGCCATCGACCGACCCGTCGGCGATGGGCAGGACACCCATGGCGAGACGGTGCGGGCGCGGGCTCTGACCTCCATCGACGAGCTGGTGGAGTGGACGCCCGAGCGGGGGCGCAACCGGCTGCATGCGATGATCGAGGGGCGGCCCGACTGGGTGCTGTCGCGGCAGCGCGCCTGGGGCGTGCCGCTGACCTGCTTCACGCGGGTGGGGGCTAGGGCCGATGACCCCGGTTTCCTGCTGCGCGACCCGGCGGTGGACGCGCGGATCATCGAAGCGTTCGAGGCCGAGGGTGCGGACGCCTGGTACGCGGAGGGGGCCAAGGCGCGGTTCCTCGGGGCGGACCACGACCCGGCGGAATGGGAGCAGGTGTTCGACATCCTCGACGTCTGGTTCGATTCCGGCTCGACCCATGCCTTCGTGCTGCGCGACCGGCCGGACGGGACGGCGGACGGGATCGCGGACGTCTACCTCGAGGGCACGGACCAGCACCGCGGCTGGTTCCACTCCTCGATGCTGCAGGGCTGTGGCACGATGGGGCGCGCGCCTTACCGCGCCGTCGTCACGCACGGATTCACGCTCGACGAGAAGGGCGTGAAGATGTCGAAGTCCATCGGCAACACGATCGCGCCGCAGGACGTGGTGGAGCAGTACGGGGCCGACATCCTGCGGCTCTGGGTGGCGACGGTGGACTACACCAACGACCACCGGATCGGGCCGGAGATCCTGAAGGGCGTGGCGGATGGATACCGGCGGCTGCGCAACACGATGCGGTTCATGCTGGGCTCGATGACGGAGGGCGCGCCCGCCGATCCCCTGGAGATGCCGGAGCTGGAGCGGCTGGTGCTGCACCGGCTGTCGGAATTGGACGACAAGGTGCGCGAGGGCTACGCGCGCTACGATTTCGCGGCCGTCTATCAGGCGATCTTCCAGTTCGCGACGGTGGATCTCTCCGCGTTCTATTTCGATATCCGCAAGGACGCGCTCTACTGCGACGGGGATACGCCGCGGCGGCGGGCGGCACGGACGGTGCTGGGGCTGATCCACGCGCGGATGACGACCTGGCTCGCCCCGATCCTGCCGTTCACGATGGAGGAGGTCTGGTTGGAGGTGCATCCGGGCGAGGGATCCTCGGTGCATCTCGAGGACTTCCCGGCCCCGCGCCCCGGCTGGCGCGACGATGCGCTGGCGGCGAAATGGGCGCGCATCCGGGCGGTGCGGCGCGTCGTGCTGGGCGCGTTGGAGGCGGCGCGGCGGGACAAGGTGATCGGGTCGTCGCTGGAGGCCGCGCCGACGGTCTACGTGGACGCGGAGACGATGGCCTTGCTCGACGGGGTGTCATTCGATGACATCTGCATCACGAGCGGCATCACGGTGACGACGGAGCCTGCGCCCGACGGGGCCTTCGCGCTCGACGACGCACCGGGCGTGGCGGTCGGCTTCGCGCAGGCGGAGGGTGGCAAGTGCCTGAGATGCTGGAAGATCCTGCCGGATGTGGGGCAGCATGGGCACGACGGGGTCTGTGGGCGGTGCGACGCGGCGTTGTCGAAGTGATGTGGTGTTGGCGGAGGGGTGGGGTGCCTCCGGCGGGGATATTTCTGGAAACAGGACGGGGGGCGCGATGAGCGTGCAGGATGCGGCCGTGGTGGAGGCGATCCGGCAGCGCTTGCAGGCCCGTGCGCCGGGGTCGATCTGTCCGTCGGAGGTGGCACGTGGGCTGGCGGAGGACTGGCGGCCGTTGATGGCGCGGGTGCGCGAGGTGGCAGCCGGGATGACGGAGGTCGAGGCGACGCGAGCGGGCGAGCCGGTCGACGCGGCACGCGCTCGGGGGCCGATCCGGTTGCGGCTCCGAGGGGGGGACCGGGTCTAGAATTCGACGCCGGCCTGCGCCTTCACGCCGGAGCGGAAGGGGTGCTTGAGGAGTTCCATCTCGGTGGCGAGGTCGGCGAGTTCCAGGAGTTCTTCCCTGGCGTTGCGGCCGGTGCAGACGACGTGCGTCATCGGGGGCTTCTCGTCGCGCAGGAATGCCACGACCTCGGCCACGTCGACGTAGTCGTAGCGCATCGCGATGTTGATTTCGTCGAGCAGGACCATGCGGTTGCGCGCATCCAGGATCAGTTCCTTCGCCTTTGCCCAGGCCGCCTGCGCCATCTCGATGTCGCGGGTCTTGTCCTGCGTCTCCCAGGTGAAGCCCTCGCCCATCGTATGGAATTCGCACAAGCACTGAAATTGCTCACGATCAGGTCGCGCTCGCCGGTGCCCATGCCGCCTTTGATGAACTGCACCACGGCGCAGGGCATGTCGTGGGCGATGCAGCGGAAGATCATGCCGAAGGCACTGGAACTCTTGCCTTTTCCCTTGCCGGTATGGACGATGACGAGGCCCTTCGCTTGCGTCTTGGTGGCCATGATCTTGTCGCGGGCGGTCTTCTTCCTGGCCATCTTGACGTTGTGGCGGTCGGTGTCTGCGTCGGTCATGGCGGGCCTCCGGGCGAGCGGTTCGGGCGACAGTCCGGGCTTGGGGAGCGGGCGTCAAGGCGGGCCGGATTTCGGGCGCGCGGAAGGGGTTGATCCCCGGGGTGATCCGCGTCGGACGTCGATCTTCAGGATTCGTTAAGGATCTTCGTGTCCCGTCGGAGGATGGGCCTTCGATTCTACCTTTTGCCGATCCTGCTCGCCGGCTGCGTGCCGCATCCGCTCGACGGCCTCGACCGGAGCGGAACGGCGAGCGCGGGCGGGCACGACTTCCGGGTGAACTGGAACCTGGAGACGGCGCAGGC
Source organism: uncultured Alphaproteobacteria bacterium (assembly GCA_963757495.1). Classification (GTDB taxonomy): domain Bacteria; phylum Pseudomonadota; class Alphaproteobacteria; order Rhodobacterales; family Rhodobacteraceae; genus Jannaschia. The sequence goes on from CAVWRZ010000002.1 coordinate 271,833, forward strand.
GACGCGCACGAACATGGTCTGGCGGCCCGGGATGGCGGGCGTGCTGACGGGGGCCGTCGCGGCGACGGAGGAGGTGACGGGGTGCCGGGTGGTGCCGGGATCGGCTGGCGGCGACGTAGCGCTCGTGAAGATGGCGCTGAATTGCCGGGTGGAGTGAGGGGAACAGGCATGTTGATCAATCCGGAAGAACTGGATGGCCACCTACGGAAGGAAAGTGACGATGCCGTCCTAACGGCCTACGCGCTTCTTGCGAATGCGGTCCTTCCGGTCGGCATGACGGTTAAAGCTCGCCGCAAGATCCATGGCGAACCGGAGCTGCAATTCTTCCTGCGCGGCAGGACCAATCATGCGGCAGTCCTGAACAAGCGCTCGGTCCTCTGGTACGTCCAGAAACGGGCGGCGCGCAATCCGGGGAGGCTGGCCTCGGAGTTAGCGATCTTCTTCGAAGAGGTCGAACCGACCGGGTACGACGAGGTCAAGGTTCGTTTGACGGGCCCCTTGTCCGCGCTTGCGATGATCGGATGGCTTCATCAGCATCATTGCGGGACTGTCGCTGAGGAGTGCGGGTGACATAGGTCGATCTAAGGTTTATGGTCTTTCCATGAAATCCGTTCCCAAGCCCACCACCGACGATGCGCTCGTGCAGGAGTTCCTGCGCAAGGGCGGGAAGGTGCACGTGGGCAAGACGAAGCCGCCGAAGCCGGAGCTTGGCTTGAGCAACAACGCGTGGAACGCGAAGCTGACGAAGGAAGAGAAGGCGGCGCGGGACGGCAAGTAGCGCGTCAGCCGCGGCCGTAGCGCTCCAGCAGCCCGCGCATCGAGTTCGAGCGCGGCGTCCAGAGGTCTCGCTCGATGGCCTCGCGCAGGCGGTCTGCGATGTCGGCCAGGGCGGGGGCGTTGGCGTCTTCGATGAAATCCCTCGTGTCCTCATCCTCGAGAACCGCCGCCGCCACGAGGTCGAAGTGGTGGTCGCGGACTGCTCCGGTCGTGGCGGCGAAGGCGAAGAGGTAGTCGACGGTCGCCGCGATCTCGAACGCGCCCTTGTAGCCGTGGCGTTTGACGCCGGCGATCCATTTCGGGTTCACCACGCGGGAGCGGACGACGCGGCCGATCTCGTCCTCCAGCGTGCGGATGACGGGGCGTTCGGGGCGGGAGTGGTCGTTGTGGTAGATCGTGCGCTTCCGGCCCTGCAGGTGCTCGACGGCGGCCGCGGCCCCGCCCTCGAACTGGTAGTAGTCGTCCGAGTCGAGGAGATCGTGTTCGCGGTTGTCCTGGTTCTGAACGATGGCTTCGACCTGGCCCAGGCGCTGGCGCAGGCCGTCGTGGTCGGCGCGTGCCTTCCCCGGAGCCGTAGGCGTAGCCGCCCCATTCGACGTAGGCGCGCCCGAGGTCGGCCGTGTCGGCCCAGAGCTTCTCGTCGATCATCGCCTGCAGGCCCGCCCCGTAGGCCCCCGGCTTGGAGCCATAGACGCGGGCGGAGTTCTCGCCGGCGCGGAAGCGTTCGGCGGCGGGATTGTCGGCGGCCGGTTCGTCGAGGGCCTGCACGGCGCGGGCGGCGGCATCGACCAGCGCCATCTGCTGCGGGAAGGCGTCGCGGAAGAAGCCGGAGACGCGCAGGGTGACGTCGACGCGGGGGCGGCCGAGGGCGGTGGCGGGGATGATCTCGAAGCCCGTGACGCGGCGATTGGCGGCATCCCAGACCGGGCGGACGCCCATCAGCGCCAGCGCCTGCGCGATGTCGTCGCCGCCGGTGCGCATGTTGGCGGTGCCCCAGGCGGTGACGAGCATGGCGCGGGGCCAGTCGCCGTGGTCCTGCAGGTGGCGCTCGACGAGGAGCGAGGCGGAGTGCCAGCCGAGTTTCCAGGCGGTGGGCGTCGGGACGGCACGGCTGTCGACGGAGTAGAAGTTGCGGCCCGTGGGCAGGACATCCGGTCGGCCGCGGGTGGGCGCGCCGGAGGGGGCGGGTGGGACGGCGCGGCCGTCGAGGCCGGTGAGGAGGCCCGCGATCTCGGCGGGGCCGCAGGAGCGAGGGTCTCGCGGAGGGTGGTAGCTTGCGCGAGGACGGCGGCGGTGGCGGGGCCGGGGGCCACGGCTTCGTGGCGGAGGAGGCGGGAAGAGAAGATCTCGATGCGTTCGACGGTGTCGCCGTTCGTGCGCCATGGATCGTCGCCGGCGAGGGCGTCGGGGCGGGGGCCTGTCCACGGCGCGGCCATGTCGCAGTCGAGCGGGTCGAAGGGGAGGGCGAGGTCGGCGGCGATGGCGCGGGGGAGGGAGGCGTCGGAGGCGTGTTCGGAGCCGCGGGGGAGGCGGAGGAGGGCTTGCAGGAGGTCGTCGCGCAAGTGGCCTTCGGGAGAGATGCCGAAGACATGGAGCCCGTCGCGGATCTGCGCTTCCTTCAAGTCGCAGAGGTAGGCGTCGAGCTTGGCGAGGTCGGTGTCGTCGCCCGCGAAGCCCGCGTCGATGTCGAGGCCGGTGACGGCGGCCAGCGACAGGATTTCGCGGCGCAGCAGGTCGATGCGGCGGGGATCGACGCCGGCGGCCTCGTAGTATTCGTCGACGAGAGCTTCGAGGTCGCGCATGGGGCCGTAGGATTCGGCGCGGGTGAGGGGCGGGGTGAGGTGGTCGATGATGACGGCCTGCGCGCGGCGCTTGGCTTGCGTGCCCTCGCCGGGGTCGTTGACGATGAAGGGGTAGAGGTTGGGCATCGGGCCGAGGGCGATTTCGGGCCAGTCGTCGGGGCCGAGGGCCACGGCGCGGCCGGGGAGCCATTCGAGATTGCCGTGCTTGCCCATGTGGACGATCGCGTCGGAGTTCGCACGCAGCCAGGCGTGGAAGGCAAGGTAGTTGTGCGGCGGGACGAGGTCGGGGGAGTGGTAGGTGTCGGAAGGGTCGACGTTGTAGCCGCGGGCGGGCTGGAGCGCGACGCAGACGCTGCCGAAGCGGTGGATGGAGAGGGCGAAGTGGCCGCCCGCCGAGGGGTCGGGAGCCTCCGGCGGGGATATTTCGGGAGCAAAGAAGGGGTCGGATTCGGCGGGGCCCCAGCGGGCTTCGATCTGTTGTCGGGCCTCGAGGGGGAGGGTGGCGTAGTATCTGCGGTATTCAGCCAGCGAGAGGCGTTCGCCGCCCTGTCGTTCGATGCGGTCGGTGAGCCAGTTGGTCGGGCCGGCCATGAGCTGCGCCATGAGGGTGGCGGCGTCTTGTGGCGGGGTGGTGTCGTAACCGGCGGCGGCCAGTTCGCGAAGGACGTGGACGGTGGCGGCGGGGGTGTCGAGGCCGACGCCGTTGGCGAGTCGCCCGTCGCGGTTGGGGTAGTTGGCGAGGACGAGGGCGACGCGGCGATCCGCGGGGGGCGTGCGGCGCAGGTGGCACCAGTTGGCGAGGAGTTCGGCGACGAAGGCGATGCGGTCGCCGGCGGCCTTCCATGTGGCGATGGGGCATTGGGTTTCGGCGTCGAAGAAGGCCTCGCCCTTGAAGCCCACGGCGCGGGTGAGGACGCGGCCATCGAGTTCGGGCAGGGCGACGTTCATGGCGATGTCGCGGGCCGAGAGGCCGGTGAGGCCCTCCTCCCACGCCTGTTCGGTGCCGCCGGAGAGAACGGCCTGAAACACGGGGGCTTCGTTGGCGGAGGGGGCGGCGAGGGGGTTCTGCGCGGGGTCGCCGACGGCGAAGCTGGTCAGGTTGAGGATGGCGTCGGGGGGAGCTTGCGTCAGGAGGTGGTCGAGGGTGGCCTGGCTGACCGGGTCCTTCAGGGAGGCGACGAAGACGGGCAGCGGGTTGAGGCCGGCGCGCAGCAGCGCCTTCACCAGACGGTTGACGGGATTGAGGCCCGCGCCCTGCAGCAGCGCGCGGTAGAAGACGAGGGGGACCACGGGGGCGTCTTCGGTCCAGTGGGTGCGCAGATCGGACAGCGTCGTGTCGGTGTCGCCGGGCCAGTAGAGGCCGGCGCGCAGCAGGGGGCGGGCGGGGGCCGGGCGCTCGGTGCCGTCGATCATCGCCTGGGCATGGGCGAGGAAGGTGGCGGCGTTCTGCGGGCCGCCTTCGACGAGGCAGGACCAGAGCGCGTCGTAGTCGGCGTCCGGGACGGTGGAGAGGCTTCGGAGTTCGGCGTCGGGCTTGTCGTCGCCCGGCAGCGCGGCGAAGGGAACGCCGGCCTCGTGCAGGCGGGCGGCGTATTGCTCGAACCCGTAGGTCCAGTAGCCGCGGCCGCCGAGGATGCGGGCGACGACGAGCTTGGAGCGCGTGGCGCAGGCGTCCAGGTGCAGGTCGACCGACATCGGGTGGCGCAGGTGCATCAGCGAGGCGAGGCGCAGGGTGGGCGGCGCATCCATCGTCGCGCGGGCCTGGCTCAGGGCGGCGAGTTCGGTGTCGGCGGCGGTGATGACGACGAGGTCGGCGGGCGTCTGGCCGAGGTCGACGGGCTCGCCGTCGTCGATGGCACCGGGCTGGGCGGCGAGCAGATGCATGGGTCTCTCCTGTCGCGGCGGGGTTTGCGGGAGGGGCGGGATGGGTGCAAGAGGGCGACGCAACGAAGGAGCCTGCCATGACCGAACTGCCCGCGTCCGGATGACCGAGGAGGTCGCCATCGCCCTGGCGGAGGGGCGTGCGGTGGTCGCGTTGGAATCGACGATCATCAGCCACGGGATGCCCTGGCCGCGCAACGCGGAGGTGGCGTTGCAGGTGGAGCGGGCGGTGCGCGAGACGGGCGCGGTGCCGGCGACGGTCGCGGTGATCGACGGGGGGCTCTGCGCTGGATCTGAGCGGAGGCGCAGGTGGAGCGGCTGGCGCGCGACGAGGCGGTCGTGAAGGCGGCGTCGCGCGACCTGGGCGTCTGCATGGTGAAGGGGCTGACGGCGGGGACGACGGTGTCCGCCACGATGCGGATCGCGTCGCTCGCGGGCATCGGCGTGTTCGCGACGGGGGGCATCGGCGGGGTGCACCGGGGCGACGGGATGGACGTGAGCGCTGACCTGACCGAGCTCGCCCGCACCGACGTGCTGGTGGTCTGCGCCGGGGTGAAGTCGATCCTGGACATTCCGCGCACGATCGAGGTGCTGGAGACGCTGCGAGTGCCGGTGGCGGTGTTCGGAGCAGACGAGTTCCCGGCGTTCTACACGGCGCGTTCGGGGGTGACGGCGGGCGAGCGGTTCGACGACGTGGGCGAGATCGCGGCGGTGTGGGCGGCGAACCGGGCGCTGGGGCTGGGGACGGGGATGCTGGTGGCGAACCCGATCCCGGCGGCGGACGCGCTGGATGCGGGGGAGATCGGGGCGACGATCGACGCGGCTCTGGCGGCGGCGATCGGCGCAGGGGGTGACCGGCAAGGACGTGACGCCGTTCCTGCTCGGGCGGCTGAACGCGGTGACGGAAGGGCGGGCGCTGGCGGCGAACATCGCGCTCGTGCTCGAACAACGCGCGGCTGGCGGGGCGGATCGCGGTGGCGGCGGCGGGCCAGGCGGCGCGTTCGAGGAACAGGCTTCAGGGGTCCGCCCGGTAGGTGCCGAACGGTCCGCGGTCACGCACGCCATGTCGTCGGTAGGGGCGAAGGGCTCGCGTCGAGCCCGATGCCCCTTGCGACCCGCAACGTGGGGAGGCCCTCCCGCGCGGCGAGGGCGATCAGGCGACGCAGGATCGCATCGGCCACGCCGGTGCCCCGTGCGTGCGTCGCGGTGACCATGCACCTCGCCTCCGCGTAATCCGCCTGCAGGACGGTGGCACCGGTGCCCAGCGTCCGACCGTCATCGGTCGCGGCGATGAACCCGACGTCGCCGGCGAAGAGCGCGACCCCGTCGGGACCGCGGTTCGCCTCCGCCGGGAAGGGAGCGTCCATCAGGGCACGGCCCGCCCGCAGAAGTTCAGCCGGGCCCGCGGCCGTCGGGTCCGCGAGCCCGACCCTCACTGCAGGGCGGCGGTGATGGCTGCACGGTCGAGGCCGGCCTGCCCGATGACGACGAGATGCGTGCCGCGGGCGTCCGCGCCGAGAGGGCGGTCGTAGTAGTGGTCCACGCGGGGGCCGACGGCCTGTACCGTGAGGCGCATCGGCTTGCCGGCGACGGACGCGAATCCCTTGAGGCGCAGGATGTCGTGGGTTCGGATGATGCCGGATATCTTCGTGGCGAAGGCGGCGGGGTCGGTCAGTTCGGGCATCTGGACGACGAAGCTCTCGAAGGCGTCGTGACCATGTTCGTGGGTGGTGGTCGTTGGTGTCGTCATCTTCGTGGTGGTGATGGTGGTGGACTTCGTGGCGGGCCGAGATGTCGTCCTCCGCGCCTCTGGCGCGGCCCAGCAGGACGTCCGCCGGGCAGTGCGCCCATGGTGGCGGGCACGACCTGCACGCCGGCGCGGGCCTCGGACCGCAGGCGGGCGACGAGGGCGGAAGGGTCTTCCATCAGGTCGATCTTGTTGACCACGATCATGTCGGCGCAGGCGACCTGGTCGGCGTAGAGCTCCGACAGCGGCGTCTCGTGGTCGAGGCCCGTCGTCGGCGGCGCGCTGCGCGTCCACGGCGGCGACGTTCGGAGGCGAAGGTGCCGGCGGCGACGGCGGGACCGTCGAGGACGGTGACGACGCCGTCGACGGTCACCTTCGTCTTGAGCCCGGGCCAGTTGAACGCGCGGACCAGCGGCTGCGGCAGCGCGAGACCGGAGGTCTCGATCACGATGTGATCGGGCGGGTTGGGCCGGGCCAGCAGCATCTCCATCGTCGGGATGAAGTCGTCGGCGACGGTGCAGCAGATGCAGCCGTTCGACAGTTCCACCACGTCGTCGTCGGTGCAGGTTTCGATGCCGCAGCCCTTCAGGATGCCGCCATCGACGCCGAGGTCGCCGAATTCGTTGATGATGAGCGCGATGCGGCGGCCGCCGGCGTTCTGGAGCAGGTGGCGGATCAGAGTCGTCTTGCCGGCCCCGAGGAAGCCGGTGACGATGGTGGCGGGGATCTTGGCCATGGGGCCTCCGGGAAATGGAAAGGGCCGCCGCGGGGTGCGACGGCGGCCCGGGGTGGGGCGGATCAGCCGGCGAGGGCGGCGACGAGCGGGCCTTCGAGGATCTCCAGCGACAAAAAGACGCCGACGCCGGCCACCATCGCACCGGCGAGGCGGGCGTTGATCGCGGACGCGGTGCGGGCCGACAGCAGGTGGCGCACCGCGAGGCCAGCGCCGACGGCGATGGCGTACTGGATCGCGGCGAGGCCGATCAGGTAGCCCGCAAGGACCGTGGTGCCGACGGTGCCCTCCGCGCCCGCGATGGAGGTGCCGAAGGCGGAGCCGTGGAACAGGCCGAAGCCGGCGAAGAGGGCGAGGGCGAGCGTGGGGGAGATGCGGCGGCCGGAGGCGACGAGGAGGCCGAGTACGACGAGGGAGGCGACGATGACCGTTTCCGCGATCGGCAGGGCGATGCCGGCGGCCATCAGCGCGCAGCCGGCGAGCATGGCGGCGACGTAGGCGAGGGGGCGCGGAGCGCCTGACCGGAGACGGCGGCGGCGATCCCGACGAGAGCCACGAAGAACAGGTGGTCGAAGCCGAGGACCGGGTGACCGACGCCGGAAAGTATGCCCTTCCGCGAAGGTCGTCATCGGCAGGCCGCCGAGCGGGTGGTGGGCGAGGGCGGGCCCCGTAGCAGAGGAACTGCGATGAGCATCGCGGCGGCGGCGATCGGACTTCGTTTCATGTCGGTCCCCTTCAAGGTCCTGTCCGAAGGGTGGTGACGAGGCAAAGCCGACGCGGTGCGCCGATGGCTCACCCGGTCACGGAACACCCCGTCCGTTGCATCGGTCCGTCCCTATCGGGGGACGGTGCAGGGCTGGTCTCCTGGCTCGCGGGTCGTGGCTCGGTGCCGCCTTCCCGGGGGCGCTCCCCAGTGGCCTGTCGGCACGTCGCTCACCGCTTACAGTCGCGGGGGCGGCTGCGGCATCGGGGTCCGGGATGGATCCCCCTCACCGCATTCCCATTTCATCCCCCGTGTATGCGTGAAGCCGGGGAACCTTGCCCGGCGTTGATGCGCCCGGGTGTTGCGGTGGTCAAGTGCGATTGCGGCGGGGTCGCGGTGCGCGAGCGACGGCGGGCCGTGTCTCGGCGCCCTTGACCGCGGCGGCGACGTGGCGACAGGCGTCGGGACGCGATGCGGTTCTCTCGCCTTCGCCTGCAGGGGTTCAAGTCCTTCGTGGACCCGACCGACCTCGTCATCGCGGACGGGCTGACGGGGGTCGTGGGGCCGAACGGCTGCGGCAAGTCGAACCTGCTGGAGGCGCTGCGCTGGGTGATGGGGGAGAACCGGCCGACGGCGATGCGCGGCGGGGGGATGGACGACGTGATCTTCGCGGGGGCGGCGACACGGCCGGCGCGCAGCTTCGCGGAGGTGACGCTGACGCTCGACAACGCCGAACGGACGGCCCCGGCGGCCTTCAACGAAGCGGATGCGCTGGAGGTGGTGCGGCGGATCACGCGGGAATCGGGGTCGGCCTACCGATTGAACGGGCGGGACGTGCGGGCGCGGGACGTGCAGATGCTGTTCGCCGATGCCTCGACGGGGGCGCATTCCCCCGCGCTGGTCCGGCAGGGGCAGATCGCCGAGCTGATCTCCGCGAAGCCGCAGCGGCGGCGGCGGATCCTCGAGGAGGCAGCGGGCATCTCCGGGCTCTATCAGCGACGGCACGAGGCGGAGCTGAAGCTCGCTGCGACCGTCGCGAACCTGGCGCGCGTGGACGACGTCGTGGAGGCGATGGCGGCGCAGCTGGCGGTGCTGGCGCGGCAGGCGAAGCAGGCGGCGCGGTATCGGGAGATCGGGGCGGGGCTGCGGCGGGCCGAGGGGTCGCTCCTCTACCGGCGGTGGCACGAGGCGGAAACCGGGCGGCGGGTTGCGGAGGAGGCCCTGCGCGCGCGGCTGACGGAGGCGGCGGGCGCGGAGCATGGGGCGCTGGCGGCGGAAGCGGCGCGGGGGGCGGCGGAGGAGGCGATGCCGGCGCTGCGCGAGGAGGAGGCGGTGGCGGGCGCGGTGCTGCAACGGATGGTGGCGCAGCGGGACGCGCTGGCCGAGCGGGAGCATCGGGCCGTGGGAGCAATTCGCGCGCTGGAGCAGCGGATCGCGCAGATGGTGGCGGATGGAGAGCGGGAGGCGGCGCTGAACCGCGATGCGGGGGAGACGCTGCGCAGGCTGACGGCGGAGGATGCGGACGTTGGCGGCCGCGCAATGCGGGGCAGGACGCGGCGCTCGTCGCGGCGCAGGCGGCGGCGGCGCGTGGCGGGGGCCGCGCTCGCCGGGCAGGAGGACGCGCTGGCGGAGCTGACGGAGGATCTGGCGCGGCTGTCGGCGCGGCATCAGTCGGTGACGCGCCTGGCGCAGGATGCGCCGAGCGCGGCTGGCGAAGGTCGCGGCGCAGATGGAGGCGGCGCGCGTCCAGGCGGAGGCGGCGCGGAGGACGCTTGCGGAGGTGGACGGGGCGGCCGCGGCGGCGGTGGCGGAGGAGGCGGGCGCAAGGGCGGCGGTCACGGCGGCGGAGGCGACGACGGTGGAGGCGGAGGCGGCGCGGGAGGCGGCGCAGGACGCGGAGGGCCGTGCAAGGACGGATCGGGCGGAGGCGGAGGGGGTTGCGAACGCGCTGGGTGGGGAAGCCTCGGCGTTGGCAAGGTTGCTGGCGCGGGACGCGGCGCAGGGCGCGCCGCTGCTGGACCGGATCACCGTCGCGCCGGGGTTCGAGGCGGCGGTGGGCGCGGCCTTCGGGGACGACCTGCGCGCATCGGAGGTGGGAACGACGGAGGCGGAGGAGACCGGCTGGGCGCGGTTGGCTCCTTACGAGATGTCTCCCGCCCTGCCCGACGGGATCGGCGCGCTGGCCCCCTTCGTGGAGGGGCCCGACGTGATGGCGCGCGGGCTGGCGCAGGTGGGGCTGGTGGAGGCGGCGGAGGGCGCGCGGATGCAGGCGCGCCTGTCGCCGGGGCAGGTGCTCGTCTCGACCGAGGGGGACCTGTGGCGGTGGGACGGGTTCCGGGTGTCGGCGGAGGCGGTGCCGTCGTCGGCGGCGCTGCGGCTGCGGCAGGTGAACCGGCTCGCCGCATTGCGCCAGGATCTGGAAGAGGCCACGGCGCGTGCGGAGGGGATCGCCGCGGCGCACGACGCGCTGTCGCTGACGCCTTTCGCGGTGCAGGGCGGCGGAGTCCGCGGCGCGGGAGGCGCGACGGGAGGCGGACCGCGCGGCAACGGAGGCGGGGCGGCGGCTGGCACAGGTGGAGGGTGCCCGCGCGGCGGCGACGTCGCGGCTGGAGGCGGCGCGGATGGCGGTGGTGCGGTTCGAGGCGGAGGGGCTGGAGGCGCGGGAGGCGCTGCGCGAGGCGGAGGCGGCAGGGGCGGGGCTGACCCCGATCGACGGGGTCCGGGCGGAACTGGAGACGTTGCGCGTCACGGTCGAGGGCGCGCGGATCGCGATGACGTCCCGGCGGGCGGAGGCGGAGGAGATCCGCCGCGCGGCGCGGGTGCGGGCGGACCGGCGGGCGCAGGTGGGCCGGGACCTGGCCTCCTGGCGCGGAGCGGCTGGAACGGGCGGAGGCGCGGCTCGCGGAGTTGACCGGGCGGCGGGAGACGGCGGCGACGGAGCTGCTCCGCGCGGGGGCCGTGCCGGGCGAACTGGCCCGGGAGCGGGACGCGCTGCGCGGGGAGACGGCACGGGCGGAGGCGCGCCGGGCGGCGGCCGCGGACGGGCTCGCGCGGGGTGAGACGGCGCTGCGGGAGGCGACCGTCGCCACGCGGGAGGCGGAGCGGGCGGCGGGTGCTGCGCGGGAGGCGCGGGCGCGGGCGGAGGCGCGGACGGAGGCGGCCGGGGAGGCCGTCGGGGCGGCGGTTGCGCGGATCGGGGAAGTGCTGGGGTGCACGCCGGCCGAGCTGCTTGAGGTGCTGGGGCTCGACCCGGCCACGATGGACCCGTTGGAGCGGATCGAGGCGCAGGTGGCCGCGCTGCGCCGGCAGCGGGACGCTCTGGGGGCGGTGAACCTGCGGGCTGAGGAGGATGCGCGGAGCCTGCGCGCGGAGCACGATGCGCTGGCCGGCGATGTCGCCGACCTGCGACTGGCGGTGACCGAGCTGCAGGCCGGGATCGCGGCGCTCAACAAGGAGGGGCGGCAGCGGCTGCTCGACGCCTTCGAGACGGTGAACGAGAACTTCGGGACCCTGTTCCGGCATCTCTTCTCGGGCGGGGAGGCGCGGCTGGACCTGGTGGAGAGCGACGATCCGCTGGAGGCGGGGCTGGAGATCCTGTGCCAGCCGCCGGGCAAGCAGCTGGCGACGCTGAGCCTGCTGTCGGGCGGCGAGCAGACGTTGTGCGCGCTGGCGCTGATCTTCGCGGTGTTCCTTGCCAATCCGGCGCCGATCTGCGTTCTGGACGAGGTGGACGCGCCGCTGGACGACGCGAACGTGACGCGCTTCTGCGACATGCTCGACGAGATGACCCGGCGCACCGACACGCGCTTTCTGGTCATCACGCATCATGCGGTGACGATGGCGCGGATGGACCGGCTCTACGGTGTGACGATGGTGGAGCGGGGGGTGAGCCAGCTCGTGTCGGTCGACCTGACCAGGGCGGCGGCGATGGTGGCGTGAATTTATTGCGGATGGGGCGTCCGGGCACGGAACGGCCCGGTGCGCGCGGAGGTTGGACGCCATGATGCTCGATATCGATATTCGCTTTTCCTACGGCTACGCGCTGCCGACCGATGTCCTCGTGCAGATCGAGGTCGCGCGGATCGCCGGGCAGGAGGTGATCGAGGACGCGCTGTTCACCACGCCCGTCGAGGATTTCGCGCGGATCGGGGGCGAGTCGGCGCTCGGCACGCGGGCCTGGATGCAGGTCGAGGGGCAGCTGGACCTGACCTATACACGCGAAGGTCGAGGTGACGCGGCCGGACGTTGACCTCGCCGCGCTGTCGGCCGATTCGCCCCGGTTCATGACGGCGGAGGCGACGTCGTTCCTGATGCCGTCGCGCTATTGTCCGTCGGACGAGTTCCAGGCCTTCGTCGCCGCGGAGTTCGGGCACCTGCGCGGCGGCGGACAGGTGGCGGCGATGCGCGACTGGATCGAGAACGCCTTCTCCTACGTGCCCGGTGCCAGCGGGCCGGCGACCACGGCGCGCGACAGTTTCGTTCAGCGGCAGGGCGTGTGCCGCGACTACGCCCATGTGATGATCGCGCTGGCCAGGGCGGCGGGCATCCCGGCGCGGATCGCCAGCGTCTATGCCGCCCCGGTCGATCCGCCGGATTTCCATGCGGTGGCGGAGGTCTGGCTCGACGGGACCTGGCATCTGGTGGATGCGACGGGAATGGCGCGCGCCTCCGAGATCGCGGTGATCGGCGTCGGGCGGGATGCGGCGGACGTATCCTTCCTCGCCTCCTTCGGAATGGCGGAGATGTTCTCGCAATCGGTGACGGTGACGGCGGGCTAGAGAACGATCCCGCCCAAGACCGCGAGCATCAGCAGGCCCGCCCAGGTGCGCCACAGTACCGCGCAGGCGCGGTCGATGTCGTCGGGCCCCGCGGTGCGGCGGCCTTCGGCGTGGACCCAGGGAAAATCGGCGCGCCTGCCGTCGTAGCTGCGCGGGCCGGAGAGGGCGACGCCGAGGAGCGGGGCCATCGCGGCTTCCGGCCAGCCTGCGTTGGGCGAGCGATGCTGCCGCGCATCGCCCGGGACGCGGGACCAGTGGCGCAGGGCCAGATGCGTCGCCAGCATCAGCAGCGCGGTCAGCCGCGCGGGGATCCAGTTGAGCAGGTCGTCGAGCCGGGCCGCCGCCCAGCCGAAGCGCTCGTGACGCGGGGTGCGGTGGCCGATCATGCTGTCGGCGGTGTTGACGGCCTTGTAGACGAGCATCCCCGGCAGACCCGCGACGGCGAACCAGAAGGCAGGGGCGACCACACCGTCCGACAGGTTCTCGGCCGCGCTCTCGATGGCGGCGCGGGCAACGTCGGAGGCATCCATGCCGGCGGTGTCGCGCCCGACGATCAGGGCGACGGCGGCGCGGCCCTCGGGAAGCGAGCGGCGCAGGGCACCCGCGACGGCGCGGACGTGATCCACGAGGCTGCGTTGCGCCAGGAGGATGGCGGCGAGGAGGAATTCGAGGGCACCGCCATCAGGTATCGCCGCGATGGCGAAACCGATGGACCCGGCCGCGCAGGCGAGCAGGAGGATGGCGATGAGGCCCTTGGCGCGGCGTTTTCCGCCATGGTTCAGCCGACGTTCGAGCGCCGCGACGGCTTCGCCCATCACCACGGCCGGATGGCGCAGGCGGGACCAGAGCCAGCCGGGTTCGCCCAGCACTGCGTCGAGGGCCAGAGCGAGAGCCAGGATCACCGCAGGGCGGATTCGAGCTGCGGCCAGCGGGCGGGCGCGGGCAGGCCGAGCCGGATCCAGCGGGACGAGTAGGGGAAGACGCGGGTGAGGATGCGGGCGCGGGCGAGACGGTCGTGCAGGGAACTGGCATCGGGCGTGTCGTAGAGGCGGAAGAGGGAGGTTCCGCCGACAAGGGTGGCATGGGGTGTCAGAAGCCTGTCGAGGCGGGCGGCGTCGGTGCCGAGGCGGGTGCGCGCCTGCGCAGCCCAGCCCGGATCGTTCAACGCGCGGGTTCCGACGCGCAGGGCGGGACCGGAGACGGCCCAGGGGCCCATCGCGTCGCGCAGGGGTGCCAGCGTGTCGGGGTGGCCGATTGCGAAGCCGAGCCGCAGGCCGGCGAGGCCCCAGAACTTGCCGAAACTCTTCAGCAGGACCCTGCCGGGCCGGGCGGTCGCGGCGATCAGGCTGGCGTCGGGTGTCACGTCGCAGAAGCTCTCGTCCACGATCACAAGGTCGGCGGCGAGATCGGCGGGCGACCACAGCCGGCCGTCGGGGTTGTTGGGATGGATCAGAACGCGGGTCGCGCCGCCGGGGCCGATCGCCCGATCGGCGGCGCGGAAGGCGGCGGCGTGTTCGTTGTAGGTGGGCGCGGGAATGTCGACCGGGCCGGGGGGGGCGAGGAGGGGAAGGCGCGCGATGAGCGCGGAGGCCCCGGGGGCGGCGAGGATGTCGGCACCGTCGGGGACGCGCCAGAAGCGTGCGGGCCGCGTCGGTCAGGGCGGTCTGGGCGTCACGGTCGGGCAGGGCGGCCCAGTCGTCGGGGGCGAATTTCGGCAGCGGATAGGGGACGGGGTTGATGCCGGTGGAGAGGTCGAGCCATTCGTCCCTCGCACCACCCCACCGCGCGCGTGCCGCGTCGCGCCCGCCGCCATGATCGCGCGCGCCCATCCTTCAGTCCGGCAGCGGCGGGTGGCGGGTGACGAAATGGCCCTTGATCGCGGGCGGCCAGTCGCGGAACGGAACGGCACCGGTATCGGCGGCGGCGTGCCGGGCGGCGTAATCGACGATGCCGCGCGCCGCCTCCTCCGTCGCCTCGAACCGGCCGATGGTATAGGCCATCTTGCCCGGTGCCTGCAGCGTGACGTTGCACGCCCCCGCACAGCCCATGAGGCAGGAATGGCGGCGCGTCCCGATGCCCGCCACGCCTTCGGCGGCCGTCTCGATCAGTCGGGCGAGCGCCTCCCCGTCGGTCGTGCCGGAGGCCGCGGCCCAGCCGTCGCGCTTGCAGGTGTCGCAGATGGTGATGGTGGTGGTCATCGGTTCTCCGGGCGCTGACGTCGAGGGCGGCCTGCCGGATAGACCGGAGATCGCGGCGGGGCAATCGGCACGTTCCCGCGGATGACGGGCGGACCGTGCGGCGGCTTAACCTTTCGTTAAGATTTCGGGTTCAATGTTGACGTAGAGGAATTAAAGTATTGCGAATTATCAGGAGGTTGCGAAGATGAAGAGGACCGATGCGATCGTTCTGGCCGTGGGCCGGTGTTTCGGGACGGATGAGAAATACGAGCGGGTGAAGCAGAGCCTCGTCGGCCGACGGCATCGCGCTGTTTTATGCGAGGAACCAAGATGACGCAGGGCTCTGGATCTGTGAGGCGGACCCGGCCGTCGTCGTCATCGATCTGTCGCTCAGGGACGGCAGCCCGCTCGCCGTCGCCGATTTCTGCAACTACCGGCGGCCCGATGCCCGGGTCATCCTGCTCGGCGGGGACGAGCTTCTGACGGATGGCGCGCTGTTCGGGCACGTGGGCAACGCGGCGGCGATCATCTCCGACCGCACCCCCATCGCCGACTTGATGGCGCTGATCTCGTTCCATGCGGGGCACCGGGTCTCCGTCCTCGGCTGACGCGCGTCACGCGGCGCGCAGGGTCTCACGGCCGTGGGGCGCCATCCAGTCGATCACCGGGTTGATCGGGAGGATGCGGTGCGGATTTATCGTCTCGTGGCTGTAATGATAGTGCCGGACGATGTGATCCATTCCGACCGTCCCGGCGATGCCCGGCATCTGGTACAGTTCGCGCGTGTGGCCCCAGAGGTTCGGATAGTCGATCAGGCGGCGGCGGTTGCACTTGAAGTGCAGATGGTAGACCGGATCGAAGCGCACCATCGTCGTGAAGAGCCGCCAGTCGGCTTCCGTGAGGCGATTGCCCGCGAGGTAGCGGCGCGCGCCGAGCAGCGTCTCCAGCCAGTCCATCGCGTCGAAGAGGGTGGTGACGGCCTCGTCGTAGGCCCCCTGGGTCGTGGCGAATCCTGACTTGTAGACGCCGTTGTTCACGTCGGAATAGACGCGGTCGTTGATCCGGTCGATCTCGGCACGCAGGTCCTCCGGATAGAGCGTCTCGCGGTTGCCGGTCAGCCGGTCGAAGGCGGTGTCGAACATCCGGATGATCTCCGAGGATTCGTTGGAGACGATGGTGTCGCGCTCCTTGTCCCAGAGCACGGGAACGGTCACGCGGCCCGACACGTCCGGTTTCGCGCGGGTGTAGACGTCGCGCAGGAAGGGCAGGCCGAAGAGCCGGTCGCCTGTGGCCCCGTGGTCGTCGGTCTCGAAGGTCCAGCCGTCCGACAGCATGTCGGGGTGCACCACCGAGACGTCGATCAGCTCTTCCAGCCCGCGCAGGCTCCGCAGGATCAGCGCGCGGTGCGCCCAGGGGCAGGCGAGCGAGACGTAGAGGTGATAGCGCCCGGCCTCGGCCGCGAAGCCGGCGTCGCCGCTCGGACCCGCGCTGCCGTCGGGGGTGATCCAGTTGCGGAACCCCGCCGTGGAGCGCACGAACCTGCCGCCGGAGGAGGCGGTGTCGTACCAGGTGTCGTGCCAGATGCCGTCTACGAGCTGTCCCATGGGATCTCCGATGCCGGGATGTTCCGGACCCGGCTACAGGATGGGGCCGGCCGGCAGAACCGCAGGTGCCGCGCAGGCGATGCGCGATGACGCGCAGGCCCTACCGGTATGCGACGCTGGCGACCTCGTAGTCCCGCTTGCCGCCGGGCGTGCTGACCTCGATGGAGTCGCCCTCCTCCTTGCCGATGAGGGCGCGGGCGAGGGGGGATTTGATGTTGAGCAGCCCGTTCTCGATGTCGGCCTCCTGCTCGCCGACGATCTGGTAGGTCTTCTTCGCCTCCGTCGCCTCGTCGATGAGGGTGACGGTCGCGCCGAACTTGATGGGCCCGGACATCTTCGCGGGGTCGATGACCTCGGCGCGGGAGATCAGGCCCTCCAGCTCCTTCACGCGCCCCTCGATGAAGGACTGTTTCTCGCGGGCGGAATGGTACTCGGCGTTCTCCGACAGGTCGCCGTGTTCGCGAGCCTCGGCGATGGCGCGGATGATCGCCGGCCGCTCGACCGACTTCAGCTTCTTCAACTCGGCCTGCAGGGCGCTCAGGCCGCGCGGCGTCATGGGGAACTTTTCCATGGGTCACTCCTGTCGGGGCGACGATGCGACCCGATGCTCTCGAAATCGTGAGCCTATCACCGGCGGGGCCGGGTGCAATGCCGCGATGGGGTCAGGCGGCGATCGGCGCTTCGCCGGCAACCATGCCCCGGTGCAGCACGCGGTCGCCGACGACGGCCGAATGGTCCGCCTTGTGCAACGTGCAGCGGTTGTCCCATATCACGATGTCACCGGCCGACCAGCGGTGCCGCCATTCGTGGGCGGGGTCGGTGGAATGGGCGTAGAGCGCCTCGATCAGCGCCGCCTGCCGGGTGCCGTCGGGCAGTTCGAGATCGACGCAACGTTCCGGCGTCGACAGGTAGAGCGCGGTGCGCCCCGTGTCCGGGTGTCTGCGGAACAGCGGGTGCCAGGTCTCGGTCGCGTCCGCCACGCCGGTGGCGCGGTGCAGGACGCGGGCCCCTCGCAGACGGAGCTTGAGGTCGGGGGAGAGCCGCTCGAAGGCCGCGTACTGGTCGGTGAACACGGTCTCGCCGCCGGCGTCGGGGATCTTCTGCGCGCGCAGGGCAGTGTATGCCGGCGGCGTGGCGACGTAGCTCGTATCGGTGTGGAACACGCTGCGCGGCGGCGTCTCGCGACCGACGTTGGTGACGAAGTTCAGCTTCGGTTGACCCGCGAGCGGAGTCTCGCCCGTCGTGAACGTCATCGGTCCGAGCGCCTCCAGCAAGGCAACGAAGGCGTCGTCGTCCGCCCCGGCACCCGCGATCACGACGACGCCCGCCTCCGACAGCGCCGCGCGCACCGTCTCCGGATCCATGTCGCAGCGCGCCGCCCGCCAGGTCATTGCGCGGCCGCCGTGTGGGGGAACAGCGTATCGGCAAGCTCTCCCGTCACCAGTTGCGCTCCGGTGAAATCGTGACCGGCGGTGTTCTCATTGGGCCATGCGACGCAGGCCATCCCGGCGGCCAGGGCCGCGCGCACCCCGTCGGAATTGTCCTCCACCACCAGGCAGGCGTCCGGTGCCACGGCCAGTTTGCCGGCGGCGAACGCGTAGACGTCCGGGGCCGGTTTGGGATTGACGACATCGTCCCGGCTGGTGACGACGTCGAAGGTGCCGGCGTCGAGCCGGAGGGCGGCGAGCAGACGGTCCACGTTGGCCCGGTCGGTGGACGTGACGAAGCCGAGCCGACGGCCCTCCGCGCGGGCCAGCGCGATCGCCTCGTGGACGCCGGGGCGGGTCTCCGCGCGGCCGTCGTCGAGCATTCTCTGAAAGATTTCGGCTTTCGTCGCGTGGACGGCCGACGCATCCACATCGATCCCCTCGGCTTCCGCCTGCGCCGCGATGCGCGATTTTCCGCCGGACGCGCGCAGCATGCCGCGGTACGCCTCCCGGTCCCAGTGCCAGTCGAGAACATGGGCATCGAATGCGGCGTTGAAGGCCGCGCGCTGCAGTTCGGATGTGTCGGACAGGGTCCCGATGGACCCGAAGAGCAAGGCGTTCATGACGCGACCTTCCTGTTGGAACCGCCCGTTCGGAGACGGAAGTGTTTATTCTGGGGAACGACTTAGGCCAAAATCGTCCCGGGCAAGTCCGGCGGTGGTTCGATCAGAACGTTCGCCCGATCCCGACTTCGACGCTGCCCGAGATCGTCACGCCGGACGGCGTGGAGGTCTGCGGCGGCGGCGTCGGGGGGCCGTCGACCCCGCAGGCGGACAGCATGACGAGAAGCGGAAGGAGGCGGATCATTCCAGCACCGCCTTCCAGCGGGCCACCTGAGCGCGAACGTTCGCCGGCGCGGTTCCGCCATAGGACGTCCGCGAGGCGACGGATTTGTGCACGCCGAGGACATCGAAGACGCCGGCCGTGATGGCGGGATTCACCGAGCGCATCTGCTCCAGCGTGAGGTCCGGCAGGTCGATGCCCGCATCCTCCGCCATCTTCACCAGCGCCCCGGTCGCGTGGTGCGCGTCGCGGAACGGCAATCCGGCCTCGCGGACCAGCCAGTCGGCAAGGTCGGTGGCAGTCGAGAACCCCGAGGAGGCCGCCGCTTCGAGATTGGCTTTCTGCGCCTCCATGTCGCCCACCATCCCAGTCATCGCGGCCAGCGCCAGCATGAGCGAGTCTGCGGCGTCGAAGGTCTGCTCCTTGTCCTCCTGCATGTCCTTCGAATAGGCCAGTGGAAGCCCCTTCATCACCATCGTCAGCGCCACCTGCGCCCCGAAGATCCGACCGATCTTGGCGCGCAGCAGCTCGGCGGCATCCGGGTTGCGCTTCTGCGGCATGATGCTCGACCCGGTGGACCAGCGATCCGACAGGCGCACGAAGCGGAACTGCGCGGAAGACCAGATGACCAGCTCCTCCGCCAGCCGCGACAGGTGCATCGCGCAGATGCTGGCAGCGGAAAGGAACTCGAGCGCGAAGTCCCGGTCCGAGACGGCGTCGAGCGAGTTTGCGGCCGGGCGGTCGAACCGGAGCGCCCGCGCCGTCATCTCCCGGTCGATGGGAAAGGAGGTGCCCGCGAGCGCCGCGGTGCCCAGCGGACATTCGTTCATGCGCCGGCGGGCGTCCTCGAAGCGGGACAGGTCGCGGGCGAACATCTCGACGTAGGCCAGCATGTGATGGCCCCAGGTGACGGGCTGCGCCGTCTGCAGGTGGGTGAAGCCCGGCATGACCCAGTCCGCGCCGTCCACGGCCTGCGCGACCAGCGCCGACATCAGCCGCGGCAGCGCGTCGATGGCTGCGTCGCACTGGTCACGGGTCCACATGCGGAAGTCGAGCGCGACCTGATCGTTGCGCGAGCGCGCGGTGTGCAACCGGCCGGCCGCGGGGCCCACGATCTCGGTCAGGCGGGCCTCCACGTTCATGTGGATGTCTTCGAGCGCGGTGGAATATTCGAACGTGCCGTCTTCGATCTCTGACAACACCGTGAGCAGCCCTTCCCGGATCGCTTCGGCGTCGGTATCGCTGACGATGCCCTGCGCGGCCAGCATCGCGGCATGGGCCCGGCTGCCCTCGATGTCCTGCGGGGCCATGCGACGGTCGTAGCCGATCGAGGCGTTGATCGCCTCCATGATCGCATCCGGGCCCGACGCGAAACGGCCGCCCCACATCTTGTTCGAACTGCGGTCGGACGACGACGACATGGAGTGCCTCACGGTGCGGAAACTGACGACGACGCTATACGGGCTGACCATCGCCCTCGCCACCCCCGCCCTGGCCGAGCCCGATGCCGCGCTCTTCACGGGCGACATGGCGAAGATGGAGAGGGTCGAGCCCTATGTCCCGGCCATCACCGCATTCCTGACGGAAGACGGCACGCTGTCCGACCTGTCGGTCTACGAGGGGCAGGTCGTCGTGCTGAACTTCTGGGCCACCTGGTGTGCGCCCTGCCGCGAGGAGATGCCGTCGCTGCAGGCGTTGCAGGACAAGATGGGCGCGGGCGACCTGGAGGTCGTGACGATGGCCTTCGGACGCCACGATCCGATGGCGATGGACCGATTCTGGACGGAGACGGGCGTGACCTCGCTGCCGCTGCACCGCGACCCGGCCTCCGAGATGGCGCGCGGCATGGGCGTGCGGGGGCTGCCGCACACGCTCGTGCTGGATCGGGCAGGGCAGGTCGTAGCGCAGCTCGTCGGCACCGCCGACTGGGCGGCGCCGGAGGCGCTGGCCGTGATGGAAGGCTATCTGGAGCAGGAAGACTAAGGCGCTTCCGGGGCATTTGAATCGTCCTGTGGCGTGATTTTAGCCATGCGTTAAGATACCTGGGGCAGACAGGGCGGGATCGTACCCGGAGATCCGTACATGTTGACCATCGAGTCTCTTCTCGACCTGCTCGGCTCCGCGGCGGTGATCGGACTGCTGGCCGTCGCCTATGGCGCGCTTCACCGCGTGGTCCCGGACAAGCGTTTCGTCGCGCCGATGCTCGGTACGCTCTTCGGCCTCGTCGCGCTCATTCAGATGCACCATCCGCTGGAACCCTACCCGGGGCTCATCATCGACATGCGCAGCGTGCCCATCGTCCTTGCAGGGGCGTTTCTAGGGGTCCCTGGCCTCCTGCCCTGCCTGCTCATCGCCGCCGTCGCGCGGATAGACGTCGGGGGCGTCGGCATGATGTCCGGACTGGCCGCCATGCTCATCGCCGGCGTCGTCGGGCTCGCGTGGCAAGGCTTCTCCCGGGGTCAGCGTCGCGGTATCGGCCTGCTGCTGGTTCTGGGTCTTGCCACCTCCCTGCATCTGCTGGCGGCCGTCCTGCTGCCCCCGGATCTCGCGGTCTGGTTCCTGCGGGAGGTCGCGCCGATGCTGGCCGGCCTGAACCTGCTCTGCGTGACCCTCGTCGGGGCTCTCCTGGAGCGGGAGCGCCGTCAGATCGCGAAGGTGAATACCTTGGAACAAGCAGCCGGATTCACCACCGGCGGAGGGTTGATGACGGGCGATGCGCTGGCCTGGGCGCTGGAACAGGCCGGTGCGACCGGGACGCTGCACGAGGGGGCCACGACCTTCACGATCCGCATCCGCTTCAGGGGGGCACTGTCGCGCTTCTGGGGCAAGGAGGCGGATGACATGGCGATGCAGGCCTTCCACCAAAGGCTCATCGCGGCGATGCCGGATGGGGGCATCGTCGGCTGGGCGAAGGACGACCTCGTCGTCATGGCCATCCCTGCGGTCGATGCCGCAGGCGCGCGCAAGGTCTCCACCCGGATCCGGCGCGACGTCTCCGCCGTGCCCATATCTCTGCCGGGCATGGCTTCGTTCCGGCTCGTTCTGGACCTGGAAGCGAGGCACTACGATGTGCTCCCCGGGCTGGACCGGATCGTGAAGGACATGTCTCCGAATCCGCTTCCGCCTCTCTACGGAGCCCTCTCCGTCGCGCTCACACGTCCACGCGGGTCAACATCTGCCGTTGTCCCCCCACTCGATGCGGGCCGGGCCCACGCGAACGGCACCGTCCTCTTCGGCACCTTCGACCGCCTTCACCTCGCGCGCTACGGCACGTCCTGACCGGAGGGCGCGGCACGGCGCGTCGCCTTGCGTTCGGTTGCATAGGCGACGCGGGGCCGGCATATCGATGGCGGTGGACTGCCCGGGAGCCGCAAATGTCGCAATATCTCGATTTCGAGAAGCCGCTTTCGGAGATCGAAGGCAAGGCGGAGGAACTCCGCGCGATGGCACGATCGGAGTCCAAGGTCGATGTCGAGAAGGAGGCGGCGCAGCTCGATGCGAAGGCCCGCGACATGCTCGTGTCGCTCTACCGCAGCCTCACTCCGTGGCAGAAGGCACAAGTCGCGCGACACGCGGATCGCCCCCATTGCAAGGACTACATCGAGGCGCTGTTCACGGACTGGACGCCGCTGGCGGGGGATAGGAACTTCGCCGACGACCATGCCGTCATGGGCGGGCTGGCCCGGCTCGAGGGCCGTTCGGTGATGGTGCTGGGGCATGAGAAGGGTCACGACACCCGGACCCGGATCGAGCGGAACTTCGGCATGGCGCGTCCCGAAGGGTACCGCAAGGCGATCCGGCTGATGGAGATGGCGGACCGGTTCGGCCTGCCGGTGGTGACGCTGATCGACACGCCCGGTGCCTATCCGGGCAAGGGGGCCGAGGAGCGCGGGCAGTCGGAGGCCATCGCGCGGTCGACGCAGACCTGCCTTCGGCTCGGCGTCCCGATCGTCTCGCTTATCGTCGGAGAAGGCGGTTCCGGTGGTGCGGTGGCCTTCGCCACGGCGAACCGCGTGGCGATGCTGGAGCACTCGATCTACTCGGTCATCTCGCCGGAGGGCTGCGCCTCGATCCTCTGGAAGGACGCCGAAAAGATGCGCGAGGCGGCGGAGGCCCTCCGGCTCACCGCGCAGGACCTGCTCAAGCTGTCTGTCATCGACCGCATCGTGGAGGAACCGCTCGGCGGGGCCCACCGCGACCGGGAGGCGACGATCGCGCGCGCCGGTATGGCCCTCTCCGCCATGCTCGGCGAGTTCGACGGACAGGCGGCGACGGACGTCCGGGCGGCCCGGCGCGCGAAGTTCCTCGGCATGGGATCCAAGGGCCTCGCGGCCTGACCGGTCGTTCAGCGGCGGTAGACTCCCTCCGGCAGGTCGAGCGCCGTGGCCAGGTCGCGCAGCTGACCCATGGTGAGGGTGACGCGTACGGGCCGCCCGGTCCGGGGGTCGGGCTGGGTCAACGTCACGCAATCCTCGAAGGCGGCGATCACAACGTCCTCGGCGGGCGCGCGATCCGTCTCGCCCTCATCCACCAGCGTGATGACGGTGGCGTCGAAATCGTGCTCGATCGAGAACATGCTGCGGACCTTTCGCAATTCGTTGTGCCGGGGACCGGGTGCTGGCAACCTCCCCCGGATGGATTATAACCGGCCAGAGACCACAGCACGATCGGGACCTCGATGAAATCTTCCGCCCTTGCCCTCGCCGTCGCGGCCTTCCTGTCGGGCTGCGTGACCGTCGCACCGGCCCCGTCCGCGCCCCGCCCCTCGCCCGCGGCCGAAGCGCCGGCGCGGCTCGGCGGATCCACTGCCGGGGCGAACTTCTCGACGGCGGTGCGCCGGGTGGAGCCGGTGGCCGAAGGCCTGTGCCGGCAGCGGGCCCCCGACGTGAACTGCGATTTCCGCATCCAGGTGGATCCGAACCGCAACGCTCCGCCGAACGCCTTCCAGTCGCTCGACCGATCGGGGCGGCCGGTACTGACGTTCACGCAGGCGCTGATCGCCGATGCGCGAAACATCGACGAGATCGCCTTCGTCATCGGACACGAATCCGCGCATCACATCGAGCAGCACATCGCGCGGCAGCGGCAGGCGGCCTCGACCGGCGCGCTCGTCGGCGGACTGATCGCCAGCGTGGCGGGTGCGAATCAGGCCACCGCGCAGGAGATCAGCCGGATCAGCGGCAGCGTCGGCGCGCGCCGTTTCTCCAGGGACCACGAGCTGGAGGCGGATGCGCTTGGAACCGTCATAACGGCCCGCGCCGGTTTCGATCCGGTCCGCGGCGCGGCGTTCTTCACCCGAATTCCCGATCCGGGCGATCGTTTCCTCGGGACGCATCCGCCCAATGCCGAACGCATCGAGATCGTCCGACGGACCGCTGCGGGGCTTTGAGAACGGCGTGCGGCGGGCGCGGGTTTCGAAGTCTGCTACCGGGTCAGGCGGCACTTCCGTGGCTGGGGCCGGCAGGGACCGGTGCCGCCGAGGAGTCCCCGAACCGGCGGCGCGGCCGATGCGGCCGGCGGTCTCTTCGCATCCTGTCGGGCTGGACCGGAGGTTGCGGTTCCACGGTCTGAACTTTCCTGACGACGGTTTCGCCCTGGCAGTCCTCACGGACGTGGGATCGCGCTACCCGATCGCGGGGAAACCGCTGATCTCGTCCGGCTACGGCTGGGGCGCGCTGATGGCGGGGCGGCTGACCTGCGACGACGTGGTGCGTATCGATGGGCGGCTGCTGGTGTCGGGGGCTTTCCCGTCGGACACGCCTTGTGGCGGGCGGCTCGCGCGGATCAGCCACGTGCATGGCACGTCTCATGAGGCACCCGATACAAGCGGCCGCGTTGCGGAAGTCGCAGCCGGGATACCCTGCGCAGGCTTGGCGGTTCGACGTGGGAGGGCGTCTGCCGGCTGATGCAGGGCCGCCGCGATTGGGACTGCGACGCGGGGCTTCTGACGATGGACATCCGTTCGGCGAGCCACCTGACCCTGCGGAACTGGGTCGCCCGGCATCTGACGGAGACCCCTGCGACGCCGCGTTGAAACTATCGCTTAACGGTTGCGTGGCTATACGCACATATGGAGGAGCCTTCGATGGACAGACGTGTATTCCTGACGACCGCCGCGGCGGCTTTGATGGTGGGGTCGGCGGCGCGGGCGGCTGGCTTCCCGGTCATGCGGACGGAGGCCGAATGGCGCGCAATGCTGACGGAGGACCAATACGCCGTCCTGCGCGCCAACGCGACCGAACTGGCATTCTCGAGTCCCCTGCATCTGGAGACGCGGGCCGGCGATTACGGCTGTGCGGGCTGCGGTCACGTCGTCTATCAGTCGAAGACGAAGTTCCACAGCGACAGCGGCTGGCCGGCTTTCTACGAAGGTGCGCCGGGCGGGATCCTCACCGGGCCAGACCCGAAGTACGGCGCGATGCTGACCGAAATCCACTGCGCCAACTGCGGAAGCCACCACGGGCACATCTTCAACGACGGTCCCGAACCGACCGGGGAGCGCCATTGCATCAACGGTCTCGGACTCGTGTTCCGCGCAGCCTGACCGTCTGCGGAACGGCAGGGCCATCCGAGCGTTGGTCCGGGGAAGCGGTAAGGGAGAGCATCATGGACACGCGACGCAGCATCCTTCTCGGCGGAGCCGCCGTCCTCGGTCTGGGAGCCGTCGGGGCCTACGCGATCCGGGGCGACGAGGCCGAAGCGCAGGGGAATTTCCCGCTGTCCCTTTCGCCGGAGGAATGGCGCGCCCGGCTGACTGAGGAGGAATTCGACGTCCTGCGGCAACACGACACCGAGCGCCCCTATTCGAGCCCGCTCAACGAGGAGACCCGCATGGGCACCTATCTTTGCGCGGGCTGCGCCCAACCGGTCTACCCGTCGGACACGAAGTTCGAGAGCGGGACGGGATGGCCATCGTTCTGGGCACCCATCGATCCGGCGAGCGTCGGCACGCAGCCCGACCGGTCGCTGCTGATGGTCCGCACGGAAGTGCATTGTTCGAACTGCGGCGGGCATCTCGGCCATATCTTCGACGATGGCCCGGCCCCGACGGGAAAGCGGCATTGCCTCAACGGTATCGCGCTGGAGTTCGTCCCGGCCTGATCGTCAACCCACGCATCTTCCCCAGAGGTCGTATTCCGACGCCTCGTCCACCTCGACGGTCACGATGTCTCCGGGCGAGAGGGTGTCGAACCCCACGTCGATGAACAGGTTGCCGTCGATCTCCGGCGCATCCGCCTTGGTACGGCAGGTCGCCCCCTCGGCATCTACGGCGTCCACGATCAC
Organism: uncultured Alphaproteobacteria bacterium; assembly: GCA_963757495.1. Lineage (GTDB taxonomy): Bacteria > Pseudomonadota > Alphaproteobacteria > Rhodobacterales > Rhodobacteraceae > Jannaschia. The sequence continues at coordinate 297,589 of CAVWRZ010000002.1, forward strand.
CTCCAGCCGTCGCCCCACCTTGGTCTCCAGCCTGGCGGCGGAGATCGCCTGCGCGCGCTCCATGAACCGTTCGAACCGCTCCTGCTTCACTTCCGCCGGGACGTGATCCGGCAGCGCGTTCGAGCGTGCTCCGGCGACGTCCTCGTACTGGAACGCTCCGACCCGATCGAGTTGCGCCTCGTGCAGCCAATCGAGCAGGACCTGGAACTCCGCCTCCGTCTCGCCGGGGTAGCCGACGATGAAGGTCGAGCGAAGGGTGATCTCCGGGCAGATCCCGCGCCACTCGGCGATCCGGTCGAGCGTCTTCTCGGCATGGGCCGGACGGGCCATCCGGCGCAAGGTTTCGGGGTGGGCGTGCTGGAACGGGACGTCCAGATAGGGCAGGATCGTACCCTCGGCCATGAGTGGCACGAGGTCGCGCACGAACGGGTAAGGGTAGACGTAGTGCAGCCGGACCCACGCCCCGAGCGAGCCGAGGTTTCGGGCGAGGTCGACGATGTGGGAGCCGGCCCCGGCGCGGTCTTTCCAATCGGTGCCATAGGCGGAGGTGTCCTGGCTGATGACCAGCAGCTCCTTGACGCCCGCGTCGACCAGCCGCTCGGCCTCCCGCAGCACCGCCTTGGCCGGGCGCGAAACGAGGCGACCGCGCATGTCGGGGATGATGCAGAAGCGGCACTTGTGATTGCAGCCCTCGGAGATCTTCAGATAGCTGAAATGCCGCGGCGTCAGCGTCACGCCCGAGGCCGGCAGCAGGTCTATGAACGGGTCCGGGGACGGGGGTGCTGCGGCGTGCACCGCGTCCAGGACCTGCTCGTATTGCTGCGGGCCGGTCACCGCGAGCACCTTCGGATGCGCCCCGGTCACGTAGTCGGCATCCGCGCCGAGGCAGCCGGTCACGATGACCTTGCCGTTCTCGCGCAGCGCCTCTCCGATGGCGTCCAGGCTCTCCGCCTTGGCCGAGTCGAGGAACCCGCAGGTGTTGACGATCACCGCTTCCGCGCCCGCGTAGTCCGGGGAGATGGCATAGCCCTCGGCCCGCAGCCGCGTCAGGATGCGTTCGGAATCCACCAGCGCCTTGGGACAGCCGAGCGAGACCATCCCGATCCTCGGCTGCCCCGGGCGCGCATCGGACGGCAGCGTGACCCGCGGCGCGAGGTCTGGGCGAAGGGCGGGCGGGTTTGCGGACATGGTGGCCACATAGGGGCGCGGTCCGGGGCGGGGAACCCCTTGCGATAGGCCCCCGGGCGATTCATCGTGGCGAAATCTCGGGAGATGCGGATGAAGTGGCTGTTTCGGATCGCGGCGATACTGATAACGATCGTCGCACTGGCGCTGTTGGCGCTCGTCCTCGTGCCGACGGAGCGAGTGGCGCAACTGGCAGCGGATCGGTTCTCGGCCGAAACGGGGCGCGCGCTGACCATCGACGGGCCGGTGAAGGCCACGCTCTGGCCCCGGCTCGGCGTGCGCGCGGAGGGGATCGAGGTGGCCAATGCCGATTGGTCGGTCGAAGGTCCGATGCTTGCGGCCGGCACGCTGGACGTCGGCATCGCGCTGTCTTCCCTGCTGGGCGGCGACGTCCGCATAGAGAGCATCGCGATCGACGGGGCCGTGCTCGTGCTGGAACGACGCGCCGACGGGCGGGGCAACTGGGAGTTCGCCTTCGGGGGTGGTCCGCAGACGGCCGACGTCGGCGCGGGCAACGACACCAACCCGCCGCGCGGCGTCACCATCGACCGGGCCGTCCTGACGGATGCGCGGATCACCTGGATCGACCACGGGCCGGCCACCCGGGTCGACCTGCAAGCCGTCGACGCCACCGCCGATCTGGCCGGCCTCGACGGTCCGTTGCGGGTCGCCGGGTCTGCGTTGCTGGACGGGCAGGCGATCACGCTCGAGGCTTCGGCGGAAGCGGCGCGCGCGCTTCTCGACGGTGCCTTGACGCCGGTGGCCCTGACGCTCGCCGCAGGCGGCACGTCGCTGCGGCTGGATGGACGGGCCGATCTGGACCCGCTCTCGTTCGAGGGCCGGGCCGAAGCGACCACCACCGACGGGTTCGCCATCGCCGCCCTCGTCGGGGCCGCTCCGCTCGATCTGCCCAGGGGGCTCGGCCGGGACCGCATCGATCTGCAGGCCGACGTCACGCTCGCCCCGGGAGGCACGGTGCACCTTCGGGAGATGACCGTCGAGCTGGACGACAACCGCCTGACCGGCGCGCTCGACATCGCCCCCCATGGGGAGCGGACGCGCGTTTCCGGGACGCTGGCCTCCGACGGCCTGACCTTCACCTCCGGGACGGCGTCCTCCGACGGGGCGGGCCCGGAGCGGCCCGGAGGATCGGGCGGCCCGGCACGGGGCTGGAGCCGCGAAATCATCGACGTCTCCGGGCTCTTCGCGCTCGACGCGGACCTGAGCCTCTCCACCGGCCCGATCGTCGCGGACGGTTTCACCGTCGACGAGATGCGCGCCCGGGTGACGCTTGAGAACGGCCGGGCGGTCGTCGCGCTGCAGCCGGTGCTGGCCTACGGCGGCACCGTCACGGGCGAAATGGTCGTCAACGGGCGCGGCGGGCTGTCGTCTCGCGCGACGCTGCAACTGGCGGGCCTGGAGATGCAGCCGTTCCTGACGGCATTCGCCGGGTTCGACCGGCTGGTTGGACGGGCGGACGGCGCCATCGACCTCCTCGGCGTCGGCGATACGATGCAGGCGCTCGCCGACAGTCTCTCGGGCGGTGCGTCGTTCCGGTTCGGCCGCGGCGAGATCCTCGGCCTCGACATTCCGGGAATGATCCGGACGCTGGACGTCGGCTTCCGCGGTGCGGGGCAGAAGACGGTGTTCGACGGCCTGACGGGCAGCTTCGCCATCGACGGCGGTGTCGCACGGGGGGAGGACCTGTCGCTCACCGGCGAATATCTGACGGCCAGAGGGGAGGGCCGCATCGGGCTCGGGGGCCGGACGATCGACTACCGCCTGCTGCCGACCCTGCGGCGCGGGGTCGACAGCGAAGGCATCACCGTGCCGATCCTGATCGAGGGCCCCTGGGCCGATCCGAGTATCCGCCCCGATCTCGAATTCCTCGCCCGGCAACGCATCGACGTTGAGCGCGCGGAGATCGAGGCGCAGGCGAGGGAGACCGCGCGCGCCAAGCTGGCCGCCGAACTCGACGTCGCGCCGGAGACGCTCGACAGTCGGGGCGCGGTGGAGGAGGCGGTGAAGGAGAAGATCGCGTCCGAACTGCTCAAGCTCTTCGACCGCTGACGCCCGCCCGCTGGACCCGGCCCCCCGCGGGGGCTAAGTCCCCGTCGAGCACAGGAGTCCCAAATGAGCGTCGACCTCGTCGGAACCATCGTCAAGCCGATCCACCGGGAGGGGCGCAAGTTCATCGCGATCTTCGCCGTGGCCACCCTGATCCTGTTCGTCGTCTGGGAACCGCTCGGCGTGGTCGGGCTCGCCCTGACCGTCTGGTGCTACTACTTCTTCCGCGATCCCGTCCGCACCATCCCGATGGAGGAGGGGCAGATCGTGTCGGCCGCCGACGGGACCGTGTCGCTGATCGGCCCGGCCGTCCCCCCGGCGGAACTCCTGCTGGGTGCGGCTCCTCTGACCCGCGTGTCGGTCTTCATGTCGGTCTTCGACTGTCACGTGAACCGCGCGCCCGTCGCCGGCGAGATCGTCAACGTCGCCTACCGCCCCGGCAAGTTCCTCTCCGCCGAGCTCGACAAGGCGTCCGAGGAGAACGAGCGCAACGGGCTGGTCATCGCGATGGCCGACGGAACGCGGCTGGGCGTGGTGCAGATCGCGGGCCTCGTCGCGCGGCGCATCCTCTGCGAGGTCGACCAGGGCGCGATCCTGGAACGCGGCGATCGCATCGGTCTGATCCGCTTCGGCTCGCGGCTCGACGTCTACCTCCCCGAAGGGACCGCCCCGCGCGTGTCGGTGGGCCAGAAGATGACCTCCGGCGAAAGCGTCATCGCGGTGCTCGGCGATGCGCGCCCCGCAACCGCGCGGGTCGAATAGATGTCGGGGGAGGGGCGCGAGGGGCGGCTGCCGGTCCTGTCGCTGGTGCCCAACGTCGTAACGATGCTGGGGCTCTGCTTCGGGCTGACGTCGATCCGCTTCACCTTCTCCGAGCAGTTCCATTTCGCGGCCGGCCTGCTCATCTTCGCGGCACTCCTCGACGGGCTGGACGGGCTGCTGGCCCGCCGGTTGAACGCCTCGTCGCCCTTCGGGGCGGAGCTCGACTCGCTCTCGGACTTCGTCTGTTTCGGCGTGGCTCCGGCGCTGCTCGTCTACAACTTCGGGTTGGAGGGGCTGGCCGGCATGGGCTGGCTCGCCGCGCTGGTCTTCGCGATCTGCTGCTGCCTGCGGCTCGCGCGTTTCAACGTGGCCGCCAAGGACGAGATGTCGGGCGACGCCAAGAGCTTCACCGGCGTGCCTGCTCCGGCAGGCGCGATGCTGGGCATCTTCCCGGTCACGCTCTATCTCGCCGGCATCGTCGATCCGCGGGACGCCCCGATCCTGATCGCGATCTGGATGATCGGCGTCGGCGGGGCGATGATCGCGCGGTTCGGCACCGTGTCGCTGAAGGCGATGAAGGTGAGCCGGGACAACACGGTCTACGTGCTGCTGGCGGTCGCCGTCGTCGCCGGGCTGATGCTGACGCGGATCTGGCTGTTCCACGTCGGCGCGACGCTGCTCTACATCGCGATGCTGGTCTGGGGCAGGCTGAGGCGACGGCACTGAAGCTGCCGCCCGCTCGTCAGCGCTTGCGGTCGCGGCGCGAGGACATCGGCTGGAATGCCACGGTGACATGCGCCTCGCAGTAGGGCTTTCCGGCCTGAACGCCCAACCCGCAGAACCAGAACTTCTCCGTGGCCGGATCGCCGATGGGCCATTTGCACGTCCGCTCGGTCAGCTCCATCAGTCCGATCTTCTTGGCCGTCTTCTCCACCGCGTTGACCTTGGCCAGCGCCTCGGGGGAGATCTCGTTGGCCGATGGCTGCGGCGGCAACGGCTGCCCGGCCATGAGCGGCTTGCGCAGCGAGGTGATGGTGTTGCCCGTGCGCGGCGGCACGGCGGCCATCGTGCGCGGCTCGTCGTCCTCCTCCTCGACCTCGGGCACGGGGGGCTTCCCGGCCGGCGTCTCCTCCACCTCGGCGACGGGCTCCGGCGTCGGCTTCGCGCTCGGCGTCTTTGCGGCGGCGGGCGTCTCCTCGACGGCGGCGGGGGTGGCAGCGGGAGCAGGATCGGCGTTGCGGTTCGACAGACCGAGCCGGTGCACCTTGCCGATGACCGCGTTGCGCGTCACGCCGCCAAGCTCCTTGGCGATCTGAGAGGCGGACGCCCCGTCGCCCCACATCTTCTTGAGCGTCTCGACGCGGTCGTCGGTCCAGGCCATGCGGCTCTCCTAAGGCTCGCCCGCTCCGGCTCGGGTGTTCGCATACGCACGGCCCCGAGGGGTGGCGATGCCGGAGGAAGTGCTATTGTAAGCACCCGTGCCGGCCGTCACAAGCCGACGTCGCCACGCAAAGGCCCCCGATGACCCAGACCGCGCCCGCAGCCTCCGCCACGATCCCCGCTCCCGCCGCGCCCATCGGGGGCGACGTCCGGCAGGGGGTGCGCCGCTTCGGGCTGGTGAACTGGCTCGGCATGTGGACGCTGGCCCTGCGCGAGGTGCGCCGCTTCACCTCCGTCTGGACGCAGACGCTGCTGGCCCCCCTGGCCACCGCCGCGCTGTTCCTCGGAGTGTTCACGCTCGCCGTCGGCACCACCCGCGGGGAGGTCATGGGCCAGCCGTTCATCCACTTCCTCGCCCCCGGCATCCTGATGATGACGGTGATCCAGAACTCCTTCGCCAACGTCTCCTCCTCCATCGTGATCTCCAAGGTGCAGGGCAACATCGTCGACACGCTCATGCCGCCGCTTTCGGCCACCGAACTGCTGGTGGGCTATCTTGCGGGCGGCATCCTGCGCGGCATCTTCGTGGCCTGCGCCATCTCGCTCCTGATGTTCCCGTTCCTCGGGCTCGGCATCCACGACCCGCTGATGGCGCTCGTCTGGGTGGCGCTCGGCGGCGCGTTTCTGGGCTCGCTCGGCGTGATCGCGGGGGTCTACGCCAACAAGTTCGACCAGATGGCGGCGATCACGAACTTCATCGTGACGCCGCTGAGTTTCCTGTCGGGGACGTTCTACTCCATCGAGGGGCTGCCTCCGGTGATGCGCGCGCTGCTGCACGCGAACCCGGTGTTCTACCTGATCGACGGGATGCGCTCCGCCGTGCTCGGCGTCTCCGACAGTTCGCCCTGGCTCGGATTCGCAGTCGTCTCCGGCTCCACGCTTCTCGTGTGCACGGTTGCGTGGTGGATGTTCCGGACGGGCTACCGCCTGAAGTCCTGACGGGGCGGACTTGCGGAGCTACCGATCCGACCCCACTTGCGACGATGGCACCCTCGGCCGGACGGGATGCCTTCCCTCGGACCGGCCATGGGGCATTCCTTGGACATCATCCTCATCGTCGCCGGTTTCGTCGGGCTTCTGATCGGCGGGGAGCTTCTGGTTCGCGGTGCCGTCGCGGTGGCCGAACGGCTGCGCATCTCTCCCATCGTCATCGGCGTGACGCTCGTGGGGTTCGGAACTTCCATGCCCGAACTCCTGACCTCGGTGCAGGCGGCGATGGCCGGTGCGCCCGGAATCGCTGTCGGCAACGTCGTCGGCTCCAACGTGGTCAACATCCTGCTGATCCTCGGAGCGGCGGCGGCGATCCGGCCGATCTCGGTCGGCGGAGCCGCGTTCCGGCGCGACGGCACCGTCCTCGCCCTGGCCACCGGCCTCTGCCTCGTCGTCGTCCTCTCGGGAGAACTCGGTCGGCTCGCCGGCGCGGTCTTCATCGCCGGCCTCGCGGGCTACGTCGCCCTCGCGATCCGCACCGGCGCGGCGGTGGAGGCGGACCTCTCCGCCCCGCCGCCGCGGATGCCCGTCGCCCTGGCCTTCTTCGTCGGCGGCCTGCTCGTCACCCTCCTGGCGGCCCGCGCGCTCGTCACCGGCGCGGTCTCGGTGGCGGCGGCGTCCGGCGTGTCGGAGGCGGTGATCGGCCTTACGGTCGTGGCCATCGGCACTTCGATGCCGGAACTCGTCACCTCCATCGTGGCCGCCCGACGCGGCCAGTCCGACCTCGCCTTCGGGAACATCGTCGGCAGCAACATCTTCAACATCCTCGGCATCCTGGGGGTCACGGCCTTGGTCGAGCCGTTGCAGGTCCCCGCGGAGATCGCGGTCTTCGACATCTGGGTCATGGTCGCCGCGACGGTGGCCCTCGTCGTCGCAGCCGTGACCGGATGGCGGATCACCCGGCGGGAGGGGATCGCCTTCGTGGCGGCCTATGCGGCCTATCTCGGGTGGCTCGTCGTCGGTCTCTAGGGTCGATCAGACGCCGAGGCACCAGCGCATGATCGCCTTCTGCGCGTGGAGCCGGTTCTCGGCCTCGTCGAACACCACCGACCGCGGCCCGTCGAGCACCGCATCCGTAATCTCCTCGCCCCGATGCGCCGGCAGGCAGTGCATGACCAGCGCATGTTCCGGGGCGGCTTCCAGCAGCCGCTCGTTCACCTGATAGGGGCGCAGCAGGTTGTGGCGCCGCTGCCGCGATGATTCCTGATCCCCCATGCTGACCCAGGTGTCGGTCACGATGAGGTCTGCGTCGGCCACCGCACGCGCCGGGTCCCGCTCCACCCGCACCTCGCACCCGGCCTTGCGCGCCGCGCCCATGAGCGCTGCGTCCGGGTCGAGCTGCGAGGGGCCTGCGAAGGTGAAGTCGAACCCGAAGCTCGCGGCGGCATGCAGGAAGCTCTGCGCGACGTTGTTGCCGTCCCCCATCCAGGCGACGCGCTTGCCGCGGATCGGCCCGCGATGCTCCTCGAAGGTCATGACGTCAGCCATGATCTGACACGGATGCGACGTGTCCGTCAGCCCGTTGATGACCGGGACGGTCGCATGTTCCGCCATCTCCTGAAGGATGTCCTGCCCGAAGGTCCGGATCATGATGAGGTCGACGTAGCGCGACAGGACGCGGGCGGTATCGGCGATGGTCTCCCCGTGGCCCAGTTGCATCTCCGCGCCGGACAGGACCATCGATGTGCCGCCCAGCTGACGCACGCCGACGTCGAAACTGACCCGCGTGCGCGTCGAGGGTTTCTCGAAGATCAGGGCCACGACGCGCCCCGCCAGCGGCAACTCGTCGTCCGGCGTTCCCTTCGGCCGGTCCCCCCGCGCCACCTTCATCGCCACCGCCCTGTCCAGCATCGTCCGCAGCTCGCCCGGCCCGGTGGCGTGAATATCGAGGAAGTTGTTCATGACCGGCTCCGGAGACAAGATACCCGTGATCCTTGCCATGATCGCCGCCGTGGAGCCAGCATCGGCGCGGAGCCGGTTCAGGGGATGTTTCGGCACGGCCCCATCGCGGAAGGTCGGCCTGAGGCGGCGCCGTTCTTTCCCCTCCGCGTCCGGGCCGAGCGGACGATCGCGGCGGTGCCGAGACCGTCGGCGCGGTAGATGAGGGCGAGACGGAGTTCCCCTCGATTTCGGCACCCTCGCGGTCCGGGTCCCGCGCGGCGATGCGCGCGCCGAGGGCCTTCGGTCATCGGATCCCGGCCTCGACGCGGCCGCCGGCATGGTATCGCGTCCGGAAGGCCCGGCCGTCATGGCGCGGGGGGGCATCGCTGCGCGCCCGGGCCGCCGGGGCTTCCTCCTTGCGGGCTCGGCCGTTCTTTCGCAGGGGCGGGATCGCCGGGCCGCCGCGTGCGACGATGGCACCGTGGCAGCGTCGCAAATGGCAGGCGGCGTCCGCGGTCACGGTACCGCGCGCCGTCGCCCCCGAACGCCGTGCTGTTTGGCTTGGCACTCGCCAACGCCCGGGACCGCGATGCCGGTGCCATCCCTCGCCCGGCGGGCATCGCGCGGGGATGTCCCGTGAGGGGGCAGTGGACGATGCCTATGACACGCGCCGCTGCCACAGTGGCATCATCGACCGCTCTGCTTCAGCGACCCTACCGCTGCGAAAGAAAGGCCGAGCTCGGAAAGAGGACTGCCTCGACAGCCAAACCCCAGAACGAAACCCTGCGCGCCACCCGGCACGACGGCAGGGCGTACTGGACGCGCTGGACCGGATACCAAGCCCGAAGCAGGATCGTGGCGGAGACGCGCTGCCTCAGAGCTCTCCATACGCGCATCGCCGCGCGCGACCCAGACCGCCAGACCGCAGAGATCCAGATCCGGATCGCCCTCATCGCCCGCTCCGACGCCCTCGGCACGGCCGAGGCCGTCCGCGTGGCCTGACCTTGGCGGGAAGAGGGGAAACCATGCCTCGGATGGGAGGCACGCGACGAAGCCTGTGATAACGAGCAATGCGAAACGAAAAGTTCGGACAGGACCTCCAGTTTCACTTCATCCGCGCTTTGAGGACGTAGATGGGGTGAGGTCTCGATCCCGCCATTCCAGCCAGACACCTGCAGTCATCGCCATGCGGGCGTCCCGGCTGTGGGGTCCGGGTGAAAACGCCGGCGGCTTATCGCAGGTAATCGCCGGATGGCCCCTGCGGTTCGGTGAGCCCTGTCATAGATGTTGGAGCGAAGCTCCCGTGGCTATCGGGCGCGGCCGGCCGAACGTTACCGATGCGCCCATCGCGGAATACGTCGAACCCAGGACGGAAGAGGACTTCGTCGGTCGAGGTCGGGCCATCCTGCCTTCAAGCCGAAGGTCACATATGAGATGCGCGGGTCGTCCGAGCGAAATGACGCTGCGAAAACCGCTGGAGCATTCAGGGGGATGGACTCGCCCCGATCAGGGCCCCCGGCGCACCTTTCGACAAAGCAGGATCACCGGCAGCAGGCCGATCCCCGCGATGACCAGCGACGGGACCGCCGCGCCGGACAGGCGCTCGTCGGAGGCAAGACGGAACGCCTGCACGGCAAGGGTGTCGTAGTCGAAGGGCCGCATTATGAGCGTGGCGGGCAACTCCTTCATCACGTCCACGAAGACGATCAATGCCGCCGTCAGGACCGCCGGGGCCATCAGAGGCAGGTGAACCCGTCGGATCGTGCCCCAGCCCGACTGTCCAAGCACCCGGGCCGCCGTGTCCAGGTTCCCGGAGATGCCCGCGGCCCCGGTCTCGTAAGCCCCTAGCGCGGCTGCCAGAAAACGCACCACGTAGGCGGCGACGAGCAGCCAGATCGAACCGGTGACGAGCAGCCCGGTGGAGACGCCGAAGGTTGCCCGCATCCAGCCGTCGAGCGCGTTGTCGAAGCCGGCGAAGGGCACGAAGAGCCCGACCGCGATCACCCCGCCCGGCACCGCGTAGCCGAGCCGCGCCACGTGCACCGCGCTGTCCGCGATCCGCCCCGGGCGCAGTCGCTGGACACTGCCCAGAAGGAGGGCCGCGATGACGGTGACGACGGCGGCGACCCCGGCCAGCGTGAGGGAGTTGACGATGAAGCCGGCGTAGCGCGCCGAAGTCAGGTCCTGCTCCGAGCCGAGCGCCATGAGGAATAGCGTGACCGTCGGGATCACCATGCCGAGCAGGATGGGCACCGCGCACAGACCCGCCGCCGCCGCCCCGCGCCATCCTTCGAGGCGCATCCGCTCCATGCGTTCGTGTCGCCGCGGAGCGTAGCGCGCCCCGCCCCGCTGCCCGCGTTCCAGCAGTGCGAGCAGCAGCGCAAAGGCCAGCAGTCCGAGGGCGAGCTGCGCCGCGGCCCCCCGGTCGGCCAGCGTGAACCAGCTGGTGTAGATCCCGGTCGCGAAGGTCTGCACTCCGAAATGCGCGACCGTGCCGAAGTCCGCGATGGTCTCCATCGTCGCCAGCAATACGCCCGAGGCGATCGCCGGCCGGGCCATCGGGAGGGAGACGGTCAGGAACGCGTGCAGCCGCGACCGGCCAAGCGTGCGGGCGGCAAGGAACACGGCCGCCGATTGCGCCCCGAAGGCCGCCCGCGCGAGCAGATAGACGTAAGGGTAGAGCACCAGCACGAGCATCGCCGCCGCCCCGCCGAGCGAGCGGATCTCCGGAAACCAGTAGTCGCGCGGCCCCCAGCCGGTCACGTCGCGCAGCACGCTCTGCACGATGCCCGGATGGTCGAGCACATGGGTATAGGCGTAGGCAAGCACGTAGGCCGGGAAGGCCAGCGGCACGACAAGCAGTATCTCTGCCAGCCGCCGTCCGGGGAAGTCGCAGGCGACGACGAGCCAGGCCGTGCCGGTGCCGACGACCGCCGTGCCCGCCGCCACCAGCAATACCAGCGCCAGCGTGTTGCCCGCGTAGCCCGGAAGGACGGTGCCCGCGAGCTGCCCGAGCGTCGTCCAGTCCGAGGTGAGCGCCACCAGGGCCACCGCCACCATGGGAAGCGCACAGAATGCTCCGACGAGGCCGGCCGACAGCGACATCCCGGACAGGCGGCGGAGGGGAGTGGATCGACGCGGACGTTCTGCGAGGGGGCGGGACATGCGATGGCCTTAGCGCAGGCCTACGCGGTCGGCAATTTGACAGTCGCGCGCATCGGGTCGCAGGGGCGGGTCGTTGGATCGGGCAGGAGTGAACCGGTGAGGTCCGGCATCTTGCGTCCGGCCGGAACCGATGCGCCGCTCGAGCTTGCCCCGGGTGAAGAGACATCCCGCGGCATGACGAACGCTCCGGAGGTCTTGCCGGTTGGCGACGACGATTGGCCGACGCCGCCGGCGGACGACCGCCTCCCCATCCTCTGCGAGCGGTTTCCGGACGAGCTTCTGCGCCGGACGAAGGAGGAGGCCCCGGCGGTGGACACCTCGTGGCTTTCGGGCATGAGCGCCGGGATGCTCGACCGGATCGCCGCGCCGCGCCGCCCACTTGCGGCCCGCCGCCCTAGGAGATGGACCTGGCCCGAGGCGGCCGGGTCTGGACCGCGCAGCCCGATCCTCCGGTCCATATCCTCGTGCTGCCGCCCCGCGACGACGACATCGTCGCCACTCGGGCGGATCGCCACGGGCCTGCCCGGATCGCCTCGCCGGAGCAGACTGTCCCTCGTGCACGATGCGCCCGTCGCCATCCACGACCCGGAGGGCACAGGCGTGTTCGTCGTGTCGCGTCTGGAGGACCGGTTCCTGCGTAACCGCCCCTGGCTGCGCGCCGTGCGGGCGTCGATGGAGGCGGTGTCGGGGTCGGGGCGGACATACAGGGCCGGGTGCAACAACTGGGCTGGACGTGCCCATGGGCGGTGACGGACGCGGGGATGCAGGCCGCGGCTTCGCGTATATCTCAGGCCTTCGACCGTGACCGCCCGCGCAGCTGGCTTGCGGAGCTCATGGGCGCGAAGACCTTCGGCGCTGTCCCGGGTCCGCCTGTCCAAGAGCGGGCAGGACGTGTTCGGGGACGGTGAACGAGAACGGTGAGGGCACGGGTTCCTTACGCGCGCTGCTGCCCATAGCCTCGGCATCCCTCGGGTCGCATGGACAATCCGCCGGCGCGGCTCGAGGGAGGCGCGCCACGGCGAGCGGGACGAGGGGAAGGTTTCCGTCAGTGCGGAGGACCCGGCGCGGAAGACCATCTGGATCGCCGCGGCCGAGCGTTTCTCCATCCGGGCCAAAAAAGCGGGCGACGGAAACTGCGGCTGTGGCTGCCGTCCGCGCGACCGGGTGGAGATCGAGGGGGAATACGGCGAGGTACAGTCCGTCGGGTTGCGCAGCCTGGAGATCGTGACGGCGGGCGGCGACACCGTCACCGTGCCGCACGCCCACATCCGGACGTCCGACGTCTCGATCCCGCACGACGACAGGCGCAGGGTGATGTGCAATGGGCATCTCTGCCTCGCCCCCGACCACGACGCTCGCGCCATGCGCGCCGCCCTTGAGGACATGGCGCTGCCCAGCGCGTTCCTCCACTGGGGCAAGCCGATGCTCGCGATGCTGGAACCGGCACCCTGCGGGACGCACGACAGGGCGAAGACCGATTTCTTCGACCTGCGCGATCAGGTCCGGGCCGTCAGCGAACTGACGGAACGGGGGAAAGGCGGCGATCCGCGCGGCGTGCGGCGTGGCGGTCGCGGCGGCGGGCTTTCCCAACGGTTCGACCTGATGACTGGCCCCGTGTGACCGACCGTCGGGTGGCCCTGCTGGGGGTGAAGGGCGGACCGCAGATCCGGCCGGGCACGAACATGCCGACGTCGACCCTGCTGCGGTCGGGCGGGCGGACGGTGCTCGTGGGTGCGGGGCTCGGCGTGACGCGGGCCATGTGCGATCAGGGGATCGCGCTGAAGGATTTCGACCTGATCGTCATCGCCCATCTTCATTCCGAGCACTGCCTGAAACCTCGGCCACTCCTGCAAACGTAGTGGACGGCCGGTCTGCGCCGCCCCGTGCCGGTGATCGGGCCGGCGGGACTGGCAGGGTACTCATATCATTTCGTGCGATCCATGGTCTCTCGACATCGGCTTCGCATGGAGGAGGAGGGGCGGGTGCCGCTGGTGCCGCTCGCGGACCTGCGTGTCCTCGCTGCGGGAGAAATTGACCGCAACGGCGCGCTGCGGGTCGAGGCGATCGGGAACTGCCATCCGCCCATCGACGAGAGCTACGCCCTGCGTTTCACCGACATGTGAGGCGACCGTGGTCCTGTCCGGCGATACCGCCCCCTTCGACGGATGGGAGGCCTTCACCTGGGGTGGTGACTTGCTCGTCCACGAGGCGATGCCGACCCGCGGCGTGGAGGCGATCGTCGCCGGCCCGTCGCATCCGGATCCCCGGACGAAGGCGCATATCCTGGCGGTCGCACATCTCTACCGAGGTGGTGGGTGTTCTCGCGGCACGTGCGGGGGTCGGGGCGTCGGCGCTGAACCACTGCGTCCCCGACGGGATGCCCGGCGTCGGGCAGGCCGACTGGACAGCAGCCGTGCGGAAAGCCTGGAACGGACCGCTGCCCATCGGGCGCGACGGGCTGCGGATCGATCCGTGCTAGAGGCGCGGCATGCCGCGGACGGCGAGGGAGACGCGGTAGAGGCTGGTCGTGGCGGTGATGAAGAGCTGATGCTCCAAGCGGCCACCGAAGCAGACGTTGGAGACCGTCTCCGGCACGAGCACCTTGCCCAACAGTCGTCCATCCGGCGAGATGCAGTGCACCCCGTCGCCGGCGGAGGTCCAGACATTGCCATGTTCGTCCAGTCGGAAGCCGTCCGAGCAGCCCGGGGAGACGGTGTGGAAAGGCGCGCCGTCTCCCGCCCCGGCCCCGTTCACCGGATAGGCCCGGATGTGCTGCGCATCATCGGAGAACATCCGCCCGGTGTCGGCCACGTAGAGCAGCCGCTCGTCGCCCGAGAAGGCCAGCCCGTTGGGGCAGTTCATGTCCGACACCGCGACCGTCATCGCGCCCGTCTCGCCGTCCACCCGGTAGACGGCGCAGGGCAACTCCTGCTCGGACCGCGTGCCCTCGTAGTCGGTCATGATCCCGTAGTGCGGATCGCTGAACCAGATCGACCCATCGGAGTGCACCACCACGTCATTGGGCGAGTTCAGCCGCTTGCCGTCGTAGCCATCGGCGATCACGGTGATCCGGCCATCGAGTTCCGTGCGCGTCACCCGGCGCGTTCCATGCTCGCAGCTGACCAGCCGTCCCTGCCGGTCGCGGGTGTGACCGTTGGAGAAGTTCGACGGCGCGCGGAAGGTGGAGATGCCGGTCTCGGCGTTCCATCGCAGGATCCGGTTGCTGGGGATTTCGGAGAAGAGCAGGCAGTCCGCATCTCCGAACCAGACCGGCCCCTCCACCCAGTCGAACCCGGTGGCCAGCCGCTTCACCGGCGCGTTGCCCATCACGTAGCGCCCGAAGGCGGGGTCGATCACTTCGAAGTCCGACATCGGGCGTTGTCCTCGGGCGGTGGGTCCGTCAGGTTGGTACCGGCAACCTCCCCACCCGTCAAACCCCGGAGCCCGCGCATGCCGCATACCACCCAGACCCGCAGCCTGACCCATTCGGGCACCATGGCGATGCTCGCCGCCGCCATCGGCAAGGCGGAGGAGATCGGCCAGCCGCAGTGCATCGTGATCGTGGATGCCAGCGGGGAGCTGCTGGCGGAGGTGCGCATGACCGGGGCCAAGTTCCTCAGCCGCCGTTCGGCGCGCACGAAGGCGCGGACGGCCGCGAGCATCGGCGCGCCGACGCCGAACGTGCCGGAGGCGATGCGCGCCCCACTCGCGGCCGCGACCGGCGGTGGCGTCACGGCCTTGCCGGGCGGGCTGCCGATCCGGGTGGACGGGATGCTGCTCGGTGGCATCGGCGTCGGCTCGGGGACGGGGGAGCAGGACGTGGAGGTGGCGGAGGCGGCGCTGCGCGCGGTCGGGGCGGAGGTCTAGACCGCTTCAGAAGAAGGCGATCTGCGCCTTCATCGTGCGGCTGCGGTCCCCGGCGAGGTCGAAGCCCGCGACGGCGTCATCGAGTGAAACGGTATGCGTGATGAGAGGTTTGACGTCGATCAGGCCCTTTCGCATCAGGCTGACGCCGGTGTGGAACTCCCCGTGGAAGCGGAACGACCCGCACAGCGACAGCTCCTTGGCCGTGATCGCCTGCATCGGCAGGGTCATGTCGCCGCCGAGGCCGAGCTGCAGGATTGTGCCGCCGGGGCGCATCGCGTGGATGCCCGCGGTCAAGGCCGGGGCTGCGCCGGAACATTCGTAGAGGACGTCGAAGGTTCCCTTGTCCGCCGCGAACTTCGCCAACCCGTCCGGCGTTTCGGCCATGTTCGACTACCGCGTCCGCTCCGACGCGCGTCGCCATCGCCAGGGTGAAATCGGACAGGTCCGTCGCAACGATGCGATCCGCTCCCGCCCGCCGCGCGCAGAGGATGGACAGGATCCCGATGGGTCCGCAGCCCGTGACCAGCACCGACTTGCCGACGAGGTTGCCCGCCCGCCGGGTCGCGTGGAGGCAGACGGCCAGCGGTTCGGCCATCGCGGCCTCCCCGGGGGTCAGGCCGTCGGCCACCGCGCATTGCGACGGGTCGACGTTCAGCACCTGCCGGAACGCCCCCTGGATGTGCGGGAAGGGCATCGCGGAGCCGTAGAACCGCATGTTCAGGCAGTGGTTCTGCGCGCCCTCGAGGCAGAACCGGCAGGTATTGCACGGCCGCGACGGGGAGACCGCGACGAGTTGGCCGAGTTTCAGGTCCGAGATGCCTTCGCCGAGCGCTGCGACGTGTCCCGAGACCTCGTGACCCAGCACCATCGGCTCGCGCAGCTTCACCGTCCCGAACCCGCCGTGACTGTAGTAGTGCAGGTCGGAACCGCAGATGCCGCCCGTGGCCATCTCGATCTGCACCTCGCCCGGAGCGGGCGGGGCGACGTCCGTCGTCTCGATGCGCAGGTCGCGCGGCGCGTGGATGACGATGGATCGGCTGCTGCGGGTCATGGGAATCCTGTCGCGCGGTTGACTTGAATTGTTAACGATAACATAGGTCGCGCGACTTTCGCTGTCGAGATCGGGGACCGCCCATGAGCCTTTCGTTGTTCGACCTCACCGGCAAGCGAGCGCTGATCACCGGGTCGTCCCAGGGGATCGGCTTCGCGCTGGCCCGCGGACTGGCGGCGGCGGGCGCTTCCGTCCTGCTAAATGGGCGGGATGCGGGAAAGCTCGAAGCCGCCGCTGAAACGCTGCGCGGGGAGGGCGGATCGGTGGACACGCTCGCCTTCGACGTCACGGACCACGACGCTGTCCGCGCCGCCATCGACGGGTTCGAGGCCGCCACCGGCCCCATCGACATCCTCGTGAACAACGCCGGGATGCAGCATCGCGCCCCGCTCGAAGACTTTCCCGCAGACGCCTTCGAGCGGCTGCTCCAGACCAACGTCGCCTCGGTCTTTCACGTGGGGCAGGCCGTCGCGCGCCACATGATCGGGCGGGGCGCGGGCAAGATCGTCAACATCTGCTCGGTCCAGACGGCGCTCGCCCGCCCCGGGATCGCGCCCTACACCGCGACCAAGGGGGCCGTCGCGAACCTGACCAAGGGAATGGCGACGGACTGGGCGAAGCATGGGCTGCAGTGCAACGGCCTGGCGCCCGGCTACTTCGACACGCCGCTCAACAAGGCGCTGGTGAACGATCCGAAGTTCACCGATTGGCTCTCGAACCGGACGCCCGCGGGCCGGTGGGGCGATGTGGAGGAGCTGGTCGGGACCTGCATCTTCCTCTCCTCCGCCGCGTCCAGCTTCGTGAATGGCACGACCGTCTTCGTGGACGGCGGAATAACGGCATCGCTGTGACAGGGCGCTATGTCGTGATGGGCGTTTCGGGCTGCGGCAAGTCCACAGTGGGCGCGGGTCTGGCGGAGGCGCTCGGAGGCACGTTCGTGGACGGAGACAGCCTGCACCCGCAGGCCAATATCGACAAGATGAGCGCCGGCACGCCGCTCACCGACGGGGATCGCTGGCCCTGGCTGGAGACCGTGGGCCAGACGCTGGGACAGGGGAAGCCGCCGCGGGTGATCGCCTGCTCCGCGCTCAGGCGGTCGTATCGGGAGCGCATCGCGGAAGCGGCCGGGACCGAGGTGCTGTTCCTCCACCTCCACGGCAGCCATGACGTGCTCGCGGACCGCATGACGAAGCGCGAAGGGCACTTCATGCCAACCGGCCTGCTCGACAGTCAGCTCGCCACGCTGGAGATGCCGGAGGCAGATGAGCGCGTCGTGACGCTGGACATCGACCGGACGCCGGAAGCGTTGATCGTCGCCGCGCTGGCGGCGGTAAGCGGCAGGGACGGATAAGCGACAGGATCGCCTCCGCCGGTGTCGGAGCAATGGGCGGGTTCTATTCGCAAGCTCGCTTGTGAAAGGAGAGCGGCGCGCGGTGTCCGATCGGAACACGGCCATCGTGCAGGTACAGCAATCGCATGCGCAAGTTCCGTCAAACTGGGGGCCATGGAGGACCGTCTTCCTCGCCGCCAAGGTCGTAAGCCTGCGCCGCTGCGCGAAGGAGACGTGTCCTGAACACCATCGGTGCCGAGCAAAGGAAGGACTCCATCGATCAAGGGCTCTGCAAGCCGAACCTTCTGGCCGTGGCCGGATCATTCGGAAAGGATCGGACGGCGTTGATGGAGTTCCTCGAACGGCCGGCCTGCGTTGGCAGGCTCGGTCACTCTCCGCCGAGCGTCGTCCGCTGGCTGACCATCCGGGGCATCGGCGATTCCGGGCCCCAG
The DNA here is from genome assembly GCA_963757495.1 of uncultured Alphaproteobacteria bacterium. Taxonomy (GTDB): domain Bacteria; phylum Pseudomonadota; class Alphaproteobacteria; order Rhodobacterales; family Rhodobacteraceae; genus Jannaschia. The sequence goes on from CAVWRZ010000002.1 coordinate 315,779, forward strand.
ATCGCGCGGTAGCTGTCCATCGCCATGCCGAGCCGCTGGAAGAACCAGGCGACGGCGAGCAGGACGATCCACCAGCCGATTACGACGATCCACATCCAGACGGGGCCGTTCGCCTGCCACATTCCGGTGAGGATCGTCATGGCGGCGAAGACCAGGATGCCGTAGCCGAGGCCCTTGTGGACGACCTCGAAGACGATGCGGCGCACGGTCATGTCGTAGTGGTCCCCGCGCATGCCGCGCGGATCCTTCGGACCGCCCTTGGATCCGCGCAGGAACCCCGAACCGACCTGCAGCACTCCGAAGCTCGCCATCGTCCAGCCGAGCCAGGTATGCAGCCAGAGGGTACCGGTGGTCGATTTTGCGCCCCCAGATTGCAGGATGATGCCGACGCCGACGAACATCAACAGCACGGCCCCGACCTGTCCGAAGCGGTGACAGTTCCACCAGATGCGGCTGTCGAGCTTCGCCGGGTAGTCCTGCCCGGGGATGACCTTGAGGTAGCGCGCGATCAGCACGGCGAGCGGCGCGAGGATGCCCCAGGCGAGCACCATCACCCGCCCGTGCCAGGAGATCACCGCGCCGAGGTCATGGGCCCGGCCGGCGTCGATCGGTTGGAGGAGCCACTCCCACATCGCCGGTCACCCCTTCACGGCCCCGGCGGTCATGCCGGTGATGATCTGGCGCGAGGCGACGAGGGTGAAGATGATCGGCGGGATGGCGAGGAGCATGCCGGTGGCCATGATGACGCCCCAGTCGATGTCGTACTCCGTCAGCGAGTTGACGATGGTGACGGGAACGGTGCGGGTGCTTCTGTCGGCGAGGACGTTACCGAGCAGGAACTCGTTCCACGCGACGCGAAAGGTGAAGATCGCGGCGGCGGCGAGCCCGGGCTTGATGAGCGGCAGGACGACGAGGAAGAAGGTCTGGAACGGGTTCGCCCCGTCCATCCGGGCGGCCTCCTCCAGCTGGATCGGGACCTGCACGATGAAGCTCTGCAGGATCCAGATCACGAAGGGCAGGTTCATCGCGGTGTAGATCAGGATCAGGCCGAAGCGCGTGCCGTCGATGCCGTACTGGAACGTCCAGATGCCGAAGACCGGGACGAGCAGGACGGCGGGCGGAACCATCCGCATGAGCAGCGTCGTCATCGACACCGTGTCGCGGCCCATGAAGCGGAAGCGGACGAGTGCGTAGGCGGCCATGCAGCCGATGAAGAGCGTGAGCGCGGTGGAGATGGTGGAGACGATGAGCGAGTTGCCGAGAGCGCGGCTGAACGTCGGGTCGCAGCGGCGGACGTGCTCCACTTCGTACCAGAGGACGTCGCAGAGCGCGGTCTCGTAGTTGCGCAGCGTCGGCATGAAGAACAGAGCGGACGTATCCGACATGATGTCTATGTTCATGCGGAACGAGGTGGCGAGCATCAGGTAGATCGGCCCGATCGACATCATGATGAGCACGGCGAGGAGGGCGTAGAAGGCGGGGTTGGCCGCGGTGGGGTTCTTCTGGGCCATCAGGTCGCCTCCTCGGCTTCGGCGCGGATGCGGGCGGCGCGGGCGTCCATGATCTTGCCGTAGAAGAACATCGCAAGCGTCAGGACCATGAGCAGGATGAGCAGGACGTTCGACATCGCCGCCGCATAGCCCAGCTCGCGGAACTCGGAGGCGGTGCGCGAGATGCGCAGGGCGAGGATCTCGGTCGACAGGCCCGGACCGCCGTTGGTCATCACGAGGATGACCTCGAGCACCTTGAAGGCGTCGATGAGGCGCAGCAGCGCGGTGACGATCAGGACCGGGAGCATGAGCGGCAGCTTGATGTAGAGAATGAGCTGCCAGCCCGTCGCACCGTCGATGCGCGCGGCCTCCATGGCCGATTTCGGCAAGCTCTGCAGGGCGGCGAGGGAGAGGATGAAGATGAACGGCGTCCACTGCCAGACATCGGCGATGACGACGGAGGCGAAGGCCCAGCTGCCGTCGGAGAGCCAGGGGACGGGGTCGAGGCCCCATGACTTGAGCGTCCGGTTCAGGATGCCGACGGTGGGGTGGTACATGTAGCGCCACATCAGGCCGACGACGATGGGGGCGATCATCATCGGCAGGATGAAGACGGTGCGCAGGATGGTCATGCCGCGCAGCTGCCGGTCGAGGAGGAGCGCGAGGCCCACGCCGAGGAACATCTCCAGCGAGACGACGATGGCGGCGAAGCGCAGGGTGACGCCGAGGCTTTCGAGGAAGGCACCGTCGGAGGCGAGGTTCATGTAGTTCCGCAAGCCCGACGAACTCCGCCTCGCCGATGCGCTGGCTGGGGTTCCAGTCGAGGAAGCTGGCCCAGATCATGTAGCCGACCGGGTAGAGCAGCGCGACCGCCAGGATCAGGAGGGCGGGGGCCAGGAACAGGTACGGCGTCATTCTGTTGGCGTTGGCGAGCATCCGGGTGCTTCCGTCTGGGGTGTATCATGCGCGTATTTCGGCTGTATTATCTCCGTCATACAGTCGCGGGACACGGCCCCGGTCTTCGAGCGTGACCGGCCCCCGTAGGGACCGGTCGTTGTCAGAGCAGGGCCTTACTGGTCCTGCCAGGCGTAGTAGCCGGCTTCTTCCATCGTGGCGCGGGTGCGCTCGGCGACGCCGTCGAGCGCCTCCTGGATGTCGAGACCTTCGGTGAGCACCTGGCTCATGGTCGTGCCGATGTCCGCGTTGATCGAGCCCCAGGTCGGGATGATCGGGCGCCAGTCGGGGTCGGCGAATTCCAGCGCTTCGCCGAAGGTGGCGGAGTAGGGGAACTTCTCGTTCAGGCCGGCATCCTCGTAGGTCGAGAAGCGCGACGGGTTGCCGCCCTCCATCGCGATGGCGAGGTCGCCCTTCTTGGAGGTCAGCCACTGCATCAGCAGGAAGGCCGCTTCCTTGTTCTCGGCGTTCCTCGGGATCGCCAGACCGAAGCCGCCGGTCTGGCTGCCGCGGCGCACGGCCTCGGGGTGCATGGCGTAGCCGACGTTGCCGGCGACGGTCGAGTCGCTCCGGATCCTCGAAGCCCGGCCGCGAAGGCGATGGAGTCGAGGAACATGGCCGATTGGCCCTGCATGAACGACGCCGCCGCTTCGGACGGACCGAAGGTCGTGCCGCCCTCGGGGCCGCAGTCGACGATGGTCTTGAGCGCCTGCGCGGCCTTCACGCCGGCCTCGTTGTTGATGATCGGCTCCCAGTTGTCGTCGAACACCTTGCCGCCGTAGGGGGCGAGGTGCAGCAGGAAGGCGTGGCTGGCCTGGTGGCCGGAGGCCGCGCGCGAGGCCATGCCGCCCATGCCCGGCTCCAGCTCGGGGATGCGGCAGGCGATGTCGAGGAGTTCCTCGTAGGTCGTCGGCTCCTCGATCCCGTGCTTCTCGAAGATGTCCTTGCGGTAGGCGAGCACGGAGGTCTCGGAGCCGAAGGGCACGCCGAAGGCGGAGCCGAGCTGGCCGGGCAGGTAGCCCTTGGCCCCGCCGGCGACGCCGATGTTCTGCACGTAGCCGTCGATCAGGTCGGACTGGTCGTAGTTCGGATCGGCCAGCGCGGGGTTCATGAAGTACTTGGCGAGGTTCTCCAGCTGGTCGGCGTAGACGTAGTCCGCCTTGGAGAAGACGACGTAGGCGATGAGGTCGTAGTCGCCCTCGTCCTTCGTCAGCTCCAGCGTCTGGCGCTCGCGCATCCGCAGGTACTCGAGCTGGTCGACCTCGACCTCGATGCCCGTCTCCTCGGTGAACTGGTCGAGCACCTCGATCGCCGCGTCGTAGTGCGGGTGCGCGGGGAAGTTCACGACGAGCGTGGTGCCCGCGTAGGGCTCGTAGGGGTTGGCGAGGGCGGTGGTGCCCGCGAGCGCGGCGATGGCCGCCCCGGTCAGTGTGGTTCGCATGTTCAGCATGATTATCTCCCTATTCTGCTGTTCGTTTTTCAGATCCGCAGCCCGGAGGCGCGGTCGAAGACCATCAACTCGTCCGTGAGGACGCCGAAGGTCCGCGTCGTGTTGGGCGGGATCGGCGTGGCGGAATTGGCTTCCACCAGCACGTCCTCCTTGCCGCAGCGGGTGACGAGCACCGACTGCGCGCCCAGGTATTCGGAGACGATGACCCGCAGGTCGATGCCGGCCCCCGGCGTCTCCTCCATGGTGATCGACGAGGGCCGCAGGCCCAGCGTGACGTCGCGGGCCGAATGCGCATGGACCCGGGTGGCGAGTTCGGGCGACAGGGGCAGCCTGAAGCCCTCGCCCGCGACCATCGTCGTGCCGCCTTCCTCGACGAGGTCCCCGTCGAGGAAGTTCATCGTGGGCGAGCCGATGAAGCCCGCCACGAACTTGTTGACCGGCGCCTTGAACAGCTCCTCCGGCTTGCCCTGCTGCTGGATGATGCCGTTCGCCATCACCACGATGCGGTCGCCCAGCGTCATCGCCTCGACCTGGTCGTGGGTGACGTAGACCATGTTCTTGTCGATGGTGTTGCGCATCTCGGCCAGCTCCGTGCGCATCTTGGCGCGCAGCTTGGCGTCGAGGTTCGACAGCGGCTCGTCGAAGAGGAACGTGCCCGCGTCGCGCACCATGGCGCGGCCCATGGCGACCCGCTGGCGCTGCCCGCCCGAGAGTTCCGCCGGCTTGCGGTCGAGCAGGTGGCCGATGTTGAGCAGGTCGGCGGTGCGCTGCACGCGCTCGTCGATCTCGGCCTTCGGGACCTTCTGCAGGCGCAGGGCGAAGGACATGTTCTTCGCGATGTTCATGTGCGGGTAGAGCGCGTAGTCCTGGAACACCATCGCGATGTCGCGGGCCTTGGGGTCGAGGTGGCTGATCGGCTTGCCGTCGAAGCTGATCTCCCCGCCCGAGAGCGTCTCCAGCCCGGCGAGGATGCGCAGCGTCGTCGATTTGCCGCAGCCCGAGGGGCCGACGAGGACGGTGAATTCGCTGTCGTTCAGGTGCAGGTTGAACGGCTCGAGGACGCGCGTCGGCCCGAAGGACTTCTCGACGGCATCGAATACGATCTCGGGCACTCAAGCCCTCCCAGCCTGATTGATGCCGCTAACATCGCAGCCGCGCCGGATGAGCGTAAGGCCGCTTGTGTTCCATCGGCGTTAACGATAACGTGTAGATGTGTTGGTTATCTAGTTAGGTTTTTACATGTCCCGCAAGCCCCGTGATCCCGCGTCCGGAATCCGTGCCGTCGCCGCCGAAGCGGGGGTGAGCGTCATGTCCGTCAGTCGTGCGATGCGCGGCGTCGAGGGCGTCTCCGCCGTCAAGCGCGAAGCAATCCTGAAGATCGCACGACGGCTGAACTACGTCCCGAACTCGAACGCCCGCGCCCTGTCGCAGACGAACGCCGACCTCATCGGCATCTCGCTTCCGAACCTGCTCAACGATGTCTTCGCCGACGTGCTCGACGGGATGCGCGGGACGATTCAGAGGTCCGGATACTTCACGGTGATCGACACCACCGAATACGACCCCGACGTGGAGCTCCGCTGGGTCTCGCGGCTGCTGTCCTGGCGGCCTGCGGCGCTTGTGCTGACGGGGGTGGACCATCATCCGGAACTTGCGCCCATGATCCGGGCGGCGGGCGTGCCGACGCTGGAGACCTGGGACTACCGCGCCGATCCGATCGACATCTGCGTCGGGCTCGACCACGTGGCGGCGGGAGCGGATCTGGCGCGCTACGTCCACGGGCTGGGCTACCGGACGCCGGGGTTCGTCGGCGCGCGGCCGGGCATGGACCCGCGGGCGGACGCCCGGGTGCGGGGCATCGAGCAGATCTTCGCGGAGCCGCTCGCCCGGGCCGGGGCCGCGCCGGAGAACGCGTTCCGGATGGGGGCGGAGGGGACGCGCGCCCTGCTGCGAGACGTTCGGCCCGACGTGGTCTTCTACCTCAACGACCTCATGGCGTTCGGCGGGACGACGGTGTTGCAGGGGATGGGACTGCGCGTGCCGGAGGATATCGGGGTCGTGGGGTTCAACGCGCTCGGCCTCAACACGGTGCTGCCGGTGCCGCTCACCACGATGTCGACGCCACGGCGCCGGATGGGGGTGCTGGGGGCGCGCAACCTGCTGGCGCGGCTGCACGGGGTGGAGGGCGAGCGGGCGGTGGCGCTGCCTGCGACGGTGGAACCGGGGGGGACGACGCGGGTCGTGGCGGGCCGCTAGCCGGAACGGGCGAGGCGGACGTGGAGCTTGTTGCCGTCCGGGTCCCGGACGCAGGCCCCGTAGTCGTCGGGGTGGTATCTGCGCGGGCCGGGGGCATCTTCGTCGAAGCCCCCCTGAGCCAGGGCCGCCGCATGGACTGCACGGATGCCGGTTACGTCGGGGGACTGAACGTCCACCTGCGTTCCGTTGCCGGCGGTGGCCGGGCGGTCATCGAAGGGTGTTACGACGGAGACGGTGACGAGGCCGTCGGAGCCTGCGTAGCCAAGCGCGTCCGCTTCGGAATAGATGCGGGTCATGCCGATGGAACCGAGCACGCCGTCGTGGAAGCTTCGGGCGCGCGCGGTGTCCTTGGTGCCGATGCAGACGGCGGAGAGCATGGCGTCAGGTGCCGGCGTCGCGGAGGGTCATCGCGTCGGGCAGGGTCACGGGGCCGATTTGGCGGACCTTGTCGAACTCCGCCATCCGTCCGAGCACGTCGACGCCGATCTGGCGGTAGAGGTCGAGCAGGTCCACGAGCACCCAGTTTTCCCGGATCAGGCCATCCTCCACCCGCCAGAAGTCGAGCGAGCGCAGCAGGACCTCGCGGCCGGCGGGCGCGATGCCCATCCAGCCGCCGTCGGACAGGGTGAGGCGCATGTTCGGCCATCCTGTTTCGCAGACGTAATCGCCCTCTGCGATCCAGTGCGACATCAGGTCCCCCATCGAGTCGAGCTTGCGATCCGGCATGGCGTTCAGGAACGGGATCTGATGCCAGTGCCGGAAGCCCGCGGTGCCGCGCGCGGTGCCGATGCCGGTCGGCCCGTACCAGTTCATCCGCGGGTGCCAATGCGTGTCGAGGTTCATGACGGCGGGATCGGGATCGGAAGGGTAGCGGCAGAGATCGGTCAGCATGTCGATGACGCGCTTCATCGCCGCCGTGCCGTCCCCGGAGATGCGCAGCCCGTCGCCGGTCATGGGCGGGGGCGTGTTGAGGAAAGCGCCGAGCTGCGGGGCCATGGGCCAGGCGCGGGCCTGCATCATCAGCTCCGGAATGTCCCAGATCGCCTGCATCTCGGTCACGCGGCCGTCCTCGATGCGGAAGAACTCGTGGTAGCGCATGTGCGCGAGGTGGCCGGTCGGGCGGATGCCGAGGAAGGGGGCGAGGAAGGTGCCCATGTAGCTGCCCATGCAGCCGACCCAGTGCTGCCCCTGCGCGGTGGTGCCGGCCATGACGATCATGTCGCGGCGCTCGAGGTCGGGCATGGCGGCATGTAGCGGGGCGAGGCAGGCGTCGCGGAAGGTGGCCCCGGTAAGGTCGCCGAAGGGGTGGCACATGCGGACGGGGGCGGCGGGGTCGAAGAGCACGTCCATCACGGCGGCGACGGTGGCGGGGTCGAAGGTGGCGGTGGCGTGGCGGTAGTCGGCGAGGACAGATTTGAGGGCGTCGGGGGTCATGGGGGCTCCGGGTGCTGGCGGGACGGATCGTAGCAGGCCGGGCGCGTTTGACGAGGGGGAGCGAAACCGGCATCCCCGGCGGGACTCCGGAGGACGCGATGCGAGACGACATGCCCCTGACCCGCGACCTGCTGCTGATCGGCGGCGGGCATGCGCATGCGCTGGTGCTGCGGGCCTGGGGGATGGACCCGCTGCCGGGCGCGCGGCTGACGGTGGTGAACCCGGGGCCGACCGCGCCCTATACCGGGATGCTGCCGGGGCATGTCGCGGGGCACTACGGGCGCGACGACCTGGACATCGATCTGGTGCGGCTGGCGCGCTTCGCGGGCGCGCGGCTGATCGACGGCGCGGTTGACAGGATCGATGCGGATGCGCGGCGGGTGACGATCGCCGGGTGGGGGGACCTGGCCTACGACGTGGCCTCCGTGGACGTCGGGATCACCGGTGAGATGCCGCAGGTGCCGGGGTTCGCGGAGCACGGCGTCGGGGCCAAGCCGCTTGGGAGGTTCGCGGATCGCTGGCGGGGGTTTCTGGCGCGCGGTGCACGCGGGTGAGATCGCGCCGCGAGGTGGCGGTGATCGGCGGCGGCGTGGCGGGGGTGGAGCTGTCGCTGGCGATGGCGTTCGCGCTGCGCGGGCGTGGCCGGCGCGCGGGTCACGGTGCTGGAGGCGGCGGAGGCGGCTGACCGGAGTCGGCGACCGGGCGGCCGGCGTCTTGCGGGACGCGATGGCGGGTCTGGGCGTCGGATTGCGGGCAGGGGTGACGGTGGCGTCGGTCGCGGAGGATGCCGTGGTGCTGGAGGGCGGCGAGCGGGTGCCGGCGCGGTTCGTCACGGGAGCGGCGGGCGCGCGACCGCACGGCTGGATCGCGGAGACGGGGCTGCCGGTGGAGGACGGGTTCCTCCGCGTCGGGCCGACCCTGGCGGTGGAGGGGTTCGAGGATCTCTTCGCGGTGGGGGATTGCGCGCACATGGGTTTCGCGCCGCGGCCGAAGGCGGGGGTCTTCGCGGTGCGGGCGGCCCCGGTGCTGCATCGCAACCTGCGGGCCGCGTTGATGGATCGGCGCGGGGAGGCGTTCCGACCGCAGGAGCACTACCTCAAGCTGATCTCGCTCGGGGGCAAGTCGGCGGTCGGGGAACGGGGCGGGGTGGCCGTGTCCGGGGGGTGGCTCTGGCGCGTGAAGGACCGGATCGACCGGCGTTTCATGGACCGGCTGACAAATCTGCCGGCGATGTCCCCGGTGCCGCCCAAGGAACGGGCGGCGGGGGGCGAGCCGGCGAAAGCGCTCTGCGCGGGCTGCGGGTCGAAGATCGCGGGGGAGGCGCTCGCGCAGGCGCTGGCGGTGCTGCCGCCGCCGGCGCGCGAGCGATGTCGTGTCGGGGCCGGGAGACGATGCGGCGGTGCTGGTGCATGGGACGGGGCGTGCAGGTCATCACGACGGATCACCTGCGGTCGTTCACCCACGATCCGGCGGTGATGGCGCGGATCGCCGCCGTCCATGCGCTCGGGCGACGTCTGGTCGATGGGGGCGGCTCCGCAGGTGGCGCTGGCGCAGGTCACTCTGCCGCGGATGTCGGAGGCGCTGCAGGCGCGCACGTTGGCGGAGGTGATGGCGGCGGCGGCGGAGGTGTTCGGCGCGGCGGGCGCGGACCTGGTGGGCGGGCATTCGACGATGGGGGCGGAGACGGTGATCGGGTTCACCGTGACGGGGCTCTGCGACGCGCCCATCGGGCAGGACGGAGCGCGGGCAGGGGATGCGATCGTGCTGACGCGGCCGATCGGCACGGGCGTGGTGCTGGCCGCGGAGATGGCGGGTGCTGCGCGAGGGGCGGATGTGGTGGCGATGCTTCGGACGATGCAGCGGCCTCAGGGGGATGCGGCTGCGGTGCTGGCAGGGGCCCATGCGATGACGGATGTGACGGGGTTCGGGTTGGCGGGGCATCTGACGGCGGTCTGCCGGGCGAGCGGGGTGGCGGCGGAGATCTCGCTGGAGGCGGTGCCGGTCTACGACGGGGCGGAGGATCTGGCGGCGGCCGGGCATGTGTCGTCGCTGCACGGGGCAAACGTGCGCGGGGCACCGGTGACGGGCGGCGCGGGGCCCGGCTGGCGCTGCTGCACGATCCGCAGACGGCGGGCGGATTGCTCGCGGCGGTGCCGGCGGCGGAGGCGGAGGGGCTGGTGGCGCGGTTGCGGGCGGCCGGGCACGAGGCGGCGCGGATCGGGACGTTCGTCGCGGGCAAGGGAGTGCGCTGCGTCTAGCCGGCGAGCGCGATGGCTTCGGCGGCGGCTTGGGCGAGGGTGGCGTCGGTGACGGCGGGCATCTCGATGGTGCCGATGTCGCGGCGGGTGGAGCCTTCGGGGCGGCGGTAGCGCGGGTCGTAATGGTGCTCGATGAGGCCTTCGGCGAGGGCGGCGTATCGGCCCGCCCGCGCGAGGTCGTGCCAGGCTTCGATGCGGGTCGCGGGCTGATAGGTGCGCAGGGTCTCGATGCGTTTCGCCAGCAGGTCGGCGTCGGCGGTGAGGTCGGGGTAGGTGGTGGTGAGGAAACGGGCGCGGGCGGGGATGGTGGACCGCAGACCGATGACCTCGGCGGTGTTCATCGCCTTCCAGAGGGAGGGTGGCAGGGAGACGCGGCCGATGGCGTTGCTCTCGGACTCGAGGAACACGGGGCGGGCGGGGTCGAGGGTGTCGAGGGCTCGGGCGAGGCGGCTCTCGAACATCTTCTGGGCAGGCTGACCGTCGGGCCAGGACCCGAAGTTCGAGCCGCGGTGGTTGGCGAGCCCTTCGAGGTCGACCGTCTGCGCCCCCTGGGCCGAGAGGTGGTCGAGGAGCTGCGTCTTGCCGGTGCCGGTGCCGCCGTCGATCAGGATCAGGCGCAGGTCGAGGGGCCTGTCGTAGAGACGGTCGGAGACGAGCCGGCGGTAGGCCTTGTAGCCGCCTGCGAGGCGGGAGACGCGCCAGCCGATCTGATCGAAGATGGTGGCGACGGAGCCCGACCGCTGCCCGCCGCGCCAGCAGTAGATCAGCGGTCGCCAGGAGCCGTCGCGGCTCCGCGAGCGGGCCCTCGAGCATGGTGGCGACGTTGCGCGACACCAGCGCGGCCCCGATCTTGCGGGCGAGGAAGCGGTCCTCGCGGGTGTAGATCGTGCCGACGCGGGCGCGTTCGGCGTCCGACAGGGCGGGGAGGTTGATCGCGCCGGGCACATGGTCCTCGGCGAACTCGGCCGGCGAGCGGACGTCGACGATCGTCGTCGAACGGGAGCGTGCCGTCGGGGAGGGCGTCGAGGGTGAAATCCATGGGCCGATGTGCGGCGGCGCGGCGGGAGCGTCAAGCGGTGTGGACCGTGACGTCGGCGGGGACGGAGCGCGCGAGGACGCGGCGGGCATTGGGGAGGTCGTTGGATTCGGCGCGGGCGAGGGCGGCGCCGCGGGTTGAGGCCGTGGGACGTCCAGCGATCGATCAGGCGGGCGCGGAGGGTGGTTTCCGGGGCGTGGAGCATGACGGTGACGTCCCAGAACGGGTGGAGGGCGCGCCAGGGGTCTTCGTCGAGGAGGAGGTAGTTGCCTTCGACGAGGGCGATGTCGGCGTCGAAGGTGCCGCCATGCGGAACGGTGGCGTCCGCGGCCCGGTCGAAGGTGGGGAAAGGCGTGGGACCGCTGACGCGCAGAGTGTGGAGGAGGGCGGCAAGGCCCTCCGTGTCGAAGGTTTCGGGGGCTCCCTTGCGCGCGCGGAGACCACGGGCGTCGAGGGTGGCATTGTCGAGGTGGAACCCGTCCATCGGAACGACCTGCGCGGCGCGGCCGCGCGCCGTGATCGCGGCGGCGAGGGGATCGGTGACGGTGGACTTGCCGACCGCGGGCGGGCCGGCGATGGCGACGAGACGTCGGCCGCGGGGGAGGGCGGCGAGACGGTCGGCGAGGGTGCCGAGCTGCACGCCGAGATCAGGCACGGCTGGCGAGCCAGCGGAGGGCGGCCGCGTAACCTTCCGTCCCCAGGCCGGCAACCACCGCGTCGACGGCGGCGGAGACGTGGGAATGGTGGCGAAAGGCCTCCCGGCGGTGGATGTTGGAGATATGGACCTCGACCACCGGGCAGTCGAAGGCGTGGAGCGCATCCGGGATGGCGATGGAGGTGTGGGAATAGGCACCGGGGTTGATGACGATGGCGTCCTGCGTGTCGCGGGCCTCCTGAATCGCATCGACCAGCGTGCCCTCGTGGTTGGACTGAAGGAAGGTCAGGGGACCGAGGGAGAGGTCGGCGGCGAGGGCGGTGCAGGCGGCCTCGACATCGCAGAGCGTTTCGCTCCCGTAGATCTCCGGCTGCCGCTGGCCGAGGAGGTTCAGGTTGGGGCCGTTCAGGATGAGGACGCGGATCATGGAGCACTCCGTTCTGCCCGGTGTCTAGCGGATCGGAGTGCGGGTTCCAACGCCGGACGATCTTGACATACACAGGTATGCGCCGAGCAGCGCCTTCGACGCTTGCGCAGGTATATATCGTTTTAGGACCAAGGGTTTGTTGTGTGAGAATGATCGCTCGGAACCTGACGGTATCAAGTCCGGCACGGACACCGGCAACGAAGTAGGGGCGGCCCCCGCGGCCCAGCGCCTGACGATAGATGTTGAAAGAACACTTCGGTTGGCCGCGCTGCGGCCGACTTTCCCTTCGACACCATGCTTGAACGCCATCCGGATGGCGGAACAGGTGTCGAGGGTCTTGGACAGAACTTCGGGAACCTTGGTGGAGCCATTCGTCCGAAGACGTCCGCCCCCGGTCGTAAGCGGACCCGTTCAGGGTGCCGTAGCGGGTGGGCGCGGGCTTGGACAGGCCGCCCAGCTCTGCCGCTGGACCCGCAATGTGAATCCTACGCACGCTTCGTGCGACAAGGACCCGGAGAGAGACCGTTCAAGGCGATCGAATGGTAGGCGATCTACGAATACTTCTCCTCGATAGTCTCTCTCGAATTTCGCAGCATTGCTTCGAGATACATCGACCAACATCGCTATATCGTTTCGATCGATTACTATTCCGGCGTTGAAGCTGTAGAAAACAAACAAAGCGCCAGCGTCGTAAGGATCTTCTCCACCGTTGTCTTCCCTTTTGTATCGAAAGCTTCGATCTGTAGGTAGGAGACAATGATGTCTTATCATAACTGAAATGCGCCCGACTGATCGACAACGACAACCGGGCGCATTTTCGACATTTACCGTCAGGGGCGGCCCGCTGAGGCCGCCCCTTGGATCGTCGCGTCGCGGCGGGGCCGGTCAGCAGGAGTAATACATCTGGTACTCGATCGGGTGGGGCGTATGCTCGTAGGCGTGGACCTCATCCCACTTGAGGGCCATGTAGCCCTCGATCTGGTCGCGCGTGAAGACGTCGCCGGCGAGGAGGAAGTCGTGATCCTTCTCCAGCTCGTCCAGGGCCTCGCGGAGGGAGCCGCAGACTGTCGGGATCGCGGCCAGTTCCTCTGCGGGAAGATCGTAGAGGTCCTTGTCGGACGGCTCGCCCGGGTGGGTCTTGTTCCGGATCCCGTCGAGGCCGGCCATGAGCAGGGCGGCGAAGCAGAGGTAGGGGTTTGCGGCCGGGTCGGGGAAGCGGGCCTCGACGCGTTTGGCCTTGGGCGATTCCGTCCACGGGATGCGGACGCAGCCAGAACGGTTGCGGGCGGAGTAGGCGCGCAGGACCGGGGCCTCGAAGCCGGGGATCAGGCGCTTGTAGGAGTTCGTCGCCGGGTTGGTGAAGGCGTTCAGCGCCTTGGCGTGCTTGAGGATGCCGCCGATGAAGTAGAGCGCCTCGTTCGAGAGATCCGCGTATTGGTCGCCCGCGAAGAGCGGCTTGCCGTCCTTCCAGATCGACATGTTGACGTGCATTCCGGTGCCGTTGTCGCCCGCGATGGGCTTGGGCATGAAGGTCGCCGACTTGCCGTAGGCGTGGGCGACGTTGTGGATGACGTACTTGTACTTCTGCAGCTCGTCGGCCTGCTTGGTGAGGGTGTCGAAGATCAGACCGAGCTCGTGCTGGCAGGACGCGACCTCGTGGTGGTGCTTGTCGACCTTCATGCCCATGCGCTTCATGGTGGAGAGCATCTCGGAGCGCAGGTCCTGGGCGGAGTCGGTCGGGTTGACGGGGAAGTAGCCGCCCTTGACGCCGGGCCGATGGCCCATGTTGCCCATCTCGTACTCGGTGCCGGTGTTCCAGGCGGCGTCCGCCGCATCGACCTCGAAGCCGACGGCGTTCATCTTGTTGGTGAAGCGCACGTCGTCGAAGAGGAAGAACTCGGCCTCGGGGCCGCAGTAGAACGTGTCGCCGATGCCCGACGAGATCAGGTAGGCCTCGGCCTTCTGCGCGGTGCCGCGGGGGTCGCGGTCGTAACCTTCGCCCGTATCGGGCTCCACGACGGAGCAATGCACGCAGACCGTTTTCTCGGCGTAGAACGGGTCGATGTACGCGCTGTCGACGTCGAGCATCAGCTTCATGTCGGAGGCCTCGATCGACTTCCAGCCGGCGATCGAGGAGCCGTCGAACATGAAGCCCTCCTCGATGAAGTCCTCGTCGACAAGATCGGCGATGACGGTGACGTGCTGAAGCTTGCCGCGCGGGTCGGTGAAGCGGATGTCGACGTATTCGACCTCCTCGTCCTTGATGAGCTTGATCAGGGCGTTGGCCATGAAGGTCCCTTTCGTTTGGATGTCTTGTGAATCTCGGTGGGTGGGGCGGTCAGATCGCGTCTTCGCCGGACTCGCCGGTGCGGATGCGGATCGCCTGCTCGACCGTGGTGACGAAGATCTTGCCGTCACCGATCTTGTCGGTGCGGGCGGCGGAGACGATCGCATCGCAGGCGGCCTCGACCAGATCGTCGTGGAGCACGACCTCCACCTTCACCTTGGGCAGGAAATCGACGACGTACTCGGCTCCGCGATAGAGCTCGGTATGGCCCTTCTGGCGACCGAACCCCTTCACCTCGGTGACGGAAAGCCCCTGGATGCCGATGTCCTGCAACGCCTCCTTCACCTCGTCCAGCTTGAACGGTTTGATGATGGCCTCGATCTTCCGCATACCTGTCCTCCCCGACGACGCGCAGGGCATGCGGGCCCGGAATGGCGGGGACAATTGCGGAAGCGGTCGGGAGGGAAAGAACGGCGTGTGATTCGGATGGGTTGCCGAGATTTGCGGCACGGTGCGATTTATTTAGGCATCTAAGGTTCGAGTATCGCCATTCGGTGACATGTGGCCGCCGACGACGGCATCAAGGGCGCTGATGACCGCACGATAGGGCATCGTCGGAAACTGCGGGTCGTGTTCGTCCGTGGTGTCGAAAGTCAGCTCGAATAGATCCGCTTCCTGGAGTGGAACGGTGCGGGGGAATGGGCCGATGCTGTCGCCGGATGAGGCGCGGCGTCCTGCGATGGCAATGAGGCTGGGCTCGCGCAGATCGGCGGTGACAAGACGGTCCCCGGGGCGCAGCGCCTCTACCGGGACGTCTCCTCGGGTGGTGACGATGCGCGTGCCGCGCGGGATGCCGACGCGCGATGTTCCCGAACCGTAGCGACGGGAGGTTGCGGGGGAATCGGTGAAGCTGCGGAGAGGGACGGTCATGGCGGGTGCCTGTCGCTTGCGTTCGGTCTGCGGTGACGATGCGTGCGAAATGGGGCAAGAAAGGGGCCGGAAGGCTGGGGGCTGGGACCTCTTTCGCGCGCATTTTATCGATGCTAGCTGCGACGGAGATGCGGGTGTGGCGGAACTGGCAGACGCACCAGATTTAGGTTCTGGCGCCGTGAGGCGTGGAGGTTCGAGTCCTCTCACCCGCACCATTCTTTCCATTGCCGCCGTGTCGACTGCTGCGATGTGCAACATGTTCTGGTAACCGCCGTAACGGTTTACGAGTTTCCACCCGCCTTCAACGCAGTCGGCGCACGCAGGGCGCGATCCGAGGTCGGGAGGGGGTGGACAGGCCGGTTTGCTCTGCATCAGCCTGAACACCCTCGCGCCTCTATCGGCCTTGGACACCGACATCATTGGAGGAGAACGCCGTGCCCGTCTCGAGCACCAGGCGACGTCGCATTCGCCTATCTGCCACCGACGCGGTGGTTCTGCATTTTGCCCACGCGCCCTATGGCGAGGTCTCCGAAACGGAGATCGTGCTGGCCGGGGCGGAGGGCCTGCCGGGTCCGCTGCAGATCGTGATGACCGTCGCCGCGGGCAAGGGGGACGCGCCGCTGGCGCAGACCGAGCCCGCCACACCGATCGGCGACGACACCTACCGCCTGCGGTTCGATCCTGCGGGGTTCGCGGACCTGACCGAAGGGGTGAACTACTTCGCCAACGTCTGGCTGCGCGATGCCGGAGGGACCGCCATATTGCTCGCGCACGGGCGGATCGACGTCCTCTCGACCGTCGCGCCCCGTTGGGGCGGGGCGGGCACGGAGCCTGGCCCGCGTCCGGTGATAACCATCGACGACACCACGATCACGATGGACGACACGTCCATCACCATCGACCAAGGAGCTTGAACATGCCCATCCAGACCATCGATCTCGGCACAGCCCCGCGCGACGGGACCGGCGACGACCTGCGTGAAGCGGGTCGCAAGATCAACGAGAACGTCACGGATCTCGACGCGCGGACGACCGCGGCCGCGGCGCGTGCGGCAACGTCCCTACAGCCCGGCGACCTTACCGGTGTGATACGCAGCGCGCCGGGGTCGACAGGCGGAGGCGCGATCAGCAATGTGATTCGGGTGACGCAGGCGCAGTACGACGCCATCCCCGTGCCCGAGGCGGATACCCTTTATGTTATCGAGGCGTGAATTGATGGCATATTTCACCAAGCTGTATCTCGGGGCGACGCCCATCGGACGCGTCGCGGTCGGGGCGGAGGTCATCGACCTGGTGGCGGCCGCTGGGCTCGACGTGCAGGCGGTCTGGATGGGGCCGCCGGCGGCGGATGCGATCCGGGCGACGTTCAACCTCAATGGCGCGCCTGCGGGGCCGGCGATCGTGCAGGCCGCGACCGATGCCGGGTTCACCTCATTGGCGGCGAGCGTACCCGTCTCGGTCGATCCCCGGTATCCGTTCGCGCGGGCGCAGATCGGGGGGTTGACGGCGGATACGGAGTATCACCTGCGCCTCGTGAACGCCTCCGGGGCGGCCACCGGGCGCAGGGGGCGGTTCCGCACGGCCCCGGCATCGGGGGACTTCGCCTTTCTGTGTGCGTCCTGCTCGAACTCCGGGTCGAACGCCGCGATCTTCGACACCATGCGGACGTCCAATCCGGATGCGCTGTTCTTCCAGCACCTCGGCGACGTGCACTATTACGACATCGGCATCAACGACGAGGCGCTGTTCCACGACGCCTATGATGCCGTCTTCGCCAGCGCGCGGCAGGCGGACCTGTGGTCGGCGCTGCCGATGCCCTACATGTGGGACGATCACGACTACGGCCTGGACAACAGCAACGCCTCCAGTCCGTCCCGGCAAGCGTCCGTCGCTGCCTTCCGTCGTCGCGTGCCGTCCGCGCCGTTGGTCCTGTCCGGGCCGGAAGACGCGATCTACCACAGCTACCGTGTCGGGCGCGTCCTGTTCGCGGTGCTGGACCTGCGCTCGGAGAAGACGGGCAGCCAGATGATGTCGGCAGCGCAGGAGGCCTGGCTCCTGGGCCTCATGGACGGGATGGCGGCGACGGACGCGATGGTCATCGTCTCCTCGGTTCCTTGGATCGCCACCGGCGTGAACGATACGTGGGGTGCCACGACGGGAACCAGCGCCCAGCGGACGCGCATCGCCGACGCGGTGACGGCCAGGATACCGGGGCGGGCGATGATCGTCTCCGGCGACATGCACGCGCTGGCCTATGACGACGGCACGAACTCCGAGGGCGGCATCCCGGTGCTGCAATCGGCCCCCATCAGCCGATCCAATTCGAGCAAGGGTGGGCCGTACACCACCGGCCCGATCCAAGCGAGCCCGTACCAGTATTCCCGCGTGGAGGTCACGGAAACCGCAGGCGGCGTGTCTCTCCGATCCATCGGTTACTCGGTAGACGACGCGACGGGCGTCCAGACGCAGCGGATGGATCACACGACGGTTCTCCAGGCGGCGGCTTCCCCCGAACCCGCCGAGCCTGTCTACGGCCGCGCCGTCAGCGCCTATTTCAACACCGATACGCCGGCCGGAATTGCGCCTTCGGACGCGGTGGGACTCGCGCCCAAGCGCACGAACTGGCGCAGGTCCGACGGTGCCATGGTCATGGACGATGGAACCGCCTCCACCATGACGATTACGGTGGGCACGACCAGCGGTGCGCAACATACGATCACCAATCAGGGCACGACCTCCACACCCGACGCATGGCTGATGAAGAAGGGCTACGCCATGTCGAGTGATCTAGGCACTTTCGCCACCGTGAGCGGAATCGACTTCGCCCGATATGACATGTGGGTCTATTACGAAACGCGCCAGGGGGTGAACGGTCTCGACGCGCGGCACTACGGCGTGACCATCGGCGATCAAACCGTCAACTGGACTCAGCAGCCGACCGCCTCAGGCGGGCAATTCGATCTGGCGGAACGGTCCGCGTTCTATTCGGACACTCCGGCGCGGTCTTCCAACGTCGCCCTCTACCGTGACCTGACGGGTTCGTCGCATGATCTGATCTACGACCAAGAATGGCAACGTCATAGCATCGCAGATGGTCATCACCGGCGTGCAGGTGATCGAGAGGACGGACACCGCCGCCACGAAAACCGCCGTCCTGCCACGCAAGCTCATCGTTCTTGGCGACAGCTACATGGACGACCCGTATTTCATGCGGTCTCTTCGCAGCAAGTTCGTCGACACGACGAAGAGCCGACCCTCCGCTGTCGAAGACTACGGCACGGGCGGGTCATCGTTCGGCAATCAGCTCGGCTTTGCCGGATCGACGGACTTCGCCGACAGCACCGTGATCTGGTGGGACGGGCATTCCAACGGTTCGGGAACGGTCCAGGAAGACATGGATGAGATCGCCGCCATGGTCACGCGGCTGGGGTCGGACCGCTGGCTCTGGATACCCTCCATCCCCGTGCCCGCCGACGGGAACTCGGAGGTGGCCTTCATCGAAGCCTTCATCGCGGCGGTCGTCGCGGAATACGGCGATGACAACGTGTTCGACCCGCGACCCGCGCTCAAGGCCCTGGACCCGGGTGACACCAGCGTCGGGGGGCTGCCCGCGTCGGTGTTCGCGGAGCCAATTCCACCTGACGGAGGCAGCGAGGGACGCAGTGGCGGCGGCGGCGCTTGCGAAGTTCACCGCGAAGATGGGGGACGGTGCGGCGACACCTGCCGAGCCCGCCGTTCCGACCGGTTTCGGCGATCTCGTCCAACTGACCCGCGCGGCCAATGGGGGAAGTAGAAGCAGTCGAAAGTGCTACGTTCTCAGCGGCACCGACTGCGGGGAACCTGATCGTCCTGTGCGTAGGCGCCGACAAGAACTGCGGGGCTTTCGGCACGCCCGCCGGGTTTACGCTGATCGACCAGCATGATGGCAGCACTCGCAGCGAGATAGGGGGAGCCCTGTTCTACAAGATCGCGGACGGTTCCGAGACGGGGCAGATCGTGACCACATGGGCGAACGCCGTCACCGCGACTGCCGAGATGCAGGAAATCCGCGGCCCGTTCTCGGCATCGCCGCTGAAAGGGCAGGGAGCCGACAAGACGGAGGCGAACGCCTCTACCGTCACCCTGACCACCACGGGGTCGGTCGACGCTCCCGCAGTGGCGCTCGCGTTCTACACCAACGACTCCGCCAAGAACGGTGCAAATGCTACGGCGACGAACGGGTTCACGCCCAGCGTGGGCACGAACGCCGTGGTTCCCAACTCGCTCCCCGCGATGATATCCGCGCGCAAGGTGGTGACGGCTGACGGGGTAGTCTCGACGGTGATCGGGCATGACGGCACCGCGGACGGCTCCATCGGCTTCATAGCAGTCTTCGGGTAGGCGAATTCGAGGTGACCTCGGGAGGCCCCGGTCGCGATTGCGGCCGGGGCCTTTCCCACTGGCGGGTGACACCTGATAAGTGGAATGCTTGACGGGCCCGCGCGTCGGGGGGCCGATGAGGGAGGGGGATACGCCATGCGGACGGGACTGATCGAGACGTTCGCCGCAGGTGTCGCGCGGGCGGCACCGGAACGGGCGGTGGCGCGGGCGCTGGACGGGGCGCGGCGGCCGGACCTGATCCTTGCTCTGGGGAAGGCGGCGCGGGCGATGGCACGGGCGGCGCTGGACGTGTTTCCAGGCGTGGACTGCCTGGTCGTGACGAACGCGGAGAACGCCAGGGACCTGTCGGGCGCGCGCGTTCTCATCGGGGGGCATCCGGTTCCTGACCGAGGAAGCGCTGCGGCGGGGGCCGCGTTGCTGGAAGCGGCCGGCGGATTGGGCACGGGGCGGCACTGCCTGGTGCTCGTGTCGGGGGGCGGCTCGGCGTTGGCGGTCTCGCCGGTGGCGGGGGTGACGCTGGAGGACAAGGCGGAGGTGTCGCGGTTGCTGCTGGGCGCGGGGCTGGACATCGTGGAGATGAACATCGTGCGGCAGGCGCTGAGCGCGTTGAAGGGCGGTGGGTTGGCGCGCGCCTGCGCCCCGGCGACGTTCGAGACGCTGGT
Organism: uncultured Alphaproteobacteria bacterium; assembly: GCA_963757495.1. Taxonomy (GTDB): domain Bacteria; phylum Pseudomonadota; class Alphaproteobacteria; order Rhodobacterales; family Rhodobacteraceae; genus Jannaschia. The sequence goes on from CAVWRZ010000002.1 coordinate 335,997, forward strand.
GCTGTCCGATGTGGTGGGAGACGACCCGGCGGCCATCGCGTCGGGGCCGACCGTCGCGCCGATCGGCGATTCCGTGCGGGCGCGGAGGGTGCTGGAGGAGGCGGGCCTCTGGGATCGTATCCCTGCGAGATGCCGCCGCGCCGTCGTGACTGCATTGCCCAGGGAGGTGCCGAGCGGGCCGGTCCGGATGGTGGGGTCGAACCGTCTCTCGGTGGAGGCGATGCTGGAGGCCGTGCCGGATGCGAGGGCGGACCCGGACCCGTTGGTGGGGATGGTGGCCGATGCGACCGCCCGGATCGTCGCGCGGGCGCAGGAGGGGGCTGGCATGACGCTCTGGGGCGGGGAGACGACGGTGGTGCTGCGCGGCGGGGGGCGCGGCGGGCGCAATCAGGAATTGGCGTTGAGGGTGGCGCTGGCGTTGGAGGGGTTCGACCGCAGGTGGGCGTTCCTGTCGGGGGGGACGGACGGGCGCGACGGACCTACGGATGCTGCAGGGGGCGTGGTCGACGACGGCACGTTGGCCCGGATCGCGGCGGCCGGGTTGGACGCGCGGGCGCTTTTGGCGGAGAATGACGCCTTTCCCGCGCTGGAGGCGGCCGGCGATCTGCTGATCACGGGGGCGACGGGGACGAACGTGGCGGACCTGCAGATCCTTCGGGTGGGTGGACTCGTCGGGGCGTGACTTCGACGTCGGAGGCGTTAGGTAGATGCTCATGTTGAAAATCATCCTCATCGTGGTCGCAGGCGCGGCCGTCCTCGCCGTCGTCGGGCTGTCCGCCTATGTCCGGCTCGCCCCCCTTCCGGCCGAGGTCGTCCAAGCGGATCCGGAAGCGGCGGAGCGGACGGGAAAGCCGAACGATCATTTGATCGCGCCGGGCGGGGATCGGGAGAGTTTCGTCTCCGACGTGGCCCCGGAAGAGATGTTCGAGCAGTTGGAGGCGGCGTTCCTCGCGCAGCCGCGGACGGAACGGGTGGAGGCAGACATGGACGACGGGCGTCTTACCCTCGTTCAGCGGTCGAGGCTGATGGGATATCCCGATGTGATATCCGTCCGCGTTTCCCCGGACGGCGCGGGGAGTCGAGTCTCGGTCTGGAGCCAGTCGATCTACGGGCAGTCGGACATGGGGGTGAACCGGGCGCGACTGCAACTCTGGCTGGCCGACGCCGGGTTCGACGTCGGCGACTAGGGTCCGTCAGTAGGGCAGAGGGTGGGATCGGTTGAGCCCATCGATGGCCTCCACCAGCTCGGCCGACAGTTCGAGATCCTGCGCGGCCAACCCGTGTTCGAGCTGGGCCGTCGTCGTGGCTCCCAGGATCGCGGAGCAGGCGAAGGGGCGCGTCTGCAGCCATGCCAGCGACATGTGGACCGGATCGATGCCGTGTTGCGCCGCGAGGTCGAGGTAGGCCTGGGCCGTGGGTTCCGCGCGTTCCGACCAGCGGCCGCCCAGCGTCTCCCCGATGGAACGGCGGGAGCCTTCGGGAACCGCGCCGCCTTGATACTTGCCGGTGAGGATGCCCGTCGCCAGCGGCGAGAAGGCGAGCATCGTGACGTCCTCGTAGGTCATCATCTCGGTCAGGTCGGTGTCGCCGAGACGGAAGAGGAGGGAGTATTCGTTCTGGATGGAGACGGGGCGGGCCGGGCCGTCGCCGCCGTCCTCCGCGCTCGCCAGCGTCAGCCACTGGTCCATCCCCCAGGTCGATTCGTTGGACAGGCCGAAGGCGCGGATCGTGCCGCGGTCGATCTCTCGTTCCATCGCGCCGATGCAATCGGCCATGTCCTGTTGGATCGCGGCCAGCTGGCCCTCGGGGCGGTAGGTCCAATTCTTGCGGAACTGGAAGCTGCCCCGGTTGGGCCAGTGGAACTGGTAGAGGTCGATGGCGTCCGCGCGCAGGCGCTTCAGACTGCCCTCGATCACGCGGGGGATGCTCTGGACGGTGATCGCCTCGCCGTCGCGGCACATCGAGCCCTCGCCCGGGTGCTTGGTCGCGACGCGCAGACGGCCGGCGTTCGCAGCCAGCCAGCGGCCGCAGATCTCCTCGGTCACGCCCATCGTCTCGGGTCGCATCGGGGTGACGGGGTATATCTCCGCCGTGTCCAGCCAGGTGACGCCGGCGTCCGCTGCCATGGCCATCTGGACATGCGCATCGGCTTCGGCGGTCTGGGTGCCGAAGGTCATCGTGCCCAGCATGATTTCGGAGATCGTGTCGTGGCGGCCGAGGGGGACGGTGCGCATGGGGCGGATCCTTTCGGGTCAGATGTCGAGGTCGAGCCAGACGGGGACGTGGTCGCTGGGCTTCTCGCGCCCCCGCATCTCCGCCTGGATGGTGCAACCGGTCATCCGGTCGGCGATGGCGGGCGAGAGCAGGAAATGGTCGATGCGCAACCCGTGGTTCCGGTCGTATGCGCCCGCCTGATAGTCCCAGTAGGAATAGTGGCCGGGCTGCTCGGGCCTGCGGGCACGGAACGCCTCGGTCAGCCCGAGGTTCAGGAGCCGGCGGAACGCATCGCGCGTCGCGGGCAGGGCCAGCGCGTCGGTGGCCATCACCTCGGGGCGGGCGGCATCCATGTCCTGTGGCAGGACGTTGAAATCGCCCGTCATCAGGAACGGAGTCTCCTCGGCCAGCAGGACGCGCGCCCGTGCCTCCAGCCGCGTCATCCACGCCAGCTTGTAGTCGTACTTCGGGCCCGGCGCGGGGTTGCCGTTGGGCAGGTAGAGCCCGCAGATGCGGACCGCGCCATGCTCCCCGATCACGGTGCCTTCGATGTAGCGGGCCTGCTCGTCGGCATCGTCTCCCGGCAGCCCGCAGCTCACGTCCTCCACCGGGGTCTTCGACAGGAGGGCGACGCCATTGAACCCCTTCTGCCCATGGGTGTGCAGCTCGTAGCCCGCGTCCTCGGCCAGCTCGCGCGGAAAGGCTTCGTCGATCGACTTGATCTCCTGCAGGACGGCGACGTCGGGCGCGTCCTCGCGCAGCCAGGTGCCGACCGTCTCGTAACGGGCCTTGATGCCGTTGACGTTGTAGGTGGCGATCTTCATGCAGCGGCCCTCCGGAGGTCCGGATGGTTTAGGTCAGCCGTGGGCGGGCCTCAATGCTCGCCGGCACATTCCCCATGGTCGGCGAGCGCTTCCAGGACAGCACAGGGCCCGCTCGATCCATCTGCTTCGCAGCGCGCAACGATCCGGGAGAGTTCCGTCTCCAGTCGAGTGAGACGCGCGATGCGATCCTTCACCTCGGCCAGCTGCCGCGCCGCGATGTCGTGGGCGCACCCGCGGCGCTGGATGTCGAGCAATTCGCGGATGTCGCCCAGCGGAAAGCCGAGTGCGCGGGCGTGGCGGATGAAGCCGAGGCGGTCCAGCGCGGCGCGGTCATAGCGCCGCTGCCCCCCGGCCGTGCGGTCCGGTTCCGCCATCAGCCCGATGCCTTCGTAGTAGCGGATGGTGGGGATCCCCGTGCCGGTCCGCCGCGCCATCTGTCCGATCGAAAACATGACGAGAAACCCTCTTGAACCTCTAGCGACTAGAGCACTTAGCCTGGAGTCGATCAGATGGAAAGGACATCCGATGTCGACATGTTGCGGCGGTACGCAGACCTTCGACGGCACCTCGCCCGCTTATCGCCGTCGCCTCTGGATGGTGATCGCGATCAACGCCGCGATGTTCGTGGTGGAAGTGACCGCAGGTCAGGCTGCGCAGTCGCAGGCGCTGCTGGCGGACGCGGCGGATTTCTTCGCCGACGCAGTGACATATGGCATATCGCTGGCCGTGATCGGGTCGTCGCTGCGCATCCGGGCGAACGCGGCGCTGTTCAAGGGAGTGAGCCTCCTGGGAATGGGCATCTGGGTCGTCGGTTCGACGTTCTGGCAGGTGTGGCAGGGTGGGGTGCCTGAGGCGCAGATCATGGGCTGGATCGGTGCGATGGCGCTGACCGCGAACCTTGCATCGGTCGCGCTCCTGGTGACGTTCAAGGACGGGGACGCGAACGTCCGCTCGGTCTGGCTCTGTTCGCGCAACGACGCGGTGGGCAACGTGGCGGTGATGGTCGCGGCACTCGGTGTCTGGGGCACGGCGACGGCCTGGCCCGACCTGATCGTCGCGGCGCTGATGGGCGCGCTTTTCCTGTCGTCCGCCTGGCAGATCCTGCAGCAGGCGCTGGCGGAGCGAAAGCATGCAGCCGCGCGTGAGGCGGACGCCTGATGCCCCGACGGGGATCCGCACCGCCGACCCCGGTTCAGGTCAGCCCTTCGCAGAACCGTTTGATCCGCGCGCAGGCCTCCGTCAGCGCCTCGTCCGAGGTCGCGTAGGAGACCCGGAAGTGCGGCGACAACCCGAAGGCCGCGCCGAAGACGACCGCCACGCCCTCCTCCTCCAGCAGCGCGGAGGCGAAAGTCTCGTCGTCCACGATCTCCACTCCGCCTGCCGAGGTCCTGCCGATGCAGCCGGCGATGGAGGGATAAACGTAGAACGCGCCTTCGGGCTCCGGGCATTCGATGCCGGGGCATGCGTTCAGCCCGGCGACCACGAGGTCGCGGCGACCTTTGAAGAGGCGCTGGTTCGGGCGGATGAACTCCTGCGTCCCCTCCAGCGCCTCGACGGCCGCCCACTGGGAGATGGAGCAGGGGTTGGAGGTCGACTGCGACTGCACCTTGCGCATCGCCGCGATGAGGGGCTCGGGCCCGGCGGCGTAACCGATCCGCCAGCCGGTCATGGAATAGGCCTTGGAGACCCCGTTCATCGTCAGCGTCCGGTCGTAGAGAGCGGGCTCCACCTGCGCGGGCGTCGCGAACACGAAGTTGTCGAACACGAGATGCTCATACATGTCGTCCGTCAGGATCCAGACGTGGGGGTGGCGCAGCAGCACGTCCGTCAGGCCCTTCAGCTCCGAGGCGGAATAGGCCGCCCCCGTGGGGTTGGACGGCGAATTGAAGATCAGCCACTTGGTCCGCGGCGTGATCGCCGCTTCCAGCGCGTCGGGGGTCAACTTGAACTTCGTCTCGATCCCCGCCTCCACCACGACCGGCTCCCCCCCGGCCAGCAGCACCATGTCGGGGTAGCTGACCCAGTAGGGAGCCGGGATGATGACCTCGTCGCCGGGGTTCAGCGTCGCGACGAAGGCGTTGTAGAGCACCTGCTTGCCGCCCGAGCCCACCGTCACCTGCCCCGGCGCGTAGTCCAACCCGTTGTCGCGCTTGAACTTGGCGCAGATGGCGGCCTTGAGCTCCGGAATGCCGTCGACCGCCGTGTACTTCGTCTTGCCCTCCGCGATGGCGCGGGCCCCGGCGTCCTTGATGTTCTGCGGCGTGTCGAAGTCGGGCTCGCCCGCCCCCAGCCCGATCACGTCGCGGCCCGCCGCCTTCAATTCCCGCGCCTTGTTCGTGACCGCGATGGTCGGCGAGGGCTTCACGCGGGCGAGGGTGTCGGACAGGAACGCCATGGGGATCTCCGGGGGGTGCAGGGTTGCGGTGGGCTCCCGAGTTCCTAGGTTGCGCGGGAGCGACGATCAAGGAGTGCCCGCCCATGCCCGACGACACCGCAGCCGACATCGCCTGGTTCGACCCCGATGCGACGACCTTCGGCGACCGGCTGACCGGCGCGCGGGAGGCGGCCGGCCTCGACGTCGAGGCGCTGGCCGCGAAGCTGGGCGTCAAACCGGCGGCGATCCGGGCTTGGGAGGAGGACCGCTCCGAACCCAGGGCGAACCGGATCGCCATGCTGGCGGGGCTCATGAACGTCTCGCTGGTCTGGTTGCTGACGGGGACCGGAGAGGGGCCGGCCGACGCGGACCCGGTACGGGACGGGGATCTGCTTGCCCAGGTGAGGCGCATGCACCGGGACGCCGTGCAGGTGGCCGATGGGCTGCGGCGTCTGGAAGCGCGATTGGCCATGGCGGGAGAGGTCGGATGACCGGGTTGTCGGAGGTCGAGACGCGGCGCAAGCGGTTGCGTATCCGGGCCTGGCGGCGGGGCATCAAGGAGATGGACCTGATCCTGGGCGGCTATGCCGATGCGCAGCTGGCAACGATGGACGATGCGGAGCTGTCGATGTTCGAGGCGCTGCTGGGCGAGAACGACCACGACCTCTATGCCTGGGTCACCGGGCAGCAGGCCGTGCCGCCGCGTTTCACGTCTCTCGTCAGTGAGTTGGGCCGGCGGGCGGCGGGCATTCGCGGATGATACGTTGCAAGTTTTCGACGCTTTAACGAAATGTCAGGATTTTTCGGGTGAAAGGACGGGGATACTGATTGCCATGGGATGTCCGCCAGCATGAGCCGCCTCGAGAACTTCACGCCCCGCAAGGAACCCGATTTCATGTCGGGCTACCTCGACGCCCTCACGTTGGTCGAGCGGCTCCACCGCCTCCTGCTCGACGTCATCAAGGACGAGTTCGAGCGGGTCGGCATCCTCGAGATCAACGCGGTGCAGGGTCTGCTGCTGTTCAACATCGGCGACAACGAGGTGACCGCCGGCGAGCTGAAATCGCGCGGGTACTATCAGGGCTCCAACGTCAGCTACAATCTCAAGAAGCTGGTGGAGGCGGGGTACATGAACCACCAGCGCTGCGAGATCGACCGCCGCGCCGTCCGCGTCCGCCTGACGCCCAAGGGACGAGAGGTGCGCGATGCGGTCGAGGGGCTGTTCCTGCGACACGCCGACGGCATCCGCCACACCGGCGTCCTCTCCGATGCGGGACTGGTGGAGATGGTCGGGACCCTGCGTCGGATGGAGCGCTACTGGGCCGATCAGATCCGCTACATCTACTGACGCGGAGGCCCCGGATACCGCGTCGGAGCGGTATCCGTTTCGGCTTGCGCGCCCCTGTCCGGACCCATAGAGACGGCTCGATTTCACCCCGCCCCCCGTGGCGGGGCGTCTTGCATATGCCGGGGCCGGTGGGCCCTGCCCGGATACAAAGGATACCCCCATGCAGGTGACCGAGACCCTGAACGAAGGCCAGAACCGCGGCTACACCATCACCGTGCCCGCCTCCGAGCTCGACGCGAAGGTCAACGCCAAGCTGGCCGAGGCGCAGCCCGGGGTCGAGATGAAGGGCTTTCGCAAGGGCAAGGTTCCGATGGCGCTGCTCAAGAAGCAGTTCGGTCAGCGCGTTCTGGGAGAGGCGATGCAGGAGAGCATCGACGGGGCCCTGGCCGGCCACTTCGAGACCTCCGGGGATCGCCCCGCCATGCAGCCCGCCATCGAGATGCAGAACCAGGACGGCTGGAAGGAAGGCGACGACGTGGTCGTGGCCGTGACCTACGAGGCACTGCCCGATGTGCCGGAGGTGGATTTCTCCAGCGTCACCATCGAGAAGCTGACCGTCGAGCCCGCGGAGGCGGACGTGCAGGAGGCCCTCGAAGGTCTGGCCAAGAACGCGCCCGTGTTCGAAGCGAAGGACGGTGCGGCCGCAGATGGCGATCAGGTCGTGTTCGACTTCCTCGGCAAGGTCGACGGGGAGGCATTCGAGGGCGGCGCGGCAGAGGACTACCCCCTCGTTCTCGGCTCCAACTCCTTCATCCCGGGGTTCGAGGAACAACTCGTCGGCGTGACGGCGGGCGAGGAGAAGGCCGTGGAAGTCTCCTTCCCGGATGACTACCAGGCCCCCCACCTCGCCGGGAAGGCCGCGGTCTTCGACTGCAAGGTCAAGGAGGTGAAGGCACCGGGCGAGGCCAAGATCGACGACGACATGGCCAAGCAGTTCGGGGCGGAAAGTCTCGACGCCCTGACGGGGCAGATCAAGCAGCGGCTCACGGCGGAATACGACGGGGCCGCGCGGCAGATCGTGAAGCGCCAGTTGCTCGACCAGCTCGACGGGCTCGTCGAGTTCGACCTGCCCAAGACGCTCGTGAACGCGGAAGCGCAGCAGATCGCGCATCAGCTCTGGCATGAGGAAAACCCCGAGGTGGAGGGTCACGACCATCCGAAGATCGAGGCGACCGAGGAGCACATGTCGCTCGCCGCACGTCGCGTACGCCTCGGCCTGTTGCTCGCCGACCTCGGTCAGAAGGAGAAGGTCGAAGTGACCGACGCCGAGATGACCCAGGCGATCATGACCCAGGCCCGTCAGTACCCCGGACAGGAGCGCGAGTTCTTCGAGTTCATCCAGAAGAACCAGCAGGCGCAGCAGCAGCTTCGCGCGCCGCTCTTCGAGGACAAGGTCATCGACCTCATCCTGGACCGGGCGAAGGTGAGTGAGAAGAGCGTGACGAAGGAAGACCTGCAGGCCGAGGTGGAGAAGCTCGAAGTCCTCTGAGCCGGCGGGACCCGACGAACGTGGGGCGGCCCTGACGGTCGCCCCTCGATGTCCTGCTACTCCGGCGGGCGTCACGTGGATGACCGCGCCGTCGTCCCGGTCGGTCAGCACGATGAAGGTGCCGTCCTCCAGGATCTCCACGTCCCGCACGCGGCCGAGGCCCATGAGCAGTCTTTCCTCCTCCACCACGCGGCCGTCCTGCAGCGACAGCCGGACGACGCCGCCTGGCCGCAGCGAGGCGATAAGCGCGTCGCCGTTCCACTCGGCAAAGGCGTCGCCCGAATGGAACGCCATTCCGCCAGGCGCGATCACCGGATCCCAGAAATACACTGGCTGCTCCATGCCCTCCTGTGCCGAAATCCCGGTGCCGATGGCCCCGCCGCTGTAGCGTTCCCCGTAGGAGATCACGGGCCAGCCGTAGTTCAGGCCCGCCTCCGGCGCGTTGAGTTCATCCCCGCCCTTCGGTCCATGCTCGATCGTCCAGAGTGTTCCGTCCGCATCCACGGCCGCGCCCTGGATATTGCGGTGTCCGTAGGACCAGATGGTGTCGACCGCGCCCTCCTGCCCGACGAAGGGGTTGTCTGACGGCACGCTGCCGTCGAGATTCAAACGGATCACCTTGCCGTAGGTCTTGTCGAGGTCCTGTGCGAAGGGACGTTCCGCGTCCGACGAATGTTCGCCGGAGGTGATGGCCCAGGTCCCGTCGGCCAGAGGGAGGATCCGGCTTCCGTAGTGCTTCGGCGTGGGGGAGGGCGGCGATTGCACGAAAATGTCCGTCACCTCCGTCAGCGCGGTCAAGTCTTCAGAAAGCCGGGCCGTGCCTGCCGCCGTCGCGCTGCCGCCGGGAACGGGCTTGGCGTAGGTGAAGAGGATGGTGCGCGTCTCGGAGAAGTCGTCGGTCACGGCGACGTCCAGCAGGCCGCCCTGTCCCTGCGGCAGCACCTCGGGAACACCGGCGATCGGGTCCGAGAGTACGCCGTCGGCCGATAGGTGACGCATCTGCCCGGAGCGTTCCGTCACCAGCCATCCTACGTTCCCGGGAAGCGTGGCGATCCCCCAGGGGTGGTTCAGACCGTCGGCGAGCACCGTCGTATCGAGCGTGACGGCGCTCGGGGTAAGCGGCGCGCGGAACTGGTCGGCGAAGGCGGGCGAAAAGTCGGTGTTCCGCGTTCCGTATTCGAAGCCCTGCGCGCAGGCGGCGGCGGGCAGGAGGGTGAGCAGGAGGGGCAGGTGGCGCATGTCGGGTCTCCGATTGAGATTAATCGCTCAGATGGTAGGACGCCACGCCCGGCCGTCACCTCACGACGAGGTCATCCGCAGCGGGATGGGCGAGCGGGGAGCCTGCCACGAAAGAGGGCCACCCCCGAAGGAGTGGCCCCGATGTCGTCAGATGCAGCAAGGCGTCAGGAGGGCTGCGGCTCGCCGTCGCTGCCTTCCGGCGTGGCGACCGGGGCGGAATCGTCGTCCCCGAACTCGTCGGCGGCGGAACCGATATCGTCGAACAGTTCGCTGATCTCGAACTCGGCGGCGGCTTCCTCTTCCGCGGCGAGTTCCTGGATCGACTTGCCGGCGGCCTGAAGCTCGGCTTCTTCCTTCGAACGGGCGACGTTCAACTCGATCTCGACCTCGACCTCCGGGTGGAGCCGGACGGTGACCGGGTGGATGCCCAGCTCCTTGATCGGCGCCTGCAGGATGACCTGCGACCGGCTGACCGTGAAGCCGGCCTCGGTGGCCACTTCGGAAGCGTCACGCGTCGTGACGGAGCCATAGAGAGCGCCCGAGTCGGAGGCGGACCGGATGATGATGAATTGCTCGCCATCGAGCTTCTTTCCGGCGGCCTCCGCCTCGGTCCGCGACTCGAGGTTGTTCGCCTCGAGCTGGACCTTGCGGCCCTCGAACGCCTTGATGTTGGACTCGGACGCGGAGAGCGCCTTGCCCTGCGGAAGGAGGAAGTTGCGCGCGAAGCCGGGCTTGACGTCGACGACGTCGCCCATCTGGCCGAGCTTGGCCACGCGTTCCAGAAGGATCACTTGCATGGTCGTGGCTCCTTATTTGACGGCATAGGGCAGCAGCGCGAGGAACCGGGCCCGCTTGATCGCCTTGGCGAGCGCGCGCTGGTTCTTGGCATTCACGGCCGTGATGCGGGAGGGGACGATCTTGCCGCGCTCGGAGATGTAGCGCTGCAAAAGGCGGGTATCCTTGTAGTCGATCTTGGGGGCATTGGGGCCCTCGAACGGATCGGACTTGCGACGGCGGAAGAAGGGTTTGGTGGCCATGTGTGCGTCTCCTTACCGGCGCTCGCGGCGTTCGGGCCGCTCTTCGCGTTTCTGCATCTGAGCCGAGGGGCCTTCCTCGTGCGCGTCGACCTTGATCGTGAGGACCCGCATCATGTCGTCATGCAGACGACACAGGCGCTCCATCTCCTGAACGGCGTCCGACGGGGCGTCGGTGCGCAGGAAGGCGTAATGGCCCTTGCGGTTCTTGTTGATCTTGTAGGCCATCGTCTTGACGCCCCAGTACTCGCTGTCGACGACGGTGCCGCCGTTGTCCGCGAGGACGGTGCTGAAATGTTCGACGAGGCCCTCGGCCTGCGCGGTGGACAGGTCCTGCCGCGAAATCATGACATGCTCGTAGAGCGGCATGTGAACTCCTGTTCTGTCGTCGCGCGTTTCATAGTCCGGGCCGATCCCGCCTCCCGGACACGAGAGACCACGCGGTTTGGATGCATGGCGGAATGGGCGGGGTATAGCGGCATGGGGCAGCGGCACAAGGGGGCAACCGGGCCATCGTTTCCGCCGCGGCGCGCGCTTGATCCGGGGATGCGCCGGGTGTAGGGCCCTCCGGCGCGAGACCGCGCCCGACGACCACATCAATGCCGTGTCCGCCCATGTTCGCTTCGGGGGCGCGTCCGGCCAAGGAGAAGCGACATGAAACTGAATGAACTGCGCGACAATCCCGGCGCCACCAAGAAGCCCAAGCGCGTCGCACGTGGCCCGGGTTCCGGCTCCGGCAAGATGGGTGGACGCGGCATCAAGGGCCAGAAATCCCGCTCCGGTGTGGCGATCAAGGGTTACGAGGGCGGTCAGATGCCGCTGTACCAGCGTCTGCCCAAGCGCGGCTTCAACAAGCCGAACCGCAAGGAATTCGCCGTCATAAACCTGTCGAAGATCCAGGAGTTCATCGACAACGGTCGGCTGGATGCGGCGAATATCACCGAGGACGCGCTCGTCACCGCCGGCGTGGTGCGCCGCAAGCTCGACGGTGTCCGGCTGCTGGGCAAGGGCGAACTGACGTCCAAGGCGACGATCACCGTGACGGGCGCGTCCAAGGGCGCGGTCGAGGCGGTCGAGAAGTCGGGCGGTTCGGTCACGCTCCCCGCCGCCGCCGCCTGAGCCCGTCCCAATCGGTTGTAGGCGGGCACGGGTCCGCCTACATCTTCTCCTGACTTTTCAGAACGCCGCCTGCGGGAAGGTCCGCCCGGCGGCGTTCCAGCCACAAGAGGGGCTCGCATGGCTTCAGCCGCAGAGCAAATGGCCGCCAACATGAGTTGGGGCGCGTTCGGCAAGGCCAAGGAGCTTCGCCAACGCCTCCTGTTCACCGTCGGTCTGCTGATCATCTATCGCCTGGGCACGTACATCCCCGTTCCCGGGATCGACGCCGTGCAGTTGCGCCAGTTCGTCGAGCAGGCGCAGCAGGGGCTCGGTGGCGTCCTCAACATGTTCACCGGCGGCGCGATCGGCCGGATGGGGATCTTCGCCCTCGGGATCATGCCCTACATCTCCGCCTCGATCATCGTGCAGTTGATGACGGCGATGGTCCCGCAGCTGGAGCAGTTGAAGAAGGAGGGTGAGCAGGGCCGCAAGAAGATCAACCAGTACACGCGCTACGGCACGGTCGCGCTGGCCACCCTGCAGGGCTACGGACTGGCCGTGTCGCTCCAGGCGGGCAACCTGGTGCATACGCCGGGATGGTTCTTCATCGTGTCCTGCGTCATCACGCTCGTCGGCGGCACGATGTTCCTGATGTGGCTGGGCGAGCAGATCACCGCGCGCGGCATCGGCAACGGCATCTCGCTGATCATCTTCGTCGGCATCGTCGCCGAGCTTCCCGCCGCGATGGCCCAGTTCTTCGCCTCCGGCCAGTCCGGCGCGATTTCCACGCCCGTGATCCTGGGCGTGATCATCATGCTTCTGGGAACGTTGCTCTTCGTCGTCTTCATGGAGCGCAGCTTGCGCAAGATCCATATCCAGTATCCCCGGCGTCAGGTCGGCATGAAGGTCTACGACGGCGGTTCGAGTCACCTGCCCGTGAAGGTCAACCCGGCAGGCGTCATCCCGGCGATCTTCGCGTCATCGCTGCTGCTCCTGCCGACGACCGTGTCCACGTTCTCCGGTCAGCAGACCAATCCGATCCTCTCGACGATTACCGCCTACTTCGGGCCGGGGCAGCCGCTCTATCTGCTGTTCTTCACGGTCATGATCGTCTTCTTCACGTATTTCTACACGCACAACGTGGCTTTCAAGACGGAGGACGTGGCGGACAACCTCAAGAACCAGAACGGTTTCATCCCCGGAATCCGTCCGGGGCAGCGAACGGCGGAGTACCTCGAGTACGTCGTGAACCGGGTGCTGGTGCTGGGGGCGGGCTACCTCGCGCTCGTCTGTCTCATTCCGGAGATCGTACGGCAGGAACTGGCGATCACGGCCTACTTCGGCGGCACTTCGATCCTGATCATCGTGTCGGTGGGCATGGACTTCATCCAGCAGATACAGTCCCATCTTCTTGCCCATCAATACGAAGGGCTGATCGAGAAGAGCCAGCTGCGCGGCAAGAAGCGCGGTCGCAAGAAGGGGGTCGTCCGCCGATGAACATAATTCTCCTGGGTCCGCCCGGGGCCGGGAAGGGCACGCAGGCGCGGCGGATCGAAGCCGAGCGCGGACTGTCCCAGCTCTCTACCGGCGACATGCTCCGCGACGCGAAGTCCTCCGGGACGGAACTGGGCAGGCGGGTGACGGAGATCATGGACGCGGGGCAGCTCGTGACCGACGACATCGTTATCGGGCTGATCGAGGAGAGGCTGCGGCACGGCGGGCGGGGCTTCATCTTCGACGGTTTCCCGCGCACCCTTCCGCAGGCGGATGCGCTCGGCGCTCTGCTGGCGCGCCATGGCGCGAGGGTGGACGCGGTGATCGAGATGAAGGTGGACGACGAGGCACTGATGCAGCGGATCACTGCCCGGTCGACCTGTGCCAACTGCGGCGAGGTCTACAACGACGTGACCCGCCCGATCCCCGCCGACGGCATCTGCCTCTCCTGCGGCGGAACCACCTTCAAACGGCGCGCCGACGACAATGCCGAGAGCCTGCGGACCCGTTTGATGGAATACTACAAGAAGACGTCTCCCCTGATCGGCTACTACTATGCGAAAGGGGAGCTCACGTCGGTCGACGGGCTGGGCGAGATGGATGCCGTTGCGGCGTCTCTCGCCGCCATCATCGATCGGGAACCTGTGCAGGTCTGAAACGGTCGGCATCGGGTCCCCGCCCTTCTGCACTTGACGCTCCCGGGCTTACCTCCTAAGCGGCACACTTCGGCGGGGGATCGCGATTCCCGGCCGTTCGATCTTGGCCGCGCGAAACGCGACAGGCCGTTGTGAAAAAAGGTTCTGGCATTACGGAACCGCGACGAAGAAGGAACACCACTTGGCTCGCATCGCAGGCGTCAACATTCCGACGGGGAAACGTGTTCCCGTCGCGCTTACATACATCACCGGCATCGGTCCGGCGAAGGCGAAGGAGATCGTCGAGGCGACCGGCATAGACGCTGCCCGCCGTGTGAACGAACTCTCCGACGCGGAGGTTTTGTCCATTCGCGAGTTCATCGACGCCAACGTCACCGTCGAGGGCGACCTGCGACGCGAGCGGCAGATGAACGTCAAGCGTCTGATGGATCTCGGCTGCTACCGCGGCCTTCGGCATCGCCGGAACCTGCCCGTCCGCGGTCAGCGCACGCACACCAACGCACGCACGCGCAAAGGCCCCGCAAAGGCCATTGCCGGCAAGAAGAAGTAAGGGAGCGCAAGCATGGCACGTGAAGCAACCCGCCGCGCTCCGAAGCGCAAGGAACGCAAGAACATCGCCGCCGGTGTGGCGCATGTGAACTCGTCGTTCAACAACACGAAGATCCTGATCTCCGACGTTCAGGGCAATGCCATCAGCTGGTCTTCCGCCGGGACCTGCGGGTTCAAGGGATCGCGCAAGTCGACGCCCTACGCCGCGCAGATGGCCGCGGAGGACGCGGGCAAGAAGGCTCAGGAGCATGGCATGAAGACCATCGAGGTCGAAGTGCAGGGGCCGGGTGGCGGCCGGGAATCGGCGCTGCGCGCGCTGGCCGCCGTCGGCTTGCAGGTTACCGCGATCCGCGACGTGACGCCCATCGCGCACAACGGCGTTCGCCCGCCGAAGCGCCGCCGGGTCTGATCGCAGGCCGGAACGAAGGGCAGGGGTCGCTTGGGCGGCTCCTGCCCACACGCATTACAACCTCGAGTGTCCGCGCCAACCGCCCTGGCGCGAGACGAGCATGGAGGGACAGGGCAAATGATCCACAAGAATTGGCAAGAGCTGATCAAGCCGTCGCAGCTTGACGTACGCCCCGGGAACAATCCGGCCCGTCAGGCGACGGTCGTGGCAGAACCGCTCGAGCGTGGTTTCGGGCTCACGATGGGCAACGCGTTGCGCCGTGTTCTGATGTCCTCGTTACAGGGTGCGGCCATCACGTCGGTGCAGATCGACAATGTCCTTCACGAGTTTTCCTCCGTCTCCGGCGTGCGGGAGGACGTGACGGATATCGTCCTGAACCTGAAGGGCGTGAGCCTGAAGATGGAAGTCGAGGGTCCCAAGCGTCTGTCGATCTCGGCGAAGGGTCCGCGGGTCGTCACTGCCGGGGATATCTCCGAGTCGAACGGGATCGAGGTCCTGAACCGTGACCATCTGATTTGCCATCTCGACGAAGGGGCGGATCTTTACATGGAGCTCACCGTCAACACCGGGAAAGGCTATGTCTCGGCGGACAAGAACAAGCCGGAGGACGCGCCCATCGGTCTGATCCCGATCGATGCCATCTACTCGCCTGTCAAGAAGGTCTCCTACGAGGTGCAGCCGACCCGCGAGGGACAGGTGCTCGACTACGACAAGTTGACGTTGAAGCTGGAAACGGACGGGTCGTTGGCTCCCGACGATGCCGTGGCCTACGCCGCGCGGATCCTTCAGGATCAGCTGCAGATCTTCGTGAACTTCGACGAGCCGGAGGCCGCGCGCGGGGCCGAGGCTGCCGACGACCTGGAGTTCAACCCGCTCCTGTTGAAGAAGGTCGACGAGTTGGAGCTGTCGGTGCGGTCTGCGAACTGCCTCAAGAACGACAACATCGTCTACATCGGCGACCTGATCCAGAAGACCGAGGCGGAAATGCTTCGGACCCCGAACTTCGGCCGCAAATCTCTCAATGAAATCAAGGAGGTTCTGTCTGGGATGGGCCTGCATCTGGGTATGGACATCATCGACTGGCCGCCGGAAAACATCGAAGATCTGGCGAAGAAGTTCGAGAACGAGTTCTGATCACCGGTGCCCCCGACGGGGGCATCGACAATGCTCGCGGTTGGCGAGGACGATTCGGGCAGACGCCCCAAGGTGAGGGACCCGCAACGCAGGGGACCCCGGACAAAGTATAAAGCAATCTACGGAGTTTTCACATGCGCCACGCCCGCGGATACCGCCGCCTGAACAGGACCCACGAACACCGCAAGTCGCTGTTCAAGAACATGGCCGCCTCGCTGATCGAGCACGAGCAGATCAAGACGACGGTGCCGAAAGCCAAGGAGCTGCGTCCGATCGTCGAGAAGATGGTGACGCTGGCGCGGCGGGGAGATCTTCATGCTCGCCGTCTGTTGGCGTCCCGGCTGCACGACGATGCGGCGGTGGAGAAGTTGATGGATGTCCTCGCACCTCGGTACGCCGACCGTACCGGGGGTTATGTGCGCATCATGCGAGCGGGGTTCCGCTACGGCGACATGGCACCGATGGCGATCATCGAGTTCGTGGATCGTGATGTGGCTGCCAAAGGTGCTTCGGATCGCGCGCGGCTCGAGGCGGAGGATCGCGCGGAAGCCTGATTCTGCCAATGAGGTTGAGAAGCCCTGCCGTATCTTCGGCGGGGCTTTTCTTGTTCTGGTTATGCGCGAACGAATGCCGATGTCATAGAATGCGGACAAACGGCAACGAACCTCTCCAAAGCGGTGATGACGGTTCAAGCAGGCTCCCTAATCTTTCAGCCATTTACCGCCTGTTAATTCATGTGGCGTCTTAGTGGCGTCACGCGCGGTTGACGCGATTTCCGCGAGCACGTCTAAAAAGCCATGTTCGAAAGACGCCGATACATGATCCGATATCTGCAGGAGCTTCAGGATATCTCGCCCCTCGGCTATTCCGTGGGGATCCATATTCGTTTCGCCTCGCCGATGTTCCGGCGGAGCAGCTTTCCGCAGGTTTGGCAGGACGCCTACACGGCGGGCAACTTTGCCCTTCGCGACCCTCTCGTCTTCTGGGGAATCAGCAATACGGGCACTCTGAGATGGAGCGAGCTCGCTCTTCCGGACCCATTCGGGATCCTCCGCCAGGCTGCAGCGCATGGTCTGACCTATGGTGGCACCGCGTCCTGTGGAAAGATCACGTCACGCACCATCGTGGGGGTGGCCCGGGACGACCGGGAGTTCACCGATGAGGAACTGCATCGCATCGCAGCCATCGGGGACGCGCTGCACGAAGTCACAGGCCCACCGGCCGATTTGACTCCCTCGATGATCGGGGCGTTGCGTTTGATCGATAGAGGCGTTCCCCAATTCGAAGCGGCCGCCACTCTTGGAATTACGGAAACCGAGTTCGAAGCGCGCCTTTCTTCGGCGCGCAATTGTCTGGGAGCGAAAACCACGGCGGAGGCAGTCCGCGTCGCCGGAGACTTCGAACTGATCTGATCCTAAATAACTGTAATATCGTCTGTTTTCGAGGTTCGGTACTTTCCAACATAACCCGACATAGGAAGAAATCCTAAATGCAAGTCACCACACTTTCGTTCCAGAACTTCCACTCCCACGGGTCGTTGTTCACGAACCTTCTGCGGGCGCGCCATCGCACGTTCATCGAGCAGGCGAAATGGGACCTTCCTCAGGCTGACGGAATGGAGTTCGATCAATACGATACTCCTGCGAGCCGCTGGGTCGCGATCCATGACTTCGGTCGCATTCTGGGGGGCGCTCGGCTCACACCGACGACGCATCGCTGCGGTATGTATTCCTACATGATCCGTGACGCGCAGAAGGGGTTGCTCGCCTCGATACCGTCCGATCTTCTGTTCGGAGAGGCACCGGTCGAGGATCACGTCTGGGAACTCAGTCGCGGCTTCGTCTGCGACGACGTGCCGGCGAGCATGAGACTGCGGGTCCAGATGCAGTTGACGGCGGAGATGGTGCGGGCCGGGCGCGAAGTCGGCGCCACTTCGGTCATCGGATTGATCCCGGCCACGTCCCCGCGCCTGGCCCGTCGGGTGGGACTCGATTGCGAGACGGCGGGCCGCGTGCTCACGATCGACGGCTCGGCATCGGTCTGTGTGAACATCTCGATGGCGACGAAGATGCACTGACCTTGTCCGCATCTCATCGATGGCGCGGCTTTGCGGGCTGCGCCATACGTCCTACATCTCCCGTATGACGGATCTATTCGCCGACAAGCCTGCGACTGTCGACTCGGCCGGGGCCAAACCCGCGCCGCTGGCAGACCGCCTTCGACCTTCGACCTTGAGCGCGGTGATCGGTCAGTCGCATCTGCTCGGACCCGAAGGCGCGCTGACGGTGATGCTGAAAGGGCAGATGCCGAGCCTCGTGCTTTGGGGCCCGCCGGGCGTGGGCAAGACGACCATCGCGCGACTGCTCGCCCAAGGCGCCGGGTTGCAGTTCGTTCAGATCAGCGCGATCTTCACCGGCGTGGCCGATCTGCGTCGGGTCTTCGAAGCTGCCCGTCACCGGCGGACGAACGGCACGGGGACGCTGCTCTTCGTCGACGAGATCCATCGGTTCAACAAGGCGCAACAGGACGGCTTCCTGCCGCATCTGGAGGATGGGACGATCACGCTGGTGGGGGCCACGACGGAAAATCCGTCGTTCGAACTCAACGCCGCAGTCATGTCGCGGGTGCAGGTTCTGACGCTCCACCGGCTCGACCTGCGGGACATGGAACTGCTGACCCAGCGGGCAGAGAAGGAGTTGGGATCCAAGCTGTCGCTCGATGGTGAGGCACGGGAGGCGATGCAGGAGATGGCCGACGGGGACGGCAGGGCGCTGCTGAACCTCGTGGAGCAGATCGCCGGGTGGACCGTTGCCGGTACGGTAGGGCGCGATATGCTGTCGCGCCGGTTGCAACGGCGGGCACCGCAGTACGACAAGTCGGGCGATGCGCATTTCAATCTGATCTCCGCGCTGCACAAGTCGGTGCGCGGTTCCGACCCGGACGCGGCGCTCTACTGGCTGGCGCGGATGCTGCGCGGCGGCGAAGATCCGCGATACCTGATGCGACGGATCACCCGGATGGCGGTGGAGGACATCGGGCTGGCCGATCCTCAGGCGGAGGCCTACTGCCTGCACGCCTGGCAGACCTACGAGCGGCTGGGGTCGCCCGAGGGCGAGCAGTCGCTGGGCAACGCCGTGGTCTATCTCGCCCTCGCGCCCAAGTCGAACGCAAGCTACGTCGCATTCAAGGCCGCGATGAAGCAGGCCGGGGAGACGGGGTCCGAACCGCCGCCGAAGCATATTCTGAATGCGCCGACCCGGATGATGAAGGAGGAAGGCTACGGCACGGGCTATCGCTACGACCACGATCAGGCCGATGGTTTCTCGGGCCAGAGCTATTTCCCGGAGGGGATGAAGCGCCCGGTCTACTACGTGCCGGTGGACCGCGGCTTCGAACGGGAACTGGGCCGCCGGGTGGACTGGCTGGTGGAGCAGCGGGCCAAGCGCGGCAAAGGTTGACATGGTCGGGCCGGACGCAGACAGCACCGCGATGACCTTCTCCCTGCTCTCCGTGGCCCTTGGTGGCGCGATCGGCGCTTCGTCGCGCTTTCTGCTCGGTTCCGTACTGGCGCGCGATGGCTTTCCGGTCGCCATTCTCACCGTCAATGTCCTCGGAAGCTTCGCGATGGGCATCGCCGTCGTGCTGCTGGGCCGCGCCGGTCTGACGCAGTGGCAGCCTTTCCTGCTGACGGGGGTGCTCGGCGGGTTCACCACCTTCTCGGCGTTTTCGCTGGAAACGGTGATGCTCGCCGAACGCGGCGCTCCGGTGCAGGCGGCGATCTACGTTTCGCTGTCCGTCGGCCTGTCCCTTTCCACGCTCCTGGCCGGTCTATGGGTCGCGAGGAGCCTGGCATGAGCGGCGTCCAGACCATCGTCGTCGCGACCGGGGAGGGCGGGCAGCGATTGGACCGCTGGCTCAAGCGGCGGTTTCCGCAGCTCAACCAGGGGAACGTGGAGAAGGCCTGTCGGAAAGGCGAGATCCGCGTCCAGGGAGGACGGGTGAAGGCGAGCACCCGCGTCGAGGAGGGGCAGGAGGTGCGTCTCCCGCCGCTGCCCCAGGATCGCGCGCCCGCCGCCCCGCGCCGCGACCGGGTGAGCGAAGCGGATGCGGAGATGATCCGTGCCTGCGTTCTCTACCGCGACGAGCACCTGATCGCGCTGAACAAGCCGCCGGGGCTGGCGAGCCAGGGCGGATCGGGCCAGACGCGGCACGTCGACGGGTTGGGCGACGCGCTCCGCTTCGACAGCGACGAACAGCCGAGACTGGTTCACCGTCTCGACAAGGACACCTCCGGCATCATGCTCATGGCGCGCAACCGGCTGACGGCGGTTCAGCTTTCGGAAGCGTTCCGCGATCACGACACGCGCAAGATCTATTGGGCGGCCGTCGCCGGAACGCCCCACCCGCGCATGGGGACGGTTCGTTATGGCCTGGTCAAGTCCGGGGGGGGCGGGGATGGCGGGGAGAAGATGCGCACGGTGCATCCCGACGAGATCGATGCGATCAAGGGAGCCAAGCGCGCGACGACGGACTACGCGGTGCTCGACACCCTCGGCTCACGCGGCGCCTGGATCGCGCTGGTGCCGGTCACCGGACGCACGCATCAGCTGCGCGTCCACATGGCGGAGATCGGCCATCCGATCGTCGGGGACGGCAAATACGGCGGATCCGGGCAGGAGAACCAGGGGGATGGCTGGGGTGCGAGCTTCGGCGGGGAGATCAGCCGCAAGCTGCACCTCCACGCCCGGTCCCTCGCCCTGACCCATCCGATCACCGGAGCGCGGCTGCACCTGACGGCACCGCTGCCGGAGCACATGGAACGGACGTGGAAGATGATGGGATGGGATTCGCTGGACGTGCCGGTCGATCCGTTCGCCGACGATGTCGATGGTTAACATTACCACCGGACGAGGGAACGGCCTGTGAGCGCGTGGGTGGCGAAGCGGTTCTGGGTAAGAGCAGGGGTCGTGTCGCACGGCACCGGCTTCACCGTGAAGCTGGACGACCGCGATATCCGCACCCCCCTCAAGACGTTGCTCGTCATGCCGTCGCGGGCGCTCGCCGAGGGCGTCGCCATGGAATGGGACGCGCAGGCGGAGAGGATCGATCCCCTGTCGATGCCGCTGACCCGCGCGGTCAACGCCACGCTCGACAAGGTGGTGCCGCAGCAGAGGGAGGTCGCCGCGAACCTGGCGGATTACGGCGGCAGCGACCTGCTGTGCTACCGCGCGCCCGGTCCGGATGGTCTCGTGGCGCGGCAGCGGCTGGCGTGGAACCCGATGCTCGACTGGGCGGAGACGACGCTCGGGGCGCGGCTTCGAACGACGGAGGGCGTGATGCCGGTGGCCCAGGCCGTGGATGCGATGGTGGCGTTGCGCGGGCACGTCGATCGTCTGTCGCCTTGGGAGCTGACGGCTCTGTCCGAGTTCGTGACGCTGACGGGCAGTCTGATCCTCGGGCTGGCAGCGATGGCGGGGCGCGAGCCGGAGGCGTTATGGACCCTCAGCCGCGTCGATGAGGATTGGCAGGCGGAGCAGTGGGGCCTAGACGCGGAGGAGGCCGAGCGGATCGCGGGGAAGCGCGACGCGTTTCTGCAGGCGGCCCGCTTTCTGGAGCTCCTGCGGAAGAGCTGATCCGGGTTTCGCCGCCCGACGCGGCACCGTCACTGCCGGAAATGGTCAAAGGACGGGCGATTGCACGGTTTGCCGGCATCCTCCCTTGACGTTCAAGCCAGGTTCCCGTTTTCTTTCGTGACAGCGGCGAAGTTCCGCCGCCAAAACGAGCCGCGCCGATCAACGGCGCGGTACCGTCGTGCCGAACCCGGTCGGGCGGTTCCATCAGGAAGAGGTAACTAAATGAAGAATTCCGTACTTCTCGGCACGCTGGCCTTCGCCGGTCTGGCCGCCGCCGGCGCATCCGCCGCGACGCTGGACGACGTCAAGGCCCGTGGCTCGCTGAACTGCGGCGTCACCACCGGCGTGCCGGGCTTCGCCGAGCCCGATGCCAACGGTGTCTGGCAGGGCTTCGACGTCGCCGTCTGCCGTGCCGTCGCCGCCGCCGTGCTGGGCGATCCCGACGCCGTCACCTTCGTGCCCACCACCGGCAAGACCCGCTTCACCGCGCTCGCCTCCGGCGAGATCGACATGCTGGCCCGGAACACGACCTGGACCTTCTCGCGTGATACCGACCTGAAGTTCGACTTCATCGGCGTGAACTACTACGACGGTCAGGGCTTCATGGTGCCGGCCGACCTGGGCGTCACCAAGGCGACCGAACTCGACGGCGCGACGGTCTGCATCCAGACCGGGACGACCACCGAGCTGAACCTCGCCGACTACTTCCGCACGAACGACATCTCCTACGAGCCGGTTCCGATCGAAACGGGAGCGGAAGCCGTTCAGCAGTTCCTCGCCGGAGCCTGCGACGTCTACACGACCGATGCGTCGGCGCTCGCCGCGCAGCGTGCGGGCTTCGAGAATCCGGACGACTACGTCGTGCTGGAGGACATCATCTCCAAGGAGCCGCTCGGCCCTCTGGTTCGTCACGGCGATTCCGAATGGGGCGACATCGTCCGCTGGACGCTGAACGCGCTGATCACGGCCGAGGAGTACGGCGTGACGCAGGAGAACGTCGAAGAGATGGCCTCCGCCCCGGGTGACAACCCGGAGATCAACCGGCTTCTCGGCACCGAGGGCGAACTCGGCGCGATGATGGGGCTCGGCAATACCTGGGCCAAGGACGCGATCGTGGCCGTCGGCAACTACGGCGAGATCTTCGCCAGCAACATCGGGCAGGACACCCCGATCGCGCTGCAGCGCGGGTTGAACGCGCAGTATACGGACGGCGGGCTGCTCTACTCGCCGCCGTTCCGCTAAGAACCTCGGGGCAGGGCGCGGAGTGATCCGCGCCCTTTCTCTTTCTACCATACGAAAATCCTTCGAGAGCAGGAGCGGGGCGCGCGACGACCCCGCGGAGGCGACACCGCATGACGGTCCGCGTCCGGGCGACCGAGGGACCACGGGGATATAGACAATGACCACGATGACCGACCCGCCCAAGGCGGAAGGCTTTCGCATCGGGCAACTGATCAACGATACGAGATACCGGAGCTACACCTTCCAGTTCATCGCGCTGGTCCTGTTGTTTCTCGGGTTCGGCTGGCTGATCAACAACGCGATCAACAACCCCATCCTGCAGGAAGCGGGCATCGACTTCGGATTCCTGAGCGACCCCGCCGGCTACGACATCAACCAGCAGCCGATCGAATACACCAGCCAGTCGAGCCACCTGCGCGCGACCTTCATCGGGGCGATCAATACGCTGATCGTGGCATTCCTGGCCTGCATCACGGCGACCATCTTCGGTGTCCTCGCCGGGGTGCTGCGCCTGTCGAACAACTGGATCATTTCCAGACTGATGGCCATCTATGTGGAAATGTTCCGCAACATCCCCGTGTTGATCTGGATCATCATCATCTTCACGGTCGCGGCGAACACCTTCCCGCCGATGTCCGAATTCCGTATCCCACGCGATGGATCCGAGCCGATCCGCGGCCTGCTCTTCGGAATGTTCGCCGCGACGAACCAGGGTGTCTACGTTCCGAGTCTGACGCTCGGCGATACCGGCTGGATCGTGATCGCCGTCTTCTTCGCCTCCATCGCCGGTGTCTTCGGATTGCGCCGCTACGCTCGCAACAAGCTCTACGACGAGGGCAAGGTCGTGCCGATCCTCTGGCCGGCGATCGTCATGCTGATCGTACCGGTGATCGTCGTCGAACTCCTTCTCGGAAGCCCCCTCGGCCTCGACTATCCGGAGATGGGTCGGTTCAGCTTCGACGGCGGGTTCCTCCTGCGGCCCTCGCTGATCGCGCTCTGGTTCGCCCTGTCGATCTATACCGGTGCCTTCATCGCCGAGAACGTCCGCGCGGGCATCCTCGCAGTGTCGGGCGGGCAGACCGAAGCGGCCGCCGCCCTCGGCATGCGACCCGGTCGCATCATGTCGCTGGTGGTGCTTCCGCAGGCGCTGCGGGTGATCATCCCCCCGCTGATCTCCCAGTACCTCAACATCACCAAGAATACGTCGCTCGCCATCGCGGTCGGATACATGGACCTGACCGGCACGCTCGGCGGGATCACCTTGAACCAGACGGGCCGGGCGCTGGAATGCGTGCTGCTGCTGATGGCGTTCTACCTGACGTTCAGCCTCGCGATCTCCGCGATCATGAACGTCTACAATAATTCCGTCGCATTGAAGGAGCGCTGAGATGAGCGATGCACACGCCCATTCCGTCGCCTTCGTCCGCACGACGGAGATACCGCAGGCTCCGCCCCCCACGGCCGAGACCGGGGCGGTGAAATGGGTGCGGGAGAACCTGTTCTCCAGCCCCTTCAACGCGATCATGACCATCCTTGGCGTGCTGATCGTCTTCTACCTCCTGTCGGGCCTGATCCCCTGGATCGTCAACGGTACCTGGGAGGGCTCTTCGATCCGCGACTGCCGCGACAATCTCCAGGGGAGCGGGGGCGGTTGCTTCGCGGTGCTCGCCGAACGTTGGCCGCAGCTGTTGTTCGGGTTCCAGTATCCGGACGAGATCCGCTGGCGCCCGGCGCTCGCCTTCGCGTTGTTGTTCGTCGCCGTCCCACCGGTGCTTTTCTACAAGCTGCCGCGATGGATGCTGGTCTTCACGGCGCTTTATCCGTTCGTCGCGTACTGGCTGATCTGGGGCGGTACGGTCGTCGTTCCGGTGTTCGCGCTCATCGGCGTGATCGCGGGCTATCTCACATTCACCCGGGTCGAGAAGTTCGGCTTCGTGCCGGGCATTCTCGGGGGCATCCTCGTCGCCGCGGCCATCTGGTGGATCGGCGGACTGGTCGCCGGGGAGGAGGGGAACCTCCTCGCGATCCAGGCGGTCGCTTCGCGGGAGATGGGGGGGTTCATGCTCAACATGATCCTCGGCATCGTCTGCGTCTCGCTGTCCATCCCCATCGGCATCCTGCTGGCGCTGGGCCGGCAATCCCGACTGCCGATCGTCAAGGGCTTCTGCGTCGTCTTCATCGAATTCGTTCGGGGGGTGCCGCTCATCACGCTGCTCTTCGTGGCGAACGTGGTGCTTGCCTACTTCCTGCCACCGGGAACCAACTTCGACCTGATCGTCCGCGTGATCATCATGATCACGATGTTCTCCTCCGCCTATATCGCGGAGGTGATCCGCGGGGGGTTGGCCGCGCTCCCGAAGGGGCAGTACGAAGCCGGCGACTCGCTTGGCCTCGATTACGCGCAATCGATGCGGCTGATCGTCCTGCCACAGGCGCTCAAGATCTCCATCCCCGGCATCGTCAACGTCGCAGTCGGTCTGTTCAAGGACACCACGCTCGTTTCCGTCATCTCCATGTTCGACCTCGTCGGCATGATCCGCGGTCCGATCCTGTCCTCGACGGCCTGGGGGGGCGTGTACTGGGAGCTCTGGGCGGCCGCCTGCGTGCTGTTCTTCGTCGTATGCTACGGCATCTCGCAATATTCGCAGTGGCTGGAACGCCAGCTGCGCACCGACCGCCACTAAGGAGACCCGACCATGGCAATGGCTGACACCGATCCCGCCCACCGACCCTCGGCGATGACCGTCTCCGACGAGGTGGCCGTCGAAATCGTGAACATGAACAAGTGGTTCGGCTCGTTTCACGTCTTGCGCGACATCGATCTGACCGTGCAGCGTGGGGAGCGCATCGTGATCTGCGGACCGTCCGGTTCGGGCAAGTCCACGCTGATCCGCTGCATCAACGCGCTGGAGGAGCATCAGCAGGGGTCCATCACGGTGGACGGCACGCCGTTGTCGTCGGATCTGAAGAACATCGACAAGATCCGGTCCGAGGTCGGCATGTGCTTCCAGCATTTCAACCTCTTTCCGCACCTGACGATCCTCGAGAACTGCACGCTCGCGCCGATCTGGGTCCGCAAGATCCCCAAGCGGCAGGCCGAGGAGACGGCCATGCAGTTCCTCGAGAAGGTCAAGATCCCCGAGCAGGCGGACAAGTATCCAGGCCAGCTCTCGGGCGGGCAGCAGCAGCGGGTCGCCATCGCCCGGTCGCTGTGCATGAAACCGAAGATCATGCTCTTCGACGAGCCGACGTCCGCGCTCGATCCGGAGATGATCAAGGAGGTGCTGGATACCATGATCCAGCTCGCGGAGGAGGGGATGACCATGCTCTGCGTCACCCATGAAATGGGCTTCGCACGGCAGGTGGCGAACCGCGTCATCTTCATGGATGCCGGGCAGATCGTGGAGCAGAATGCGCCTGAGCCGTTCTTCACCAATCCGCAGAACGAGCGGACCAAGCTGTTCCTGAGCCAGATCCTCGGGCACTGAACCCGGGACCGATCGGAACGACGGCCCCCTCGCCGATCGCCAGCACCGCGGTCAGGCACGACGCGCCAGCGGGTGGCGTCTGTCTCATCAGGCGGCCACGCCCCTGGGCAGTCGCAAGGTGGGCGTCGTCCGGCCGTCGCCGCAGATCAGATGGATGGCCCAGCCATGCCGGACGGCGGTCTGCTTGGCGATGAACAGCTGGAGGCCCAGACCGTTCTGACTGCTGTCGGCTTCGACGCGGGTGAACGGCGCGCGGAGAAGCCTGCGGATGGCGGTCGTGATGCTGCCGCCATCGTTCGTGGGCGATAGCTTGGGTGATATTCCGTCCGGGCTCCAAAAGTTCAGCCAGATGATGCCGCCCGGCTCGTCATGGAATGACGGCGCTGCCGAGAGGGTTCGATACGATCCGCACGATACGGTCCGGGTCGCAGGTGACGGGATCCGTGAGTGCGTAATCTTCGCGAGTGACGCGGCCAGAGTTCACATGCCGGATTCCTTCGACCCGAGTTCGACCACGGGGCGAAGCTTCGGATCTTTGATCATGTCGATCCGGATACGGGCGAAGTCCGGAATGTCGCCGATCAATCGCGACATGCGCTTGAGCGACAGGCCGGCCATGTTCAGTGCGACGATGTACGGTCCGAAAGAGCCTGCCGGTTCAAGAGGAACCCGACCGCTCAGGCGGTGCCGGCGAGTGGATTTCGTTGGTCGTCCCCCAGGATCGAGATGCACTGCTCCCGGAGTTCCGCGTCCTTCCGGCTGGGCAGGGATTCCGTATCCGTCATGGGCTTGATATCAAACGCGGTACCGAGGAAATGCGATCCTTTGGATACCACGTCTGACGACAGTCACCGGTAGGTGCCGTTCTTGTGTCGATGCCCGTTTTCAAGCTGCAGGGTAAGACCTCCCGCCTGGATTTGGACGAAGGCCTGATGCGACCGTTCGACGTCGTCGGGATGGACGAAGTCGAGGGAGAGCTGACTTTCGATGTCTGCCGCGGTCCGACCGAGGGGAGTGAACGAGGCGGGGCTCGTCTCTATGAAGATGCCAGCGGCGTTGCACGCGCGAGGACGGTCCGGGGTGATCCGCCGGGTAAGGCTCCTCTCGCCTATACGACCGGAGATGAAATACTGGCGGCTCGAGAACGGAACTGCGCGAAGAATTCTCCCGCGAGGCGGCATGGTGAAGCCGAAGAGCTTGACGAGGTCCGAAACCGGACCGGCCGCCCATCCGCGAATGCAGAGAATGCGACGGTAATCCGCTTTAGAGCGTTTCACGGTCAGTGCTGCGCGCATGTCATTGCGGCGAAGCAGCTCCGGCAATCCCTCTGGTCGCAGAGGTCGCAGACGCTGCCGATGGCCCGCCACAGGTCGTCGATCGTCCGCGCGCCGATGCGGTGGAGGTGGGCTTTCGGCCTCGGGGAGGCCGTTTCGATCGGGTCCGGATCGGACGGGTACGCGGGCAGGGAGAGGAACCGGGCACCCCGCGCCCGGAGGGCCCCGGCGGCGCGGGGGCTCTCGTGGGACGACGGGTCGTCGAGGATGACGACATCGCCCGGGCCGAGGTCCGGTGCGGGTCGGGTCTCGACGCGGACCCCGGACACGGCCTTGTCCATCGGGCCATCGGACCATCGGGCACCCGAGGGGCGACCGGCTTGCCGCATCCGGGCCCGGCGACGAACGTCCGCGTGCCCCGATGGCCGGAACGGCGCGGTGGCGGTCAGACGATGGCCGCGCCGGGCGCGTCCGCGCGGCCCCGTCATCTTCGTCGTCGTGGACGTCTCATCCATCGCCCGGCAGGCGATCGCGCGGCGATCTGCCCGGAGGGATGAAGACCGGCCGGTGCGGATCGCGGCGCATCCACGGCCGCCGGAGCGTTCGCCGGACGTGGCGCTCGCGCCGCACCCGCGCGCCAGCCAGTCGGTCGGCTCCGCCAGCGTCGCGTCCGGGGCCGCCTCGACCCCCGCGATCGGCGCATCCCGCGCCCAGGCCGGCTTGCCGGACCCGAAGGGGCGACCGCGTCTCGCCGCCGCGCGCCACCCGGACCGCTCGGCGCGCGCCACCAGCTTCGCCACGAGGCCCGCGCCGACCCCGGACCGTAGCCCCCCTCGCGACGGGCATGACCCGCATCCCCCTGCGCCACCACCCGCTCGCGCAGGTCCGAGGACGACGATCTCGCCATGATCCACCTCCGGGAAAGGTGACTGACGCATACGACGGCGGGGGAAACCTCCGCGATTCCGCCCGGCGGTGAGCCGCTCCAGACCGGCAGGGCTCAGGCTCCAAGAGCCCTTTGCGCCGTCGCGCGCTGCTCCGGGCTCAGGACCTGCGGCACACGGACCGGGGCACCGTCCTTGTCGAAGAAGGGCGTGTTTCGCCATCCGCCATCGAGGTTCTTGGCGGCCATACGAGATAGCAAGCCGGCGACCATGCGACCCATCCCGCGGCTCCGGACACCGCCAGGCGCCGGGATGAACGCCTCCGCCACCGCCTTGCCGACGGACTGCGGAGCGTATCAGCCGATCGACGTTCACGCCGACGTGGACGAGACGGGGCCTTGTCGGGGTGAAGAACAGCGGCACGCCGCAACAGGCGGCGAACCAGCGAAGCGGGCCCTTCGGCCCGTGCCGGAACACCTGCAGGAGGTCGCTGCCGGCGAGGAGAGCGACGCGATCCTGCGTCGTCTGCAGGATGCCGACCTTCCCCGGATCGGCCAGCCCGAGATGGGTATAGGCAGCCCGGCAGTCGCGGCAGTGGCACAGGATATGGGTCCAGGCGGCCGGGGTGACGTCTCGGATCTCCCCGCGCAACGCTCCGCAGTGGCAGGCGAAGCCGAGCGTCCCCGCTGCCATCAGACGGCGATCTTCCCGGATGTGTCGAGCGGCTCCGGCGCGTCGGCGGTCACGGCATCGATCTCCGTTCGTGCGGACGACGGTTTGCGGTCGGCGGTGCCGTCGATGAAATCGAGCACCAGCGGGCGGATGTTCCGACGCCAGCTGCCGCCGGCGAAGATGCCGTAGTGCCCCGCCTCGGGCTCCAGATGCCTCGCCTTGAGCGCATCCGGCAGGCCGGTCAGCAGGTCGAGCGCCGCGACGCACTGGCCCGGCGCGGAGATGTCGTCCTTTCCGCCTTCCACCGTCATGACGGCGACGTCGGTGATCTTGCCGATGTCGACGCGGTGGCCGTCTACCACGAACGCGTTCTTCGCGATCTCGAGGCCCTTGAAGATGCGCTCGACCGTCGAAAGGTAGAACTCCGCCGGCATGTCCATCACCGACAGGTATTCGTCGTAGAACCTGTTGTGCTTGTCGAAGTCCGACGCGGTGCCGGTGGCGACGGCGGTGATCTGGTTCCACATGGCGTTCGCATGTGTCTCGGCGTTCATCGAAATGAAGGACGACAGCTGCACCAGCCCGGGATAGACGAGTCGCCCGACGCCCGCATGGCTGAAGCCGACGCGCTGGATGATGCTTTGCTCCAGCTGGCCCATCGTGACGCGGCGGCCGAAGTCGGTTACGTCGGTCGCGGCGGCATCGGGATCGATGGGGCCGCCGATGAGCGTCAGGGTCGCGGGCTGCGCGTCCGGATCCTGCTCGGCCAGCAGGGCGGTCGCGGCGAGGGTCAGGGGCGCTGGCTGGCAGACGGCGATGACGTTGATGTCGGGGCCCAGGGCGCGCATGAATTCAACGAGGTAGAGGGTGTAGTCCTCCACGTCGAACTTGCCCGCGCTGACGGGGATGTCGCGGGCGTTGTGCCAGTCCGTGACCCAGACGTCGGCGTCCGGCAGCAGGGAGACGACCGTGCTGCGCAGCAGCGTGGCATAGTGGCCGGACATCGGGGCGATCAGCAGGATCCTGCGGGTGCGGTCGGGGCGGCCGTTCACGGCGAAGCGGACCAGGTCGCCGAACGGTCGCGCGACCTCGACCTGCGGCTCCACGACCATGTCGTGCCCGTCGTGACTGGGAAGCGGCGGGATGTTCCAGTCGGGCTTCACGTTCATGCGCCCGAAGCTGCGCTCCGTCACCTCGCCCCAGGCGGCCATCATCTTGAACATCGGGTTGGGAACCATCGCCGTGGCCGGGAAGCTGCCCATGGTGCGGGCGGTTGCCCCCAGCCAGGCATTGGCGTTGCGGGCGGTTTCCATCATGTCGTAGGCGGCCATGAAACGCATCGGCGGACTCCCAGGAGGCGGTCGGGACTGCGGACGTGGCATCCCTGCTGTGAAGACGGACGCGATCGGTGTAAGCTCGCCTCCGGAACACTTAGCAGTTGCAGCATTTTTGCGGGAAGGCAAGAAAATGTCCGACAAGATGCATGCGAACGATGCGGATGGCGACATGGCGGAGACTGCGGCGGTGTCCGAACGGCTGACGGCGAACCTTGCCCGGATGGACGACCTGACGAAGCGGCTGGTGACGGCGCTGGCGGCAAGAAAGCCCGCGGACCACGGGCTGCAGGGGCCAGGGCCGGACCTCTACGCCAAGGCGATGGCGGCCTACTGGGCGGAGATGGCGGCGAACCCCGGCAAGATGATCGCACGGCAGGTCGGCTATTGGGGACAGGCACTCCGACACGCGGTGGAGGCGCAGACGGCGCTGACGCGCGGCACTCCGGCCGCCGCGCCGGACGACCATCCGAAAGACCGGCGCTTCGCCAACCCGATGTGGGACGCGCACCCCTACTACAACTTCCTCAAGCAGCAGTACCAGATCAGCGCCGCCGCCATTCAGGACACGGTCGCCGACCTGGAGGGGCTCGACCGGGCGGACAAGCGGCGGGTGGAGTTCTTCAGCCGGCAGATCGTCGACCTCTTCGCGCCGACCAACTTCCTTGCCACAAACCCCGAGGCGATGCAGCGGGCGGTGGAGACGGAGGGTGACAGCCTCGTGAAGGGGTTGGAGAACCTCGTGCGCGACATCGAGGTCAACCAGGGCGACTGGCTGGTGACCCTGTCGGACCCGGAGGCGTTCCAGATCGGCGGCAACATCGCCACCACGCCCGGCAGCGTCGTGTTCCGCAACCGGATGTTCGAGCTGATCCAGTATGCTCCGAC
The DNA here is from genome assembly GCA_963757495.1 of uncultured Alphaproteobacteria bacterium. Classification (GTDB taxonomy): domain Bacteria; phylum Pseudomonadota; class Alphaproteobacteria; order Rhodobacterales; family Rhodobacteraceae; genus Jannaschia. The sequence continues at coordinate 367,274 of CAVWRZ010000002.1, forward strand.
CACGGAGCAGGTGCAGATGACGCCGATCGTGCTGTTCCCGCCCTGGATCAACAAGTTCTACATCCTCGACCTCAAGGAGCAGAACTCGCTCATCAGGTGGATCGTCGATCAGGGCTACACGCTGTTCGTCGTCAGCTGGGTCAACCCGGACGAGACCCATGCGGACGTCGGATTGGGCGATTACGTGGAGAGCGGCTTCCTGAGAGCCATCGCGGAAGCGAAGGCGATCACCCGCGAGAAGCAGGTGGACGCGATCGGCTACTGCATCGCGGGGACGACGCTCGCGGCGACGCTGGCGCTCATGTCGCGGCGCAAGGACCGGTCGGTGAAATCCGCTACGTTCCTGACGACGCTGGCCGATTTCGAGGACCCGGGCGAGATGGGGGTTTTCCTGTCGGACGATTTCATCGACGGTATCGAGCGGGAGGGGCGCGCGAAGGGCTATCTCGACAAGTTCTTCATGGGACAGACGTTCAGCTACCTGCGCTCCAACGACCTCGTCTACGGGCCGGCGATCAAATCCTACATGCTGGGGGAGGCTCCTCCGGCGTTCGACCTGCTCTACTGGAACGGGGACGGCACGAACCTGCCCGGGCCGATGGTGACGGAATACCTGCGCAAGCTGTGTCTGGGCAACGAGCTGGCGCGCGGAGAGTTCGAGCTGCTGGGGGAGACGGGCCTCGGGCTCGGGGACGTGAAGGTTCCGCTCTGCGACGTCGCCTGCGAGACGGATCACATCGCACACTGGCGCGGGGCATGGGCCACGGCGGAGAAGTTCGGCTCGAAGGACAGGACGTTCATCCTGTCCCAATCGGGACACATCGCCGGGATCGTGAACCCGCCCAGCAAGCGCAAGTACGGGCACTACGTGAACGCCGAGTGGGCAGACGGACCGGAAGCCTGGCTCGAAGCGGCGGAGTTCCACGAGGGATCGTGGTGGCCCCGATGGGAAGACTGGCTGGCAAAGCGGTCGAAGGGGGTGGTCGATGCGCGCGCCCCCGGCGGGCCGAACCATCCGATCCTCGGGACCGCCCCGGGAACCTACGTTCTGTCGAAGTAGGCGACCCGCGGAATGACGGCCGCCGCCGACTGCAGCCACGGACCCACGGGATCTTCGATGCTGCGGTGCGGAAAAGGCTTGCAATGCCGCAGTGCAGCATCTATCTGACCACCAGCCGATGAGGAAGCCGGCCCGATGGTCGGGCGGACCTCTCGACGGAAACATCAGGAGCACGACATGACCAGCACGCCCCAGGACTTCACCAAAGCCATGACCGACATGATGGGGTCCTTCCCCGTCGATACCTCCGCCATGTCGGAGGCCTTCAAGTCGCAGGCGATCTTCGCCGAGAAACTGTCCCGCGTCGCCCTGCAGGCTGCCGAGCAGTCCGCCGAGATCAGCCACAAGTGGACCCGCGAGACGCTCTCGAAGATGGCCCCCGTCGCCACCGTGAAGGACGAGCCGACGGATTACGCGAAGTCGATGAGCGACTTCGCCTCCGCCTCTGCCGAAGTGGCGACCGAGAACATGGCCGCCTTCGCCGAGATCGCCAAGAAGGTCCAGATGGAGACGGTCGAGCTGATGATGGCCGCCGGCAAGGAAGCGCAGGAAGACGCGACCTCCGCCGTCAAGAAGGCCACGTCGGACGTCACGTCGGCCACGAAGAAGGCCACGACCGTCAAGTAAGACGACGTCGCGTCAGCCGGGAGGGCGGGTCAGGTGGGCCCGCCCTTTTCGTTTGCGCTTCCCTCCCGCCCCGCTAGGCTTTCGTGCACTGCAATGCCCGGGAGGTCAGGCATGTCGGACGCATCGAAGCCGCTGCTGATCAAGCGCTACGCCAGCCGGCGGCTCTACAACACCGAGACCAGCGACTACGTCACGCTGGAAGACATCGCCGGGTTCATCCGCGCGGGGCGCGAGGTGCGGATCGTGGACCTCAAGTCCGGAACGGACCTGACACGCTCCTACTTCCTGCAGATCATCGCCGAGCACGAGACCCGGGGCGAGGCGGTGCTGCCGCTCGCCGTGCTGACCGATCTCGTGCGCAGCTACACAGGGGCGACGCATTCCGTGGTGCCCGAGTTCCTCGCGTCGAGCTTCGAGATGCTCCGGTCGGGGCAGTCCAAGCTGGTCGAGAACATGACGACCCTGAATCCGATGGCCAAGATGCCCGGTTTCAAGGCGATGCAGGAACAGCAGACGGCGTTCTTCAAGGCCATGACCGGCGGCAAATGGGCGGACGGCGATGCACCCGTTGCCGAACCTGCCGCCCCCCCGGACACGTCGCGCGAGGAGTTGGACGCGATCCGCAAGCAGTTGGCGGAAATGCAGGCGCTGCTGACCCGGATGAACAAGTAGCGTTCGTGCCCCGGGTCAGGCGACGTCCGCGAAGACCTGATCCAGCGCGCGGCCCAGCTTGTCGAACATCTCCGTCATCTGATCGTCCGTCATGATGAACGCCGGGCAGAGCACGATGGACTGCCCCAGCGGGCGGCAGAGCAGACCGTGATCGTTGCAGGTGTTGGCGATGCGTTCGGAGACCGACAGATGCCCCTCGAACGGCGTCTTCGTCGCCTTGTCGCGCACCGCCTCCAGCGCGCCCATCAGGCCGCGACCGCGCCATTCGCCGATGTGCTCGTGCTCCGCAAGCTTCGCCATCCCGGCCTCGAAACCGGGGATCAGTCGGTTCACGTTGTCGAGCAACCCGCCGTTCATCACGAGGTCGATGGACTTGAGCGCGATGGCGCAGCCGACGGGGTGGCCGGACGCGGTGAAGCCGTGCGGGAACTCCTCGATCACGTCGACGGCACGCTGCAGCCGGTCCGCCAGCTCCGGGCCGAGGATGACGGCCCCCATCGGGAAGTAGCCGGCGGTCAGCGCCTTGGACGAGATGATCGCGTCGGGCACGAAGCCGTAGCTTTCGCAACCCCAGAGCGCGCCGGTGCGCCCGAAGCCGGTGATGACCTCATCGGCGATCACCGGAATGCCGTGGGCGCGCAGCACCGGCAGCATCGCGTCGAAATAGCCTTCCACCGGGGGGATCACGCCGCCGGCACCCTGCACGGGTTCCGCGAAGAAGCCCGCGATGGTGTCCGCGCCTTCGGTGGCGATCATTTCCTCCAGTTCGACGACGAGCCGGGCGAGGAACTCGGCCTCGCTCTCCCCGTCGCGCCCCTCGCGCCAGTAGTGCGGGCAGGTGAGGTGCAGGAAGCCGGGCAGCGGCAGTCCGAAGACGGCGTTGTAGGGCTTGGCCGTCATCGATGCGGAGACGGCGGTGACGCCGTGGTAGGCGTTGCCGCGGGTGATGATCTTGCGCGCCTGCGGGCGGCCTTCCGCGCCGTGGAGGAACCACAGCATCTTCACCATCGTGTCGTTCGCCTCGGACCCGGAGTTGGTGTAGAACACCTTGCCGCTCTCGAAGGGCGAGACCTCGATGAGCTTTTCGGACAACATGACCGCCTGATCCGACATCCGCCCGAAGAAGGCGTGGTAGCCCGGGAAGGCTGCATACTGCGTCTGCGCGGCGGCGATCAGGTCGGGATGGTCGAAGCCCGCGATCATGTTCCAGAGCCCGGAGTTCGCGTCGAGGTAGCGGTTGCCCTCGGTGTCGATCACGTAGGGTCCTTCGCCGTGGGTCAGCACGACGGTGCCGCGCTCGCGGATGGAGGGCAGGTCGGTGAAGCCGAAGAACGTATGCGCCTTGGCGCGGGCGTCCCAGGAATTGGGGAGGGTGGTGTCGGGCATGGCGGACCTCATGGGGTTGCGGGCGTTCTACGCCCGGCCCGTTCGTTCGTCCATCGGGATCGCGTCAGCGTTCCATCGGGATGGTCACCGGCCCGTCGTTGACGAGGTGGACCGCCATGTCGGCTCCGAAGCGCCCGGTCTCGACCGCGATGCCGGTCGCGCGCAGGGCGGCGACGAAATGCTCGTAGAGCCGTTCGCCCTCCTCGGGCGGGGCGGCGGCGGAGAAGCCGGGGCGATTGCCGGAGGACGTGTCGGCGGCGAGGGTGAACTGGCTGACGACGAGCGCGCCGCCGCCGGTGTCGAGCAGCGAACGGTTCATCCGGCCATCGTCGTCGCGGAAGATGCGCAGCCTCGCGATCCGGGTGGCGAGGGCATCGGCATTGGCCTCCGCATCGCCGCGCATGGCGCAGACGAGGATTACCATACCGGGACCGGTGCGCCCGACGGTCTCGCCGGCGATCTCGACGTGCGCGGCGCTGACCCGCTGGACGATCGCCTTCACAGCTCCCGGCTCCACGGTGGATTCGCACCGGCGCGGCCGACGGTGATCGCGGCGGCCGCCACGCCGAGTTCCAGCGCTGCCCGCACCTGACCGGATGCCGGAACCTCCTTGGCGAGCGCGCCGGCCCGGTGCAGCCCGGCGAGAAACCCCGCATTGAACGTGTCGCCCGCGCCGACGGTGTCGACGACCCGGACGGAGGGGGCCGGGACGTGGATCTCCGCATCCTCCGTGATCGCCCGGACACCCTTCGCACCTTCCGTCAGGCAGAGGACCTTCGCGCCGGCGGCGAGGATGTCGTCGGGCTTCAGGCCCAGCCATCCCATGTCCTCGTCCGAGAGCTTCACGATGTCGGCCACTGCCAGCAGCCGGTCGAGACGGGCGCGGAAGGTCGCCTCGTCGGCGATGAAGCCGGGGCGGATGTTGGGGTCGATCATGATCGGCAGATGGGCGTGGCCGAGGGCGAGCGCCTCATAGGCCAGCGCGCAGGGCTCCACCGCGAGGCTGATGCCACCGAGGAAGAGCGCGGTCACGTCGGCCATGTCCGGCGCATCCCCGGGGGCGAGCAACCGCCCGGCCGTGCCCTCGTCGTAGAAGGCGTATTCGGCGTGGCCGTCGATAAGCGTGACGAAGGCCAGCGTCGTCGGCCGGTCGGAGATGGCGGCGCGGTTCTCGACGTCGGAGGCGACGAGCGCTTCGGACAGCCGCATCCCGAAGAGGTCGGACGAAAGGCCGGTGTGCAACGCCACCGGCACCCCGAGCCGACCGAGCGCGATGGCGGTGTTGAAGACGGCACCCCCCGTCGCCGGGTAGAAGCCGGGCCCGTCGGCGGTGTCGCGGGGCAGCATGTCGATCAGGGCTTCGCCGGCGCAGAGGATCATCGGAAGGCCTTCATTGCTGGGATGCGAGGAAGCCGACGACGGCTGCGAGGATCAGGCCGAGGACGACGGCGAAGGCGATCTTCCACTTCGAGTAGGGCCGTTCGCCCTGCACCCGCCCGGTCTGACCGTTCACCACGAAGCGGTAGGACTGTCCGGCGTAGAGGTAGGCCGCGACCCAGACGGGCAACAGGATGTGCTTGAAGGTCACGTCGGACATGGCGGTGTCGATCCGGGTGATCCGCTGCTGATCTCCGCCGATGTCCATGCGCACGTCGCGGGCGATGACGGCATCCATCCGGGTCCGCGCCTCGACAAGACCCGCCTCCAGCTCCACCCGGTAGGCTTCGGCGCGAAAACCGGCCAGATACTGCGGCGCGTAGGGGGCCAGCGCCGACAGGTCCCAGGGTTCCAGCGCATCGGTGTGGGCCTTGGGCAGGGAGGTGGAGGCGAGCACCACGACGTCGTCGAAGAACCGCCGGACACGGCCCGACCTGGGGGTCCAGCGGACCTTGGGGACCTGCACGCGGGTCGGCTTGCCATCGCGCATCACCGTCTGCGTCACGTAGTAGACGTCGCCGCGCTGCCCGGCGTAGCGACTGTCGGTCTGCGCGTCGAAGGTCCAGAAGGGCACGTAGATGCCGGACATCTTCTGTCCCTTGCGCGCGTATTTCTGCAAGCCGTTCGGCGCGAACCAGAGGCTGCCGAGCCAGGCGTCCATCGCATCGTGGGCCTGCTTCTCCTGCAGGGCGAAGGGGAGGACGGCGGCGGGCTTGATGTGCCGGTTGGTGCCGGTGCCGGTGACGACCGGGGTGGCGCAGAACGGGCATTCCGCGGCGTGGATGGCCGGGTCGAACTCCACCTGCGCGCCGCAGTTCGGGCAGTTCAGGACCCGCGTCTCCTCCTGCACCGCCGCATCCGCGTTCAGGCCCCGCTCGATGGCGATCTCCCGGATCGTGTCGGGACCGCGCGCCAGCACCGTGACGTTGCCGCAATGCCCGCAGATCATCGCGTCGCGGCCCGGATCGAACCGCATGTCGCCGCCACAGGCATCGCAGGGGAAACGATGCTCCTCGGTCTTGGGGATCTCTGGAGGACGCGCGGGCTCGGGCAGGGGGACGTGGGGGATGCTCACAGGAACCTCTGCAGGGCTTTCGGGGCCATGATGCGCAACGCGTTGTCGCGCAGCCGGTAGTGTCGCCACAGGTGATAGCCGACGTGGAAGAGGACGACGAGGCCGAGGGCGTAGAATTCGAGCGAATGCAGCGTGCCCACCCACCGGTTGGCCTCCGGCAGGCCGAGCGGCGGCGCGATGGGCAGGACCGTGCCGGCGAAGAGCGTCCGGCTGGCCGTCAGCCCGAGCAGGAATCCGGTGAAGGCGACGCCGAAGAGGCCCCAGACGATGGTGAGGTGCAGCGGCCGGTGGATCCGCCGGGCCCAGCCGCGCAGCTTGGGGCCGGGGCGGGACGCGAGCCCCTGGATCAGCAGCGAGGCCGTCCAGGCGAGGCACATGGCGACGAAGATCAGGCCGAACACCGAATGCAGCGTCACCGCCCAGTCGCCCCACCGCGCCACGTCCCGCGGCTCCACCAGCAGGAACCAGATGAAGAGTGGCACCGTCGACCAGTGCAGCGCCTTCAGCCAGGTGCGGCGGGCGGGCAGCCTCAGGCGCATGCGGTCCGCGCCGGCATCAGGCGCCCGGCGGGGGCGGGGGCATCACGGTGAAGAGCTGCGCCAGTTCGGGCACTTCGTCCGCCGTCAGCCATCCGTCCTGGCCCTGCGTCCAGACATGGGTTCCGCGCTGCACCTCCCCGTCGGCGACCATCCGGCCGAGGCGCGCCTTGCTGAACGGGCCCTTCGTGCGCCCGCCCTCCGCCACATGCCAGACGTGCTCCACGGGCGGCGGGGGCGGGGCCGCACGCTGCTGCGCCGGGGCGGCACCCCAGGGGCCGGGGTTCGCCATCTGCTGCGCCATGCCCATGCCCATCCCCATGCCGAGCCCCGCGCCCATGCCGGAGTTCGGCGTGGCGGCGGCGGTCTGCATCGCCTCCGCGGTGGCGAAGCGCTGGTACTTGTCGAGATCGCCCAGCACGCCCATCGAGGTGCGCTTGTCGAGCGCCGCTTCCACCGCGGGGGGCAGGGAGATGTTCTCGATGTAGAGCTCGGGGACGGACAGGCCGTACTCCGCGATGGTGGCGGAGATCTGCTCGGCGACGATGCGCCCCAGATCGTCGGTGTTCGCCGCCATGTCGAGGACGGGAATGTTGCCCTGCGCCAGCGCGCGCGATGCGGACTGGACGATCATGTTGCGGATCTGGAACTGTATCTCGTCGCGGGTGAACTGGCCGTCGGTCCCCACGATCTCGGTCAGGAACAGGCCGGGATCGGTGATCTTGATGGCATAGGTGCCGAAGGCGCGAAGCCGCACGGGGCCGAACTCGGGGTCGCGCAGCGTGATCGGATTCTTCGTGCCCCACTTGAGGTCCGTCATCCGCGTCGTGGAGACGTAGTAGATCTCCGACTTGAACGGCGACTTGAACCCGTGGTTCCAGTGCTGAAGCGTCGTCATGATCGGCATGTTGTTCGTCTCGAGCATGTAGAGCCCGGGCATGAACACGTCCGCCAGTTGTCCCTCGTGGATGAAGACCGCGGCCTGCCCCTCCCGGACGGTCAGCTTGGCGCCGTACTTGATCTCGTGGCCATGCCGCTCGAACCGGTAGACGAGCGTGTCGCGGCTGTCGTCCGTCCATTCGATGACGTCGATGAACTGGCCGGAGAGGAAGTCGAAGATGGGCATGAGGCGGCTCCGTGGAGGCTGTCGATGCCGGCGGGAGCCGGGCGGTGCGATTGAATATCTAAGGTCTCTGATACGTCAATGACAGGGGCGGACTCAGACCGGGCCACCCCCGGTCAATTCGGCTGCGACCCGCGCGATGATCGGCCGGGCCTCACGCGCGGACATGCCGATGCGCAGGCGGGGATCGTAGAGCATCCGGAGCAGCAGCTCGTCGTGACGGGTCAGCAGCGCGAACTCCTCGTCGTCGTTGAAGATCGACGGGCGCACCGAGGGGTCGTCGTTCGGAAGCCCCAGCCCCTGCGCGATCTCCTCGTGGTAGCAGGACCGGCGGAACAGGTCCGGATGCTCGGCGCGCACGACCGCGATGGCCGAGACGTAGGCCCCGGGACGGTCCGAGGAGGAGGAGGCGTAGACGGCGCAGTAGGTGGAACGGTCGATGCCCGTGATCTCGCGCACCGTCTGGGCCGAAAGCCCGGGCTCGGCGGCGGCGATGCGGGGGCCGAGGTCTCGGAGCTCGTTCACGGTGGCGACGAAGACGTGGTAGTTGCCGCCGCGCTCCACGACCGAGATCGGATGACCGGTGGCCCGGCGCAGGCGGTCGACGTAGTCCAGGATGCGCAGCCGGTCGGCCCGCCGCATCTCCGCCGGCACCGCATCTCCGAAGTGCAACTGGAGACGGACGGGAGCCTCCCACCGGCGCAGCCGCGCCTCGCTCTGCCGCGCGACGTAGCGCCCGCCGACGAGGGCGTATTCGGAGAAGAGCGCGATCCGTTCGAAGTTCCGCGCGAGACCCGCCGCGTCGTAGCCCACGGCGGTGCCCGTATCCTGCCGCAACAGCCCGTCGTCCTGCAGCCGCGCCTGCACGTCGGCGTAGTACAGGCTCAGTGCGCGGCTTTCCTGCGAGATGCCCACGGCCGGGCCTGCCGCCGTAGACGGGCCCCGCAGATCAGGGGCTGCCGACGGTGCGGCGCATGCCGACAGGACGGCCCCGGCAAGGACCGCCGTCAGGACGACGGGCAGTCGCATCAGCCGGCGGGAACGGAGGAACCCGCGTTCGTACCGACCTTGTCCTTGCGCGCGCTGGCAGAGGCAAGCGTCTCGCGCAGCTCCTTCTCCATCGACACGAGTTCCTTCTCCGCCTCGGCCCGCCGCGCCTTGCCCTCATCGGCGATCTGGAGGCTCTCGTTGATCGTCGCGACCAGATCCTCGTTCGCCTGCTTTACGGCGGCGATGTCGAAGACGCCGCGCTCCATCTCCGTGCGGATGACCGAATTCGCGTCGCGCAGGTTCTTCGCGTTCGACGTCAGCAACTCGTTCGTCAGATCGTTGGCGTCGCGCACGGCTTCCGCGGCCTCGCGTGAACGTTGAATCGTAACCGCTTGCGCCAACTGCGTTTCCCAAAGCGGGACGGTGTTCACCAGCGTCGAATTGATCTTGGTGACGAGGCTCTTGTCGTTCTCCTGCACGAGCCGGATCGAGGGCAGGGACTGCATCGTGACCTGACGCGTGAGCTTGAGGTCGTGGACCCGCCGGTCGAGGTCGTCACGGGCGGCGCGCAGGTCGCGCAATTCCTGCGCCCCGATCAACTTGTCATCCTCAGGCAGCGTCGCGACGGCGGCCTCCTTGGCCGGGATGGCGGTCGCGTCCAGATCGGCCAGCTTGGCCTCTCCGGCGGAGATGTACAGGCCGAGCTCCTCGTAGAAGTCGAGCGTCTTCTCGTAGAGCTTGTCGAGCGACTTGATGTCCTTGAGGAGCACATGCTCGTGCTTGAGAAGGTCGTCCGTCACCTTGTCGATCTGTCCCTGCACGGTCTCGAACTTGGCGACGAAGTTCGAGAAGGGCGCGGCCCGGCCGAGCAGCTTCTCCCACCAGGACCGCTTGCGGCGCACGTCCAGCTCGGAGACGGAGAACCCCCGGATGGTGGAGACCATGGAGCGAAGGGAATCGCCGGCGGGCCCGACGTCCTTGTTCTTGACGTCCGCGAGCATCGCCTGACTGATCTGCTGCAGTTCCGCTTGCGCGGCGGAACCGAAGCCGATGATCGACTGCGTGTTCGTCATGTCCAGCTCGTCCATCCGCTGTCGGATCTTCGCGGCGACGGGCGGCTGCGCCTGCTCCAGCGTGATCAGTTCGCGCCCCGGCTCGGGCAGCGTCAGGCCGGCGATCCGATCGACCTCGGCGGTTGCCTCGGCGGCCTGGCGGCGGGTGGTGGTGTCCATGTTCAGTCTCCCCTGGGCAGGCCGTCCGCCTTCAGGCGGTCCCGCAACACTTCGATTTCAACGTCCAGATCCGTACGATCCGAGATCAGCAGCGTCTCGCGCTTCGCGTCGAACCCGGCCTCAAGATCGTCCAGCAATCGGAAATAGTCGGCCTTGGCCCCCGCGTCGCGCGAGGCGGCGTAGAGGTCGGCGAACTTCACCGTCGCGTCGCGCGCGCCCATCAGGTAGACGCCGAGAAACTTTCGCGCAGGGCTCAGGTCGCGCGGATCGTCCTCCACGGCGCGGAACATGGCGCGGGCCTTCGCCGACAGGCGCTCCACCCGGGCGGTGGCCGCGCGATCCTTGGCGCGCAGCACCGCGGCGTTCATCTGGGCGAGGTATTTCTCGGCCTCCTCGATGGAACGGGCGACGCGCTCCGTCTGGAATCCGTCGATGCCCTCCATCCCCTTGTCGCTGAACGGGTCGAGCCCGAAGGAGGCGACGTGGAGCGCGGCCGCGACGAGCCCGTAGACCGCGCCGGCGGGGCCGATCCCGGCGGCGAGCATCACGCCGACCCCGGTGACGATCGCCCCGAAGGCCTTGCGGGGAATGGCCGGGCGGCGGGCGATGCGACGCTCCGCCCAGGCCGCCTGCGCCCGCAGCCCTTCGCGGGTCAGCAGCGCGCCGGAGAAGAGCGCGGCCCCGGCGGCGATGCCGCCCGCAAGCCCGAGCGCACCGTCCGAGAAGAAGGATCCGAACACCGGGATCACGGCAAGCGCCATCAGCATCGACGTGCGCGCGCGCCCCGCGAGCGGCGGGGCCAGCGTCGGCACGCGCTCTTGCGGCTTTCCGTCCGAAGGCCCTCCGGGACTGTGCTGGCCGCCGAACCGCTGCCCCATCCCTCAGAGGCCCCCGCCCGACAGCACGCCGAGCCCGGCCATCGTCACGAGCACGGCCAGCGCCACGAAGGCCGTCTTCTGCACTGCCGATGACCCCATTGCACCGTTCTCCCGATCATTCCCGCAACTTTACCCGCACCGGTCCCGGCCCGCCAGTCTCGCCGGACGCATCGAGCGCATTTTGCCGGGCCCCGAGCGGAGCGTCGCTTGACCGGCCCGGCCTCCCGGTCTACCCCGCCGGCGGGAGCCCGGGCCTTCGCGCCCTGCGCCCGGAGGAGGCCGTCATGAAGGATACCCCGACGCGAAAGGCCCGTCATCCGCGCACCGAGGCGGTGCATGCGGGCACGCGGCGCAGCCAGTACGGCGAGGTCTCGGAGGCGATGTTCCTCACGCAGGGCTTCGTCTATCCCACCGCGGAGGCCGCCGAGGCGCGGTTCGAGCAGCCCGGGCCCGACGAGTTCATCTACGCGCGCTACGGCAACCCGACCGTCGCGATGTTCGAGGACCGGATCGCAGCACTGGAGGGGACGCAGGACGCCTTTGCCTGCGCCTCCGGAATGGCTGCGGTGAACGGCGCGATGATGTCGCTTCTGAAGGCAGGGGACCACGTCGTCGCCTCCCGCGCGCTGTTCGGCTCCTGTCTCTACATCCTCGAAGACGTGCTGCGCCGCTTCGGTGTGGAGGTGACCTTCGTCGACGGCACCGACCTCGCCGCCTGGAAGGACGCGCTGCGCCCGGATACCCGCGTCGCCTTCTTCGAGACGATCTCCAATCCGACGCTGGAGGTGATCGACATCGCCGGCGTCTCGGAGCTCGCGCATGCCGTGGGCGCGGTGGTCGTGGTCGACAATGTCTTCGCCACGCCGACCTTTTCGCGCGCGGTGGAGCTGGGGGCGGACGTGGTGGTCTATTCCACCACCAAGCACGTGGACGGGCAGGGGCGGTGCCTCGGCGGGGTGATCTGCGGGTCGCGGGATTTCGTCCGCGGCACGGCCGAGCCCTTCCTCAAGCATACCGGCGGTTCGATGTCCCCTTTCACCGCCTGGGTGATGCTCAAGGGGCTGGAGCACATGGACCTGCGCGTCCGCGAGCAAACCCGCACGGCGACCCGCCTGGCCGACGCGCTGACGGGGCACCCGAAGCTCGCGCGGCTCTACTATCCCCATCACGCCGATCATCCGCAGCACGCGCTCGCGCGGCGGCAGATGGAGGCGGGCGGGACGATGCTGGCCTTCGACATCGCAGGGGGCAAGCCGGCTGCCGCGCGGTTCCTGAACGCGCTGCGGATCGTCATCATCTCCAACAACCTCGGCGACGCGAAGTCGATCGCCACGCCGCCCTACACCACGACGCACCAGCGACTGTCCGAGGAGCGGAAGGCCGCGCTCGGCATCACGCCGGGGTTGATCCGCTTCTCCTGCGGGCTCGAGGACGCGGACGACCTGATCGATGATGTGCTGACGGCGCTGGATGTCGTGTGACCTTCCGCCCGTGGCCGGCGCGAGCTTGTAAATCCGGCGTCGCGGGCCGACTGTGGGTCGCGCGTGGAAACCGAAGGAGGGACGCATGACCGTCCATGATCCGGACATCGAACGCATCCCCGACGAGGCCGAGGCAGGAGCCGCGCTGGCACTCCTGGAGCGCTACGCCGCGGCTTTTCCCAAGAAGGCCGTGTCTCTCTATCCCGACCTGTCGCGCATCTTCCCGACGCATGTGGCCGATGCCGCCTACCGCGCGACGCTGCCCGACGTGCAGAACGGCTCCGCCTCCCAGATCCGGGGAGCCGACCGGCGCATAGAGCACGTCGGCATCTCCAATTTCCGCCTGCCGATGCGGGTCGTGACGCGTTCGGGCCCCCATCTCGCGGATGTGTCCGTCACCGGCACGGTGGGGCTGGAGGCCGGAACCAAGGGCATCAACATGTCCCGCATCCTGCGCAGCTTCTATGCGCATGCGCAGGCCGATGCGGGGTTCGACCTCGCGGAGGCGGCGCTCGACGACTGCCTGCGTGACATCGGGGCCTTCGACGCGCGGCTCCTCCTGCGGTTCGCGTTGCCGCTGCCTGTGCGCAGCCTGCGGTCGGGGCTGACCGGCTGGCAGTATTACGACGTGGCCATGGAGGTGGTGCAGGTCGGCGGTGCCCGGCACCGCATCCTGCATCTGGACTACGTCTATTCCTCGACCTGCCCCTGCTCGCTGGAACTGTCGGAGCACGCGCGCCGCACCCGAGGGCAGCTTGCGACGGCGCATTCGCAGCGCTCCGTCGCACGCCTGTCGGCGCAGGTGACGGGACGGGTGCAGGTCGAGGATCTCATCGAGATGTGCCGCCGCGTGGTGCCGACGGAGACGCAGGTGATGGTGAAGCGGGAAGACGAGCAGGCCTTCGCCGAACTCAACGCCGCCAACCCGATCTTCGTGGAGGACGCGGCGCGGCTCTTCGCCGAAGGACTCTCGGGGATGGACGGCGTCGGCGACTTCCGGATCGCCTGCAGCCACCAGGAGAGCCTGCACAGCCACGACGCCGTCGCGGTGCTTGGGCAGGGCCCGCTCTTCGGCATGGACACGCTGGAGCCGCGCCTGTTCGAGACGCTGGTAAAGGGCGGATAGGCATCGCCGGCAGGAGCGCCTCCCCGGGCGAGCCGGTTCCGGTCGTGCCGACCTTGCGGGAGATTATCCGCGTCTTCGGACGTATCGGCCTCCTTTCCTTCGGCGGCCCCGCGGCACAGATCGCGCTGATGCATCGGGAACTGGTGGAGCTGCGTCCCTGGCTCGGGGAGGAGACGTTCCTGCGCGGCCTCGGCTTCTGCACCCTCCTGCCCGGGCCGGAGGCGATGCAGCTGGCGACGTTCGCCGGCTGGCGGCTCCGCGGAACGGCCGGCGGACTGGTGGCCGGGCTCCTCTTCGTCGTGCCGGGTGCGATCGTGATGATGGCGTTGGCCGCGCTCTACCTGTCCTATGGCCGGCTTCCGGCGGTCGAGGCCGCGTTCCTCGGCGTGAAGGCCGCGGCCCTGGCGATCGTGGCGCAGGCGCTCTGGAAGCTGCGCGCGAAGGCCCTGCGGGGGCCCATCGCTCTGGCCGCCGCGGTGGCTGCCTTCGTCGCGCTGTTCCTCTTCGGCGTCCCCTTCTGGGCGGTGCTGCTGGCCGCTTTGATCCTCGGAGGGGCGCGGGGCGGGGCGCGAGGGGAGGTGCCGCCAGCGGCCGTCCCGGCGCGCACCCTGCGAACGGTCGCGATCTGGCTCGCCCTCTGGTGGGCCCCCCTCCTGGCGCTTCTCCTTCTCGCGCCCGGGTCCGTCCCGGCGCAGGCGGGCCTGTTCTTCAGCTGGCTCGCCACCGTCAGCTTCGGTGGGGCCTACGCGGTGCTGGCGGCGCTGGCGCAGACGGCGGTGGAGACCCACGGCTGGCTCACGCCGGAACAGATGGTGGACGGGCTCGGCCTCGCGGAGACGACTCCCGGGCCGCTGATCCTCGTGACCGTCTTCGCCGGGTGGCTCGGCGGCGCGGCGGAGGGCCCCCTGACGGCGCTGGCGACGGCGGGCGTCACGCTCTGGGCGACCTTCGCACCCTGCTTCCTGTGGATCTTCGCCGGCGCGCCGCATCTGGAACGGCTCACCGCCCAGCCCCGGTTGCGGGGTGCGCTCGACATGGTCTCCGCCGCGGTGGTCGGCGTCATCGCCAACCTGTCGGTCTGGTTCGCCGTCCATGTCCTCTTCGCGCGCGTCTCCACCGGCACACCGCCCATGCCCGAATGGGACTCGCTCGATCCGCACGCCCTGGCCCTCGCCGCGTTCGCCTGCGCCTGGCTGCTCGTCCTGCGTCGCGGGCTGGCGGAGACGCTGGCACTGGCCGCATTGGCCGGGCTCGCCCTGCATCTGCTCTAGACGGCGGCACGCACCGCGTCGGCCACGTCGTCCACCACCCGGTCCAGAAGCGCCCCGTCCTCGCACTCCGCCATCACCCGGATCAACGGTTCCGTCCCGGACGCGCGGATGAGCAGCCGACCCGTCCCATTCAACCGCTGCTCCGCGTCCCGGATCGCGCGCAGCACGCCCGCCGCGTCCAGCGGCGTGGTGCCTTCGGCGTGGCGCACGTTCTCGAGCCGCTGCGGCACCGGCTCGAAGCTGTGCATCAGCTCCGCCGCCGGCCGGCCGGTACGGATCATCTCGGCGAGGAACTGCAGCCCCGCGATCAGCCCGTCTCCCGTGGTCGCGTAATCGGTCATCACGATGTGCCCCGACTGCTCGCCCCCGAGGTTGAATCCCCCGGCGCGCATCGCCTCCACGACATGCCGGTCCCCCACCTTCGTCCGTCGCAATGCCAGTCCGAGGTCGGCCAGGAATCGCTCCAACCCCAGGTTGGACATCACCGTCGCCACCAGCGTGCCGCCGCGCAACCGGCCTTCCTGCGCCCATCTCGCGGCGAAGAGCGCCATCAGCTGGTCGCCGTCGGCCACCCTGCCGTCCGCATCGAGGATCATCACACGGTCGGCATCCCCGTCGAGCGCGATGCCGACATCCGCCCCGTGCTCGCGCACGGCCTGCGCACAGGCTTCGGTATGGGTCGAGCCGCAGCCCTCGTTGATGTTGCGGCCGTTGGGCGACACCCCGATCGGGATCACGGTCGCGCCCAGCTCCGACAGGACGTCGGGTGCCGCGCGATAGGCCGCCCCGTTCGCGCAGTCGATCACGACCTTGAGCCCGTCGAGCGACATGCCCGTCGGGATCGTCGTCTTGGCATACTCGACGTAGCGCCCGCGCCCGTCGTCGATCCGTTTCGCCCGCCCGATGTCGCGCGCATCGGCCAGGCGCGCCCCGTCCTGCACCATCCGCTCGATCTCGGCCTCCGCCTCGTCCGAGAGCTTGAAGCCGTCGGGGCCGAAGAACTTGATGCCGTTGTCGTCCGCCGGATTGTGACTGGCGGAGATCATGACGCCGAGGTCCGCGCGCATCGACCGGGCGAGCAACCCGACGGCAGGCGTCGGGACCGGCCCCAGCAGCAGCACGTTCATGCCGGTGGAAGTCAGCCCGGCGGTCAGCGCGTTCTCCAGCATGTAGCCCGACTGGCGCGTGTCCTTGCCGATCACCACGCGGTGTGCCGCCGATCCGGTGCCGTCGCGGCGGAAGTACCGCCCGGCTGCCGCCCCGAGGCGCAGCGCCATCTCCGCCGTCATGTTGCCCGCGTTCGCGCGCCCGCGCACGCCGTCAGTTCCAAACAGGGCCATCGGCTCCTCCGGTTTCGCGCCAGAGCGCCAGCCCCTGCGCGATCTGTTCCACGTCGTGCACCCGGTGCATCTGCACGCCCTGTGCCACCGCCGCAAGCGTCACCGCCAGCGTGCCCGGGCTTCGATCGGCGGGCACGGGCGCGCCGCCGAGGGTACCGACGAAGCCTTTGCGCGAAGCCCCCAGCAGCAGCGGCACGCCGAGTCCATGGAAGATGCCGATGCGCCGGAGCAGCGCGAGATTGTGCGCCAGCGTCTTGCCGAACCCGATGCCCGGGTCTGCGACGATCCGATCCCGCGGAATGCCGGATGCCACCGCCGTCGCGATCAGCGCGGCCAGGGCATCGTAGACGTCGAGGACGACGTCCTCGTAGATCGGATCCTGCTGCATCGTCGGCGGCGTGCCCTGCGCGTGCATGAGGCAGACGAAGGCCCCGTGCCGCGCGACGACGGCCGCCATCGCGGGATCGTGGGTGAGGGCGGAGACGTCGTTGACGAGCCGCGCGCCCTTGCCGAGCGCCGCGTCCGCCACGGAGGCCTTTCGCGTGTCGATGGACAGCCGGCGTCCGGGCACCGCGGCGAGGACGGGGAGGACACGGTCGAGTTCCTCCTCCGCGTCGACCGCCGCCGCGCCCGGGCGGGTGCTCTCTCCCCCGACGTCCAGCATGTCCGCGCGCTCCATCGTCGCCGCCAGAGCCGCGGCGTCCCCGGGGTGGAGCGCCTGCCCGCCGTCGGAGAAGCTGTCCGGTGTCGCGTTCACGATGCCGAGGATCGACGGGCGGGACATCGGGATGCCGGCCACGTCCGGTCGGGAGGAAACGAGCGGGGCGAGCTCGGTTCGCGACAGCCCTGCCGTTGATTCGACGATCGGCGCGCATCCCCGTTCCAGCACCTCCACCGCGTCGAACCGCATCCAGCCGCCGGCAAGACGGGGCCCCGTCGCATGCGCGTGGGGCAAGGGGCGCAAGTAACGCATCAGATCTCGGAAAGGTCGGCCGCCTGCCGCGCGCCGTCGCGGGGAGGGAACGGCGTGACGACATCCGTCGCATCGAGCGTTGCCGCCAGCCAGTGCGCGAGGTCGAGGGGGGTGACGCCGTCAGGCGGTCGTGCCGCACCGCGGACCATTCGGGCAGGAGCCCAGACGACGAGCGCACCCTTGCGCATGAGCGCGTCGAGTTCCGTCCGGTTGTCGACGACCGTGCAGTCGGGCGCGGACGCGGCGAAGATCCAGGCGGCCTGATCCATGGCGAGGAGATCGATTTCCCGCTGCGCTGTGACGGTCGCGGCAGCGCGCGGCGCGACGTCAGGGAGAGCGATGAGGACGGTCGGGGTCGTGTCCTTCATCAATCGACGCATGAACGGCCGGAGGCCCGCGTCCTTCGGTGCCCCGGCGGGAAGCACCGCCACGCGCGGGGGGCTCGGCGTAGGGAGATGGTCGCGCGGCGGAAGCTGGTCTCGGGTCCGCACGATCTCGATACCGAGGAGGTGAGGCCCGAGGTCCGGCTTGGCGATGCGCAGGAAGATGCGCGCGGCCTGTGGGTGCCCGAGGACGTTCGCCGCGATGCCTTCGGCCAGCGTCTCGAGCAGGTTCAGGCGTTCGACGGCGAGACCGTGATCGATCGCGGCGATCAGGACATCGTAGCTCAGAATTTCGTCGACGTCGTCGCCGCGGTCGCCTTCTCGAACGGGCAGGACCTCGACCACGAGATCGAACCGCACGCGCTGAGAACCGCCCCGCTCCTGTCGGAACGCCCCGATCTCGACCTCGCGGATGTGATCGCGCAGGAAGATCCGGTCGAGCGGCGGATCGGTGGGGAGTGTATCCAGAGCCGAGGCGAAGGCCGGCGCGGTCGTCTCGTCGATGTCGATCATGGCGGGACCCGTGCGGTGACTTGCCCCGTCAGACCACGTTCGGGCGACGGTGGCAAAGGGCCGTGGACCCGATCAGGCGCCGGGGATCTGCCGATAGAAGATGTGGCGGCCGACCCGCGCCGTCTGCGGATAGACATGCGCCCAGTGGGGGTCGACGTAATCCGCGTGATAATGCGTGGCCGCATCGGTGAGCCGCCGGGGCGCTCCGTCGAGCAGGCGGCGGGCGATGCGCGCCGCATCCTCCCAGGCCGCAGGTTCGGTCACGAGCTCGGGCGTGCCGTCGCAGGTGTAGCTGAACTGGCAGGCATGCATCCGGCCGGTCCCCTGGCTGATGACGTCGCAGGCGTTGTCCGGGTAGTTCTCCGCATCGACACGGTTCAGCACCACTTCGGCGACCGCGACCTGCCCTTCGGGCGGTTCGCCCCGCGCCTCGAAGTAGATCGCCTCCGTCAGGCAACGCCATTGCTCCGGTCCATTCTCCCGGACCGGCCCCGGGCGGTATCCGGCCGTTCGGGGCGACAGACTCCTTCGGTCGGACGAACCGTACCCTTGTTCCGAGAGAGGCCGGGCGGCTGCGACGAGCGATCCCCGTTCCCCGCGCAGACCGTCGAGCCGGGTGACGGTGTGGTTCTCGAACAACCCCAGCCGCAGCGCGAGGGACTGAGCCTCGCCCGTGCCCGGCAGCAGGAGCAGCAGGAGGCAGATCGAAAGGATCGTGGTCCGATGTCCGGTCGTCATCCGCCGCTCTCGGGTCATTCGTGTTCCACGCCACCTAGCACCGCAGGCGTTAGCGAAGAATGAAAGGATGACCCCCCGCAGCTATTTCCCGTCCGCACTGGCAAGAAGCGTCGCCTGCGCGGCGGCGAGCTTGGCCACCGGCACGCGGAAGGGCGAACAGCTGACGTAATCGAACCCGGCCAGACGGCAGAAGGCGATGGATTCGGGGCTGCCGCCATGTTCGCCGCAGAGCGCAAGGGTGATGCCGGGCTGCGCGTCCCGTCCCCGCGTCGCGCCGAGGAGGAGAAGTTCGCCGACGCCGTCGATGTCGAGCGTGCCGAACGGGTCTTCGGGGTAGACGCCCTCGTTCACGTAGGTCGACATGAACCGCCCCGCGTCGTCGCGCGACAGGCCATAGGTCATCTGCGTCAGGTCGTTCGTGCCGAAGCTGAGGAAGGCGCAGGTCTCGGCGATCTCGCCCGCGCGCAGGGCGGCGCGGGGCGTCTCGACCATCACGCCGACGCGATAGGCGAAATCGCTGCCGGTCTGGGCACGGACGGCGGCGGCGATGGCGTCGATCCTGCCCTTGACGAGTTCGACCTCCCGACGGGCGGTGACGAGCGGGATCATGATCTCGGGGCGGGCGTCCACGCCCTGCGCGCGCGCAGCGGCTGCGGCCTCGAAGATGGCGCGGGCCTGCATCTCGTAGATCTCCGGCACCGCGATCCCGAGGCGCACGCCGCGCATCCCCAGCATCGGATTGTATTCCTGCATCGATTCGATCCGCGCCTTCACCTCCGACAGCGGCCGGTCCAGCGCCTCCGCCAGCGCACGGACTCCTTCCGTCTGACTGGGGAGGAACTCGTGCAGCGGTGGGTCCAGAAGGCGGATGCAGACGGGCAGCCCGGACATCAGCTTGAAGAGCTCCGTGAAGTCGGCGCGCTGCATCGGAAGCAGCCGGTCGAGAGCCGCCGCGCGGTCGCCGGGCGTCTCGGCGAAGATCATCTCGCGCATCACGGTAAGCCGGCCGGCGTCGAAGAACATGTGCTCGGTGCGGCAAAGCCCGATGCCGTCGACTCCGAAGTTGCGCGAGAGCGTCGCGTCGGCGACCGTGTCGGCGTTGGCGCGGACCCCGATGTCGCGCACGTCGTCCGACCACCTCATCAGATCGCCGAAGGCACCGTCGATCGCGGGCTCGATGGTCGGCACGCGCCCCGCCAAGACCTCGCCGGAGGAGCCGTCGATCGTGATCTCGTCGCCCTCGCGCAGGACGGTGCCATCGGGCAACGTGAGGCTGCGGCGCTTGTGTCCGATGGACAGGCCCGAGGCTCCGGTGATGCAGGGCAGGCCCAGCCCGCGGGCGATGACGGCGGCGTGGCTCGTGGTGCCACCGCGTTCCGTCAACACGCCGTCGGCCGCATGCATGCCGCGCACGTCGTCGGGGCTCGTTTCCCGGCGGACGAGGATGCAGGGTTCGTCGCGCGAGAGGCTGGCCTGGGCGGCGGCACTGTCGAACACCAGCCGACCGGAGGCGGCACCGGGCGAGGCGGCGATCCCGCGGGCGAGGACGGTCGTCCCGGCGTGGGGGTCGATCTGCTTGTGAAGCAGACGGGACAGGGTTTCGGGGGCGACGCGCAGCAGGGCCTCGGACCGCGGGATGATGCCGTCGCGGGCGAGGGCGGCGGCGATGGCGACGCTCGCGCGCGCGTCGCGGGGGCACCGGACGGCGTCGAGGATGGCGAGGCGACCCTGGTCGACCGTGAACTCCACCTGCATCTCCTCGCGCAGCCGCTTTCGGCAGCGCGCACCGACATCGAGCAGTTCGGCGTAGATTTCGGGGAGCCGCTCCTCCAGCGAGTCGGAGCCCGCGGCACGGGTGAGGCGGAGCGCCCGGTCGCCGTCCTTGGGCGTATCGCGCCCGATGCGCTGCCCCGTGTAACGCCCTGAAATCTGGGGCTCCCCGGTCGCCGTCGCGACGAACTGCACGAGGCCCGATCCCGATTGCCCCGGCCCCGTTCCCTGCGCCATCCGCTGCACGACGAGGCCGAGACCGGCGTCCGCCGGGGCACCCTTGGCCTGACGCAGCAGGCGGGCGGAGGTGCCGTCCCAGGCGCGGGCCATGGTCTGCAGGACCTGCCCGAGCTGGACGGTCGCAGACTGCGGGAAGGCACCGTCCGTCTCCTCCTCGAAGGCGGCGCGGGCGGCCAGGGGGGTGGTCGCCTCGTCGAAGGGTTCTTCGTCCAACCGCATGACATCAATGGAGAAAGACCGGATGAAACGGAGGTAGAGCCGGTCGGCGAATTCGGACCCAAGCGCCTCCGTCATCCAGGCGTGCGCCTCGTCGTTCATCCCGATGTTGAGCACCGCGCCGGGACCGCCCCAGTCGGGGGTCTGGCTCGACGAGCGGACGGAGAGGAGGAGCGGATCGCCTTCGAACAGACCGATCAGATGGGCAAGGTCAGGGAGGTCGCCCTGGGCAATCTCGCGCACGGTCCTGAAGGGGATCGCGACGGTCTGCGGAACGGGGAGTTCCATGCGGACGAGGCGTTGCAGGCATTTCGCCCGGCTGCCGTGCCGATCGGCGCTGATGTCGGCGGTCGGGGTGACGGGTGTGAAGCCGGGCGTGTCGAGCATGGGTCGACCCTCGTGTTTGCTGGTGCAGCATCGCGTGATGTTGCAACGCAGCATAGGCGGGGCGCCGGCGTTCGTCTACCGTGATCCCACTGTCGTCGTATCGTCACGCCCGGGATCCGGTCGATATATCAGGATCATGCGACGAAGCATACGTGCGTATGACCCGGAGCGTGACCTATCTACGATCCGATCCGATCGAGGTCGGCGATCCGGGTGCACAGGCGCACGAACTCGGAGAGGAGGTTCAGGCGGTTGCGACGCAGGATCTCGCTCTCGGCGTTGACCTGCACGGCGTCGAAGAAGGCGTCGAGGGGCGGGCGGAGCGCGGCGAGGGCGGTCATCGCGGCGGGGTAGTCCTCGGCGGCCAGCGCCGCCTCGATGGCGGGCGTGGCGGGGGCGAGGGCGTCGAAGAGGGCGGTCTCCTCGGGGGTCTCGGCCAGCTTGGCGTCGGCCCCGTAGCTGTATTCGACGCCGTCCTTCGCCTCCGCCTGATCGAGGATGTTCTTCGCGCGCCTGTAACCCTGCGTCAGGTTTTCCCCGTTATCGGTGGCGAGGAAGGCGTTCAGGGCGCGGGCGCGGGCCGTGACGTCGGCGAGATCGTCGGTGCGGTCGCCGGTGAGGACGGCGTCGATGACGTCGTGACGGATGTTTTCGGTGCGGAGGTGTTGCTTGAGGCGGTCGTGGAGGAAGGAGAGGAGGTTCGGTCGGTTCATGCGTCTAAGTCGGCGATATCGAGTCGCGTATCTGCATGCCTCCAAGCTCGCGCCATTCTGACGTTTTTCACTTGACAAGACTGCATGACGTTCTAGAATTCTTCGATTGAATCGACCTGAACTCTTCCAATGCTCAGACGTATCATGAATTCCGTCCAACGCTATGCCCGTATTATCAATGAAGCTTGCAGATACTTCGTAGATGCATCGTTTTAGAGAGACTAAGCGTAGTCGGTCTAGTCTAGAACTAATCCGAATGACCCCCAACGCCGCCCGCCGCAGCGCATAGGGGTCCTTGCTCCCGGTCGGCTTCTCGTCGATGGCCCAGAACCCCGCCAGCGTGTCCAGCTTGTCGGCCAGCGCCACGGCGACCGAGACCGGCGCGGTGGGGACGGCGTCGGAGGGGCCGAGGGGGGAATAGTGGTCCTGCGCGGCCTGCGCCACGGACGCGTCCTCGCCGGCGGCTTCGGCGTAGTAGCGGCCCATGAGGCCCTGCAGTTCGGGGAACTCGTAGACCATTTCGGACGACAGGTCGGCCTTGGCCAGCCGTGCGGCGCGCTCGGCGAGGTCGGGGTCGGCTCCGACGGAGGGGGCGATCTCGCGGGCGAGGGCGGCGATGCGGTCGATGCGCTCGGCCTGGCTGCCCAGCTTGGCGTGGAAGGTGACGTCGGACAGCTTGTCGAGCCAGGGTGCGGCCCAGGCTTCGCCGCCGGATTTCGCCACGCGCAGGTCGTTCTCCCAGAAGAACTTGGCGTCGACAGGCGGGCCGGAGAGGACGCGGGAATTGCCGGCGAGGATGGTCGCGCCGTCGTCGGCGGTCTCGCGGTTGGCGACGGTGACGAAGTGGGTGATCTGGCCCGACGTAGTCGCGGACCGAGAAGAACTTCTGGTGCTCGCGCATGGAGGTCTGAAGGACTTCGGGGGGCAGGTCGAGGAAGGTTTCGCCGATGCGGCCCATGAGCACGACGGGCCATTCGACGAGGCCGGCGACCTCGGCCAGCAGGCGCGGCGTCCTCGACCACTTCGAGACCGGCGGCGAAGGCCTGGTTCGTCGCGTCCTGCCAGATGGCGTCGGCGCGTTCCTGGGACGACAGGACGACGCGGGCGCGTTTCAGCCTGGCCTCGTAGTCGTCGAAGGAGGTCACGCGGAACCGGCCGGGGGCCATGAAGCGGTGGCCCTCGGTGGTGTCGGCGGATGCGATGCCGTCGACGTCGAGCGGGACGATCTGGGCACCGTCCTCGCGGGTCAGGATGCAGAGGATCGAGCGGAGCGGGCGGACCCAGCGGAGCGTGCCGTCGCCCCAGCGCATCGACTTCGGCCAGGGGAACGTGCGGATGGTGGCTTCGAGCACCTCGGCCACGATCATGGCGGCGGGGCGGCCGGGGCTGGTGATCTTGGCGACGTAGACCTGTCCCTTCCTGTCTTCGGCGATGGTCAGCTCGTCCTTCGTCAGCCCGGTGGAGCGCAGGAAACCGGCGAGCGCCTTTTCGGGGGCATCGACGCGGGGGCCCTTGCGCTCCTCGGTGGTGGTGGGGCTCTGCTCGGTCAGGCCGTGGAGCGAGAGGGTCAGGCGGCGCGGGGTGCAATGGGCGACGGCCCCGGCGTAGGTCAGGCCGGCCTCGACCAGGCCGTCGGTCACGAGCTTCTTGCAGATCCTCGGCGGCGCGGCGCTGCATCCGGGCCGGGATCTCCTCGGAGAAGAGTTCGATGAGCAGATCGGGCATCTAGAGGTTTCCCTCGATCAGGGGCTCGAAGGTCTCGCGGGTCGGGCAGGCCTCCCCGACGGCGGTACCGTCGTAGGCTTTCGCACCGCATTCGTTGAGCTGGTTCCAGGCGAAGCCCCGGCCGTCGCGCGGTGAGGGTGACCAGACGGTCCACGCCGAAGGCGACGTTCTTGTAGGCGACGAAGGAGCGGGCGGCCTCGCTCCCGATCAACGCGTCCACGGCGCCGGCGTCGAAGCAGTCGAACCAGGGTGGCGCGATGGTGGGGGCCGGATCGATGGCGGGGATCGGCGCGAGATCGGTCACGGCCGCCGCGAGGTCGAGGCCGTGGGCGAAGCAGGCGCGGAAGCCGAGCGGGGAGGCGTTGGAGGCGATGGCCTGCACCTCGGTGGCGGGGATCGCCACGAGGCCGGTGTCCGTCTCCAAAGTGAGCGTCACCGGGCCTTCGATCGCGGCGTAGTAGCCGCGGGTCTGGGCGTAGTAGAGCCCCGCGCCCATGGCGAGTGCGGCCCCGAGGATGAGGAGGACGGCGAGCTTGCCCATCAGGCAGCCTCCGTCGCGTCAGGTTTCCAGCCGCCGGCGCGGGTGAGCAGGAAGGCGTCGGCACAGGCTTTGGCCAGGGTGCGGACGCGGCCGATGTAGGCCTGCCGCTCGGTGACGGAGATCACGCCGCGCGCGTCGAGCAGATTGAAGATGTGGCTGGCCTTGATGCATTGGTCGTAGGCGGGGTGGGCCATGACGATACGCTTGCCGGTCTTGGGGTCGGTGGCGGGGCGGGCGAGGATGTCATGGCAGTGGGCCTCCGCCTCCTCGAAGTGGCGCAGCAGGACGGCGGTGTCGGCGGTGTCGAAGTTCCAGCGGGCGAATTCCTCCTCGGTCTGGCGGAAGACGTCGCCGTAGGTGAGGGGGATGGGGGCGTAGGGCTCGTTGAAGGGCATGTCCATGACGTGATCCGCGCCGAGGACGTACATGGCGAGGCGTTCCAGCCCGTAGGTCAGTTCGCCCGAGACGGGGTGGCAGTCGTGGCCGCCGACCTGCTGGAAGTAGGTGAACTGGCTGACCTCCATGCCATCGCACCAGACTTCCCAGCCGAGGCCCCAGGCCCCCAGCGTAGGGCTCTCCCAGTCGTCCTCGACGAAGCGCAGGTCGTGGAGGGCGGCGTCGATGCCGATGGCTTCGAGGGAGCCGAGGTAGAGATCCTGAAGGTCGGGGGGGCTCGGCTTGATGAGGACCTGGAACTGGTAGTAATGCTGCAGCCGGTTGGGGTTCTCGCCGTAACGGCCGTCGGTGGGGCGGCGCGAGGGCTGGACGTAGGCGGCGGACCAGGGATTGGGCCCGAGGGAGCGCAGCGTGGTGGCCGGGTGGAACGTGCCGGCGCCGACCTCCATGTCGTAGGGCTGCAGGAGCGCGCAGCCCTTGCCCGCCCAGTAGGACTGGAGCCGCAGGACGATCTCCTGGAAGCTGCGCGGCGTCTCGGGGCGGGGCATGGGCGGAACCTCGGGGGGCATCGGGGCGGTCGGACCGCGTCTATGCGGCAACAGTTGGGGCGTCAACGCGGGGCGGGGTGCCGCCGCGTCGGGCGGTGGCCTTAACATCCCGGATACGATCGCGGAGGTATGCTGCGACCGTTCCTTCGCCCCCCGGGAGTTCCCATGCGGCTCGTCTATCTGCTCTGCGCGACCTTCGCCTTCCTGATGCCCGCCGTTCAGGCAGACGCGCAGCAGGAGGCCTGGATCCAGATCGAGGCGCATCCGGACCTCGCCGAGGCGACGGCGCGGGCGCGGGCCTATGGCGGCACGGTGGAGGACATCAACGGCTTCGCGCTGGGCGGGCGGTGGTATGCGGTCGCGCTGGGGCCCTACGATCCGGCGGAAGCGCGCGCGACCTTGCGGCGGCTGCGGGAGGCGGGGGCGATCCCGCGGGACAGCTACGTCTCCGACGGGATCGGATATCGCGACCGCTTCTGGCCCGTCGGGGCGGGCGCGGTGGCCGGGCCGCAGGTCACGGTGCGGGAGGTCCAGACGGCGAACGCGCCGGTGTCGGAGCCGGTCGAGGGGCCCATCCTCGACGCGGGACTTCCGGACGAGAGCCGAAGCGATGCCCTCCTCTCCGAGCAGTTGCTGACGCGCGAGGAACTGATGGAACTGCAGCGCGGACTCGAATGGCTGGGCTTCTACGACGCGGAGATCGACGGGCGCTTCGGGCGGGGCACGCGGAACGCGATGGCGACGTGGCAGCGGTCGGCGGGCGCGCGCGACGCGACCGGCGTGCTGACCACCGGGCAGCGCACGCAGGTGCTCCAGGCGTTCGCGGAGGCGCGCCGGGACCTGGGGTTGGAGCAGCTTCGGCATGCCGAGGCGGGCGTCTCTCTGATCGCGCCGCTGGGGCTCGTCGCCTTCGACCGGATCGAGGCACCCTTCGTGCATTACGCGCCACTGGGCGACAGCGGCGTAAGCCTCTCGCTCATCTCCCAGGCGGGGGATGCGGACATGTTGGCCGGTCTCTACGAGATCGTCCAGACGCTCGCCATCGTGCCGCCTGCGGGGGATCGCGCGCTGGAAGCGGACAGGTTCCGCATCCTCGGCGTCGCCCAGGAGCGGACGACGGAGGTCTTCGCGCGCCTGGAGGGCGGGCACATCCTCGGCTACGTCCTCTCCTGGCCGGAAGCGCAGGATGCGCTCGCCGCACGGGCCCTGCCGGAGATGGAGCGGACGCTTGTCTCCACCGGAGCGCCTCTGCCGACGGAGGCGGGGTTCGAGCCGGCAGCGCAACGGTTGGACATGGTCTCGGGGCTGGAGGTGCGCCGGCCGTTGCGGGAGGCCTCCGGGTTCTTCGTCGACGGTACCGGCACGGTCCTGACGGCGGCCGATACCGTTGCGGGCTGCGGGCGGGTGACGCTCGGCGGGCGGGATGCGACGCGGGTGGTGTCGGTGCGGGACGGCGTCGCGGTGCTGCGCCCCGAAGCGCGGCTGGCTCCGCTGGAGGTGGCGCAGCTGGCCCCGGTGGAGGGGCGGCTTCGCTCCCCGGTCTCCGTCGGCGGCTTTCCCTATGGAGGGGTGCTCACGTCGGCGACGTTGTCGTTCGGAACCCTGGAGGACGTGCGGGACCTCGACGGGAACGGCGACGTGCTGCGGCTGTCGCTGTCGGCGCGTGACGGAGACTTCGGCGGCCCGGTGCTCGATCCGTCCGGACGGGTGGCGGGGCTGCTGCTCGGTGGTGCCGGGGGGACCGGACGCGAGCTGCCTGCCGATGTCGGATTCGCTCTGAAGGCAAGGGTGCTGCGCGACCTGCTGGCGGAGGAGGGGGTGACCGCCCGCGTGTCCGAAGACGCGGCCCCGATCGCGCCGGAGGAGCTTGCGGCGCGGGCGACGGGCATGACGGTGCTGGTGAGCTGCTGGGAGTAGGGCGGCGTCAGGTGGCCCAGAATCGCGGGGTGAAGAGGACGTAGACGACGACGAGTTCGAGCCGGCCGATCAGCATGGCGGCGGAGAGGAGCCACTTGGCGCTGTCGGGCAGGGGCGCGAAGGTGCCCGCCGGCCCGATGACCGGGCCGAGCCCGGGGCCGATGTTGGCGAGCGCGGTGGCGGCGCCCGAGATGCTGGTGATCATGTCGAGCCCGGTGAGGGCGAGGGCGACGGCGAAGATGCCGAGGGTCACGATGAAGAGCACGAAGAAGGCCATGACGGAGGAGAGCACATCCTCCGTGACGGTCCGCCCGTCGTAGCGGGGACGGAATATGGCGTGCGGCGAATGGATGCGCCGCAGCTGCGCCGTCACGGTGGCGAAGAGGATCTGGTAGCGGAAGATCTTGACCGAGCAGGAGGTCGAACCGGCGCATCCGCCGATGAGCCCGCAGAAGAAGAAGACGGTGATGATGAAGCCGCCCCAGGCCATGTAGTCCACCGAGGCATAGCCCGTGCCGGTCAGGATCGAGGCGATGTTGAAGAGCGATTCCCGCAGCGCCTGCTCGATCCCGTAGCCGTCGATGAACACCAGCGAGGCCATCACCACGCCCACCAGCACGGCGACGGTGCCGAAGAAGGCGCGGACCTGGCTGTTGCGCAGCAGCGGCGTGCCGTCGCCGTTCGCCAGCTGGATGTAGAGGACGAAGGGCAGGGCGGCGGCCAGCATGAAGACCGTCGCGATGTATTCGTGCGCGCCCTGGAACGCACCGAAGCTCGCGTCGTAGTTCGCGAACCCTCCGGTGGAAACGGTCGTCATCGCGTGCACGGCCGCATCGAACGCGTCCATGCCTGCGGCCGCGTAGCACAGCGCGCAGGCGACGGTGATGCCGATGTAGATGGTGGAGATGCGCGAGGAGATCTCGGCGGCCCGGGGCAGGACCTTGCCCATCGTGTCGAAGGCCTCGGACCGGAAGATCTGCATCCCGCCCACGCGCAGTTCCGGCAGGAAGACCATCGCCATGACGATCACGCCGATGCCGCCGAACCACTGCAGAAGGCCGCGCCAGAGCAGGAGGCCGGGGGGCAGGTCGTCGAGGCCGGTAATGACGGTCGAGCCGGTGGTGGTGAGGCCGGACATGGCCTCGAAGAAGGCATCGGTGTAGCTGAGATCCGTCGCGCCGATGAGCATGGGGAGCGCGGCGAAGACCGGCAGGGCGAACCAGACGCCAGAGGTCATGAGGAACGTCTGCTGCAGCGAAAGCCGGTCGCGGACGGCGTTGGCGCAGGCGAGCGACAGGCACATGCCGGTGCCGCCGGTGATCATCCCGGCTTCCGCGAAGACGGGCCAGTGGGCGTTGCCGGCGAGCAGGTCGACCAGCATCGGCAGCGCCATCGCGCCCCCGAGGGTCATCAGCAGAAGGCCGATCACGTATCCGACGGGGCGTATATCCAGCATCGTGAGGGTGTCGGTCCGGTTCGTGACGCTGTCAAGGACGGTGGGGCAGTCGGTGCGGAACGCGAAAGGCCGCATCCTGCGGCGCGGCCGGCGGTGTTCGTCCGAAGCGAAGTTCAACCCGTGCGGCGGCGCGGCCGGGCAGCAGCAGGCCACCGGCCGGGGGGGACGGGCGAGATCTCGGCGTCGCTCAGTCCGAAGAGATCGGTGCCGACGCCGCAGAGCTGGAATGCCGAGATGGTGCAAGTCGTGTTGGGTAAGCCCGCAAAGATGTGGAGGATCCGCCCGCGGAAGGACAGCTCCCGCAGGTCGGCCGGCGTGCCGCGGGTCCGGGTGGTGTTTGTTCCAGAACCGAACCGACCGCTGGCGTTGGACGTCTCCAGGTAGACGTCGTCGAGACGGTCCAGAGGGGCGAGCTTCACTTTCGCAATGATCACCTCCTCGTCGCACGTGATCCGCAGCAGCTCGTTCATTTTGAACGCGACGCTGTCGATCGTGCCGGAGATGGACGCGGCATCGATGTCTCCGGACGCGTTCGGGAGGAACGGCTGGAACGCGGCGGCGGAGGCCAGGGTCGCGCCGGGGGCGAATGTGGCGGCGACCGGGCAGGTCTCGAGAAGGCTGGCCATATCGTCGCACGTGTCCTGATCAGAAGGCCAGTCAGGTGCCGATTGCGCATGTCTCGTCGTTAGCTGTTCCATCCCGCGTGATTATACCGCCGTTTCTCGAACAACTCCGGTTTTCCGCGATGCCATGCCCGGAGCGTGTCGATGGGCGCGCGTCCCCCGGGAACCGATTGCGGCAACTGGCCGTCGTGGAGGCGGACGTAGCGCAGGATCGTCTGTTCCAGGTCCTCGCCGCCGTGGGAGCGGTGGCTTTGCAGGATGTCTTCGATCCGACCGTCGAACCGCTCGACCATGCCGTTGGTTTGCGGATGCATCGGCGGGGCCAGGCGACGCTCGATGCCGGGATGGGCGCAGAGCCGGTCGAACTCGTGGGTGCCGGGAGCAGCGCGCTTGCGCAGACCGAAGAGCCGGTCGGCGAACGCGCGGCCATCGTCCGTCGATACGCGGGTGATCCGCATCGGCGCGGCGCGCTCCGGATCGACGCGAGGCAAACGGCGGGCGTTGGCGGCGGTCTTCGCCGGATAGACGCGCACCAAGGCCCACCGGGTGGCGCGGTCGACGGCGACGAACGGATGGCGGCGACGGTCCTCGTCGGCCATTTGCGGCAGGCATTTCACGTCGACATGCAGGTAGCCCGGCTCATGCGCCTCGAACGGCTCGTGCGCGGGCTTCGGCACCTTCGGTTTCAGGTCGTGCAGGTTGCCCGCGCCATGCCGGCGCAGACGGCGATCCAGCCCCGAACGCGAAACGTTCGGGTTCGAGAACGCGCGGACCACGGCAAGCAAGTCGTCCAGTGGCAGCAGCAGCGTCTTGCGAAGCGAAACGGAAACCGCCTCCTGCGCCGGCGTCGTCGTCTGCAACCTGTGTGCCGTATGGCTCCGGTCCTGCACGCTGTCGCGCTCGCGCCATTTCCAGACCGGCTGCCCGGTGATGCCGCAGCGCTTCGCCGCGATCCGCGCGGGCTCCGCGCTCGCCTGGACCGAAGCCCTGATCTTCGACGTCGTCGTCGCCTGTCTGTGCAATGAAATCAGCATGGCCTGCCCCCGTCCCGAACCCGGCGCGAGATCGATCTCGCCATGAACAGGACAGTCCGGCGGGGGTCTGTGCGATCATCCGGGATGGAACGGTTAGGGAGCATTCCGGATGATTGGCACCCGGTCCTCACCGCGTCACGGGGGGCCGATGACGCCGGGAGCGGCCTTGCGACACGGCAAGGCCCAGGCCGATCAGAGCGAGGGCACCGTAGAAGCGGGCGGGGAGGTCCTCCGACAGGACCAGCGCGCCGAACAGCATGGACCAGACCGGAACCTGGTAGTTCACGAGAGTCATGAAGGAGGGCCCGGCGCTGCGAATGACGCGGACGCGAAGGAGAGCCGCGAACGCGGTGGGCACGAGGCCGAGGAAGACGATGGCCGCCATGACGAGGGGGTCGGCCGATCCGGGAACGCCCTCCGTCGCCAGCATGACGGGGAGCAGCAGGACCGCGCCGACGACGAGGGACAGGGCCGAAAGCCATGTCGCGTCGATCGGCGGACATCGTCGGGTCAGGATCGAACCGGTCGCGTAGCAGACCGTCGCGGCGATGCAGGCGAGGCGTCCGAGCGCCGCGAGGTCGCCGCCGCCCGCAGCCGTGATCCCCGGACCGAGCAGCACCAGCGCGCCGGCGAGGCCGAGCGCGAAGCCTCCGGCCCGACGGAAGGTGAGGCGGTCGCCGGGGACGAGGAAATGGGCGAGCGGCAGGACGAAGAGCGGCAGGACGGCCATCGACAGGCCCGCGAAGGCGGAGGGGACGTATTGCTGCCCCCAGGAGAGGAGCATGAAGGGTGCGGCCGTGGTGAGGACCCCGAGGGATGCGACGTAGAGGCCGAGCAGTGGGGACCAGCGCGGCAGGGGCCGGCCCATGGCGAGGACGAGGGACAGCAGCGCCAGCGCGCCGAGCGTCGTGCGCGCGGTCGCGACCGTCACGGGCCCGTAGCCGCGCAGGGCGACGGAGACGACCATGAACGTGCCGCCCCAGATGAGGCCGAGGCCGATCACCGAGGCGTAGTTGCCCAGCGTGGGCTGTGAGACGGGGGTGTCGGTGGTCGCTGTCATCGCCGGCGATCTAGCGTGGCGGGCGGGTCGCGGAAAGGTGTTTCCGGCGGATGCGTGGCGCTGGATTCACGGCCATGTCCGTGGCAGACAGAGGGCTGCATCTAGGAGGATCGCCCATGACCATCTCGGACTGGATCGTCGTTTGCCTGCTGGGCATCATCCTCGCCGGCGTGGTGACGGCGTTGCACCGCAACAACAACGGGTTGCGACGCAGGTACGAAGGCAAGCAGATCATGACCGCCGCCCGCTAGGACAGGTTGCCGCGCCGGGAACCCGCGCCGGCCCGGCGTCGTTCGTTCTTCAATCGTGACCATTCGATCGAAGGAGAACAGCATGTGGGATTTCATGACGCTTCTGCCGGTGCAGGCGCTCGCCACCCTGGCGATCGTCCTCGGGCTCATCTTCTGGAGCAAGCGACGGACGAAGAAAGCGCAGGAACGGGAGACGCCGGGGCATGTGTCGCCTCTGGCGCGTGCGGAGCCGGACCCGAAGTTCAAGCCGGACGCGGAGGTCACGGACCCGCACCACGTCAACCATTGACCGGAAGGGCCCGCCGCTGCGGGCCCCTCGCTCCTCTGCTCAGTTCTTTGCCCGGTCGACCATCTTGCCGGCGGAGATCCAGGGCATCATCTCGCGCAGCTTCTCGCCCGTCGCCTCGATCTGGTGCCTGTCGTTGATGCGGCGGGTCGCCTTGAACGAAGGCTGCCCGACGGCGTTCTCAGACATGAAGTCGCGGACGAACTTGCCGGTCTGGATATCCGTCAGCACGTCCTTCATGCGCTTCTTCGTCTCGTCGTAGGGCAGGATGCGCGGGCCGCTGACGTATTCGCCGTACTCGGCCGTGTTCGAGATCGAGTAGTTCATGTTGGCGATGCCGCCCTCGTAGATCAGGTCCACGATCAGCTTCACCTCGTGGAGGCACTCGAAATAGGCCATCTCGGGCGCGTATCCGGCCTCGACCAGCGTCTCGAACCCCATCCGGATCAGCTCGACCAGCCCGCCGCAGAGCACGGCCTGCTCGCCGAAGAGATCCGTCTCGCATTCCTCGCGGAAATTGGTCTCGATGATGCCGGAGCGGCCGCCGCCGATGGCGGAGCAATAGGAGAGGCCGATCTCCAGCGCCTTGCCGGACGCGTCCTTGTCGACGGCGACGAGG
Source organism: uncultured Alphaproteobacteria bacterium (assembly GCA_963757495.1). Classification (GTDB taxonomy): domain Bacteria; phylum Pseudomonadota; class Alphaproteobacteria; order Rhodobacterales; family Rhodobacteraceae; genus Jannaschia. The sequence goes on from CAVWRZ010000002.1 coordinate 399,897, forward strand.
CAGGGCACGCCGCCGCCCTTGACGTATTCGCCGCGCACGGTGTGGCCCGGGCCCTTCGGTGCCATCATGATGACGTCGATGCCGGCCTTCGGCTCGATCAGCCCGAAGTGGACGTTGAGCCCGTGGGCGAAGGCGATGGCGGCCCCGTCGCGGATGTTGTCGTGGACGTACTTGCGGTATGTCTCGGCCTGCAGCTCGTCGGGCATGGTGAACATGATGAGGTCGGCCCAGGCCGCCGCCTCGGCGATCCCCATGACCTTCAGGCCCTCGCCTTCGGCCTTGGCGGCGGAGGGGGAACCTTCGCGCAGGGCGACGACGAGGTTCTTCGCGCCGGAGTCGCGCAGGTTCAGCGCATGGGCGTGGCCCTGCGATCCGTAGCCGAGGATGGCGACCTTGAGGTCCTTGATGAGGTTAACGTCGCAGTCGCGGTCGTAGTAAACGCGCATCGGGTCTCTCCATGGGTGTGTTCCGGATCTTCTCTACGCGCCCGAGTGCAGGATCACGAGAACGATCCGCGCTGGAAATCCTTCGATCATCGCGTTATCCATTCGTGAAACCTCCGTCACAAGGAAATATCATGCTCGACGATCTGGACCGTCGCATCCTGCGGCTCTGGCAGGCAGCGCCTGAGATGTCGCCGGCCGATCTCGGCGCGGAACTCGGTCTCGCCGGCGCGCGGATCGGGCGGCGGATCGACCGGATGCGGGAGCTGGGGATCGTGCGCGGGGTGGGGGCGATGATCGACTGGGGCAGGCTCGGCTACAGCGTCGAGGTCTCGCTGCGCATCCAGCTCGACAAGACGGTGCCGAGGGCGTTCGACGCGTTCATGGCGGCCGCGCGCCGCGTGCCGGAAGTCACGGAGATGCAGACGTTCCTCGGCCGCGTCGACCTGCGGCTCGCGGTGATCGCGCGGGACATGGCGCATTGGCAGTCCCTCTACCGCGACCGGATCCTGACGCTGCCGCATATCGCGGAGATCGAGGCACTGATGCAGGTGGCGACCGTCAAGACCGAGCAGGCGCTGCCGATATGAGCGTGGCGGTGGACGAGATCGACCGCGCGATCCTGCGGGTGGTGCAGGCGAACGCGACGCTGTCTGCGGGGGCGGTCGGGCGCGCGGTGGGTCTGTCGCAGCCGGCGACGTGGCGCAGGTTGCGGCGGCTGCGCGATGCGGGCGTGTTGCGCGGGCGGGAGCTGCACCTCGATCTGGAGAAGCTGGGCTTCGGGGTGACGGTGTTCCTCGGGATCAAGCTGGCGACGAAGGGACGCGTCAGCCTGGACGACTTCGAGCGGGCGGTCGCCGCGATCCCGGAGGTGCGGCGGGTGGAGCACGTGCTGGGGCGCTACGACTACCGGCTGCGGATCACGGCGCGGGATCTGGCGGATTTCGAGCGGGTGCTGCGCCGGCGGGTGATGGCGCTGCCGGGGGTCGGGGAGGTGGAGGCGAACGTGCTGCTGTCGGAGGAGAGGATGCCGGGGCCGCTCTAGCGCGGCAGGCTCCATTGCAGGGCATCGTTCGCAAGCGTCGAATAGCGGAACGTGCGGAAGCCCATCGCGCCGGCGGCGTTCACGTTGGCGGAGGAACCGTCGACGAGGAGGACCTCCCCCGCGTCCATCTCCAGCGCGTCCAGCACATGGCGGAAGGCTTCCGGCGCTGGCTTCGCATGACCGATCCGGGCGGAGGCGAAGACCCGGGTGATCCCGGGGAAGGTTTCCAGATGGCCTTCGATCCAATCGGCGCGGGCGGCGTCGGCGTTGGTCAGGATGGCCTGGATGTAGCCCTTCCGGGCCATCCGGGCGATGGAGGGCAGCAGCTTGGCGTTCGGGTGGAAGTCGTTGTCGCGCCAGTGCCGCGCGACCGTCTCCGGCGTGGTGTCCGCCCCGGTCGCGTCGATCCAGGCCGCGATGCGGTCCAGCGGATCCTCCCGCCCGGTGAGGACGGCGTCGACGTCGCCGAACATCGCGTCGACGAAACCGTCGATCGACCGGCCGAAGGTGTCCTCGAACCCGTCGTGCCAGAGGTATCGCCCGCGCGGGGCGTTGTCGTTGAGCACGCCGTCGAAATCCCAGAGAACGGCGCGGAGGGGGACGTTGGAGACGATCATTCCAAAACCCTAGAGGATCCTTCGGACCGGCGCGATACAAACCGCACTGGCGAAGGGGCAATCCGGACGATACCACGCGACCCAACAGGAGGATACACCATGGCTCTGCTCGAAACGGTCGATCCGCAGGGGCTCGACGAATTCTCGGTTGTCTTCAGCGACCGGTCCCTGAACTCGATGTCGGGGGCGTTCCAGACGGTCATGCGCGATCTGCACGGCGGGCTCCGCGAGGTCTACGGCGCGGACCATGTCGCCATCGTGCCGGGCGGCGGGACCTTCGGGATGGAGGCCGTCGCGCGGCAGTTCGGGCAGGGGGCGAAGGCGCTGATCGTGCGCAACGGCTGGTTTAGCTACCGGTGGTCGCAGATCCTGGAGGCCGGGGCGTTCAGTGAAGGCGTGGAGGTGGTCAAGGCGCGGCAGGTGGGGAACGACCCGCGCTCGCCCTTCGCGCCGCCGCCCGTGGCCGAGGTCGTCGCGCGCATCCGGGAGACGAAGCCGGACGTCGTCTTCGCCCCGCATGTGGAGACGAGCGCGGGCGTGATCCTGCCGGATGCCTACGTGGCCGCGCTGGCGGAGGCGGCGCACGAGGTCGGCGCGCTGATGGTGCTCGACTGCATCGCGTCGGGCTGCGTCTGGGTCGACATGAAGGTCGACCGGCGTCGACGTGCTGATCTCCGCGCCGCAGAAGGGCTGGAGCGCGTCGCCCTGCGCGGGGCTGGTGATGATGTCGGACGCGGCGCATGCGCGGGTGATGGCCAGCGCATCGGACAGCTTCGCGCTGGACCTGAAGAAGTGGACCCAGATCATGGAGGCCTACGTCGGCGGCGGGCACGCCTATCACGCGACCATGCCGACGGACGCCCTGCGCCACTTCCGCGACACGATGCAGGAGACGCGGGACTTCGGATACGAGGCGGCGAAAGCGGCGCAGTGGGCGCTCGGCGACGCGGTACGGGCGATGTTCGCGGCGCGGGGCGTGCGGTCGGTCGCTGCCGAGGGGTTCGGCGCGCCCGGCGTGGTCGTGAGCTACGCGCCGTCCGACGCGGTGAAGTCGGGCCGGGCGTTCATGGCCGAGGGCATGCAGATCGCGGCGGGCGTGCCGCTGCAGTGCGACGAGCCGGCGGATTTCTCGACGTTCCGGATCGGTCTCTTCGGGCTCGACAAGCTGCGGGACGTGGAGGGCACGGTGGCGCGGCTGGAGCGGGTGGTGGACCGGGTGCTGGCCTAGGTCCCGCCGAGGCCCAGCCGCATCAGGCCCCTGCGGATCGGGGCCGCGTCGTGGATCGCGGCGACGCCCCGGGCGCGCAATGCCTGTATCGGGGCCGCCCCCGCGATGGAGGTACGGTTGAGCAGGTCGATCCCGGTCATGCGGAACGCGACGTCCACGCGCCGGGCGCGGGCGTAGGCATCGAGCATCGTCTCCGAGCCGATGTCGCCGCCCGCGCAGAGGTCGCGGAGCGTGGCGATGTCCTTGAGCGAGGTGTTCAATCCCTGCGCGCCGATGGGCGGCATGCCATGCGCCGCTTCCGCCGCCAGGGCGAGCCGGCGGGCGGTGAACCGGTCGGCGAGGATCGAGGTGATCGGCCAGGCAGCCCGGTCGGTCAGCAGGATCAGATCGCCCATGACGCCGGCGGAGCGGTCGTTCGCTTCCGCCGCGAAGGCCTCCGGGTCCAGCGCCATGCGCTCCGTCTGCGCGGTCGGTGCCGTCCATCCAGACGACGGCGGAGCGGTGGACCCCGTCGCGGTCGGGGAGGGGGACGAGGGTGAACGGGCCGCCGGAGCGGTGGATCTCGGTCGAGACGTCCCCATGCGGTTCGGAATGGCCGACGGCGAAGACGATCGCGGTCTGGCCGTAGTCCACCCGCCGCACGCCGATGCCGGCCATGCTGCGCAGGGGGCTGTCGCGGCCGTCGCAGGCGAGGACGAGGCGCGCGTCGATGCGGTCGCCGTCGGACAGCGCGACGCGGGCCCCGGAGGTGCGGGTGAACAGACCGGCGACGGAGACGCCGAAGCGGAGGGTGACGGTCTCCAGGGCCTCCGCCCGTTCGAGCAGACCGCCGCGCAGGGCCCAGTTCGGGACGTTCCAGCCGAAGGGGGCGTCGCCCACGTCGCCCGCCTCGAAGTCGCGGGTCACGTGGGGGTCCCGGGCGGCATCCACGATCCGCATCGTCCAGAGCGGCGTGCCGTGCCGTGCGAGCCCCTCCCAGGCCCCGGCGCGGTCGAGCAGGTCGCGCGCGGGCTGGAGCATGGCGGTGGTGCGCAGGTCCGCTCCCGGCGCATCCTCCCCGGTGACGGGCGGGGCGGGGTCGACCAGCGTGACGCGGTGGCCCTCCGCCCCGAGAACGCAGGCGGCGGCGAGCCCGGCGGGGCCCGCGCCGGCGATCAGGATGTCGGTGTCATGTATCATGTCCCACAGGTAGGACGGGCGCGGCCCGTCATCCAGTCGCCACGATGCCGCGCAGGAACGCCGCGAGGTCGGCGGTGTGGTGGTGGATGTGCGGCGCGGGGGCGGCGAGAGGGGCCACGTGTACGGTCGCCAGGCCCATTGCGGCGGGGACGGCGAGGTTGCGCGGGCTGTCCTCGAACATCGCGCTGCGGGTGGGGGCGAGACCGTCGAGCGCGAAGACGCGGGCGAAGGCGGCGTGGTCGGGCTTCGGAATGAACCCCGCATGCTCGACGCCGTGCACCGCGTCCCAGATGCCGTCGAGGCCGCGGGCGCGCAGCACGCGCAGGGCATAGGGCGCGGTGCCGTTGGTGTAGATCACGCGTCGGCCGGGCAGGGCCAGGAGTGCTGTGCGCAGGTCCGGGTCCGGCGTCAGGACGGAGAAATCGATGTCGTGCACGTCGCGCAGGAACGGGTCCGGATCGGCCCCGTGCTCGCGCATGAGACCGGCGAGCGTTGTGCCGTGATCGTGCCACCAGCGCTGGCGCAGGCGGTCCGCCTCCGTCCGGTCGACGCCGAGAACCTGCATGATCCATGCGGTCATCCGGGCCTCGATCTGCGGAAAGAGGGGTGTGGCGGGCGGATAGAGCGTCTCGTCGAGGTCGAAGACCCAGGTGGTGATCTCGTTCCAGGCGGGGGGGACCGGCGACGCTTCCATCGGGTGGCAGTGGCGGGGGCGACGGCCCGGGTCAAGCGCCGGTTGTCTGCGTGGTTGTCTGTGTCCGGGGGCGACGGTAGCGTCCGGAAACCGAACCGGAGGACCGACGTGGCCCAGCCCGTGCAGATGGACGCCCACGCCCTGATCCTGGACGCGATCGACCGGGGGGATTTCCGCCCCGGCGACCGGCTCGTGGAGAGCGAGCTGGCGGAACGGTTCGGCGTGTCGCGCACGCCCGTGCGGGAGGCGCTGCAGCGCTTGGAGACGCAATCGGTCCTGCGGCGCGACGGACGATCGCTCATCGTGGCGTCGCTGTCGCACGACCAGATGGCCGAGCTCTACGCGGTGCGCACGGAGCTCGAGGCGCTGGCCGCCCGGCTGGCGGCTCAGCACGCGGCCGCCGAGGAGGTAAGGGTCCTGCGCCGGATGGTGGAGGAGGACAGGGGTCTGCTCGCCGATGCCGCGGCGCTGTCGCGGGCGAACCGGCGGTTCCACCATCAGATCCACCTCGCCTCGCACAACCGGTATCTGGTGCAGCAGCTGGGGACGGTGCATCGCACGATGGCGCTCATGGCGACGACCTCGCTGGCGGCGGAAGGGCGGGGGGAGACGGCGCTGGCGGAGCATCTGACCATCGTCGACGCCATCGAGGCGCGGGACGGGGCGGCGGCGGCGGAGGCGCTGCGCCGGCATCTGAGCGAGGCGTTCGAGGTCCGCCTGCGCGAGGAGGCGCTGCGGCTCTGACGTCAGCCCCGCAGCGTCGGTCGGTTGCCGTTGCCCAGCACGTCCACCTGCCGCAGCGAGGGTTCGAGCAGGAAGATGTCCGCGTCGCCGGTGCCGCCGAAGCCGCCGTGCACCGTCTTGTCCCAGTGGAACGGTCGGAACAGGATCTCGAACAGGGCCTTCGCGGCGGCCAGCGTGGCGAGCGGGAAGTAGAGCTCCATCGTGGGAACCCAGCGGCGCAGGTGGCGGTGATGCTCCGTCGCGCAACCGGCCCAGGAGATGCCCATCGAGGTGAGCGTGGCGGAGACCATGAAGAGCGCGAGCGCCGTCGTTCCCGCGCCCGGAAGCCAGTCGACGATCGGGTGGTGGACGCCGAACAGCAGGACGGCTGTGGACCACATGAAGGGCATCAGGATCGCGTTCAGGATCGAGCCCATGAACAGCAGGTGGAAGCCCACGAAGCGGCGCGGCCCGAGATCGCGCAGCAGTTCGACAGGGCGGCGGGAGTGGACGGCCCAGGTCAGGATGTAGCCCTTCATCCAGCGCGAGCGCTGCCGGACCCAGGTGAGCGGATGGGCGTTCGCCTCCTCGAGGGTCGTGGTGTGGACGATCTCGGTGCGGTAGCCGCGGCGGGCGAGACGGATGCCGAGGTCCGCATCCTCGGTGACGTTGTGCGCGTCCCAGCCGCCGACCGCGTCGAGCGCGTCGCGCCGGAAGAACAGCGTCGTCCCGCCCAGCGGCACGGCGAGACCCATGCGCGCGAGGCCGGGCAGCATGAGCCGGAACCAGGTCGCGTATTCGATGGTGAAACAGCGGGACATCCAGTTCGTCGTCGGGTTGTAGTAGTCGAGCAGGCCCTGGAGGCAGGCGACGTCCTTCGAGACGGACTGGAACCGGATCGCCACCGTCATGAGCTGATCGGGCGCGGGCGCGTCCTCCGCGTCGTAGATGCCGATGATGTCGCCGCGGGTGTAGTTGAGCGCGTAGTTCAGCGCGCGCGGCTTGGTGCGAGGATGCCCGTCCGGCACCTCCAGCACCCGCATCCAGAGCGGAAGCGTCGCGCGGTCGAGGGCATCGAGCGTGGCCCGGTCGTCCTCCTCCACCACCAGCACGATGTCGAGCAGCTCGCGGGGATAGTCGAGCCGGGAGAGGCGCTCGGTCAGCGGGGCGGCGATGTCGGGTTCGCGGCTGAGAGGGACGAGGATCGAGATCGAGGGGAGCTTGCGCCCGGACTGCCCCCAGGGGCGGACGGAGGCGAAGGGACGGACGGCGCGGCGCATGGCGATCAGGGCGGCGACGCGCAGCGTGAGATTGGCGCTCATCACCAGCAGGCCGGCGGCGGTGAGCACCCGCAGCGCGCCCGCCGGCCAGAGGATCGCCGTGCCGAGGGCGACCGCGAGCAGCAGCGCGGTGACCGTCATGCCCACCCCGCCCGACCACATCCGGCAGCTGAGCGACGTCGGCACGAGGCATTCCGCCCCGCGGGCCAGAGCGGCACCGTGCAATTCCTGGATGCGGGCGTCGAGATCGGCCTCGGTCACGACGGCGAACAGACAGGTGCCGAACTCGGCCGCGGTGATGGCCGCCAGATCGTCGAGGGCCTCGGGGCGGGAGGTGGCGATCAGCGTGACGTCGCCGATCCGCCGCCATGGCATCGCGCGGTGCCGCAGGACGGTGACCAGCGGCATCCGCCGCGCCAGCACGTCCGTCACCCCGTCTCCGGTGGGGGCCGGTCCGACGCGGCGCAACCCGCATTGCGCGGCCAGCGCGTCGGCGAGTGCGTCGGCCGTGACGAGCCCCTGCCGGACGAGAACATCGCCGAGCCGGGCGGCCAGGCGACGCTGCATCATGATCGCGTGGCCGAGATCGGAGGCGGAGATCGCGCCGGCTTCCAGCAGGATCTCCCCGAGCCGCCGGCGTGCCGCCGGGGTCGATGGGAGGGGCGGCGGAGTCGAAGGGTCGGAGGCGTTCCCCGGTAAGGGCCTGGCCGGATCGTGCAGGAAGGCCGTCTGGAAGGACATGGTGAACCCGGTCGGTGACGTGCGCAGTCTGACCGGTCGACCTTAACCATTCGTTAAGGACGGTTCGCGTTCTCCGACAGTCACCCGAACGGTCAGCCGCGCGCCGCCGTCATCGCGTCGGCGAAGTCGTCGAACAGATAGGCGCTGTCGTGTGGCCCGGGGCTCGCCTCGGGGTGGTACTGCACCGAGAACACCGGCCGGCCGGACAGCCGGATCCCGCAGTTGGACCCGTCGAAGAGCGAGACATGCGTCTCCTCCACACCCGCCGGAAGGCTCTGCGCATCGACGGTGAAGCCGTGGTTCATTGAGGTGATCTCCACCTTTCCGTCGGCGCGCCGCTGCACCGGATGGTTGGCCCCGTGGTGGCCGTGGTTCATCTTCACGGTGCGCGCGCCGAGCGCCATCGCCAGCATCTGGTGGCCGAGGCAGATGCCGAAGACCGGCACGCCGCTGTCCACCACGTCCCGGATCACCGGCACGGCGTATATGCCCGTCGCGGCCGGATCGCCGGGGCCGTTGGACAGGAACACCCCGTCCGGCGCGTGCGCCCTCACGTCCTCCGCCGTGGCCGTCGCCGGAAGCACGGTCACGTCGCAGCCGATGCCGGCGAGCGAGCGCAGGATGTTGCGCTTGGCCCCGTAGTCGATGGCGACGACCTTGTGGCGCGGCGCGTCCAGCGTGCCGAAGCCCGCGGGCCAGGACCACTTCGTCTGGTCCCAGCGGTAGGATTGCGCGCAGGTCACCTCGCGGGCGAGATCCATGCCCAGCAGCCCCCCGAAGGCGCGGGCCTGGCGCGACCAGCGCCTCGATGTCGAACGCACCGTCCGGGTCGTGGGATAGGGCGGCGTGGGGGGAGCCCTGCTGCCGGATGGCGCGGGTGAGCCGCCGGGTGTCGATGCCGCCGATGCCGATGCGCCCGCGCGCGGCGAGCCACGACCCGAGATCCTGCGAGGCACGCCAGTTCGACGGGTCGGTCGGGTCCCATTTCACGACCATGCCGGCGGCCACGGGATCCGCCGCCTCGTCGTCCTCGGGCGTGACGCCGGTGTTGCCGATGTGGGGGAAGGTGAAGGTCACGATCTGCCCGGCGTAGCTCGGATCCGTCATGATTTCCTGATAGCCGGTCATCGCGGTGTTGAAGCAGAGTTCCGCGACGGAGGTGCCCGTGGCCCCGAACCCGCGCCCCATGAAGATCGTGCCGTCGGCGAGAGCGAGGCAGGCGGTGGGCGTCTGGGCCATGGGGGACTCCGGAGGTGCGGGCAAACTCGCGGGGTCATACGGGAGCGGGAGCCGGCGGGTCAACAGCGGGAGGGGGGGTTTGCGCAGGGGCCCGCGAACGCCTAGGGGGGCCGCGGGAAACAACGACGGACAAGACATGGACCTGCGCGAGACACTGACCGCCCGAATGAAGGACGCCATGCGCGAGAAGGACGCCCGCCGCCTCGGCACTCTGCGTCTGATCCTCGCCGCCCTGAAGGATCAGGACATCGCCCTGCGCCCCGAGGGCCGGACGGTAGGCGATGCGGAGGCGACCGCGACGATGGCCAAGATGGTCCGCCAGCGCCAGGAATCCGCGCGCGCCTACGAGGAGGCAGGTCGGCTGGAGCTGGCGCAGGCGGAGACGGAGGAGATCGCCATCATCGAGGCGTTCCTCCCCAGGAAGCTGTCCGACGATGAGGTGACCGCCGCGGTGGACGCCGCCGTGGCGGAGAGCAAGGCCAGTTCGGTGCGCGACATGGGGCGCGTGATGGGGCTGCTGAAGGGGCGCTACACCGGGCGGATCGACTTCGGCGCCGTCGGCCCGATGGTGAAGGAACGGCTGAACCGCGGCTAGGCGGCCGGCACATCGGACCGAGCGGCGACACCTTGAACCGGGGCGCGGCGACGGGCATGACCGTCGTCGCCACCGAGGAGAGAGACCATGGCCCTGCCGGTCCGGAAACAGGCGTTCATCTGGGCGGTCGCCGCCGCCGTCCTGCTGGTCGTGCTCTGGTATCTCGGGCCGGTCCTGCTGCCGTTCATCGTCGGCGCGGCCATCGCCTACATCCTCGATCCGCTGGCGGACCGGCTGGAACGGCTGGGCTTGCCGCGGGTGCTGGCCACCACGGTCATCATGCTGATCGGCGTGCTCATCCTTGCGGTCGCGGTCGCGGTCCTGATCCCTCTGCTGGTGGAGCAGACGAACGCGCTGCTGAAGGCCGCGCCCACCTATTTCGCCGCGCTGCGCGACACTCTGACGGGGCGGTTCCCCGATCTGGTCGCCGAAGGCGGCATGGTGCGGACGGGCCTCGACGATCTCGCCGAGACGATCGGCGCACGGGGCGGAGCGCTCGCACAGCAGGCGCTGGGCTACGTCTTCGGCGTGGTCAACGCGATCGTCTTCGTCGTCGTGGTGCCGGTCGTCGCCTTCTACCTGCTCCTCGATTGGGACAACATGGTCGCGCGCATCGACGAGATGCTGCCCCGCGATCATGCCGGCCGCATCCGCCGCATCGCGTCCGACATCGACGGGACGCTGGCGAGCTTCGTGCGCGGGCAGCTGACGGTCTGCCTGATCCTCGGCACGTTCTACTCGACGCTGCTGATGCTCGTCGGTCTGCAGTTCGGGCTCGTCGTCGGGGCCATCGCGGGGCTGATCACCTTCATTCCCTACGTCGGCGCGATCATCGGGGGGGCGCTGGCCATCGGGCTCGCGCTGTTCCAGTTCTGGGGCGACTGGACGTCCATCGGTCTGGTGGCGGCCGTCTTCGCGGCCGGACAGTTCCTGGAAGGGAATATCCTGACGCCGAAGCTGGTGGGCGGCAGCGTCGGGCTGCATCCGGTCTGGCTGCTCTTCGCGCTGTCGGCCTTCGGATCGATCTACGGCTTCGTCGGCATGCTCATCGCGGTGCCCGTGGCCGCCGCCATCGGCGTGGTCGCCCGGCACGGGATCGACGAATACAAGCACAGCGGACTCTACCGCGGGCGACAGGCGGAGGACGTGCGGGCGGAGGATTTCGCCGGCCGAACCAAGCCTTGAACGAGGCGCAGCTCTCCCTCGATCTGCCCCGGCTGGATGCGCGGGGGCGGGACGACTTCATGGTCTCGACGGCGAACGCGACCGCGCTGGCGCTGGTGGACGGCTGGCCCGACTGGCCGGACCGACGGTTGGCGCTCGTGGGGCCGGAGGGGGCGGGCAAGTCGCATCTCGCGGCGATCTGGGCGCTGGAGGCGGGCGCGCGTGTGATACGGGCCCGCGACCTCGCCGCCCGCGATGCGCCGGACCTCGCCGCCGGGCCGCTCGTTGTGGAGGACGTCGACCGGGGGGGCGACGAGGATGCGCTGTTCCACCTCTGGAACGCCTGCGCGCGGGGGCGGCACGGCCTGCTGCTGACGGGGCGCGGCGATGCCGTCGGACTGGCCGGTGGCGCTCCCCGACCTGCGCAGCCGCTTCGCTTCGCTCACGCCGGCCGTGATCGACGATCCGGACGACATGCTGCTCTCTGTCGTGCTGCTCAAGCTCTTCGCCGACCGGCAGCTGCAGGTGAAGCCCGCCCTCATCGGATTCCTGTTGCCGCGGATGGAGCGCAGCTTCGTCGCGGCGCGGGCGCTGGTGTCGGAGCTCGACCGCGCGTCGCTGGCGCGGGGCGCTCCGGTCGGGCAGGCGCTCGCGCGGGAGGTGCTGGGGGGCTGACCCCGGCTGGACAGGGCCGACCGTCGTGCCTACCTACGGGTCTTCCCCGACGCTGGCACGAGGAGGGACCGCATGATGAAAGACCTGACCGCCCCCCTGGCCGCGGACTTCCTGAACGCGCCCCTGCCGGAACCCGTCGCGCTGGACGAGGCGCGCCGGACGGGACCGACGCGCTTCTTCAACCGCGAGCGCAGCTGGCTGGCATTCAACTGGCGCGTGCTGGAGGAGGCGGAGAACCCCCGCGTGCCGTTGCTCGAACGGCTGCGGTTCCTGTCGATCTCGGCGGCGAACCTCGACGAATTCTACACCGTCCGCGTCGCCGGCCTCCGGGAGCTGGCGCGGGCCGGCAACCGGACGCCCGCCGCCGACGGGCGCACCCCGGCCGAGCAACTGGTGATGATCGACGAGGATGCGGAGCGTCTTCTCGCCCAACAGCAGACCGTCTGGAAGGCGTTGCGCACGGAGATGGAGGCGGAGGGACTTTGCCTGATGGCGGCCGGGGACCTTACGGCGGACGACCGGCGGGAGATGCGGGAGCTGTTCCTGGAGGCGGTGTTCCCGATCGTCTCTCCGCTCGCCATCGACCCCGCGCATCCGTTCCCGTTCATCGCCAACGAAGGGTTCGCCATCGCGGTGGAGATGCAGCGGCGCTCCGACGGGCGGACCCTGCGGGCGCTCCTGCCGATGCCCTCGCAGATCGACCGCTTCATCCGGCTGCCGGCGCGGGCCGGGTCGGACGCGGTGCGCTTCCTGCCGCTGGAGGAGCTGCTGCTGCTTCAGATCGAACAGCTGTTTCCCGGCTATACGCTCAAGGGCCACTGCGCATTCCGCGTGCTGCGCGACAGCGATCTGGAAGTGGAGGAGGAGGCCGAGGATCTCGTGCGCGAGTTCGAGACGGCGCTCAAGCGGCGCCGGCGCGGCGAGATCATCCGGCTGAAGATGACCGCGCAGGCACCTCAGGGCCTGCGCCGGGAGATCGTGGCGGAGATCGGCGTCGACGAGAGCGAGGTGATCGAGGTCGCCGGGCTCATCGGGCTGGCCGCGCTCAAGGAGCTGGTGGTGGACGACCGCAAGGACCTGCTCTGGCCCACCTTCACGCCCCGCGTGCCCGAGCGGGTGCAGGACCACGGCGGCGACATGTTCGCGGCGATCCGGCAGAAGGACATGCTGCTGCACCACCCCTACGAGACCTTCGACATGGTCGTCCGCTTCCTGGCGCAGGCGGCGACCGACCCCGACGTGCTCGCCATCAAGCAGACGCTCTACCGCACCTCCCGCGACAGCCCGATCGTGGCGGCGCTCTGCGAGGCGGCGGAGGCGGGCAAGACGGTGACGGCGCTGGTGGAGTTGAAGGCGCGGTTCGACGAGGCCGCCAACATCCGGCAGTCGCGCCGGCTGGAGCGGGCCGGCGCGCATGTCGTCTACGGCTTCACCCACATGAAGACCCATGCGAAGATCTCCACGGTCGTGCGGCGCGAGGGCGGGAAGCTCGTCACCTATACCCATTTCGGCACCGGCAACTACCATCCGACCACGGCGAAGATCTACACCGACCTGTCGCTCTTCACCTGCTCCGCGGCGATGGGGCGGGACGCCACGAAGGTGTTCAACTACATCTCCGGCTACGCGCCGCCCGACGGGCTGGAGAACCTCGCCATCTCGCCCAGTCAGATGAAGGACCATCTGCTCACCTCCATCGCCGCGGAGGCGGACCACGCCCGCGCCGGCAAGCCGGCCGCGATCTGGGCCAAGATGAACGCGCTGATCGAACCCGACGTGATCGACGCGCTCTATGCAGCGAGCGGCGCGGGCGTGCGGATCGACCTCATCATCCGCGGCATCTGCGGCTTGCGACCCGGGGTGAAGGACCTGTCGGAGACCATCAGGGTGAAGTCGGTCGTGGGTCGCTTTCTGGAACACTCGCGGATCGTGTGCTTCGGTAATGGGGCCGGTCTGCCGTCGAAGAAGGCGCGGGTCTACATCTCCTCGGCCGACTGGATGGGACGCAACCTGAACCGCCGGGTCGAGACGCTGGTGGAATGCGTGAACCCGACGGTGAAGGCGCAGATCGTAAGCCAGATCATGGCGGCGAACCTGGCGGACACGGCGCAGAGCTGGGTGCTGGGACCGGACGGCGGGTGGACGCGGCCCGATCTGAGCGATGTGGAGACCCCTTTCAGCTGCCACAGGTTCTTCATGGAGAACCCGTCCCTGTCGGGGCGCGGAACGGCCGGGGCGAAGGATGTGCCGGCATTGAGCCACGCGCCGCAGTAGCACCCCGCTGTCCGGCGGGCATGGGCTCCGGCGCAAGCGATCTGTCCAGACCCGCGAATCATCTTCCGCCGAGATCGGACGATCATGCCCGAAGGAGGTCCGGTCCGGTCACCGCGAAGAGAATCACTGGAAGGGGTCGCGGCGGTCGCTGTTACGGTGAAGGCATGGACTTTTCGCAGTCAGCCTGATATTCGAGCTTACCGCCGATCAGGAGGCTGTGCTGCAGCAGCGGACAGCGAGCTACAACGACATTCCACCCGGATTCGTTCCAAATAATGACCAAGATGTAAACGAACGTTAATAATCTGTCGATAAGTCAAATTTCTTGGTCAATGGGCGTTGCGTAACCCGTCGTTTAAGGCGATGGCGTAGCGGTAAGGTTAATTTCCAGAAAGGAACACCCGTGTTTCATCATGCAAAGATCGCCGCGGTCGCGCTTGTCGCGATGACCGGCACGGCTTCGGCCGCGACTGTCGTTGGCCAGTTCAACGCGTCAGGAACCTACGAAGTCACTGAACGGCACCGACCTTCGATCTTGGGCGAGACGATCGACATCGTTCCGCCGACGTTCTCCACCGGTAACGGTGGCTTTGGAGGTATCACCACTGGCGTGACCGACTTCAGCCTCGCCACCTCCGTAGGTGGCAACGTCGGAACGACGTTTGGCTTCGGTGGCTTCACGTTCGCCATCGAGTCCACGGAAGTCGCTACTCTCGATAACGTCAGCCTGGAGGTTTTCGGGCTGGGGACGATCACCGGTGGTGGCTTTCGACTCCACCGCTGCCAGCTTCCGCTTCAGCGCCGCCGGTGCCGGTCAGAACACGACGACCTCCGGTCTCTACACGCTCTTCGTGCAGGCCCCCCCGGAGGAGATCGCTCCGATCCCGCTTCCGGCCGGTGCGCCCCTGCTGCTGGGCGGCCTCGCGCTGCTCGGCTTCGCGCGCAAGCGTCGCAAGTCCTGAGGACATGACGATCCCGTCCGCACGGGCGGGATCGTGAGGGGGCCCCGCCGCGAGGTGGGGCCCCTTTCGCATGCGGCATGACCATCGCCGGCAACCGCGTTGACCGCGCCGGAGCCTTCGTGTCACAGACGCGTCACGAAGCTGCGCGAACTGGGAAACCCGCCGGATGATGGAAGACGTCTCCACGCCCGAGGAGTTCGGCCCGTTCGGCGCGCCATTGTTCGACGGCCCCGAGGCCCGGGCCCTGCGCCGCGTCGGCGTCATCGACGTCGGTTCCAACTCGGTCCGGCTGGTCGTCTTCGACGGGGCGGCGCGGTCGCCGGCCTATTTCTTCAACGAGAAGATCCTCTGCGGGCTCGGTGCCGGTCTCGCCGAATCCGGGCGGTTGAACCCCGAGGGGCGCGTGCGCGCCCTCGACGCTCTCAAGCGCTTCTCGATCCTCGCGCGGGGGATGGAGGTGAACTCGCTGACCGCCGTGGCGACCGCCGCCGTGCGCGAGGCCGAGGACGGTCCGGCGTTCGAGGCGGAGGTGCGGGCGAGGACCGGGCTCAAGCTCTGGGTGATCGACGGGGCGGAGGAGGCGCGACTTTCGGGACAGGGCGTGCTGCTCGGCTGGCCGGAGGCGCAGGGGCTGATGTGCGACATCGGCGGCTCCAGCATGGAACTGGCCGAACTGCAGGGCGGCACCGTGGGCGCGACCGTGTCCGGTCGACTCGGCCCTCTGAAGCTGCAGGGGGCCAAGAGCAAGTCGGCGCGACGCAAGGAGATCGATGCCGAGATCGCGCGCATGGTCGGGGTGCTCGGCCGGTCGCGCTACGATCAGCTCTATCTCGTCGGCGGCTCCTGGCGCGCCATCGCACGCGTCGACATGGAGCGGCGCGGCTATCCGCTGCGGGTGCTGCACGAATACACGATGACGCCGAAGGAGCTGCGCGCCACGCTCGACTTCATCGCCACGCAGGAGATGTCGGACCTGGGCAAGCGCACCTCCACCTCGATGGCGCGCATGTCGCTCATGCCGATCGCGGCCGAGGTGCTGGACCGGGTCGTCAAGACGGTGCGGCCCAAGCAGATCGCGATCTCCAGCTACGGCATCCGCGAGGGGCTGCTCTACGAGCAGATGCCGGACGTGCTGCGCGCCCGCGATCCGCTGATCGAGAGCTGCCGCGCATCGGAGGCGGCCTCCGCCCGGCTGCCGGGGTTCGGGCGCGTCCTCTACCGCTTCATCCAGCCGCTGTTCGCGCGCGCGGGCGACCGGCGGAGGCGGCTTATCCGCGCGTGCTGCCTGCTCCACGACGTCAGCTGGCGCGCGCATCCGGACTACCGTGCGGAGATCTGCTTCGACAACGCGACGCGGGCCAACCTCGGCGGGCTGACCCATTCCGAGCGGGTCTACATGGGGCTCGCCCTGCTGCATCGCTATCGCAACAAGCGCGAGGGCACGCCGTTCGACGCGCTGGCCCCGCTGCTGGGCGCGGAGGACACGGCGCAGGCGGTGGTCGTGGGCAAGGCGATGCGCTTCGGCGCGATGTTCTCGGCGCAGGACCCCTCGCTGATGGGACGGCTGAAGCTCTACCCCAAGAAGGGCCTGCTGGAATTGGTCCTGCCGAAGGGCGATGGCGAGGCGCTCTACGGGGAGGTGGCGGAGGCGCGGTTCAGGTCGCTGGCGAGCTCGCTTGGATGCGAACCGAAGGTCCGTGCCGTCAAACGCTGACCCGCTTGCCCCGACCCGCCCCCGTTGATAGCGCAGGCGCGACCAACCGAGGGATCCCCATGCGCCTGAGCCGCTATTTCCTGCCCGTCCTGAAGGAGACGCCGTCGGAGGCGCAGATCGCCAGCCACCGGCTGATGCTGCGGGCGGGCATGATCAAGCAGTCCTCGGCGGGCATCTATTCCTGGCTTCCGCTCGGCTACCGGGTGCTCCGGCGGATCGAGCAGATCGTGCACGAGGAGCAGGCGCGCGCCGGCCACATCCCGATGCTGATGCCGACGTTGCAGGGGGCGGACCTGTGGCGTGAATCCGGGCGCTACGACGCCTACGGCCCCGAGATGTTGCGGATCACCGACCGGCAGGACCGGGAGATGCTCTACGGGCCGACGAACGAGGAGATGATCACCGACGTCGTCCGCTCCAACGTCGCGTCCTACAAGGACCTGCCGCTGACGCTCTACCATATCCAGTGGAAGTTCCGCGACGAGATGCGGCCGCGCTTCGGCGTGATGCGGGGCCGCGAGTTCCTCATGAAGGATGGTTATACCTTCGACCTGACGAAGGAGGACGCGCTGCACGCCTACAACCGCCACCTCGTCAGCTACCTGCGGACCTACGAGCGGATGGGGCTGCAGGCGATCCCGATGCGCGCGGATTCCGGCCCCATCGGCGGCGACGACACGCACGAGTTCCTGGTGCTGGCGGAGACGGGCGAATCGGAGGTGTTCTACGACGCCGCCGTCACCGACATCTCGCTGGGACAGCGGGAGATAGACTACGACGACGTGGCGCAATGCGCGGCCGTGATGGAGGAGTTCACCTCGCTCTACGCGCGCACCGACGAGACCCACGACGTTGCGGAGTTCGAGCGATTGCCAGTTGGCAATCGGCGCTCGGCCCGCGGCATCGAAGTCGGGCAGATCTTCTACTTCGGCACAAAGTATTCCGATGCGATGGGGGCCAAGGTGCAGGGGCCGGACGGCAAGCCTACGGCGTTGCACATGGGATCGCACGGGATCGGGGTCAGCCGGCTCGTGGGCGCGATCATCGAGGCGAGCCATGACGACAAGGGCATCGTCTGGCCCGAGGGTGTGACGCCGTTCCACGTCGGCATCGTGAACCTGAAGCAGGGCGACGCCTCGGTGGATTCCGCCTGCGAGGGCATCTACGCGGCGCTGGAAGCCGCAGGCCTCACGGCCCTCTACGACGACCGCAAGGATCGGGCCGGGGCGAAGTTCGCCACGATGGATCTGATCGGCCTGCCCTGGCGCATCACCGTCGGGCCGCGCGGTCTGGGCAATGGCGTGGTCGAATTGACGTGCCGGCGCACCGGGGACGCCGAGGAGATGTCGGCCGAGGCTGCCGTCGCGCGGTGCAGGGACATCTACGCCCCGCACCTCTGATCCGAAGGACCCGCCGATGTTCAGACGTTTCGAGTGGACGATCGCCTGGCGCTACCTGCGGGCGCGCCGCTCCGAGGGCGGCATCAGCGTCATGACCTGGATCAGTCTGATCGGGATCGCGCTGGCCGTCTTCGCGCTGATCGCCACGCTCGCCGTGCGCGCGGGCTTCCGGCACGAGTTCGTCGCCACCATCGTCGGCGCGAACCCGCATGTCAGCGTCTATGGCTACGGGGAGACGCTGCCGAACGGGGAGCTTTCGCGCACGATCCCGGACTATGCGGCGGTGGCGGAGCGCATCGCCGCGGTGCCGGGCGTGACGTCGGCCATGCCGGTGGTGGAGGGGCAGGTGCTTGCGACGGCAAACGGGCGGAACGCGGGCGTGCAGGTGATCGGCGTGACGCCGGACGACCTCGCCCGCATCGAGCTGGTCGCCAGGCCGGAGGAGAGCTTCGGCTCGCATCGCGGACTTCCCGGGCGGCATCGCCATCGGGGCGGTGCTGGCGCAGGAACTCGGCGTCACGGCGGGCGACCGGATGCGGCTCATATCGCCCGACGGGCAGCGGACGCCGATGGGCACGAGCCCGCGCATCAAGGTCTACGAGGTTGCCTACGTCTTTCGCGTCGGGCGCTACGACATAGACCGGATCCGGGTCTACATGCCGTTCGCGGAGGCGCAGATCTACTTCAACCGAACCGGGGTCGCCGACCAGGTCCACGTCGTCACCGACGACCCGGAGGAGGTGGACGCGCTCGCCCCTGCCATCGCCGCCGCCGCCGGTCCCGAGTCGTATCAGTTCACCTGGAAGGACAATGCCGGAGCGTTCCTGCGCGCGTTGAAGATGGAGGACAACATCATGTTCGTCATCCTCTCGATCCTCGTGCTGATCGCGACGCTCAACATCACCTCCGGGCTGGTGATGCTGGTCAAGAACAAGGGGCGCGACATCGGCATCCTGCGCACCATGGGGCTGACCGAAGGAACGGTGCTGCGCGTCTTCTTCCTCTGCGGGGCGTCCATCGGCGTGATCGGGACGGCGCTCGGCGTGATCCTCGGGTGCCTCTTCGCGCTCTACATCGACCCGATCTTCTCGCATGGTGAACTGGTTCGCCGGCGGCGGCGTCTGGGACCCGTCCGTGCGATTCATCTCGGCCCTGCCGGCGCGGCTGGAGGCGGGGGACGTGCTGTCGGCCGTCGCGCTCTCCCTGACGCTCTCCTTCGTCGTGACGATCTTCCCGGCGCGCCGGGCGGCCCGGATGAACCCGGTGGAGGCGCTGCGCTATGAGTGAGGCGCTGCGGCTGACGGGGATCGCGAAGGGCTACAACTTGCGCACGCCCGGCGAAATCCGGGTGCTCGACGGCGTGGAGCTGACGCTGGAGGCGGGGCAGGTGACGGCGCTGGTGGCACCTTCGGGGGCGGGGAAGTCGACCCTGCTGCATATCGCGGGGCTGCTGGACACAGCCGATGCGGGGACGGTGACGCTGGCGGAAGAGGACATGACCGGCGCGACGGACCGGGTACGGACGCGGGCGCGACGCGAGCGCATCGGCTTCGTCTATCAGTTCCACCACCTGCTGCCGGAGTTCACGGCGGCCGAGAACATCGTGCTGCCCCAGCTTGCGAACGGGATCGGCCCGGCGGCGGCGCGGGCGCGGGCGGGGGACCTGCTGGAGCGGGTCGGTCTCGCGCATCGGATGGATCATCGCCCGGCGGAGATGTCGGGCGGGGAGCAGCAACGGACGGCCTTCTGCCGCGCGTTGGCCAATGGACCGAGCCTCCTGCTGGCGGATGAGCCGACGGGGAACCTCGACCCGGAAACGGCGGACACCGTGTTCGATGCGCTCGTTTCGCTCGTACGGGAAACGGGCATGTCGGCCCTGATCGCGACGCATAATCTGGAACTCGCCGCGAGAATGGACCGGACGGTGCGGTTGCAGCAGGGCAGGCTCGTCTAGGAGCCCAGATGCGAGGCGATGCGGTCGTAGGTCGTCGATCGCAGCGCCGCATCCTCCATCAGGATCTCGTGCCGCGCGCCGTCGATGATCTCGAGCGTGCCCTTGGGCCAGGACGCCATGCGGACGTGGATCGCATCCTGCGACACGATCCGCTCCCCGGTGCCGAGGAACGTGAGCGCGGGAATGTCGGGTGCCGCGAGCCGGGCGCAGGCGTGCATCTCCTTGAACGCGGCCCAGACCCAGCCGAGCGAAGGTCCGGCGAGGGCGAGGTCGGGATGCGTCGCGACCTGCCGCTTCATCCAGGCGAACATCTCCGGATCGCGGGTCAGCAGGTTGTCCTCGAAGGGCACCGCGGCCGGATCGGCGACCTTGCCCGGGCCCGGTGCGGCGCGCCCGCCCTGGCCAATCGCGGAGGCCAGGGCGGACACGGCCCAGCCGGCCGCGCGGCGATGCGGCGGACATCTGCAACCCCCACATCGGTGCGGAGAAGACGGCGCGCCGGAAGGCGTCGGGGCGGCGCATCAGGGCGCGCAACGCGATGAGCCCGCCCATCGAATGCCCGAGGATGTGCCAGGGCCGGGGGAGATCGAGATCGGCGCAAAGGACCAGCCCCGCATCGACGTCGTTCTGGAAGGCGCTGAAATCGTTGATGTGGCCGATGTGAGGGAGGGCCCCCGTCCGGGGGGACAGCCCCTGTCCGCGAACGTCCAGCACGAGGCTGGCGTATCCCCGCGCATGCATCTGCGCGGCGGCGTCGGAATATTTCTCGACGTACTCGGTCCGCCCCGGAACGATCAGCAGCGTGCCCCGCGTCCCCTCCGGCCAGACGCCGGCGCGCAGGCGCAGCCCGTCCACCGTATCGATCCAGCGCGCATGCCCGCCGGGGGGGCCACCGGCGATATCCGCGAAGTAAGGGGCCGCCGGTGATGCCACGTCAGGACAGTTGCGCGCCCAGCTTCATCGCCTGTCCCATGTCGCCGTCGACCGAGAGCTTGCCGGTCATGAAGGCCGACGTGGGGTTGACGTCGCCGTCCAGAATGCCGCGGAAGGTGTCGGCATCGGCCGTCATCGTGCATTCCGCCGCCTCGTCGCCGGCGCGGATGCCGTCGGAATCGACCATGATCGACCCTTCGTCCTCGATCACGAACTTGACGCTGCCGTCGAAGGTGCCAATCTTTGCGGAAAGCTGCGTGACGGCCTCTTGGATGATGTCGCTCATGTCGGTCCTTCGAATGCTGATCGCCGAAACGGCGGATGGGGTCCCCCACAGGATGATCGACCTGCGCGCCACTCTCAAGACCCTCGCCGTGCTGCTGGCATTTTCTTACGCCACGTTTGCGGCCGCGCAGGAGGGAGAGGTGCTCTCCGAGGATGCGCAGGTCCTGCTCAATCGCCTGGGGACCCTGACGGCGGAGGAGGACGCGGGCGAAGCCGTCCGGCTGGCCACAGAGATCCAGGAGCGCTGGACCCATTCGGGCAGCGCCGCGCTCGACCTCCTGCTCCGGCGGGGCCGCGAGGCCATCGAAGCGGGGGAGTATGCCCGGGCGGTGACCCATCTGACGGCCCTCACCGACCATGCGCCGGAGTTCGCGGAGGGTTGGAATCAGCGCGCGTCGGCGTTCTTCTTCCTCGAGGAGTTCGGGGCCGCCATAGCCGACATCGAGCAGGTGCTGATCCTCGAGCCGCGCCACTTCGGCGCGCTCGCGGGCCTCGGGATCATCCTCGAACAACTGGGAGACGAGAAAGGTGCCCTGGTGGCGCTGAAGGCGGCGCAGCAGGTGTTCCCCGCGGAGGAGAACGTGAACGGCGCCGTCGAGCGGCTGGAGATGCAGACCGGCGACCGGGCGCTCTGACATGGACACCAATCTCGGCCGGGTGACGGCGGTCCTCGGGCCGACGAACACCGGAAAGACGCATTACGCCATCGAACGGATGCTCGCGCATCGCACCGGGGTCATCGGCCTGCCGCTGCGGTTGCTGGCGCGCGAGGTCTACGACCGGATCGTGGCGCTGCGCGGCCCGTCCGTCGTGGCGCTGGTGACGGGGGAGGAGCGGATCGTGCCGGCGCGGACCGCCTATTGGGTCTGCACGGTGGAGGCGATGCCGCTGGGCATGGGCGCGGATTTCGTGGCGGTCGACGAGATCCAGCTCTGCGCCGATCCGGCCCGCGGGCATGTCTTCACCGACCGGTTGCTGAACATGCGCGGGCTGCACGAGACGCTGTTCATGGGCTCCGACACGATGCGACCGACGATCGCCGCGCTGGTGCCGAAGGTGCAGTTCGCCCGGCGCGAGCGGTTCAGCGACCTGACCTATACCGGATCGAAGAAGATCAGCCGGATGCCCGGGCGCACGGCCATCGTCGGCTTCTCGGTAGAGAACGTCTACGCCATCGCGGAGCTGCTGCGCCGGCAGAAGGGGGGCGCGGCGGTGGTGATGGGGGCGCTGAGCCCGCGGACCCGCAACGCGCAGGTGGAGATGTACCAGAACGGCGACGTCGATTACCTCGTGGCGACCGATGCCATCGGGATGGGGCTGAACCTCGATATCCGCCACGTCGCCTTCTCCGCCACCTCGAAGTTCGACGGGCAGCGCATCCGCCCGCTGATGCCGCACGAGCTGGCGCAGATCGCGGGTCGGGCCGGGCGCTACATGCAGCCGGGGACGTTCGGGGTGACGGGCGAGGCGGGGCCTCTGGAGGAGTTCCAGATCGAGGCGATCCAGTCGCACAGCTTCAAGCCCATCGAGCGGCTGATGTGGCGCAACGAGCGGCTGGAGTTCGGCACGCCCGAAGCCCTGATCGCGTCGCTTGAGGCTCCGAGCACGGATCTGATGCTGGTGAAGGGGCGGCAGGCGGACGACCTGCTGTCCCTCAGGACGCTCAACGAGCTGGAAGGCGTGGCGAGCCGGATCCGCGATGCGCGCGACGTCCGCTTGCTGTGGGACGTCTGCCGCATCCCCGATTTCCAGGGGATCAGCCACGGCGAGCATACGACCATGCTGGCGCGCATCTTCGACTTCCTGCACGGGCGGGGTCGGGTCGATGGCGACTGGTTCGCGCGGCAGATCAAGCGGATCGACAAGACCGAGGGCGATATCGACATGCTGTCCAAGCGGTTGGCATATATCCGCACTTGGACGTATGTTGCACAGCGCAAGGGCTGGGTGGACAACGAGGCCCATTGGCGCGAGGCGACGCGGGCGGTAGAGGATCGGCTGTCGGACGCCTTGCACCAGGCGCTGACCAATCGGTTCGTCGATCGGCGGACGAGCGTGCTGCTGCGGCGGCTGAAGATGAAGGAGGGCCTCTTGGCCGAAATAGACGACAAGGGCGACGTGAGCGTCGAGGGCGAGACGCTTGGCCGTCTCGAGGGCTTCCGCTTCCATCAGACCGGCACCACGTCTCCGGACGAGGCGAAGACGGTGCGACAGGCCGCGACGCAGGCGCTGCGCCCGGAGTTCCACCTGCGGGCGGACCGTTTCTACAACGCGCCCGACACGGAGATGGATTTCACCGAGCAGGGCGGCCTCATGTGGGGCGATCAGGCGGTGGGCAAGCTGGTGAAGGGAGCCGAGGCGCTCAAACCCGCGGTCGAGGCTTTCGTCGACGACGATGCCGGGCCCGAGGTCATGCAGAAGGTCACGCGCCGGTTGCAGCATTTCATCGACCGCAAGGTCGCCGCCGCGATGGAGCCGTTGATCGCGATGTCGCGCGACGAGACCGTGACGGGGCTGGCGCGCGGGTTCGCGTTCCGGATGCTGGAGTCCTTCGGGGTGCTGCCGCGTGCGGAGGTCGCCGCCGAGGTGAAGGAGCTGGATCAGGAGTCGCGCGGGCAGCTGCGCCGGCACGGCATCCGCTTCGGCCAGTTCACGATCTTCCAGCAATTGCTGCTCAAGCCCGCGCCGACGCGGGTGCGGCTGCTGCTCTGGTCCGTCTGGAACGGGTTGGACGAGTTCCCCGAAGCGCCGCCTCCGGGGCTGGTGACGGTGCCCGCCGCCGAGGGCGCGCCGCAGGGCTACTACACGATGGCTGGCTACCGTCTGGCCGGCGCGCGGGCGATCCGCATCGACATGCTGGAGCGGCTGGCCGATCTGCTGCGTCCCGTCGATTCACGCGGCGGGTTCGAGGCGACGCCGGACATGCTGTCGATCACCGGAATGACGCTGGAGCAGTTCTCCGACCTGATGGGGGGGCTCGGATACGCCGCGGAGAAGGGCGAGCGACCGAAGGTGAAGGCCGGCGTGCCCGCCGTTCCGCCGGCACCGCCCGCGCCCGGGACGCCCGACGTTCCAGTGCCCGAGGCACCCCCCGCGCCGGAGGCCCCCGACGTTCCCGTGACGCCGGAGACGCCGCCGGACATGCCGCCCGCCCCCCCGGTGGAAGCACCGCCCGGGGTGCCCGACATTCCGCCGGTCGAGATCCCGCCGGAAGTCCCCGCACAGATGTCGGGCGCAAGCGGGGAAGCCCCCGAGATGGAGGTTTTCTACACCTTCATCTGGTCCCCGCGGCGTCAGCCGAACCGAAGTCCGCGCCGGGAAGGGGCCCGCGAGCCGCAGGGCGACCGACAGCCGAGGCGCGGCGGCAAGCCGCAGGGCAAGGGGGGGCCGCGGCGTGGCGGCCCCGAGGGCGCGGGAAAGCCGGCACCCAAGGTCTTCGAGTCGCGGCCCGCGCGCGACAAGCCGATCGACCCGGACAATCCCTTCGCCGCTCTCGCGGCGCTCAAGGAAAAATGAGCGGCCACGGGTGAGCGACGGACCGGCGAAGCAGCGGATCGACAAGTGGCTCTGGCAGGCTCGATTCTTCAAGACGCGCACGATGGCCGCGCGGCTCGTGAACGACGGGCGGGTGCGGGTGAACGCGGCGCGGGTGACGAAGGCGAGCGTGAGCGTCGGCGTGGGCGACGCGCTGACCTTTCCGCAGGCCGAACGGATCCGCGTGGTCGTGATCCGCGGGCTCGCCGAACGCCGGGGCCCCGCGGCCGAAGCGCAGGCGCTCTATGACGATCATTCGCCGGCCCCCGTGCCGCGCGTCGGCCCCCGGCCCACGGGCCGCGACCGGAGGCGGCTGGATCAGGACCTCACGGACCTGAGAGACCGCAACGGTTCCGGCCCGGGTTCGCTTGAATGACACCGGCGGCGCGGCTAGACGGCGACTGACGCCGAACGAGGAGCCCGCGCCATGACCTACATCGTCAACGATGCCTGCATCTCGTGCAAATATACCGACTGCGTCGAGGTTTGCCCTGTGGACTGTTTTTACGAGGGGGAGAACATGCTCGTGATCCATCCCGACGAATGCATCGACTGCGGCGTCTGCGAGCCCGAATGCCCCGCCGACGCGATCCGCCCCGACACCGAGCCCGACACCGAGAAATGGGTGGAGTTCAACCGCAAGTATTCAGAGCTCTGGCCGGTCATCATCTCCAAGAAGGACCCGCTGCCGACGGCGGAGGAGATGGACGGGAGGCCGGGGAAGATGGAGTTCTTTTCCGAAGCCCCTGGCGAAGGCGGCTGACGGCGCAGGTCGCCGGCCCGCGCGACCGCCGGTCTTTCGCGGGGGGTGATTTCGTGGTATGCGCTCCACAGCGCGGCCGCAGTGGTTCGCATAACATCGGTCCGCGGGGGCCCTCGGCCTGAACCGAGCCGGACGACGGGGTTTTCCCGTGGTCGGCGTCTCCTTTGGCCGGACGACCCGACGCCGGCGAGACATCGAAAGGTAGCCCCATGTCCAAGAAGTCCGAGTTCCGTCCAGACGATTTCGTCGTATACCCCGCCCACGGCGTCGGTCAGATCGTGAAGATCGAGAAGCAGGAGGTCGCGGGGCTGGAACTCGAGCTGTTCGTCATCAACTTCGCCAAGGACAAGATGACGCTGCGGGTGCCGACCAACAAGGCGACCGATGTCGGGATGCGGTCGCTGTCGTCGCCCGAGGTGGTCGACAAGGCGATGCATACGCTCAAGGGGAAGGCCCGCGTGAAACGGGCGATGTGGTCGCGTCGTGCGCAGGAATACGAGGCCAAGATCAATTCCGGCGACCTGATCGCCATCGCCGAGGTGGTGCGCGACCTGCACCGCAACGACGAGCAGCGCGAGCAGTCCTATTCGGAGCGCCAGCTCTACGAGGCCGCGCTGGACCGGCTCACCCGGGAGCTTGCGGCCGTGAGCAAGGACATGGACGAGGACGGCGCGCTGCGGGCCGTGGACGAGGTGCTCTCCGCGCGTCCCCCCGCAGCGGCCTGACGTCGCCGGCGCGGCGCGGCCATCGGGCGGTCAGGTCCACCATTCGTCGATGCGCGCGATATCCGCGTCCGACCAGCCGAAGTGATGCGCGAATTCGTGGACGGTGACATGCGCGACCAGCGCCGCCATCGTCACGTCGCCGCGCTCCGCCCATTCGTCCAGGATCGGGCGGCGGAACAGGTGGACCGTGGAGGGGGGTTCGGGCTCCGACGGGTCGCGCTCGGTGAGGGGGATGCCGTCGTAGAGCCCGGTCAGTTCGTAGGCCGACGGTAGCTCGAGTTCCTCCAGCATCTCGTCCTCGGGCCAGTCCTCGACGACGATGCGCACATCCGCCGCCAGCCCCGCAAAGGGGGGTGGAAAGCCGGCACGGGTCTCCTCCGCGATCCGCTCGAATGCTGCGAGGTCCGGCGCTATCACGCGAGCTCCCTGGACCCGTCCGGCGTGTCGAGCGCGGCGCGGATCCGCCGGGGGCCGGTTTCGACGACGATGCGGGGATCGTCGATCAGATCGGCGAGGGTCTTCGCGAGCGCCGCACCGCCGGGATGCGTCAACGTCAGCTCCACGAGCCGAATGCCACGGTCCGGGAAGGCCGGGGCGGCGCTCTCCCATTCGATCAGCGCGGGAAAGCAACCGTCGAACGGAAGGATCCCGTCGTCCGGAACGGCCATGCGCCACCGGAATGCGCCACGTCGGAACGACAGGGCGCGCCCCGCGCCGGGATGCCGCGCGATCGCCGCGTCCAGGTCGTCCGTCCGGGCGATCCAGTTGCCGATGCGGGGCGGTCCGGAGCGACGGTCGAGGTCGAACCATCGCGGTCGATCCGGGGAGGGGGCGTCTGGGTCGATGGCGATGACTTCGAGGTACTCGCCGGACGCCAGCCCGCACAGGCAGTTGTGGGTGCCCATGCGCGCATGTTCGCCGCCGGGGCCCATTTCGATCCCCAGTCGGGCCGTGACGTGGGCGCAGCCATCTTCGAGCGTTGCGGCGGAAAGGGCGAAGTGGTCAAAGGTCGTCATGGCCGAGGACGCTAAGTCGACCGCCCGGAAGGCGCAACTGCGCCGTGCGTGCCTTGCCGCCCGGGACGGCGTCCCGTCGGGACGTCGCGCGATGGCCGGCACGCGGCTCTACGCCCGGCTGATGGGATTGCGCGGGCGGACGATCGCGGGATACCTCCCCATCGGATCGGAAGCGGACCCGCGGGGCACCATGCGCGCGCTGGCGCGGGACAACCGCATCTGCGTGCCGGTGGTGACCGCGCGGGGGGCACCGCTGCGGTTCCGGGAATGGTGGCCGGGTTGCGCGCTGGAGAAGGGTGCATTCGGCATATCGACTCCGGTCGAAGGCGGGTGGCGGGTGCCGGATGTCGTGATCGTGCCGCTCGTCGGGTTCGACCTGCGGGGCGGGCGGCTGGGTCATGGCGGCGGCTTCTACGACCGGACGCTGGCAGGACTGGCCGGTGCCTCGGCCATCGGGTTCGCGCTGGAGGCGCAGCGGGTGGAGGCCGTCCCGCAGGGGCCGCATGACGTCCCTCTGCCATGGATCGTCACCGACGCGGGGGTTCACGGACCGTTCGGCACCGTGTAACCGCGGGGCAGACCTCAGGGAGGCCCAGATGCCAGATGCTTTCGACCGCTCCATCCGGATCGCCCCCTCCATCCTGGCAGCCGATTTCGCCGACTTCGGGGCGGAATGTCGCGCGGTGGAGGCGCAGGGGGGGGATTGGATCCATGTGGACGTCATGGACGGGCATTTCGTTCCCAACCTGTCCTTCGGACCGGCGACATGCGCCGCGCTGCGGCCCCACATCGGCGGAGTGATGGACGTCCATCTCATGATCGCACCGGTCGATCCGTTCATCGGGGCGTTCGCGGAGGCAGGGGCGGATATCATCACCGCCCATGTCGAGGCGGGGCCGCATATCCATCGGACGTTGCAGGCGATTCGGGGGGCGGGAGCGATGGCGGGGCTGGCCCTGAATCCTGGGACGCCGGTCGAGGCCGCGCTTCCTTTGCTGGACGACGTGGACCTCGTCTGCGTGATGACGGTGAATCCCGGGTTCGGCGGCCAGTCCTTCCTGCACGGGCAACTCGCCAAGATCCGCGCCTTGCGGGCGGCGATCGGCGATCGGCCGGTCCATATCCAGGTCGATGGGGGTTGCGATGCCACGACGGCCCCGCTTGCCGTGGCCGCGGGCGCGAACGTTCTGGTGGCCGGCTCGGCGATCTTCGGCGGCGGGTCGGTAAAAAGCCCCGAAGGCTACGGCATCAATATCACCGCGATCCGGAAGGCGGCGGAAAGGGCGCTGGAGGCGGATTGATCAGCGCAGGCTTCCGCGGTGATGCACGAGCCGGCGAGATCGACGGCGGCCGCGGTTGCGATCTGGGTGGCGGGCAGTTCGATGGGAGTGAGGCCGACGAGCGTGACGATCGCGAGGATCAGGAAGGCGGCGTAGGTCTTCGGATGAGGTTGAGTCTCGCTGCATTTCATCGGGCACCCTTTCAGAGCTTCGGACCACCGATCTAGACCGGCCGGCCCCAGGGGTTTCACCCCGTTGCGGCGTTGCTAGGCTGGGAACGTGAAGAAGGTGTGAATCCCTGCCGCCGGATTCGTTAGAATGCTCCCGATCCGCATGGTCCGGTGCCGCGCCGCGGATCCGGGGTGCACAGGACTCGGGAACGGGAAAAGGCCATTTCGGCGGTCGGTGTGGCGACCAGGGACCCGGACCCGCCTATGGAAGCGTTCCGGGCTTCGGCGCTGTCGGAGGCGCGGATGTGGTGCCGCGAACGCGCCTGCCCGGGGTTCGACGTGGTGACGGACCTGGACGGACCACAGTAGATCCCCCCCGACGGATCGCATGACCGAGCGCCCGGCTCCGGTGCCGACCGTATGGCGGACCACTACAGTCGGCTCGACGCCGCCGGTCCGTCGATCGCGACGCAGCTTGTCGCCAGGCACGGGCGATCGGATCGTCCCTCTGCACGACGCTAGGAATGGGCCAGGGGGGTGCGACATGCGGTCGGGCTTTCCGTCGTCCTCCGTCGATGGCATTGATCGAACCGCATCCGCACGCAATCGGGCGGCGGTCGCAACGAGCGGGAGGCCGGCATGGGTCGCATGAAGACGATACTCCTCGGGCTGGGCGTCGCCGCGGTCGCCCTCGGGGGCGGCGTCGCCCTGCGGCAGGTCGTGGAGGCGCAGGACGGGACCTCCGTCGTGGCGACCGCGCTCGGCGATCCGTTCGCACTGGTGGATCAGAACGGCGACACGATCACGCAGGCCGCCTTCGAGGGGCGGCCGAGCCTGCTGTTCTTCGGCTTCACCCATTGTCCGGAGGTCTGCCCCACGACCATCCACGACATGGACGGCTGGCTCACGGACCTCGACGTCCCGCGGGATGCGATAGGGGCCTATTTCGTGACCGTCGATCCCGAACGCGACACGCCGGAGTTCCTGGAGGCGTATATCGCGCCGCAGTCCGACCGCATCCTCGGCATCACCGGCGAGCCGGAGGACGTCTGGGCGATGGCGAGATCCTGGCGCGTCTACTGGCAGAAGCGGCCGCTGGGGGAAGGGGATTACACGATGGACCATTACGCCTCGGTCTTCGTGCTGAACGCGGACGGCGCGGTGGTGGACCTGATCTCCTTCGGCGAGGACCCGCAGAGCGCGAAGGAGAAGATCGGCCGCGTGCTCGGCTGACGACCCGGCGAATCGTCGTGGCCAAGGCACTGGCGCGATGGAATCTCCTGCGCTAGGGTGATGCGACAGACCCGGAAAACCGGGCGGGCAGTAAGTACAGACAGGCGGTCACATGACTGAAATCGCGCATGGCGCGGTCGTCGTCCTTCCGGGCGAGGCCATCGTATCCCGTTGGTGGCGAACGATCGACAGGGGCGTGCTGGCCGCGATCGTCCTGCTCTTCGCCGTGGGGCTGCTGCTCGGGTTCGCGGCGAGCGTGCCGCTCGCGGAGCGCAACGACTTGCCGCCGTTCTACTACGTCTACCGGCAGGCGTTCTTCGGCTCTCTCGCCTTCGTCGTCATGCTCGTCGTGTCGATGATGTCGCCGCAGCTGGTCCGTCGACTGGGCGTGATCGGCTTCTTCTTCGCCGCCGCCGCCGTCATGCTTCTCCCCGCGCTCGGCACCGACTTCGGCAAGGGGGCCGTGCGCTGGTACTCGCTGGGGTTCGCCAGCGTGCAGCCGTCCGAGTTCCTGAAGCCCGTCTTCATCATCATGACCGCCTGGCTCATGGCCTCCGCCTGCGAGCCCGGCGGCCCTCCCGGCAAGACGATCAGTTTCGCCGTGCTGGTCATCGTGGTCGCGTTCCTGGCGCTGCAGCCGGATTTCGGCCAGGCGATGCTGATGATCGTCGCCTGGTCCGCCGTCTACTTCGTGGCCGGTGCTCCGATCCTGTTGCTCACGGCCGTCGTCGCGGCGGTCGGCGCGATCGGCGTTTTCGCCTATTCCAACTCCGAGCATTTCGCCAGCCGCATCGACGGGTTCCTGAACCCCGAAATCGATCCGCGCACGCAGATGGGCTATGCCATCGACGCGATCCGCGAAGGCGGCTTCTTCGGCACGGGCGTGAACGAGGGGCGGGTGAAGTGGATCCTGCCGGATGCCCACACGGATTTCATCATCGCGGTCGCGGCGGAGGAATACGGGCTGGTGATGGTGCTCTTCGTCGTCGCGCTGTTCGGGTTCATCGCCCTGCGCTGTCTGCTGCGGCTGTGCGAAGAGCGCGACGTCTTCATCCGGCTGGCGGGCACCGGGCTGACCGTCCTGCTGGCCAGTCAGGCGTTCATCAATCTCGGCGTCGCGGTCCGCCTGCTGCCGGCCAAGGGCATGACGCTGCCGTTCGTGAGCTACGGCGGGTCCTCGCTGATCGCGATGGGTGCCTTGACGGGGATGCTGCTGTGCTTCACCCGCACACGGCCGCAGGCCGGGATCGGGGATCACCTGCTGTCGAACGGATACCGCTGAGGAGCCGCAGATGGGCGCGCCGCTGATCGTCATCGCCGCCGGGGGCACCGGGGGGCACATGTTCCCCGCGCAGGCCCTCGCCGAGGAGATGCTCGACGCGGGGCTGGCGGGTGAAGCTCTCGACCGACGACCGGGGCGCGCGCTATGCCGGCGGCTTCCCCGAGGAGGTCCAAGTCGGCATCGTCCCGTCAGCCACATTCGCGCGGGGCGGGTTCGCCGCGAAGGCGATGGTCGCCCCGAAGCTGGCGGGCGGCGTGTACCGCGCCGTGCGGGGGTTCCGGCGGGACCGGCCGCAGCTTGTCGCGGGCTTCGGTGGCTACCCGACGATCCCCGCCATGGCCGCCGCCGTGCTGATGAAGCTGCCGCGGATCATCCATGAGCAGAACGGCGTGCTCGGCCGCGTGAACGAACGCTTCGCCACACGCGTCGACGCCTTCGCCTGCGGCACCTGGCCGACGAAGCTGCCCCCGGGCGTGGAGGGGGAGCATGTCGGCAACCCGGTGCGCGCCGCCATCGCCGCGCGGGCCGGTGCCGCCTACATCCCGCCGGGGGACTATCCGATGAACGTACTCGTCCTCGGCGGCAGCCAGGGCGCGCGCATCCTGTCGGACGAGGTGCCTGCGGCCCTCGCCGCCCTGCCGGAGGAGCTGCGCCGGCATCTGCGCGTCGCGCAGCAGGCCCGGCCCGAGGACGTGGAGCGCGTGACCTACTTCTACGCGCAATCCGGGATCGGCGCGGACGTGCGGCCGTTCTTCGACGACGTGCCGAGCCGGCTCGCCGATTGCCAATTGGCAATTTGCCGCGCCGGGGCCTCCACCGTGGCGGATCTGTCGGTGATCGGGCGCCCGTCGATCCTGATCCCCTTCGCCGCCGCCGCGGGCGACCACCAGATGGCGAACGCCCACGGGCTGTCGGACGCCGGGGCCGCGATCCTGATCCCCGAGCGCAAGCTGACGCGCGAGAGCCTGTCCGAGCAGGTCGAGACGATCCTGAGCGATCCCGACGGCGCGCTGCAGATGCACCGCGCGGCGCTTTCGGTCGCCGTGCCGGACGCCGCCGCCCGCCTCGCCGACCTGGCCGAACACATCGCGAGCCGCAACGCATGAACGCCACCAAGCTTCCCCAGACGATGGGACCGATCCACTTCGTCGGCATCGGCGGCATCGGCATGTCCGGCATCGCGGAGGTGCTGCTGTCGAACGGGCTCACGGTGCAGGGGTCGGACCTGAAGGCGACGCCGATCACCGACCGGCTGGCCGGGCTGGGTGCGACGATCTTCGAGGGGCAGCGGGCGGAGAACCTGACGGGAGCGGAGGTCGTCGTCATCTCCTCGGCCATCAAGCCGGGCAATGCGGAACTCGACGCGGCCCGCATGCTGGGCCTCCCGGTGGTGCGCCGGGCGGAGATGCTGGCCGAGCTCATGCGGCTCAAGTCCAACATCGCCGTCGCCGGCACCCATGGCAAGACGACGACGACGACGATGGTGGCGGCGTTGCTGGACGCGGGCGATCTGGACCCGACGGTCATCAACGGCGGCATCATCCACGCCTACGGCTCCAACGCGCGGCAGGGCGGGGGCGAGTGGATGGTGGTGGAGGCCGATGAGAGCGACGGCACGTTCAACCGCCTGCCCGCGACCATCGCCATCGTCACGAACATCGACCCCGAGCACATGGAACACTGGGGCACGATCGAGGCGCTGCGGCAGGGGTTCACGGACTTCGTGTCCAACATCCCGTTCTACGGCCTCGCCATCTGCTGCACCGACCACCCGGAAGTTCGCGCGCTGGTCGGCCGCGTGACCGACCGGCGCATCGTGACCTTCGGCTTCAACGCGCAGGCGGACGTGCGGGCGGTGAACCTGACCTACGAGAAGGGCGTCGCGCATTTCGACATCCAACTGCAGGCGGAGGAGGCCGTGATCGAGGGCTGCGCCCTGCCGATGCCGGGCGATCACAACGTCTCCAATGCGCTCTCCGCCGTGGCCGTCGCCCGCGAGCTCGGTGTGCCCGAAAGAGGTGATCCGCGAGGGGCTCGCCTCCTTCGGCGGCGTCAACCGGCGGTTCACCCGCGTGGGGGAGTGGAACGGCGTGCCGATCATCGACGATTACGGCCACCACCCGGTCGAGATCGCCGCCGTCCTGCGCGCCGCCCGCCAGTCCATCGGCGATACCGGTCGCGTCATCGCGATCCACCAGCCGCATCGCTATTCCCGGCTGCACAGCCTCTTCGACGACTTCTGCGGCTGCTTCGCCGACGCCGACGTCGTGGGCATCGCCGACATCTACGCTGCCGGAGAGGAGCCCATCGAGGGTGCCGGCCGTGACGATCTGGTGGCCGGGCTGATCCGCACCGGCCACCGCCACGCCCGTGCCGTCACGAACGAGGACGATCTGGAACGGCTGGTGCGCGAACAGGCGCGGGACGGCGACATCGTCGTCTGCCTCGGCGCGGGCACGATCTCCGGCTGGGCGACCGCGCTGCCCGGCCGGCTGAACGGGTAGCGGGGGATGGAGTACCCGGCCGTCCGGGGGTCTCTCACCAGAAACCGGGTGCTGGCCGACCTGACCTGGTTGCGCGTCGGCGGTCCGGCGGACGCGCTGTTCCAGCCGGCCGACGCCGCGGACCTGCGCGACTTCCTCGGGGCTCTGCCGCCGGATATCGCCGTGTTTCCGATGGGTGTCGGCTCCAACCTCATCGTCCGCGACGGGGGGCTTCGTGCCGTCGTGATCCGTCTGGGCCGGGGCTTCAACGGGATCCAGGTGGACGGCGATCTGGTCCATGCCGGGGCCGCCGCGCTGGATGCCCATGTCGCGCGTCGTGCGGCGCAGGCGGGGCGCGACCTGACGTTCCTGCGCACGATCCCCGGATCCATCGGCGGGGCGGTGGCGATGAACGCCGGCTGCTACGGCAGCTACGTCGCCGACCGGCTGATGGAGGTCGACGTCGTCACGCGGTCTGGCCAGTCCGTCACGATCCCCGCCGCCGATCTGCACCTGGCCTATCGCAGCAGTCGCCTGCCGGGCGGGGCCGTCGTCACCCGGGCGACCTTCCGCACCGACGCCGGCGACCCCGCGGACCTGGAGGCGCGCATGGCCGACCAGCTGGCCAGGCGCGACGCGACGCAGCCGACGAAGGACCGCAGCGCCGGCTCCACCTTCCGCAACCCGGCGGGGTTCAGTTCCACCGGGCGGGCCGACGACATCCACGACCTGAAGGCCTGGAAGGTCATCGACGAAGCCGGTCTGCGCGGGGCGGTGCGGGGCGGGGCGATCATGTCGCCGAAACACCCGAACTTCCTTGTCAATGCCGGAGGCGCCACGGCCGCCGATTTGGAGGGGCTGGGGGAGGAGGTCCGGAAAAGGGTTTTCGTGTCGAGCGGACTGCAGCTAGACTGGGAGATACTGCGGGTCGGAGAACCCGCGTAGCCCCGAACGGTCCGTCAGAGACCGGGGCACACGAGACGGCGGCCGGGACGCAACGGACCCGGCACGAGGCGGAAGAAAGCGGGCATGTCGGGCAAGGCAACCCTCCACATCGCCGTCCTGATGGGCGGCCCTTCGGCGGAGCGCGAGGTCAGCCTCTCGACCGGTCGCGGCTGCGCGGACGCGCTGCGCGGCGAAGGGTTCGAGGTGACCGAGGTGGTGGCCCCCGAGGATGACGGGCCCGGCCTTGTGGCAACGCTGCAACAGGTCGCCCCCGATGTGGTGTTCAACGCGCTGCACGGCAGGCGCGGCGAGGACGGTTGCGTCCAGGGCCTCCTCGAATGGCTGCGGCTGCCCTATACCCATTCCGGCGTGCTGGCGTCCGCCATGACGATGGACAAGGCGCGCACGAAGGACATCTACCGCGCCGCCGGCCTGCCGGTGGTCGAGAGCCGGCTCGTGCCCCGCGCCGAGGCGACGGCGCGCCACGTCCTGCCGCCCCCCTACGTGGTGAAGCCGAACGACGAGGGCTCCTCCGTCGGCATTCACATCGTCCCCGAAGGCGCGAACGGTCCGCCGCCGCTCGACGACACGATGCCCGCCGTCGTGATGGTCGAGACCTATGCGCCGGGGCGCGAACTCACCTGCACCGTCCTCGGCGACCGCGCCCTGCCGGTGACGGAAATCCACATGGACGGGTGGTACGACTACGAGGCGAAATATGCGCCCGGCGGGAGCCGTCATACGGTGCCCGCCGACCTGCCGCCCGACATCGCCGCCGCCTGCCAGTCCTTCGCGCTGCGCGCCCATTCGGCCCTCGGCTGCCGGTCGATCAGCCGGACGGACTTCCGCTGGGACGACGCGCGCGGCCTCGACGGGCTGATCCTGCTGGAGACGAACACGCAGCCCGGCATGACGCCGACCTCGCTCTCCCCGGAACAGGCGGCGAGCGTCGGGATCACCTTCGGACAGCTCTGCGCGCGACTGGTGGAGGACGCCTCGTGCGACCGGTGAGGCGCAAGGGCACCCGCGATCCGGCCCCGAGCCGCTGGCAGTACCGGATGCAGCGGCTCTGGCTCACGCCCCTGTTCCGCGGGCTCGTCCGCTTCGGGATACCCGGCCTCGCCGTCCTCGGTCTCTGCGCCTGGTATCTGAGCGACGGGGCGCGGATCACGGCGATGGTGGATTGGTACGACGGCACCGTGAGCGCGGTGCAGGACCGCCCGGAATTCACCGTTTCCCTGCTGCGGATCGAAGGGGCCAGCGCGGAGCTGCAGAACGACATCGAGGAGGCCTTGCCGATCGACCTGCCGCTGTCGCAGTTCAAGCTGGACATGGCGGCGCTGCGCGATCTGCTGGTCGGGCTCGATCCGGTGCTGGACGCGGAGGTGCGGGTCAAGGCCGGCGGGGTGCTGCTGCTGCGCGTGACCGAGCGCACGCCCGTCGTCGCCTGGCAGCGGGACGACGGCGTGGAGGTGCTCGACGCGACCGGCCACCGCGTCGCCACGCTGGCCTCCATCGCGGCCGCCGGGGCCCTGCCTCTGATCGCGGGGCAGGGTGCGGATCGCCGCGTGCCCGAGGCCCTGACGCTGATCGCCGCCGCGAAACCCGTGGAGGACCGGCTCGTCGGGCTCTCCCGCGTCGGCAATCGCCGCTGGGACGTGGTGCTGAGCGGGGGGCAGATCATCGCCCTGCCCGAACAGGCCCCCGTCGCGGCACTCGATCTGGCGCTCGGCATGCACGCGGCGAAGGACGTCCTCTCCCGCGACGTCCGCGTCTTCGACCTGCGCATCGCGGGCCGGCCCGTCCTGCGTCTCAGCCCGGAGGCGCGGAGCGAACTCAAGGGCGCGCAGGATCTCGCCCGCCTCTCGCTCGATAGTCCGGAAGGAAACCGATGAGCCGCCTGTTCCACGCCCAGCGGGCCATGCGCCGCAAACGGCAGGCCGCCCTGCAGCGCGGCGTCGTCGCGATCCTCGACGTCGGCACGTTCAAGACCGCCTGTCTCGTGCTCCAGTTCGAGGAGAACACCCCCGAGGGGGAAGGTGTCGGTCACATGGCGGGCCAATCGAACTTCCGCGTCATCGGCGCCACCACCACCCGGTCGCGCGGCATCGTGCGCGGGGAAGTCGACGCGATGCCCGATGCCGAACGCGCGATCCGCACCGCCGTGCAGGGCGCGCAGAAGATGGCGCAGGTCCGCGTCGACCACGTCATCGCCTGCTTCTCCGGGGGGCGGCCGACGTCCTGGCCGTTGTCCGGGGAGGTCGTGCTGGAGGCGGGGCCCTGCACGGCGCATGACGTCGGCCGCGTGCTGTCCTCCATCGAGACGCCGGACATCGGGCCGGGCCGGGAGGTGCTGCATGCGCAACCCGTCAACTTCGGCATCGACCACCGCACCACGCTGCGCGACCCGCGCGGCCAGACCGGGGAGATGCTGCGCGCCGACATGCACCTGCTGTCGGTCGACGCGCATGCCATCGAGAACCTGCTGACCTGCATCCACCGCTGCGACCTCGAGCTCGCGGGCCTCGCCTCCGCCCCCTACGCCGCCGCGACCTCCGCCCTGGTGGAGGACGAGAAGGAGCTGGGCGCGGCCTGCATCGACATGGGCGCGGGCACGACCGGCATCTCCATCTTCATGCGCAAGCACATGGTCTTCGCCGACACCGTTCCCTTCGGCGGGGCGCAGGTGACCTCCGACATCAGCCAGGGGCTGCGCATTCCCGAAGCCACGGCGGAGATGATCAAGTGCCGCTACGGCGGGGTCCATGCGACCGGGATGGACGACCGGGAGGCGATCTCGCTGGAGGCGGAGACCGGCGACTGGCACCACGACCGCCGTTCCGTGACGCGCACCGAACTCATCGGCATCATCCGCCCCCGGGTCGAGGAGATCCTGGAGGACGCGCGCGCCCGGCTGGATGCCGCGGGCTTCGGCGACCTGCCGAGCCAGCGCATCGTGCTCACCGGGGGCGCGTCGCAGATCCCCGGTCTGGACCAGCTCGCCGGCCGCATCCTCGGCAACCAGGTCCGGCTGGGCCGCCCGCTGCGCGTCCACGGTCTGCCCGGTGCCGCCAAGGGGCCGGATTTCGCCGCCTGCGTCGGCCTGTGCATGCAGGGTGCCGAACCGCAGGACGAGTTCTGGGACTTCGACGCCGTCTCGCCCCGCGGATCTGGCCGGTCGATCCGGCAGGCGATGCGCTGGTTCAAGGACAACTGGTAGCCGATCGGCGCAGTGCCGCATTTCGGCCGCAATCGGACCGCCGCGATCCGCTTTTGGGGTGACGCGGGGAACCGAACTCGCTACGTTTGTCCACAACAACGCGGGAAACGCGTCACAAGGCCTGAGGCGGGCCGCAACCACAGGTGGACAGAGCCATGACATTGAATCTTACCATGCCCGGCGCGACTCCGGAGGTCGATCTGCGGCCGCGCATCACCGTGTTCGGTGTCGGCGGCGCGGGCGGCAACGCCGTCAACAACATGATCCAGAAGGATCTCGAAGGCGTCGAGTTCGTCGTCGCCAACACCGACGCGCAGGCGCTTGCGCAGAATTCCGCCACCGTCCGCATCCAGCTGGGCGCGCGCGTCACCGAAGGTCTCGGGCGCCGGCGCGCGTCCCTCCGTCGGGGCATCGGCCGCCGAGGAGACGATCGAGGAGATCGTCGCGCATCTCGAAGGCGCTCACATGTGCTTCATCACCGCCGGCATGGGCGGTGGCACCGGCACCGGGGCCGCCCCGATCATCGCGCAGGCCGCGCGCGAGCTCGGCATCCTCACCGTCGGCGTCGTGACCAAACCCTTCCAGTTCGAGGGCACCAAGCGGATGCGGCAGGCCGAGCAGGGGGTCGAGGATCTCCAGAAGGTCGTCGACACCCTCATCATCATCCCGAACCAGAACCTGTTCCGGCTCGCCAACGAGAAGACCACCTTCACCGAGGCGTTCTCGATGGCCGACGACGTGCTCTACCAGGGCGTGAAGGGCGTGACGGACCTGATGGTCCGTCCGGGCATGATCAACCTCGACTTCGCCGACGTGCGTTCGGTCATGGACGAGATGGGCAAGGCGATGATGGGGACCGGCGAGGCCGAGGGCGAGACCCGCGCCGTCGACGCCGCCGAGAAGGCCATCGCGAACCCGCTGCTCGACGAACTCAGCCTCTCCGGTGCGAAAGGCGTGCTCATCAACATCACCGGCGGCCACGACCTCACGCTGTTCGAGATGGACGACGCCGCCAACCGCATCCGCAAGGAAGTGGACGAGGATGCGAACATCATCGTCGGCTCCACGCTGGACCCGTCGATGGAGGGCGTGATGCGCGTCTCCGTCGTCGCCACCGGCATCGACGCGATGCCCTCCTCCGGTGCCGAGCCGATGCCCCGCCGGCGCATGGCCGAGCCGGTGTCGCGTCTGGAAGCCCCGGCCGCGGCACCCGCCGCCGTCGCGGCGCAGATCGAGGTGGAGGCACCCGCCGCCGCCCGCGCGCCCACGTTCTTCGACGCGGCCGACCAGCATGCGGCAGAGGAGGCGGAGGCGTCGGACGCCTTCTTCGCAGATCAGGCCGCGGACGACCTGCCGCCCCCGGCCTACGTCACCCCGGCGGTCGTTCCCGTCGCCGCGGCCGAGCCGGCGCAGGCCCGGTTCGTCTCGCCTCGCGGAACCGGCGGGCCGTCGCCCGAAGCGATGGAGCGTCTGCGCGCCGCCGTCAGCAAGGGGGAGCGTTCCACGCCGCCGCCCGCCCCCTCCGGCGAAGGTCGCTTCGGCATCGGCTCGCTCATCAACCGCATGACCGGCACCTCCGGCGACACACCGACCCGCCGCGCCGGGCCGTCCGTCACGCCCGTTCCTGCGCCCGCGGCGCAAGAGGAGGAGCGGATCGAGATCCCCGCCTTCCTGCGACGCCAGGCGAACTGACGCAACAGGACGCACACGGTCCGACGGCGGCTCCGAGGGGGGCCGCCGTCTCTCGTTGCGTACCAAATGTTAACAAATCGTAAAAATGTCATCACGCTTTTCCAGGGCCGTGAGCAAGCATGTCCCAGTCCGCGATCGGCGCGGACCCATGCCGGCTTGAGTTCTCACGCCTGTCCTGCCCGGTCGGCGCTCTTCTGCTCACGCATCCGTCGCGACTGTTTCAGCCCGTAACCACCGTTGAATTGCGAGACTGACCCGTCGCGGATAGCTCAAGCTGGAACGGATGACGGATACGGCACGATCGTCCGACGGAACCGAACGTGAGGTACGAGAATGCAGACCACCATCCGAAAGGTCGTCCGTTTCAGCGGCACCGGCCTGCACGACGGCCGGCCGACGCGGCTCACCGTCCACCCCGCTCCGGCCTACCACGGCATCTGGTTCCGGCGTTCCGACGTCGACGGCAACGCCATGATCCCCGCGCGCCACGATGCGGTCGAAGCTTCCCCGCTCTGCACGTTCCTCGTGAACGAGGCCGGCGTCTCCGTCTCGACCGTCGAGCACGTCATGGCGGCGCTCACGGGCTGCGGCATCCACAACGCGATCCTCGAGATCGACGGCCCCGAAGTCCCGATCCTCGACGGGTCCGCGGCGGAATTCGTCCGCGCGTTCCTCGCCGTCGGCGTGCGCCGTCTGGACGCGCCGGTCCATGCGATCGAAGTGCTGCGCCGTGTCCATGTGACCGACGGGCAGGCCTCCGCGACGCTCACGCCCGCCGACGAGTTGGAGATCGACTTCTCCATCGACTTCGACGACGTCGCCATCGGCCGGCAGCACAAGGTCCTCCGCCTTTCGAACGGCACCTTCGTGCGCGAGCTGTGCGACAGCCGGACGTTCTGCCGGCAATCGGACGTGACCGCGATGCACGCCGCCGGCAAGGCCCTCGGCGGATCGCTCCTGAACGCCGTGGTCGTGGACGGCGCGCGCATCGTGAACCCCGAAGGGTTCCGTCATGCCGACGAGGCGGTGCGCCACAAGATGCTCGACGCGCTGGGCGACCTCGCCCTTGCCGGTGCGCCGATCCTGGGGCGCTACACCGGCGTGCGCGCGGGTCATGCCGTCACGAACAAGCTCCTGCGCGCGCTCTTCGCAGACCCTCTGGCCTATCGCATCCGGACCCTCGCCCCCGAGGAATGCCGCATCCTTCCCGGTGCCGGTCTCGAGCGTGACGTCTTCGCCCACCTCTAGGGGATTTCGGCGGTGCCGCGCTTCACAGCCCCCGGCCGCTGGCCTATGGTTCGCCGAGGTGCCCGAGCGGGCATGGGGCAGGGATGGCATCGCATGACGGACCGGCACATTCGACGCGGACCCAATGCGCTGACCGCGCTCGCCCTCTGCGCGGTGCTGGCGGCCTGTGGCGGGAGTGAGGAACTCGCGCTGGAGGACACCGACCCCGGGACGATCTACACGCGGGCCGAACTGGCCCTTGCCGGGGGCGATGCGGACGATGCGGCGGCGCTCTTCGCGGAGATCGAACGGCTCTATCCCTACTCCGACTTCGCCAAGCGCGGTCTGATCATGCAGGCCTTCGCCTATCACAGGGATCAGGACTACGAGAACGCCCGTGCCTCCGCGCAGCGGTTCATCGACTTCTATCCGACCGACGAGGATGCGGCCTACGCGCAATATCTCCTGGCCCTCAGCTACTACGACCAGATCGATCAGGTCGGCCGGGACCAGGGCCTGACGTTTCAGGCGCTGCAGTCGCTGCGCACCGTCATCGAGGTCTATCCCGACAGCGAATACGCGCGCTCCTCCATCCTGAAGTTCGACCTCGCCTTCGACCACCTCGCCGCCAAGGAGATGGAGATCGGGCGCTACTACCTCAAGCGCCGGCACTATCCGGCCGCGATCAACCGTTTCCGCGCGGTCGTCGAGGAGTTCCAGACGACGACCCACACGCCCGAGGCGCTTCTCCGGCTGGTGGAAGCCTATCTCTCGCTCGGGTTGACCGACGAGGCGCAGACCGCCGGCGCGATCCTCGGCTACAACTTCCAGGGGTCGCCGTTCTACGACGATGCCTTCCGGCAGCTCACGGGGCAGGGGCTGGCACCCGAGGCTGCGGGCTCCGGCTGGCTGTCGGACGTCTACCGCCGCACGATCCAGGGCCGCTGGCTCTGACCGGACGGCCGGTCTCGCCAAGGCCCCCCGCGCGCGCTACCTGACGGTCATGCTCCGCAGTCTCGAAATCCGCGACATGCTCGTCCAAGCGTCCGCACCGCAGGCGCGGCAGTCGGGTCGGCTGTACCGCGAGGTTTCCGCATGCTTCGCAGCCTAGAGATCCGGGACATGCTCATCATCGATCACCTCGCGCTGGAATTCCGCGCGGGGCTGAACGTGCTGACCGGGGAGACGGGGGCGGGCAAGTCCATCCTGCTCGACAGCCTGGGGTTCGTGCTCGGCTGGCGGGGTCGCGCGGAACTGGTCCGGCAGGGCGCGGCGCAGGGGGAGGTCACGGCGAGCTTCGACCTGCCCGATGGTCACGCGGCGCACGGCGTGCTCGAAAGTCACCACATCCCGGCCGAGGATGGCGATCTGCTGCTGCGCCGCATCAACACGCGGGATGGGCGCAAGACGGCCTGGGTCAACGGCATCCGCGTCACCGGGGAGGTGCTGCGCGAGCTGTCGGACACGCTGCTGGAGCTGCACGGCCAACACGACGACCGCGGACTGCTGGACGTGCGCGGCCATCGGGATCTGCTCGACGCTTTCGCGACATCCGATCTCGCGGGCGTCGCCGAGGCCTGGACGAAGCTCGCGCAGGCCCGGCGCGCGTTCAAGGCGGCGGAGGCCCGGCGCGACGAGGCGAAGGCGGAGGAGGACTTCCTGCGGCATGCCGTGGCCGAGTTCGACGCGCTCGACCCGCGGGAGGGGGAGGAGGCCGACCTCGATGCCCGCCGCCGGCTCATGCAGGGCGCGGAGCGGATCCGGACGGACGTCGGCAAGGCGCTCCACGCCATCGGACCGAAGGGCGCGGAG
This sequence comes from uncultured Alphaproteobacteria bacterium, assembly GCA_963757495.1. GTDB lineage: Bacteria > Pseudomonadota > Alphaproteobacteria > Rhodobacterales > Rhodobacteraceae > Jannaschia. The sequence continues at coordinate 442,424 of CAVWRZ010000002.1, forward strand.
GGGCAGCTGATCGATGCCACCCGGTGGCTGGAAGACGCGGGCGAGACCGTCATCGAGACGCTGGGCCCCGCCATCGACGCGCTGAACCGGGCGATGGTGGAGCTGTCGGAGGCACAGGCGGGGGTTGAGAGTTGCCTCGACGCGCTGGCCTTCGACCCCTCCGATCTGGAGGAGGCGGAGGAGCGCCTCTTCGCCATCCGCGCGCTCGCGCGCAAGCATGGGATCCATCCGGACGAGCTGCAGGGGTTCGGCAGCGACCTGCGCGGACGGCTGGACGTGCTGGATGCCTCCGAGGAGGAACTCCCGAAGCTGCGTGCCGCCGCGACGCAGGCGCAGACCGTCTACGATGCCGCCGCCGAGGCGCTGACAACGCATCGGACCGCGGCCGCCGCGCGTCTCGACCGTGCGATGGGTGCCGAATTGGCACCGCTGAAGATGGAGCGTGCCGTCTTCACCACACGTGTCATGCCGGCCACGCCGGGCCCGGAGGGGGCCGACGAGGTGGCCTTCGAGGTCGCCACGAACCCCGGCGCGCCGTCCGGTCCGCTCGCCAGGATCGCATCGGGTGGCGAGCTGAGCCGCTTCCTGCTCGCGCTCAAGGTCTGCCTGACGGGCGGCGACCGGACGCTGACGCTGATCTTCGACGAGATCGACCGCGGCGTCGGCGGGGCCACTGCGGATGCGGTGGGCCGGCGGCTGAGGTCGTTGGCCGAGGGCGGTCAGGTGCTCGTCGTGACGCATTCTCCGCAGGTCGCCGCCCTGGGCGCGCACCACTGGCGGGTGGAGAAGAACGTGCAGGGCGACGTCACCCTGTCGACCGTCACGCCCGTCGCGGAGACCGAGCGGCTGGACGAGATCGCGCGGATGCTGGCCGGCGACACGATCACCGACGCGGCGCGGGGGGCGGCGCAGGCTCTGCTGGATGCCGCCGCCTAGAGCAGCCAGGCGGCGGCGAGGCCGAGGAATGCGAAGAAGCCCACCACATCCGTCACGGTCGTCACGAAGGCCCCCGACGCCAGCGCCGGGTCCACCCCCACCTTCTCCAGCACCACCGGGATGCCGACGCCCGCCAGCCCCGCCACCCCGAGGTTGATGACCATCGCCACCCCGATCACCACGCCCAGCATCGGATTGCCGAACCAGATCACGCCGACGACGCCCATCACGATGGCGAAGGCGACGCCGTTGATGAGCCCCGCCATGATCTCCCGCCGGATCACCCGCCAGACGTTCGCGCCCGTCAGATCCCGCGTCGCGAGCGCGCGCACGGCCACGGTCAGCGATTGCGTGCCGGCGTTGCCACCCATCGATGCGACGATGGGCATGAGCACGGCGAGCGCCACGATCTCGGTGATGACGGCGTCGAACTGCGCGATCACCAGCGACGCCAGGATCGACGTGACGAGGTTCACTCCCAGCCAGGGGAAACGCCGGCGCACGGTGCCCCAGGTGCGGTCCTGCAGCGAGTCTTCGCTGTCCACCCCCGCCAGCCGGAAGATGTCCTCCTCCGCCTCCTCGTCGAGCACGTTCATCGCGTCGTCGATGGTGATGACGCCGAGCAGCCGGTCGTCCTCGTCCACCACGGCGGCGGTGATGAGGTGGTACTGGTTGAAGGCGTAGGCGACCTCGCCCTCCGTGTCCGTGACATCGAAGGTGCGGAAGCTGTCCTCCTCGATGTCCGACAGGGCCACGTCGCGGTCCGACGACAGGATCTTGCCCAGCGTGACGTGTCCGACGGGTCGCATCCGGGGGTCGATCAGGATCACGTGGTAGAACTGCTCGGGAAGCTCCTCCGCGTGGCGCAGATGGTCGATCGCCTGTCCGACGGTCCAGAACGAGGGGGCGACGACCACCTCCCGCTGCATCAGGCGGCCGGCGGAATACTCCGGGTAGGTCAGCGCACGCTCGACGGCGACCCGGTCCACGTCCGTGAGCGCGCCCAGGATCGCGCCGGCCTGCGTGGTGTCGTCCAGGTTCTCGATCAGGTCGACGACGTCGTCGGTGTCGAGCTCGCGCACGGCCTCGGCCACGTCCTCGGCCGGCAGCGTGCGCAGGATCTCCTCGCGCAGGCTCTCGTCGAGCTCCGACAGGATCTCCCCGTCGATGTGCCCGGACCACAGCTCCACCAGCGTCATCCGCTCGAACTCGGAGATCTGCTCCAGAAGGTCCGCGATGTCCGCGCCGTGCAGCGGCTCCAGCAGATCGTCCAGCGCCATCGCATCCCGGCTCTCGAGCGCGATCCGGACCTGTCTCAGCCGCGGCTGGTCCAGCTCGATCTCTTCCTCGATGCCGTCGTTGTCCGGGATACGGTCGCTCTCGGTCATGGTCGCCTCCGCGTTCGGTCGGCGATACAGCGCCCCGCGGCGAAGGGGTAGCGGGGATTTCGGCGGCGCGCTATGGCGCGGGGATGACCACGCTCCTCCTCGGCCAGACGCTGGCCTTCACCGCCGATCCGTTCCGCACCCCGCCCCTGGATGCGGCGGAGCACCACACCCACGGAGCCGTGGCGGTGGATGCCGGACGCATCACCTCCGTCGGGCCTGCGGATGCCCTGCGTGCGGCGCATCCGAGGGCAGAGGTGATCGACCATGGCGACCATCTGATCCTGCCGGGCTTCGTCGATGCGCACGTGCATTATCCGCAGACGGCGATGATCGCGTCCTGGGGCAAGCGGCTGATCGACTGGCTGGAGACCTACACCTTCCCCGAGGAGGCGCGCTTCGCCGATCCGGTCTACGCCGCCCGGATCGCCGATACCTATCTCGATCTGGCGCTCGCGAACGGCACCACCTCGATGTGCAGCTTCGCCACCGTCCACCCCGGCAGCGTCGAGGCCTTCTTCGAGGCGGCGGCGGCGCGGGGCATGGCGGTCTGGGCCGGCAAGACCTGCATGGACCGCAATGCTCCGGACGATCTGCGCGACACGGCGCAATCGGCCTACGACGACAGCCTCGCGCTGCTGGATCGCTGGCATGGCAGGGGCCGTGCCTCCTACGTGATCACCCCCCGCTTCGCCCCGACCTCGACCCGCGAGCAGCTGTCCGCCCTCGGCGCGCTCTGGGCCGAGCATCCCGACTGCCTGATGCAGACCCATCTGAGCGAGCAGACCGACGAAATCGCCTGGGTCGCGGACCTCTATCCGCAAGCCCGCGACTACCTGGACGTCTACGAGACCCACGGGCTGCTGGGTACACGGGGCCTCTACGGCCACTCGATCCACCTGACGGAGCGGGAGCGCGCGCGGTTGGGAGAGGTGGACGCCGCCGTCATCCATTGTCCGACGTCGAACACCTTCATCGGCTCTGGGCTCTTCGACATGACCCTCGCGCGGACGCTCCGGACCGGGCTCGCCACCGACACCGGGGGCGGCAGCAGCTTCTCGATGCTGCGGACGATGGCCGCCGCCTACGAGATCGCGCAGTTGCGGGGGGAGGCACTGCATCCCGCGCAACTTCTGTGGCTTGCCACCGAAGGCTCGGCGCGCGCGCTCCATGCGCCCGACATCGGCCGGTTGACACCGGGCGCGATGGCGGACCTCATCGTCCTCGACCTCGCCTCGACGCCTGCGATCGCGCAACGGCACGCGCGCGCCCGGACGTTCTGGGAAGCGGTGTTCCCGACGATCATGATGGGGGACGATCGCGCCGTGGCGCAAACCTATGTCGCCGGACGAGCGATGAAGCCCGGCGTGCGAGGGTAGCGAGCGGGCGTCCAAGCGCCCGCCCGCGAAACATCAGCTCGTGGCCAGCGCCACGCAGGAGCTGGTCGCCGCGTCGAACGTCGTGCCCGGCGCACAGGACATCGTCACGCGCTCCTGCTTCATCCCGCCGCATTCGTAGGCCTGCGCCAGACCGGGGGCGGCCACCATAACGGCGGCCAGGATCAGTTTGTTGATCTTCATCGCGTCGTCTCCATTGGCTTGTTCCGTGTCGTAACGGTAGAGTTTGTACGGCATCCGTCCAGCGGCGAAGTTGTCGCAGGGGATGTCGCGGAGATCAGGCTTGCCGGCCCTCGCGCCGCAGAAAGGCCAACGCGCCGAATGCCGCCAGAAGGAGCGGCATGCCCGCGGGAAGCGGGATCGGTGGCGGGGCAACCGACTCGGTCGCCGTGAACCCTATATTCTGAAAATCGACCTGCCCGTTCGTGCCGGCAAGGAACGCCGTCACGAAGCTCACGTTGATCGGTGCAGCCAGGGCGATGTCCTGCGCCTTGATCCCCGGTGACGAACCGAGATCGGGAAGAAGGGACAGACTCCCCACACTGTCCAGGTTCGCGTCGAAGAACTCGAACGAGATCTCGTCGACGTCGAAGGACTCGGCGGTGTAGTTCCAGAAGTGCAGGGTGGTCAGATCATAGGCCCGACCGAAATCGAAGTCGAGTTCCAGGCCGCCGCCCGTGACCGATGTCGTGAACCAGATATGGGTCGTCTGGTTATGGAATTCCTCGGCCGCGGCAGAGGGTGCATCGATGACCTTGGCGATCGTCTGCCCGCCAGCGAACGTATTGTTGAAAGATCCCTCGGAGGTTCCGGCACCAACCGAGACCGTGATATTCTGAGCGTTGAGATAGACCGGTGCCGTCGCTGCCTGCGCGGCCGGGGTCAGCATCACGATCAGGGAGATGACTAGAAAAGGAAAGCGAAACATGCGAGACTCCTATGCTCCCAAGAGGCAATCACCTTAACGGACGAGGTGACATTAACCAGAGTTAGCTTACCCTACGGAATCTGACAAGCTGTCTAACCCGAAGACCCGGGCGAAGATCGTGTCCACATGCTTGGTATGGTAGCCGAGGTCGAACTTCTCCTCGATCTCCTCCTCGGACAGCGCGGCCCGCACTTCCGCATCTGCGAGCAGTTCGGTCTGAAAATCCGCGCCCTCCTCCCAGACCTTCATCGCGTTGCGCTGCACCAGCCGGTAGGCCTCCTCGCGGCTCACCCCCGCCTGCGTCAGCGCCAGCAGCACCCGCTGCGACATGACGAGCCCGCGGAACCTGTTCATGTTCGCCAGCATGTTCTCCGGGTAGATCACCAGCTTGTCGATCACTCCCGTCAGCCGCGCGAGCGCGAAGTCCAGCGTCACCGTCGCATCCGGCCCGATCGTGCGCTCTACCGAGGAGTGGGAGATGTCGCGCTCGTGCCAGAGGGCCACGTTTTCCAGCGCGGGGATCACCGCCATCCGCACCAGCCGCGCGAGCCCCGTCAGGTTCTCCGTGAGCACCGGGTTGCGCTTGTGCGGCATCGCGCTCGACCCCTTCTGCCCGGCGGAGAAGAACTCCTCCGCTTCCAGCACTTCGGTCCGCTGCATGTGCCGGATCTCGGTCGCGACGTTCTCGACGCTGCTGGCCACCACGCCGAGGCAGGCGAAGAACGCCGCGTGACGGTCGCGCGGAATGACCTGCGTGCTGATCGGTTCCGGCGTGAGGCCCGAGCTTGGCGCAGACGTGCTCCTCCACCGCCGGATCGACGTTGGCGAAGGTCCCCACCGCCCCGGAGACCGCCCCCGTCGCGATCTCGCCGCGCGCCGTGCGCAGCCGGGTCAGGTTCCGGTCCATCTCCGCATGGAAGCGCGCGAAGGTCAGCCCCATCGTCGTCGGCTCCGCATGGATGCCGTGCGAGCGCCCGATGCGCAGCGTGTCCTTGTGCTCGAACGCCCGTCGCTTCAGCGCCGCCATCAGCGCCGCGACGTCCGCGATCAGGATGTCCGCCGCCCGCACGAGTTGCACGTTGAACGTCGTGTCGAGCACGTCCGAGGAGGTCATCCCCTGATGCACGAAGCGCGCCGCGTCCGCGCCGACGATTTCCGACAGATGGGTCAGGAAGGCGATGACGTCGTGCTTGGTGACCGCCTCGATCTCGTCGATCCGCGCCACGTCGAACTCGACGTCCCGGGCCTTCCACACCGCCTCGGCGTTCTCCCGCGGAATGACGCCGAGGTCCGCCATCGCGTCGCAGGCATGCGCCTCGATCTCGAACCAGATGCGGAACTTCGCCGCGGGCGACCAGATCGCGACCATGTCGGGGCGGGAGTAGCGGGGGATCATGGCGGCATCCTCTGGCGGCGGGGTCGGGCGCGTCTTAGGCTGCACCCACCCGCGCCGCAAGGAACCCGCCATGTCCCCGACCGACCGGCTGACCGCGTTGATCGGCACCTGGCGCACGCTCCGCGTCATCCATCACGCGGGCGGAGGGACGGCTCGGTTCGAGGGCGTCACCCGATGGCACCCGGACGGCGTGACCCTGCGCTGCGAGGAGCGCGGCCGACTGATGCAGGGCGGCACCATCTTCGACGCCCGCCGCAACACCCTCTGGCACGCGACCCCCGACGCGATCCTCGTCTCTTACGCCGACGGCCGCCCGTTCCACGCCATCGACGGTCCCATGGCGCACCACGACTGCCCGCCCGACAGCTACGTCCTGCGCTACGACTGGGCGAACTGGCCGCGCTGGACCGTGCGATGGCACGTGACCGGCCCGCGCAAGGACTACCGCGCGCTGACCAGGTACCGGCGCGTCTAGCCCATGGGGCAGGCCTTCCCGGTGTCTCGCCAGATGGTGACGTTCTGGGCCATGGCGCAGCGTGCCAGGAAGGTGCGCCCGTCCACCGTGAGGCAGACCTCGATCCCGACCTCGTGGAGGTTGCCGAAGGTGTCGCGGCATTCGCACGGAATCTCGGCCGTGGCGATCACGGGCAGGATGGCGAGGGCCGTGGCGATGAGAATGGAATGCATGATCCGTACCTCCACCTCCCAGAATAGCACCCCCGCCTCCCTTGACCTAACCCCGAGTGCGCCCCATCACCCGCCGATGATCCCCTCCGAGCGCCTCGATCAGATCCTCGCCCGCTTCGAATACCTCGAGGCGCGGTTGAATGACGGGCCGGAGGCGTCGCAGATCGCCGATCTGACGCGCGAATACTCGGACATCACCCCCGTGGTGGATCAGATCCGCGCCTACCGCGCGCTGGAACGGCAGGCGGAGGAGGCGCGCGCGATGCTCGCCGATCCCGAGATGGCGGATCTGGCGCGCGCGGAGCTGCCGGCGCTCGAAACCGCCATCGAGGCCACGCGCTCCACGCTGCAACGCGCACTCCTTCCCCGCGACGCCGCCGATGCGAAGCCCGCCATCCTGGAGATCCGGCCGGGGACGGGGGGCGACGAGGCTGCGCTCTTCGCCGGCGATCTGGAATCGATGTATCGCCGCTACGCGGAGGCGAAGGGCTGGCGCGTCGAGGTCATCGAGCGGCAGGCCACGGACCTCGGCGGCATCAAGGAGTTCGTCGCCCGCATCGAGGGGGAGAACGTCTTCGCGCGCCTCAAGTTCGAGTCCGGCGTCCACCGGGTCCAGCGCGTGCCTTCGACCGAGTCCGGGGGGCGCATCCACACCTCCGCGGCCACCGTCGCCGTGCTGCCGGAGGCGGAGGAGGTCGATGTCGAGATCGCCGCCACCGATATCCGCATCGACACGATGCGCGCGTCGGGGGCCGGCGGACAGCACGTCAACACCACCGATTCCGCCGTCCGCATCACCCATCTGCCCACCGGCATCGTCGTGACTTCCGCCGAGAAGTCGCAGCACCGCAACCGGGAGATCGCGATGAACGTGCTCCGCGCCCGGCTCTACGATGCGCAGCGCGCCGCGATCGATGCGGAGCGCAGCCAGGACCGGCGCGCTCAGGTCGGCTCGGGCGACCGATCCGAGCGCATCCGCACCTACAACGTGCCGCAGGGTCGGCTGACGGATCACCGCATCAATCTGACGCTCTACAAGCTCGACGCGGTGCTCGCCGGGGATCTGGACGAGATCGTCGACGCGCTCACGGCCGATCTCCAGGCGCAGCTCCTGGCCGAGATGGGAACGTGACGGAGGCGGAGGCGCGGGCCCTCCTCCGGCACGCCGGCGTCCCCGACCCGGCCGGCGACGCCCTCCGCCTGCGCGACCACGCCCCCACCGATGACGCCTTCGCCGCGATGATCCACCGCCGCGCCGCCCGCGAACCCGTCTCCCACATCACCGGACGGCGGGCGTTCTGGAACCATACGTTCGTCGTCACGCCGGACGTCCTCGATCCGCGACCGGAAACCGAGACGCTCGTGGAAGCCGCGCTCGCCGAACCCTTCGACACCCTGCTCGATCTCGGCACCGGCTCCGCCTGCATCCTCGCATCGCTCCTCGGCGAACGGTCCGAAGCGACCGGGACCGGAACGGACATCTCCGATGCAGCCCTGAAGATCGCCGCGCAGAACCTTGATATCGTTGGAGTGGCCGCTCGGGCGACGTTGCTGACCTCCGATTGGTTCGCGCAGGTGAGCGGCACGTTCGACCTGATCGTCTCCAACCCGCCCTACATCGCGACGGCGCAGATGACCGCCCTGTCGCCCGAGGTGCGACGCGAACCCGCGCTTGCCCTGACGCCCGGCGACGACGGGCTCGCCGCCTATCGCACCATCGTGTGCGGTGCATCGAGGTTTCTGAACGCCGGCGGGCGCCTGATCGTCGAAGTGGGTCAGGGCCAGGCGGGGGACGTCGTTCGCCTCTTCGACGCGGCGGCGTTCACGGAGACACGCGAAATACTCGATCTCGACGGCCGGAAACGCGTCGTTTCGGGCCGAATGCGCGGCAATTGAACGAATCCCCTTGTCACCCGGCGCGACCCGACACATAACGGCCCTACATCTACGGTTGACGCGTTTTCGGACGTGCCCCGGATGCCACGCCCGACCAATCCGGACCCCCTCGACCCGCGACGCGCGCGGGCAGGGTCCACGGCACAGATCAGCGGAACCCATCACGCATGAGAAGCAGCAAGTCCCGTTCGCGGAACAAGAACCGCAGCCGCAACCCGCAGAGCGGCGGCAATGTCATCAACCGCACCTTCGACAGCTCCGGCCCCGAGGGAAAGGTCCGCGGCACGCCCGCCCAGATCATCGACAAGTACAATCAGCTCGCCCGCGACGCGCAGCTGTCCGGTGACCGCGTGGCCGTGGAGACGTTCCAGCAGCATTCCGAGCATTACACCCGGATGCTCGCCGCCGCGCAGAAGGAGATGGACGCCCGGCAGGCCCAGAACAATCAGCAGCAGAACCACCAGAATGCCCAGCAGGGCGGCCAGGGCGGCGGCCAGCAGAACGGCGGTGGACAGGGCGACACCCGCCAGCAGAACAATCAGAACGAAGGTCGCCAGAACGGCGGTTCGCAGAGCGACGCCCGTTCCGGCGATCAGCAGAATACGCCCCAGCCGGACCAGGCCAACGAGGCGCAACAGGGCGGCAACCGCCGGCGCGACCGTCGCCCGGACCATGCCCCGCAGGACAGCGGGCGTGACAGGCAGGCCCCGGCGGAGGTGATCGACACGCCCGCGGTCGACACCAGTCCGGTGGAGACGCCCGAGTCCCGCGGCGCGCAGGAGCCGGAGAAGCCGAAGCGGACGCGCACCCGCAGGAAGGCCCCGGCGAAAGTCGAAGGTCAGAAGACCGCAGGCGAGTCCGGCGAGCTGCCCGCGTTCATCGATCCGGCCGAACCCGCCGCCGAAGGCTGACGTCAGCCCCGCGCGATCTCGCGGGCGAAGGCGCACCAGCCTTCGAGCGGGACCTGCTCCGCCCGCTCGGTCGGCGCGATCCCGGCCGCGCGGAGCCGGTCCTCCAGATCCGGCACCAGCCCTCTGAGCGCGGCGCGCAGCATCTTGCGCCGCTGGTTGAACCCCTTCGCCACCACCCGCTCCAGCACCGCCGCATCGGCCTCGAACCGCGGGGCGGGCAGGGCGGTCAGATGCACGACGGCGGAATGCACCTTGGGTGGCGGGGAAAACGCTTCCGGCGGCAGGGTCATCGCGATGCGCGCGTCGCAGCGCCATCCTGCCAGGATCGCCAGGCGCCCGTAGGCCTTGGACCCCGGCCCGGCCACGATCCGATCCGCGACCTCGCGCTGGAACATCAGCGTCAGGCTCTCCCAGGGCGGCGGCCAGCGGGCGGGCGTCAGCCACCGCACCAGAAGCTCCGTCCCGACGTTGTATGGCAGGTTCGAACAGACCCGCCAGGGCGCCTCCAGATGCGCGGCCACGTCCATCGTCAGCGCGTCGGCATGAACCACCTCCAGCCGCCCCGGATAGGCCGCGGCGATCTCCGCCAGCGCCGGCAGGCACCGGACGTCCTTCTCCACGGCGAGCACCCGCGCCGCGCCCTCCGCCAGCAGCCCGCGCGTCAGCCCGCCCGGTCCGGGCCCGACTTCCAGCACCCGCGCGCCGACGAGCGAGCCGCCGACCCGCGCGATCCGCGCCGTCAGGGTCAGGTCCAGCAGGAAGTTCTGCCCCATCGACTTCTTCGCGCGCAGACCGTGCGTCGCGATCACGTCACGCAGCGGCGGCAGGTCGTCGATCCCGCTCAAGCGCCCCGCCGCCCGGCCATGTCCCAGGCCATGCGCAGCGCGGCGATCATCGACGTCGGGTCGGCGATCCCCCGCCCCGCGATGTCGAAGGCGGTTCCGTGGTCAGGTGAGGTGCGCACGAACGGCAGGCCCAGCGTCACATTCACGCCGCCCGCGAAATCTATGGTCTTGATCGGGATCAGCGCCTGATCGTGGTACATGGCGACCGCCGCATCGTAGGTGGCGCGTGCGCCCGCGTGGAACATCGTATCGGCGGGCAGGGGGCCGAAGCAGCCAAGCTCCGGGGCCAGCCGCGCCACGAGGTCCGCGATCCACTCCACCTCCTGCCGCCCCATCGTGCCGCCCTCGCCCGCGTGGGGGTTCAGCCCGGCGACCGCGAGTCGCGGTGCTGCGATCCCGAAGTCCCGGCGCAGGCCCGCATGCGTCACGCGCAGCGCCGTCTCCAGCGCTTCGGGCGTGAGTTCCTCCACCACCCGGTCGAGGGCGACGTGGATCGTCGCCGGCACCACGCGAAGCTCAGGACAGGCCAGCATCATGACCACGTCCGCCCCGCCCGCCAGCGCCGCGAGGTATTCGGTATGCCCGGGATGCGGGAAACCCGCCCCGTCCTTCAGTGCCTTCTTGTGGATCGGCGCGGTGACGACGCCCGCCGCCCGCCCCGACATCGCCATCTCGACCGCCCGCGCGATGGCGGAGATCACCCCCGCTGCCTGCCCCCGGTCGGGGCGGCCGGGAACGGCCGGGCCGGGGATGTCGTGCGGCAGGATGCAGAGCGCGTCTGCGGTCGCCTGCCCGGGCGCTTCGATCACGCGGATCTCGATGCCGTGGCCGTCGAAGTGATCCGGGTTGCCCAGCACGTAGAACGGCATGTCCACCGCCGCTCGCGCCCGCGTCACCACCTCCGGTCCGATCCCCGCGGGCTCTCCGCAGGTGACGACGAGCGGCCTACTCGGTGATGATGGCATCGGCGCGCAGTTCCTCGAGGTAGCCGTCCGCATAGCTCGTCAGGCGATCGTTCAGGAGTTGCTGGCCGAGCGCCTGGAACGCTTCCTCCGAGGGTTCCGACACGCGCTCGCAGAGCATGACGAACCGCAGGAACCCGTCCCGCGTCAGCAGCGTCGACTCCTCGCCCGGATCGAGCTTCGCCAGCTCCTGCCGCAGATCCGCGGGCAGCCCGGCGACGGGGGCCGTCGTCCGCGTCAGCGTCCCGGCGGGCGCGCCCCGCGCCGCCCCATAGAGGTCGTCGCAGACGTCGACGCGCGCGCGCAGGCGGGCCGCCTCGCCCAGCGCCTCCGGCGTCCGCCCGCCGGGGATGAGGTATTCCGCATAATCGATGGATTGCGCCTCGGTGGTCCCTGCGCCGCTCTCGTCGAGATCGCGGAGCAGGAAGAGGCCGATGAACGAGCCGAGGTTCACCGGATCGGAGACCTCCCCGGGGGCGAGCGTCAGCACCTGGCTGGCGATCTGCGGCGACAGGTCCGAGAGCGAGAGCGCGTCGATCCGCCCGCCGGATTGCGCCGTCCGCGCCCGGGAGTATTCCGCCGCCGCCCGCGCGAACGCCGCCTCGCCGGAGATCGTATCCGAAAGTCGCCGCGCCAGAGCGGTGACCTCGGCCTGCGTCTCGGGCGTGATCGGCAGCGCGATCTCCGACAGCAGCACCCGCACGCCGCCCGTCCCGCGCGCGAAGACGCTGCGCACCTCCTCGGGGCCGGGGCGCGACCTGTCACCGAAGCGCTGCTGCACGAGCGTGCGCCAGAAGATGCCGTTGCGCACGAAATCACGGAACGTCTCCGGCGCGATCCCTTCCTGCCCGAGCGCCGCGATGAAGGCGTCCGGCTCCAGGTTCGCGCGGGCGGCGAATTCGACCATCCCCGCATCGAGCTGCTCGGCGGTGATCTCCACGCCGTCCGCGCGCGCGGCCTGCACCTGCAGCGTCTCGCGGATCATGAGATCCTTCGCGCCTTCGAAGTCGGCGTCCGGCGCGCGCAGGAGCGCCAGGAACCGGGCCCGCTGCCCGATCTGATAGTTGGTGATCGCCTGGCCGTTCACCGTGGCCGCCGCCGCGAAGGGCTGCTGCGCCCGGGCCGGGCCCAGTCCGGCCGCGATCACCACCGCCAGTGCCATCATAAATCTCGCCATCGCCCGCCCTCTCATATGCCGCAGCGTCGCCGGCGTGTGCGCCGATCGTCCGCACCGAAGCCGGCCAGTTCCACCGCCAGTCCGAACCGGGTGGAGGATTGCAGCGTGGTCGTCGTGGTGAAGCGGCGTTCGACGTCGAACCCCAGCGTCACGCACTCCGACCGATAAGTCAGGCCGAGGCCCGCGCTGCTGGCGTCGTCGGTGGAGAAGTCATACCGCCAGTTCACCCGGCCCGTCCAGTCGCCGCCGAGCTCTCGTGTGGCATCGAGCGCCCATTCCGACGTGTCGATCGGGCGGCCCGCTTCGGCGTCCGCTTCCAGCCAGGTGTAGCGCGTGTCGACCGAGTGAAGCGGACCGGCCCAGCGCAGCAGCGTCTCCGAGCGCGACACGTCCAGCTCGTCGGAGACCAGCGCGCGCTGCAGGAACTGGAACCGGCCCCCGAAACGCGCGTCGGCCGACAGCAGCCAGTCCGACGCCGTGCCATCGAGCCCCGTGCCCGACCGGAACTGTCCGAGGTCGTCCTCCCGCCAGATCCGGCCCACGGTCCCTCCGAGCATCCAGCCCGACGCGGCATGGCGCGCGTAGCCCATGCCGAGGACCACACGGTTGCCCAGCTCACGGGTGTCGCGACCGGCGAAGCGGGAGACGGAGAACAGGTTGCCCTCGTCGAACTCCGGCGTGAGGCTGTCCTCGTTCGGGGTCGCCCGGCGGTCGTTGGGCGACAGGACGAGTTGCGCCACAGGCTCGATCACATGGCGCACGCCGTCGGATCCCGACCGTGCCAGCGGCAGCCGCAGCTCGACCCCCGCGTAGGGCACCGCGCGCGCGTAGGTCGAACCCTGGAACGTCGGATCCTGATCGACGTTGTAGGCGTCCACGTGCGTGCCCGCGATCCCCGTCCAGACGAGCCCGGCCTGCGTGATCCGCATCCGTCGCCAATCCACCGCCGCCGAGGCGCGCAGCACGTCGCGCGCGCTTCCCACCTCGCCGCCCGGCGGCACGGACCTGGCCGCCCGGTTGCGGGCATGCGCCTGCAGCGTCCAGGTCAGGTCGCCGCCCAGCACGGGGTCGGGGCGCCGCCGCTGCCGTTCGATGGTGACGACCGGCGTGGGCTGGAACCTGTTGCGCTCGCCGGCGCGCAGCGTGTCGAAGGCGATCACTTCCGCGACGAACCGGTCCTCCCGGTCGATGCGGCTGATCGCCAGCCTGGAGTCGAGCCGGTCCTTCCCCGTCACGCCGTAGTTCGTCAGGTAGTCGTCGTCGCTCACCAGCTCCAGGTCGAACGCCAGCCGGTAGTCGCGGGGCAGCGCGAACGTGCCTTGCGCGAAGACATATCCGCGCGCTTCTCCGGGGCGCAGCTGATCGCGCGACAGGGCGCCGTTCACCTCCACGTAGCCGGTGTCGAACGCCTGACGGTAGCGGAACCCGAGGCTCTGCGTCTCCGAGGCGGTCACGAAGGGCGTCAACGTCAGATCCCGCGACGGGCCCAGCACGATGAAGTAGGGCACGGCGAGCCCGGTCCCGAGCCGGCTGTCGGAGCTCAGCCGCGGCGTCAGCACTCCGCTGGTGCGTTCGACCGTCGGGTCCGGCAGGCGCAGGCGCGGAAACCAGGCGACCGGCAGGCCGAAGATCTCGAAACGCGCGCTTTCGAAGTAGAGTTGCCGCGCCTCGCGATCGTGCACCACGCGCTTTGCACGGATCTGCCAGATCGGCACGGGCCAGGCGGCGCAGACCTGACAGGACGACGCGACCGTCTGATGCAGCTGCGTGAAGCGCCCCTCCGCCCCGGTCGCGATCTCGGCGGCCGCGATCTGCAGCCGCTGGTCGAGCACAAGCCGCGCGCCGAGCAGCACGGAGGCGCGCAGGTCCGACGAAAGGGACGCGAAATCCGCCACCAGCACGCGGTCCGGCCCCTCGACGAGAACGAGGGGGCCCTCGACCTCCACCCGCTCCTCCTCGCGGGTGTAGACGAGCCGCCGGGCCCGCAGGACGCGTCCGTCGGCGAAGATCTCCACGTTGCCGGTCGCGCGGATCTGGCCGGCGTCGAACTCGATCCGGTCCGCCACCAGCGTGGCCGGGGTGCCCTGCGCCAGCGCGGGCGCGGCCATCAGCCAGATCAGGAGCGCCGCGAGCCGCCGCATCATCCGTCCTCCCTGCGCAGGATCAGCCCTGCCGCCAGCAGGATCGCCGCCACCGGCGGGGTCCAGGCGGCAAGCGCCGCGGGAAGTTGCCCGCTTTCCCCCATCACCTGCGCGAAGTTCCGCAGGAAGAACACCCCGAAGCCCAGCAGCAGCGCCGTCAGCACCGCCGCGCCCGATCCGCCCGCCCGGGTATGCCGCATCGAGAAGACCGCCCCGATCAGGACCATCGCCGCCAGCATCAGCGGCGTCGCCAGCTCCGTGTGCAGCCAGACCCGGTGCGTCAGCCCGGAAAAGCCCGCCGCATTCAGCTGCGCGATGAAGCCCGGCAACTGGAAGATCGGGATGGAGGAGGGCACGCCGAAGCTGTCCCGGATCTGCGCCCGCGTCAGGCTGGAGGGCAGGGTGGCCGTGGGCGTGCTGCGGGCGTCGCGCTCCGCATTGTCGGACGTGCCCAGCGGCCAGGTCTTCGCATCCTCCAGCAGCCAGGTTCCGTCCGATAGCTCGGCCCGCGCCGCCTCGATCCTCTCGATTGGGGTGCCGGCCGCATCGAAGGCCAGGAACGTCGCCTCGAACAGGATCGTCCCGTCCAGCGACGAGCGCGCCGCCCGGATGACCGTCTGGCCCGACCCGTCCCCCTGCCGCAGCCAGACGCCCTCCTCGCTCACCGAGGACACGCTGCTGACGCCCGTCTCGAAGCGCAGCAGTTCGCGCTCGTACTGCGCCTGCGTCGCGGCGACGATCGGGTTCACCACCAGAAGCGCGGCCACGCCGAGCGCGAAGGCGGCGACCATCGGCGACATCGCTGCCCGCAGCGCCGAGCGTCCGGAAGCGCGGATCACCACCATCTCGGAAGAGCGCGACAGGGACAGGAACATCGCCAGCGTGGCCAGGATCACGATCAGCGGCAGGATCTGGTAGAGCGCCGCCGGAAGGTTCAGCGCGGCCAGCCGCAATCCGTCGCCGATGCCGGCTCCGTCCCCGTCGAGCCGCCGCAGCTGCTCCATCAGGTCGATGGGCAGCAGCAGCCCGGTGAAGACGAGCGTGACGATCCCGACCAGGGCCAAGAACCGTTTGGCGAGATAGAGCGTCAGGATCACGCCGCCGCCCCCCGCCCCAGCAGATGCGGCCCCCGCGTGTCGCGCCAGACCAGCCCCGCGCCGAGCGCGAGCGTCAGCAGCGGGGCGACGTAGGTGAGCCACCAGAGGGCGAGGGCGTCCCGCGCCAGCGTCTCCGCGACGTTCGCGACCATCTTGAGGAGCACCGCAGCCACCACGGCCGCGAGGATCTGTCGCCACAGTCCCAGCCGGGAATACCCGCCGAGCATCAGGAACCCGAGCGCCATCAGCGGCAACGCGAAGGCGAAGAGCGCCTCGGCGAAGCGCGCGTGCCCCTCGAACGCGAGCTTGGCTGCGCCATCCCCGGTCAGCGCCTGCGTCGCGGGATCGGCGCGGAGCAGGTCGCGCGTCGAAAGCTGCCGGGGATCGGGGCGGCCTGCCTCTCCGCCGCCGGCGAGCCCGGCGAGATCGTAGGCGAAATCGTCGAAGGTCGTGGTCACGAGGTTGCGGTCCTCGACCCGCAGCGTCTGGGCCATTCCGTCGAACATCACGAGCCCCGTCCCCTCCTCGCTGCGCACCAGCACGGCGCGCTCGGCGGTGTAGGACGTCCGCATCGCGTCGCCCCGCCGGTCCTGCAGGAACAGGCCGAGCAATTCTCCCTTTTCGGTGATCTCGCGCACGTAGACGGTGACCCCGGTGCCCGGGTGCAGGAACTCGCCCTCCTTCAGCAATTGCCCCGTCACGTCCTGCGACAGCATCGCCGAGCGTTCGGCGAGAGCCGCACGGGATGCCGGGACGAGGACGTGCCCCAGCACGCTCACCATCACCGCCACCACCGCGCCGAAGGCGAGCACCGGCCGCGCCAGCCGCCAGGGCCCGAGCCCCGTCGTCTGCGCCACCACCATCTCGCTGTCCGCCGAAAGCCGGTTCACGCCGTAGAGCGTGGCCACGAGCGCGGAGACCGGAAGCACGGCATAGATGACGTTGGGCAGCGCCAGCGCGGTGAACTCGAGGAACGTCGCGAGGCTCGAGCCGCCCGCGATCAGCCGGTCGAACAGCCCGATCGCCCGGTTCACCCAGTAGACGGCGACGAGCACGAGACTGAAGAACCCGAAATGGAGCAGCAGCCGTCCCGCGAGGTATCGGTCGAAAAGTCCCAAGCGTCCTCCCGGCGCGCATGTCTCCACCTCGTCCTAGCCGCTCCGGACCCGGCATCAAAGCCCGGATCGTGGATCTGGAATGTCTCCCGCGCCGCGTCTAGTGTCGCGCGAAATGCTGCCAGGAGAGCTCCCATGACCGCACCCGCCCCCGTCACCTTCGTGGCCACCGATCTCGACGCGCTGGCCACCTTCGACGGGGTGATCGCCTGTTTCGTCGGCACCGACGGGACCCTTGGGACCGAAGCCCGCCGCCTGAACCGCCTGGCCAAGGGGGCCGTCAAGCGCGCCGTCGAAAGCCCCGCCTTCGAGAAGCTGTCGGACGGCGAGACCATCGACATCGGCTTCCCCGCCGGCCTGGCCGCCACCGCGCTCGCCGTCGTCAAGCTCGACCGTCGCCCCCTCGCCGCCGACGCCATGGCAGGCGGCGCGGCGCTGGCGAAACTCCGTGGCACCCGCCCGCTGCTGATCCTCGCCGGCACCTTTCGCCGTGCGACCGAGGCTGCCCTCGGCGCGGCCCTGCGCGGCTACGACTTCGCCGACCACAAGACCGGCGCGAAATCAGAGGGGCCTACACCCGCGACCGACATCACCGTCATGCACCCCAAGCCCGAGGAGGCCGAAGCCGCCTTCGCCGACGCCCGCGCGCAGGTCGAGGGCGTGTTCCTCACCCGCGATCTCGTCAACGAACCCTCCAACGTCCTCACCACCACCGAGTTCGCCACCCGCCTCGAAGCCCTCTCCGACCTGGGCGTGGAGGTCGAGGTCCTCGACGAGCCGCAGCTGGAAGAACTCGGCATGCGCACGCTCCTCGCCGTGGGGCAGGGCTCCACCTCCCCCTCCAAGGTCGTCGTGATGCGGTGGAAGGGCGGCGGCTCCGAGAAACCCCTGGCCCTCATCGGCAAGGGCGTCGTCTTCGACGCGGGCGGCATCTCGCTCAAGCCCGCCGCCGGCATGGAGGACATGACGATGGACATGGGGGGTGCCGGCACCGTCGCCGGCGTCATGCACACCATCGCCAAACGCAAGTCCCGCGCCAATGTCGTCGCGCTCATCGGCCTCGTGGAGAACATGCCCGACGGCAACGCCACCCGCCCCGGCGACGTGATCCGCTCGATGAAGGGCGACACCGTCGAGATCATCAACACCGATGCCGAGGGCCGCATGGTTCTATGTGACCTGATGTGGTATGCGCAGGAGCGCTTCGAGCCCGTCGCCATGGTCGACCTCGCCACGCTCACCGGTGCCATCGTCGTCGGCCTCGGCCACGAGAACGCGGGGGTCTTCTCCAACGACGACACCCTCTGCGACGCTTTCCTGAGGTCCGCGAAATCCGAGGGCGAGGGGGCCTGGCGGATGCCGCTGGGCGATCCCTACGACAAGCTGCTGAAATCCCGCGTGGCCGACATGAAGAACGTCGGCGGCCGCACGGCGGGCTCCATCACCGCCGCGCAGTTCCTCCTGCGCTTCGTAAAGGAGGGCACCCCCTGGATGCACCTCGACATCGCCGGCGTCGCCTCGATCAAGGAGGGAACGCCGCTCTCGCCCGCCGGGGCCACCGGCTGGGGCGTGCGCGCCCTCGACCGCCTGATCCGGGACCGCTACGAGATGGACCTCGACGCCGCAGCCGCCGCCCCGGACGCCTGACCCGCATGGGCGAAGCCTACTTCTACCACCTTACCGGAAACGCCGTCGACGTCACCCTCGCCAATCTCCTCACCCGCAGCCTGGCGCAGCGTTGGCGCGTCGTCGTCCGCGGCGGCGATCCAGGCCGCCTCGACTGGCTCGACGAACGCCTCTGGCTGGGCCCCGGCTTCCTTCCCCACGGGATCGCCGGCGGCCCCCACGACGCCCGCCAGCCGATCCTGCTGACGACCGGGGACGCAAGCGGACGCGACTGCCTGATGGCGGTGGACGGAGCCGACGTGGCCCCCGCGGAGGTCGAGGCACTGAAACGCACGTGCATCCTCTTCGACGGGATGGACGGGGAGGCATTATCGCACGCGCGCACCCAATGGACCGCGCTGACGGAAGCCGGCTGCGCGGCGCGCTACTGGTCGGAGGAGGGGGGGAAGTGGGAAGAGAAGGCGACGAAGAACGTGGGGACGTGACCGGGGAGCCGATCGGCGAGTCGAACGAGGCGGCCCGTGCGAAAACGAATGACCGTTCCGAGCCCTCTTCGACTGATGCTTTGAGCGGGACGAATGTCCGGCCTGGTGGTGTTGGCAGAGTCGATGCGAAATCCTCCGTTTGGGCCTGATCGTTCAGTCCCGGCATCTGGTGGATTGGATTGAGAATGGATCTATCAGGCTCTGACGCCAGAATCTGCGGATTTGTTCGTAAGGCGTTAGCCCGCTGGACCGCCCCCGTTTCGACCGGATACTTGGGCATGGGGCCTTAGAGATATGCTCGAGCACAGGATTATGTCTGACGTTGAGATCATCACCGATGGTGGCCGCCGGCGTCGCTGGTCATCGTCCGCGAAGCTGCGGATCGTCGAAGAGACGCTGGACGAGGCCGCCAGCAACTCGGTTGTCGCACGTTGGAATGGCGTGGCACCGGAGCTGGCTCATATCGCTGGCGGCGTCTGATGCTGGAGGGGGGAGCTGTGGCCATGTCTGGAGACGATGACGTCACGAGCAATCGCGCCGTCCGGCGGATGGAGGATCGAATTCGCGATTTGGATCGGCATCTCGGGCGAAAGACGCTCGAAGTTGAGATCCTGAAAAGAGGCCCTCGACAGGTCTCGCTGAAGAAGAAACTGGCTTGGCATATGCGGTCGCAGCCGACGGACAGTTCGCGGTGTGCGTCGTGGCGACAGTCCTGGATGTCTCCCGGTCGAACCTGAATGCTCGTCTGACGGGCAAGCGGGAAGCCGCGTCGGCGCTATCACACGGCACAGGACGCGGTGGGAGCGCCGCTGTCACTGCACTCGTGGCAGTGCGACCAGCCGACGGATATCACCGCACACAGCCATTCTGAACCGGCAGCTGCGTGCTGCGGACGCGGCACCAGCGAACCACAAGCGTGTCTACCGGATCATTCGGGCGCAAAACCTGCTGCTGGCCCGCATCCATACCGAACGATCCGACCGCGCCCAAAACGGCAGGTGTTGTTAATGCGCTTGAACCTGCGCTCGCCAGCAGGCTCGAACCGTCGCCCATCGGGCTCGGACCGATAGCGCCACGACGGGCGACCGCCTCCCAGCCTCGCGGCTCGGACGGCTTCGTCCTGCTCGGGACATCGCCTTGCGATGCCCTGCCCGTCAGCGGTTCACCTGCCGGAACGGCGAGATCGTCCGCGGCGCGCTCGACCATTGTTCTCGATCCAGTGGCGAACAGGGTCTCGCATCATCGATGCCCATGACCGCGAAATCATCTCCTGGTGCGTCGTGACCAACGCGGGCATCGCTGGATCGGACGTGCACGATATAATCCGGGCGGCGGTGGATACGCGGTTCGGCGGTCGCCGCGCTCCGCACCGGGCCAAGATGCTCAACGACAACGGCTCTCCCTACATCGCCAGGGATACCCGAATCTCTGCCCGGCAACTTGGCCTGAATTTCTGCTGCACTCCGATGAGGCACCCGCGGAACGAAGGTATAGCCAAGGCTTTCGTGAACACGCTCAAGCGCGACTGCGTGGACGTCACCCCGCCGCCAGACACCGTGACCGTCCTCGGCTCGATCGGCGGATGGTTCGGGAACTACAACGGCAGTCGCCCGAATTCTGGGCTGAAGATGCGCTCACCACGCAGGTCCAACTCATTACAACCTTGATCGCCCCAGTGTCCGTTGAAACAGGGGGAAGATCGGACCCGAGGCCTCGTCCCGAACCGTACAGACGGGGAGGAGCATCGGCCAGATGCGGTGGCGATGCACCGGGTGGCCCAGACGGGACGCTGGGTCTCCACCCGCTCGCGCTCGGTCCGTGGCTTCGAACGTGCGGGGCAACGGCGACGGAGAGCGCCTTCCCGTCGATGTCCCCGCGCCGACCTAATCCTGCGCATGCACGGCACCGAGCCCGTCGGGTCAACCGCGGCGCGATGTCCCCGCCACGACGGTAGGAGCGATGCCGGCAGCCCCGTCCTGCCCGCAGACCGTTCGCGTCGCCCACCCGGTCTCCGCCGACGTCCCGGGGCGGCACGGGAAGGTCGTTTCGGATTGCATGAGGATCGTTCGACGCAGAAGTCGGATCAATTTGATCGCAGTTCGAACGACTATGCGTTGGATTTGATGCGCCAACCGTGTGATTATGCGTCAGATATTATGATGCCCAGCGTCGGATATGGGCTTGAAACGAGCGAGAATCGGATGAATTCGCTTTCGGATCCCATTCCCCACAACGAGACCGAGCGTCTGCGCTACCTGCTGGATCTTGGCGTAGACTATGCGGCCCCCAACCGGGAACTTCGCGACCTCTGTCGGATCGCCGCGGACATCGCCGGTTCGGAAGTGGCGCTCATCTCGCTGGTGGGGGAGGAGGAGCAGCGCTTCGCGGCCTCCATAGGCCTCGACGACGTGGGTCTCGGCGGGGTTACGGGGACGCCGCGGTCGATCGCGTTCTGCGCCCACGCGATCATGCGTTCCGAACAGCTCGTGGTGGAGGACGCGACTGTCGACGACCGCTTCGCCGGAAACGAGCTGGTCACCGGGAACCCGGGCATCCGCGCCTATGCCGGAACGCCGCTCGAGCCGGAGGAGGACCTGCGGATCGGCACGCTCTGCGTCATCGACAGGTCTGCCCGGACCTACGATGCCCGGACGCTGCGTCATCTGCGGGGTATCGCCGATGCGGTGACGGCGCTCCTGGTCGCACATCGCGACCGCATCCGTCTCGCGGAGGCGCTGGCGCAGAGCGACCGGCTCCACCGGGAGGCGCTCGAGGCGGGGCGGGTCGACGGGCTGACCAAGCTGCTCAACGCGGCCGCCTTCCGCAAGGTCTGCGCAGCGGCCATCGAGGATCCGGCGCAGGATTTCGCACTCGTCGTAATGGATGTCGACAAGTTCAAACTCGTCAACGACACCTACGGGCATTGTTTCGGGGACCGCTATCTCGAGGCGCTGTCGAAAGCCCTGCAAGCGGCCGCGCCCGACGGCAGCCATATTGGGCGGCTGGGCGGCGATGAATTCGGTGTGACCCTTCACGGCGTTCAGGCGAACCGGAGCGAGGTCACCGCGTTGGTCGAGGCCTGCCGGACGCAGATCGAGGACCGCTGCGCCCGACTGGACCGTCCCGGCCTGGGGCAGGTCAGCTTCGGCGCGGCGATACGCATGGACGGGATGCGCTCCTGCGAGGCGATCTTCCAGCAAGCGGACATCGCCCTCTACGTCTCCAAGGAGAGCGGCCGCAACACGTCCACCGTCTACGACGGAAGCCATGGCGGACGGTTCGACGAGCGAACGCTGCGTACGGAGTATCTCGCCGCGCTCGAACGGGGGCAGCTCGTTCCGTTCTATCAGCCGACATGGAACCTCCGCAGCGGTGCGATCACCGGGTTCGAGGTGCTCTGCCGCTGGGATCACCCCGAGCGCGGCATCCTGCCCCCCTATGCCTTCGCGTCAATGCTGACCGATCCGCGGACCGCCCCGATCCTGACGCAAGGCATGATCCGGCAGGCCTGCCGCGATCACCGCGAGCTGTGCGGTCTCGGTCTCGATCCCGGCCGCCTTGCCTTCAACGTCACCCAGTTCGACCTAGAGGATGCGGGTTTCATCGAGATGCTCGACGACAACCTGCGGCAGGCGAACATGGACTGGGATCGGATCGTTATAGAAGTCACCGAATCGGTGGTGCTCGGACAGGTCGACTCCGGGGTCCACCGGGCCCTCGAGACGATCCAGACCCGCGGCATCGAGATCGCCCTCGACGATTTCGGCACAGGCTTCGGCGGGCTTCAGCATCTGGCGTCCTGGCCGATCGACACGATCAAGATCGACAAAGCGTTCACGGCGGTCATCTCGACGGATGAGCGGACGCGGGCGATCGTCAAGTCGATCGTGACGCTCGCAGGATCGCTCGGCATCAAAGTCGTCGCCGAGGGCATCGAGACCGAGGAGCAGGCATCGATCCTTCGGAAACTCCGCTGCGACATGGGGCAGGGCTACCTGCGCGGACGCCCGATGTCGCGCCGCGACCTCGAGGCCTTCCTCGGTGCGAATGTCGACGACCTCCCCGAAGTCGTGACGTTCCTTGGCCGATCGGGACGTGCCGGATAGATATGAACTGCGGCAGGTAGCGTCCTGGCCCGCTGCAAGTCATCCCCGCACTCCTCCCCCGAGGACCGGTCCGCTCCTTAGGGGCCAGTGCGAGAAACACCGAAGAGGTACGCCAAGCCCACTGATCCGCTTGCAGCGGTGATCGGCGATATCAGAGCCTTGTTCGATGTGGATCAGCTACAAACCGGACGCGAGCTTCTGTGCAAGCTCCAGGCCGCCCATCCTGGCATCTATCCCGACGGCGTTGCTCCGCATGGTGCAACGCCGCCGGAAGATCCGGAGAGGCGACATGGCCAGAGCATTGGTGTTCGGGCCCGGCGGGCGCGCGCAGCCGCCGATGATCTACGACGCGCTGCGTGATATGGTGTCTTCGCGCGGCAAAGGTCATCGGGAACCGGGCCTATCCGAGGGTAGTAGGCGTGAGGATCCCGAGGAACATCTCGCTGAGGCGACGACAAGATCGTTCAGGAATATTCTTCAGTGAAGCAATACGACGTCTCATCCGGATTGTCGCGCCACAAGCGACACACCTTGTGCTCGCGGCACCGCCCTTGGGTGTAAGAGGTCCGTCGGAAGCCTGCATGGAGCACAGGTCCAAGGAAGCGGTCGCTCGAAGGACGTCAGGGAACGGGCGCATTGTCCCGCACAGCCGACCCCGCTTCCATCGAGGTCCTGAACCCTAGCGGATCAACCTCAGCACATCTCCCTCGATCTCGATCCGCCCGTACTTTTGCAGGTACGACATCCCCAACAGGCTCACGCCCAGGTCGCCCTCGCCGACGATGGCGCGGACGTCGCGATCCACGGTGTCGCCGACCGTCACCTCGTCGAGGAACACCCGCGCCGTCCGGATCATGCCGTTCGCCGTCTGCGCGCGGCCCATGTAGGCCAGTTCCCGCAGGTCGAGCCCGGAGCGCATCGCGTCGTCCGCCGACAGCACGAGGTCCGTCGCGCCCGTGTCCACGAGGAAATCCACCGGCACCCCGTTGACGCCCAGCGTGATGTGGTAGTGCCCGTCCCTTTGCCGCGGCAGTTCGATCACCGTTCCGCCATCGTCCGAGACGTAGCTCTGCGACGGCACCAGCACCTGCGAGATCCGGTCCCAGCTGCCGATCACGACAGCCACGCCGAGGAAGATGAAGAACCAGATCGCCCCCTGCTGCACGACCTGACCCATGCGTCGGCGGTTGGCGAGCAGGAACGATCCGCCGATCACCAGCAGGAAGAGCGAGAGATAGATCAGGGATGCGGTGTCGTCGCCGGTCATGATCCCAATCTAGTCATCGCCGCGCCCATTACCACCCGGCCATGTCCACGATCCCGTCGAGCACGAACTGCACCGAGAGCGCCGCCAGCAGCATCCCCAGCAGCCGCGTCACCACGTTGATGCCGGTGTGCCCGAGCAGCTTCTCCATCGGCGTGGCCAGCATGAAGAGCGCGAAGACCACGCCGATCACGGCGAGCATCACCCCGATGGCCTGCGCCGACCCGATCGCGCTCGCCTCGTCCGTCAGCAGGATCATCGTGGCGATCGCCCCGGGCCCCGCGATCAGCGGCAGGGCGAGGGGGAAGACCGACGGATCCGTCGTCGGCTCCTCGGCCCGGCCCTCGCGCTTGGGTTGCCGGATCTCGAACAGCATCTCGAGCGCGGTGAGGAACAGCAGCAACCCGCCCGCGATCCGGAACGCGGGCATGGAGATGCCGATGAACGTGAGGATCGACTCGCCGGCGAGGCCGAAAGCGACCAGTATTCCCGCGCCGATCAGGCAGGCCCGCACCGCGATCTTGCGCCGCGCCCGCGGGGCCATCCCGACCGTCATGGCGACGAAGATCGGTGCCAGCCCGATGGGGTCGATCACGACGAAGAGCGCGGTGAACGCCGTGATGGCCTCGGCGAGGGTCATACCGACGTCATACCGGCGTATGCTCCCGAGCAGCACATCCGATTCACACCTGCGCCTCGGCGGTCTCCAGTGTTTCGAGCGCCGACATCCAAAGCGCCTCGGCCCGGTCCGACGCCGTCATCACCTCCGCATATTTCTTGTTCCAGGTCGCCAGCTCCCCCTGGCGTCCCTCCTCGTAAAGATCTGGATCGGCAAGCTTCCTGGCGAGCTTGTCCCGCATTTCCTCGATCTTCCTGACCCGCGCCTCCGCCTTGCGCGCCTCGGCCTTCAACTCCAGGAGCTTGTCCCGGGTGACAGGCTCCTTTTCCTTGGATTTCCGAGGCTTGGATGGCTTGTCCTCTCCGGCGAGCAGCAACCGCCGATAGCTTTCCAGATCCCCGTCGTAGGGTGCCACCGTCCCGTCCTTCACCAGCCAGAGCCGGTCCACGACGAGACTCAGCAGGTGCATGTCGTGGCTCACCAGAACGACGGCCCCGGAGTAGGCCGTCAGCGCATCCACCAGCGCCTCCCGGCTCTCGATGTCGAGATGGTTCGTGGGCTCGTCGAGGATCAGCATGTGCGGCGCGTCCAGCGTCGCCAGCAACAACGACAGCCGCGCCTTCTGCCCTCCCGAAAGCTTCGCCACCACGGTGTCCGCCTGATCCACGCCCAGCCCGAACCCCGCCAGCCGTGACCGATGGCGTGGCGGCGTCTCCAGCGGTCGCTCCCGGCGTATATGGTCGAGAGGCGTCTCGTCGACGTGGAGCTCATCCACCTGATGCTGCGCGAAATAGCCGATCCGCAACTTCTTGGATGCGATCCGCCGGCCATCCATCGTGTAGAGCCTGTCAGACAACAGCTTGGAAAGCGTGGACTTCCCCTCGCCGTTCCGACCGAGAAGCGCGATGCGATCGTCCTGATCGATCCGCACGTTCAGACGCGCGAGAACCGCCTTGCCGTCGTATCCGGTAGAGGCCGTATCGAGGCGCAGGATCGGTGGGGACATTTCCTCCGGCTGCGGAAAGGTGAAGACGGTGCGCGCCGCGTCTTCGGGTGCGCGGATCGTCTCCATCTTCTCCAGCATCTTCACCCGGCTCTGAGCCTGCTTGGCCTTGCTCGCCTTGGCCTTGAACCGATCGACGAAGCTTTGCAGGTGCGCCCGACGCGCGTCCTGCTTCGCGGCTTCCGCCGCCAATCCCGCACGCTTCTCCGCCCGCGCCCTCACGAACTGATCGTACGTTCCGGTATAGTAGGTCAGGCCCTTGTCCTCCAGGTGGAGGATGCCACCGACGGCCCTGTTCAACAGCCCCCGGTCGTGGCTGATGATGATGACGGTATGAGGATACTTCGCCAGGTAGCTTTCCAGCCAGAGGGCTCCCTCGAGGTCGAGATAGTTCGTGGGTTCGTCGAGCAGCAAGAGGTCGGGCTGCGCGAACAGAACGCCGGCGAGCGCGACGCGCATGCGCCATCCGCCCGAGTAGTCCGAGCAAGGCCGCTGCTGCTCGTGAACCTCGAACCCCAAACCTTTGAGAATACTCGATGCGCGCGCTTCACCGGACCAGGCATCGATGTCCTGCAACCGTGCCTGCACCTCGGCGATCCGCGTCGGATCGCTTGCCGTCTCGGCCTCGGCCATCAACTCGGCACGCTCCTCGTCCGCGTCGAGGACGGTCTGCAACACGCTGACATCGCTCGAAGGCACCTCCTGCGCGACCCCTCCGATCCGGGCCCGCGAGGGGAGGTGGATGTCGCCGGCGTCGACGGCAAGCTGACTGCGGATGAGCCGGAACAGCGTCGTCTTGCCGGTCCCGTTGCGCCCCACGAGTCCGACCTTGTGTCCATCGGGAATCGTGGCGCTCGCCCCTTCGAATAGCGGTCGGCCCGCGACGGAATAATTGAGGTCGGTGATCTGGAGCATGAGCGCTGCCATGACGGGCGGAGACGGGGGCGTCAACACCCGGTTTCCTTCATGCCAAGGCCCTGCTAGGGCCACGCCGGACAAGCAAACGCATGGAGACCGACATGGCCCTGGAACGCACTTTCTCGATCATCAAACCCGACGCGACGAAGCGCAACCTGACCGGCAAGATCGTCGCGAAGTTCGAGGAGGGCGGTTTGCGCGTCGTTGCATCGAAGCGCATTCAGCTCTCCCTTGCCCAAGCCCAGGAATTCTATGCTGTGCACAAGGACCGCCCGTTCTTCGCAGAATTGACCGAGTACATGATTTCCGAACCTGTCGTCGTTCAGGTGCTCGAAGGCGAGAATGCCATTGCCAGAAACCGCGAGATCATGGGCGCGACCAATCCCGCGGAGGCTGCGGACGGAACGATCCGCAAGGAGTTCGCCCTATCGATCGGAGAAAACTCCGTACATGGATCTGACGCCGCCGAAACTGCCAAGGGAGGAGATCTCGTATTTCTTCTCTGCTCTTGAGATAGTGAATTGATAGCAGACGCCCTTGATCGGAGCGAGGTGATCTGTGGACATTGACGCGACCCTTATCTCCTCTGTCTGCTACAGGGCTACCTAAGTGTTTGATCCCACGGTTTGATGGTGCGATCCTTTCGATGGAATGGAAGGAAGCATTATGGGACAGGTTCGTCACGGGAGCGCCACGACCACGCACGCCGTCAGAGCTGCAATACAGCGATCCACTGCCCGACAGGGTCATGCGAAGCATGATCCCGAGAGGGGCAGGCTTCGCTCTCGCAGCTGAGCGAGGAACTTGGGATCAACCCGAAGACGGTCGCGAAGTGGCGCAAGCGCGCGACGGTCGAGGATATGAAGACCGGTCCGACAGAGCCGCGCTCGACGGTTCTGACCGAGGCCGGGGAAGCGGCGATCGTTGCCTTTCGACGCCATACCCTGCTGCCGCTGGACGATTGCCTCTACGCCCTGCAGCCGTCGATCCCGCACCTGACGCGGTCGGCGCTGCACCGGTGCCTGCAGCGACATGGCATTTCCCGCCTGCCGGACGTCGAGGGGGACAAACCGAAGCGACAACGGTTCAAGCGCTACCCGATCGGGTTCTTCCACATCCACTGCCCCCCTCCCGGGATCATGCTTCGCATGACCCTGCCGGGCAGCGGGACAGGCGATTGCGAAGCAATCTGCCGAGAGGGGACATCGCCGAGGTTCAAACCGCCGAGGGGAAGCTTCATCTCTTCGCGGGCATCGACCGAACCAGCAAGTTTGCGGTCACCCAGCTCGTCGAGAAGGCCGACAGGAAGCACGGCGTGGGAGTTCCTGCAGCACATGCTCGAGGCCGTGCCGTATCTGGTCCATACGATCCTCACCCCCCTCTCGGGATATTTCCTTCGGAAATACCCTGCCGGGCAATGGACAACGGCATCCAGTTCGCCGAGCAGCCGCGGAACAGGAACACGATCCTCTCCCGACCCATGCGCTTCGACATGATCTGCGACGCCAACGGGATCGAGCACCGGCTGACCAAGCCCAACCACCCGTGGACCAACGGCCAGGTCGAGCGGACGAGGCGCACGATCAAGGAGGGTGAGGCCTAAAGCCGATCCGGGGGATCGGCGACGGCTGAACGTCAAACGTTACCATTACGACAGCCACGATCAGCTGCGCACCCACCTTGGCGACTTCATGGCGGCCTATAACTTCGCCCGCAGGCTCAAGACCCTCGGCGGCCTCACGCCCTACGAACACATCTGCAAAATCTGGACATCAGAGCCGGATCGATTCATCCTCAATCCGATCCACCAAATGCCGGGACTGAACATCTAGGCCATCGTCGGAAGAGTCCCCGCGGACGGCATCCATTTAGGCGCAGATTTCACACGCACGAGGGCTCACCCGCGCATGTCCGCAGGAGATGGGGTGACTCTGCAAGGCAAATGTCCCTAGCCGCCGCCAGACGTCAGATCGGCCGCATCTCCCCGTCCGTCGAAGATCACTCCGCCTATCGGCGTCGTCTTCAAAGCCGCGGCGTCCAATACCTGCGATCCGACCCTGCGCACGGCAAGGCCGTGCGACCGGACGTTGCCTCAAGCTGAAGGTCACCGCCCCCTCACCGAAGGACGGCTAACGCGGCCCGACGGGGCCGCATCGCCATCGTCTCGTAGATCACGTGATCGAGGACAAAGTTCAACAGCCACGGGTCGTAGTCGATCATTATCTCCGAGACGATCGCCGTCCCCATTTCCGCGCTAACCAGACCCGCGGGGACGGATGCTCCCGTACCGACGGCACCGATTCTGCTCGCCTCGGACATCATCGAACCTGCAGAAACTTGCCAGCGCACCACGGGATCACGACCGTTCCCTACATGCGCCACCGCGCTTGCCAGGACCCTCGTACGTTCGGGTGCGCTGAACGATCCCAGAGATACCAGTGCCAGGTCGATAATCTCCTCGATCTCGGTCTCGGAGGCAACTTCGGCACGGGAGGTCAGATCGGCAATCGTATAGACCGCATTGCTGACCTCGAGACGAAACATCCCATAGCGGCCCAGTTCGGCAACCCCAAGCACCAAAACCAGAAGGATCGGCGCAATCAAGGCGAACTCAACCGCCGACACGCCGCTTCGATCGGACAAGAACCAAAGTGGATCGATTCTTATTCGCCTCATCAGAACGGCTCGTTTCTGACCGGAACCCGGATCGATAGGGGCACGTCACCGAAGAGCGCGTCGAAAATCGGGGTCATCGGCTGCCAAGTACCTTGTACGAAGTAGAGCACGAGATCGTCCGCGGCACCCGGTCCCGGCTGGCCATCCGTCGATACCGATGCGGCAACGAGCGACGCGAAGTCGGGGAAGACGCGACTTTCCACCCCCAAGTCCGAAAGCAGGGATGTGGTGAATCCCCGTTCCGCTACGATGGCGAGGATCCGATCCTCACGGCTTGCACCTCCTGTCTGCCGTCCGGTGGACCCATATCTCGCAGCGTCGTAGGCCGCACTCTCCAGCGACCACTTCGTAAAGATGAGTGACGCCGTCTCGAGAATTCCCACGACGAGGAAAATCATCACGGGAGCGATGAGAGCGAACTCAACCGCCGCGACCCCGCGACGATCTGTGACGAAACCGCGTCCGATCATCGAACGATCCGCAGGTTGCTCAGCTGCTGACCAATACTCCGGAATGCCGTCGCCAGATCGGATCCAGACGGAGCATGGAAATACCGCCCCGGATCGCCAGCACAGGACTCGTAGACCGATCGCGTTTCGGCGTTGATACTGCCGCCAAAAGTTATCGTGAATATATCGATTCCCTCGGCCCGCATGCTCGCGCAGATCCGTCGAACTTTGGCATCGAGCTCGCGCTGGCCTTGAAGCCGGGAAAACCCGGGCCTCCAGTCGTTCAGCCGCCCGTAGGCCGTATGGTCGGATCCCGAAGGGCCGGTGCCCGTGCGCGGTCCGGTGTGTTCCGGGAGTTCGTAGGATCCCGGCCAGTCATAGAACTGGTTGTCGCCGTCCGTCAGTAGGACCACGGCCTTCTGCATCAGCGGCTCGTCGTAGTCGAGTGGCATGTCCGTCGCTCCGGTGGGACCGGGCCAAGCCCCTTCAAGCCAGGGCCAGAGGCCGCGCCATTTGGGCGAGATCGTCCGCCAGCCCCAGATCATGCCGAGATTGCTCGCCGTTCCGCCCCTCGCCCACGCAAGCATCTCGTCGATTGCAGCCAACGTAACGCTTTTCTGGTTGGTCAGCGGTGTAATCGCCGGTCCGCATCCGAGGTTCGGTCCGGTGCCGTCGTTGCGCCTCTGATTCCGCTCGTCGATCGTGCCCGCATCTGCCCGGTCGTACCGATTGTCGGTCGCGCGAGGGTAGAGGTAGGATTGGAACTGGGTCTCCGGTGCCCCCGCGCGCGGGGGCTCATCGCTTTCGTCCCCGGTTATGCCCCCGGCCAACGACGCCGTTCGCGCATCCACGCATCCCTTCCAGGCGGTCGCGCCATATTCGCCACCGGTGGGAGCGACCCGTGCAGGATCGCGCAGCCAGATCTCCAGCGCCTTGTCTGCGGGGCCGATATTCACGGTGGCCGTGTAGGGCACCAGACTGATCCATACATGATCCAACTCACTTTCGTCTCCAAAGAGAATTTCGACGAGGGTGCGCGCGGCGCTCTTCATCTGGTTGATCTTGCTTCCAGACATGGATCCGGTATTGTCCATCACGAGTGCCAATTCGAGCCCGGCACTCAACCGCTGGATCTCCGCGCTCCGCGCGACCGTCAGATGTGATTGACCCAGAATGCGCGTCAGGGTCGTCGGAACTTCGACAGTCGCCGAGATGTCGAAGACGTCGCCACCAGGACGCGATTGGAAGGCGAAGGACGTGATGGAGGACGAGAGGTATCCCTCCGGATAATTCGCCCGAAAGAAGCTCTCCGCGTCCCCGTGGGCGTCGCCGGAACGTCCCACACGTGCAGCGGCCAGACCCGCGGAGTCGAGCGCACGGGAAAGCTTGGCCTCGACGAGGTAGGCGCGCCCGGAATCAAGCGCCAGACCGGAGATGCCGAGCAGTGGCACGGCCGCCAGGCCGAAGAAGAGAGCCGCCTGCCCTCCCGATGCGGAAAGAAACTCCCGAAGTCGGCTGGCCAGGCGGCCTGCGATCGTTCGGCAAACGAGGTGGGGATTGAGAAACATGGACAGCTGATCGCAGAATGAGCTTGAGAAACTGTTAATATCGGCATACGCACCCCGCCGGTTCTGTCGGAGGCTTCGACGCCTAGGTGTTCAGTCCCGGCATTTGGTGGATCGGATTGAGGATGAATCGATCCGGCTCTGATGTCCAGATTTTGCAGATGTGTTCGTAGGGCGTGAGGCCGCCGAGGGTCTTGAGCCTGCGGGCGAAGTTATAGGCCGCCATGAAGTCGCCAAGGTGGGTGCGCAGCTGATCGTGGCTGTCGTAATGGTAACGTTTGACGTTCAGCCGTCGCCGATCCCCCGGATCGGCTTTAGGCCTCACCCTCCTTGATCGTGCGCCTCGTCCGCTCGACCTGGCCGTTGGTCCACGGGTGGTTGGGCTTGGTCAGCCGGTGCTCGATCCCGTTGGCGTCGCAGATCATGTCGAAGCGCATGGGTCGGGAGAGGATCGTGTTCCTGTTCCGCGGCTGCTCGGCGAACTGGATGCCGTTGTCCATTGCCCGGCAGGGTATTTCCGAAGGAAATATCCCGAGAGGGGGGTGAGGATCGTATGGACGAGATACGGCACGGCCTCGAGCATGTGCTGCAGGAACTCCCACGCCGTGCTTCCGGTCGGCCTTCTCGACGAGCTGGGTGACGGCGAACTTGCTGGTTCGGTCGATGCCCACGAAGAGATGAAGCTTGCCCTCGGCGGTTTGAACCTCGGCGATGTCCCCTCTCGGCAGATTGCTTCGCAATCGCCTGTCCCGCTGCCCGGCAGGGTCATGCGAAGCATGATCCCGGGAGGGGGGCAGTGGATGTGGAAGAACCCGATCGGGTAGCGCTTGAACCGTTGTCGCTTCGGTTTGTCCCCCTCGACGTCCGGCAGGCGGGAAATGCCATGTCGCTGCAGGCACCGGTGCAGCGCCGACCGCGTCAGGTGCGGGATCGACGGCTGCAGGGCGTAGAGGCAATCGTCCAGCGGCAGCAGGGTATGGCGTCGAAAGGCAACGATCGCCGCTTCCCCGGCCTCGGTCAGAACCGTCGAGCGCGGCTCTGTCGGACCGGTCTTCATATCCTCGACCGTCGCGCGCTTGCGCCACTTCGCGACCGTCTTCGGGTTGATCCCAAGTTCCTCGCTCAGCTGCGAGAGCGAAGCCTGCCCCTCTCGGGATCATGCTTCGCATGACCCTGTCGGGCAGTGGATCGCTGTATTGCAGCTCTGACGGCGTGCGTGGTCGTGGCGCTCCCGTGACGAACCTGTCCCATAATGCTTCCTTCCATTCCATCGAAAGAATCGCACCATCAAACCGTGGGATCAAACACGTAGAACATCGGCTCGATCGTCGGTCTCGGTGGTTATGGAAGTTTCTTTGCTGCAATGGCCCTGTTGCACGGATCGCCTGGAGGCCGAGCTCCCGCTTTACCCCCGAGCGGCTCAGATGACGGGTGCTGTGACGGGGATCCCGAGGGTAAGGAAGCGGTTCGGGATGGCCCCTCTGGGGATCATGCCATGCATGACCCTGCCCATTGCCCGACAGGGTTCTGCCGCAGGCAGGATCCCGAAAGGGGGCAGTGGATGCGGACTTGAATCCCGGCGGTCTTGCGATCGAAGGGGAGGCATCGAGCCGCTATCGGTCCGAGGCCGATGCCGAACGGCCAGGAGCTTTTGCCCGAGCAGCTTCATGCAGTTCATCCATTGTCCGGCAGGGCATTGCGAAGCAATGTCCCCAGAGGGTTGGTCTCGGCGCGGCTTGGGCGGTGATGGCCGCTCCAGTGTCGCCAGACAGTCCTGCCGGGGCGCTCGATGGCGCGCAAAGCCTCGTTCCTGCCCGCCGCCCCGGGACTGTCCTTCTTGCGTGGCTTGGCGTTGCGCCCGGGCGGGAGCGAGCCTTGTGCGCCATTGGTTCGAGCACGATGGCGAGCGCGTCTGCGCCTCGGTTCGCGACGGCGTCGCGGCAGCCGCGGGTGTCGTAGGTGCCATCCATTGCCCCCTTTCGGGATCCTGCCTGCGGCAGAACCCTGTCGGGCAATGGGCAGGGTCATGCGAAGCATGATCCCGAGAGGGGGCAGTGACGGATGCGATGGGTTCGTCCACAGGGACTTGGCCGGGCAAGTCAGGCGACACGGGCGCGTCCATTGCCCGGCAGGCGATTGCGAAGCGATCTGCCCAGAGGGGCCCACGCTGCTACCGGTGATCTCGACTGCACGGACTTCCCTGTTCGTCGGGGAAACGCCCCACCGGGGCCTTTCCTGATCCTCCTCACCCTCGTCCATGGCCGGATGGACCTTGCGCCAAACCCGGGTGCGCGCCCCACCATGCCTGCGCGCATGCCATTCGCCGATCCCGCGGACCTCGATGCCGGTGCCGTCCACTGCCCGGCAGGGTATTGCGCAAGGGCAATGTCCCGAAAGGGGATCAGCAGATGCAGCGGGCCGCCGCTCCCCCGGTAAGGCAACTGCACGGCCAGCGTCTTCCGGCGTCGGCAGAGCGTCGAGACGTCCGGGACCGGCCAGTCGAGCCCCGCGAACTTCAGAAGGCTCGCAACGAAGCCCGTCGCTTGCCGAAGCGGCAGGCCGAAGAGCACCTCGATCCCTCTCGGGACATCACTGCGTGATGCCCTGCCGGGCAGCGGTCAGGCAGGCCTGGATCGCGGCGTCGCCATGGACCGGCTTGGCCGCCCCGCTTGCCCGACGGTGCCCCATGCCACGGCGTCGACGCGTCGAACCAACCTCTCGGGACATCGCTGCGCGATACCCTGCCGGTCAGTGGACCGTCAGCGACCCGCGCTTGCACAGCGCGGCGTCGTAAGCGGACCCGTTCAGCGTGCCGTAGCGGGTGGGCGCGGGCTTGGACAGGCCGCCCGGCTCTGCCGCTGGACCCGCAATGTGAATCCCACGCACGCTTCGTGCGACAAGGCCGGCGGTGACCGATCCGATCCGATCTCCTCGTCGGCGGGGATCCGGTCGAGCGGTTCGGGCGGCATCGGCGCATCACCGACGTGACTTCCGGCAATCTCCCTCCCGGTGATCGCGTCGCAATTACCTGTCGGCAATGGATGGCCCGGATCTGCGGCGTCTGCCCGTCGATGCCGATGTGGATCTTGCGCCATGGTCGGCGTTTCGGGCCGCCGTGTCCGCGGGCGTTCCATTCGCCTTCGCCTTCGCCTCGGCCTCGGCCTCGATGCCGGTGCCGTCCACCGCCCGGCAGGGTATCGCGCAGCAATGCCCGAGAGGGGATCGGAAGGTGCAGCGGGTCCTGCGAACCACGACGGGGGACGTTCACGGCCGGGGTCTTCCGGCGTCGGCCCATGATGCCGAAGTCCGGCACGGCCCGGTCCGGGCCGACCAGACGCAGGAGGCGCTCGACGAAGCCGGACGTCTGCCGAAGGGCCATGCCGGAAAGGACCTTCATCCCTCTCGGGATATTGCTTCTCGATACCCTGCCGGGCAGCGGTCAGGCCTGTCCGGATCGCCGCGTCACCGGCTGCAGGCTGCCGACCGCGCTTGCCGGTCGGTGGCGGCACCCGGACCATTTCCGCATCGAACCGACCTCTCGGGACATTGCCGTGCTATGCCCTGCCGGTCCGTGGATCGCAGGGAACCCGCGCTGCTCGAGCGCTCCGTTGCAGCTCGGCCGGTTCCCGGTCCGCAGCTCGGCGGTGTGGGTTTACCCATGCACCACCGCCACCACGCCCGATCCACAAGATGAACCCCGGTCAGTATCCGCGCAACAAGGCCTTCCGCGCCGCCGAGATGGAGGGCGTCGGGGAAGTCCATAACAGCCTAAGCACGGTCGAACGCCATCGCCAGACGCTCGGGTGCTTCGACCGATACACCCGGCAGGCCCGTAAAGGTTCGCAGGGCGGCGGCCACTTGCGGCCCTGGACACTGCGCAGCACCCATTCGGTCTCTAGCATCACTGTGGGGGCACGGTGCCGTAAGCCTCCGGGCTGACCGCCCCTACCTGACGACATTCCACGGCAGCGGGTCGTTGACGCGGGTGATCTTTCAGTCGGGGATGCGGGCGAGGGTCTCGGCGCGCCAGGCCTGCGGGTCGACGCCGTCGAGCTTGGCGGTCTCGATGAGGGTGCAGGCGATGGCGGCGGCGCGGCCGCCGGTGAGCGGGCCTGCGAAGAGGTGGATGAGATGACCGGTTCCATGGATGCGCAGGGCAATGCGAGGCTCGGGGCGTTCGAAAGGAGAACGCTCATGCGGGATCTCGACGCCTACGTCGGTCTCGACGTGCACGAGGAAACGATCACGGGAGCCATCGCCGCGGCTGGACGAGAAGGTGAAGTGCGATCATGGGGAGCGATCCCCGACGAGCGCACGGCGATCGATCGAATGCCGGAAGAGGATGGCCGCGCGCCACCCGACGGCTTCGTCTGCATATGAAGCGGGGCCCTGCGGATACGGCCTTCACAGACATCTCGGTTCGAAGGGTATCGACTGCCGTGTGACGGCACCTTCGAAGATGCCGGTGACCGCGACGCATCGTCGACACAAGAACGACACCAAGGATGCGGTTGCGCCTGCGCGTCTTCACCGCGCCGGAGAGCTGACCTGCATCTGGACGCCCGACGAAGGACATGAGGCGATGCAGGATCTGGTCCGGGCCCGGCGGATCGCGTCCCACCAGGTCCGCAAGGCCCGGCAGCGGATCGGCTGCTGCCTTTCGAAGTACGGCCGCCGTTACGGGCGCAAACGATGGGGCCGGACACATCGGACGTGGCTTGCGGACCTTCGGTTTGCCCATGCGGCGCAGCAGTCCGCGTTGCAAGGCCATGTCATCGAAGGAGAGCAGGCCGTGGCCCGCCGCGCGCAGGTCGACGGACGGATCGAGGTGCTTGTGCCGGAGTGGCGCTCGACGCCCGTGGTGCGAGACCTCGCCGCGCTGCGTGGCGCCAGCGTGGCAATCGCCTCCGCAGTGGCCGCCGAGGTGGGCGACTTCTCGCGCTTCGCCGGTGCCCGACAGCTCATGAGCTCCCTTCGGCCTCGTGCCGGGGGAATACTCCAGCGGCGGGACGACACGGGCGCGCGGCATCACGAAGGCAGGGTTCTCGGACGTTCGGGCCTTGCTGTCCGAGGCAGCGTGGCTCTACCGGCTGCGACCCGAAGTCGGACACTGGCAGCGGACCTGTCGGGGAGATCCGTCCCGAGCGGCGCAGGATATCGCCTGGAAGGCACGGCCGAGGCTGCATGGTCGATATCGCCGCCTGACCCGGACGCGCCGGAAGCGCAGCCCCAGGTCGCCGTCACCGCCGTGGCCCGTGAGCTGGTCGGCTTCATCCGGGCAATCGCCGGGAATGTGGAGGAAACCGCGATGGCGAACCGACTGTCCGCACCGCCGCC
Source organism: uncultured Alphaproteobacteria bacterium (assembly GCA_963757495.1). Classification (GTDB taxonomy): domain Bacteria; phylum Pseudomonadota; class Alphaproteobacteria; order Rhodobacterales; family Rhodobacteraceae; genus Jannaschia. The sequence continues at coordinate 479,345 of CAVWRZ010000002.1, forward strand.
GGATCATCACGCCGCCGGTGGTCCGTATGCAGGGCGTCGAGACCGGTCCGAGGAAATCCCCGGGCAAGAATCCGGAGCCGGTCGCCATGGCCGGATCCGCGCAGGTAGACCGGGGCCGTCCTCCATGCCGCATCATCATCATGGGGCCGAACAGGATCCCCGAACGAGAGTTCGAGCAACCGTCGCGACGACCTCAGTGCCCTGCACCCGCCCATCGGCGAAGACCTTCGACGTTCCGACCACGTATCGGGCGACCGATTGTCTGCGTTCATGGAGTCGACGACGGTCATGAGGGTCACGAGAGTCCTTCCGTCCCACGGAGACGGAGCGCACGGCACGTTCGGCCGTGTCGTCGTCGTCGTCGTCGATCTCGAGGGAGGCGTGGTCGGGACAGGGCCGGAGCCGCCTCATGCGGGCCGGGGCGCAGCGGATCGCGACGGCGAGGGAGCCGGAGATGCCGGGAAGCCGGGCGTGGAGCCGCGCCTGGAGGTCGTCGAAGACAGGCGCGGCATTCGCCTGCCGGATCCCCACCCGCCCGTCCGGCGGCGAGCCCCGCGCGTCTTCTCGACCGCGTGGAGCTGCGCGATGCGCGCGATGGCCTCGTCCCCTGCCCGGCCGTGCAGGTCCGCATGCCCGGGAGGGGGGCATGGCCGACCCTCGCCTTGTGGACGGGGGGCCCTGTGGACGGGGAGCCCTGTGGACGGGGAGCCCTGTGGACGGGGAGCCCTGTGGACGGGGAGGCCTGTGGCACCACCGGTCCGGGACCCGTGGCGAACGGACCTGCGGCGCACATGCCGCGCCCGGCGGTCCATCGCGAGGCGATGTCACGGGAGGGGCCCTGCGTCCCGTCCTCCTCGACCGGCCCCCCGGACCGATCGATCGCTGCGCGCCCGTCTCCGGACCCTCGCGGATGTCGCCGGGGCGGGAGAGGTGCCCGAACCCGGCATGGCCGACCGCTGCCCCTTCCGGGATCCTGCCTGCGCCAGGATCCCGAGAGGGGCGCATCCGTCGACCATCCCATGCGCCAGCGGGCCGGGACCGGGACGGCCGCGCTCGATGGGGCGCGACGGCAGCGCCGCCTGCGCGAAGGTCTCGCAGCCCGGGCACGCGAAGCGGGGGCGCACGATGCGGTTCCACGACGGACCGGCCGTTCGACGGGCCGACGGTCCCCCGGACCGTTCGCCATCCCGTCCCGCCGCACTCCGGCTCTTCGCTCGCCCATCGTCCCTGGACCGTCGCCAGCGGTGCCCGGACCGATGGCGCATCCGCCGGCAACCGGACAAGGGCTCGCCGTCCTCGCCCGAACGCCGCAGCGTCCCGCCGCAGTGGGCGCAGTCGTCGTCGCCGGTGGTCGGCCCGACTTCCATCCGCGGGATATGATCGGGGATCGGCCGGCGCTTGGGCACGTCCTCGGGCACCTCGGGACGGCGCAGCCGCGCGGTCGTCCCGGCGACCGGGATCCCGCTGACGTCCAGCGCCAGCTGGAGCTGCCCGATGGTCTGCGAAGACGTGCCGGACCGATGGCCGCGACGGCCCGCCGGCTGGTGCCGCAGCCTCTCCCCTCCCGGGCAGTGGATCAGCATCGCCTGCGACTTCACTTGCCGCCGGCAGGAGGGCCGTGAACCGGCGCAGATCGTCCGGGTCGTCCATTGCCCGGCGGGCGATCGCGCGGCGATCTGCCGAGAGGGCGGCAGGGATCGGGCGCGGGTCCAGCAGGCCGGAGCATGGCGAAACATGGGCTCCACGGGGCTCCCGGATGCGCCTTCGGAACCGATCTATCCCGCCTCGAGCGGCACCCCATCGCGCTGCGGGGCCCGCCAGTCCTGCGTCGGGGGGAAACGCCCCACCGGGGCCTCTCCCGTTCCCTCCTCACCCTCCGGCAGCATCGCCGACCGTGCGGCCGTCGGGGAGACCTTGCCCTCCTCGGCCGCGGGCCGGACGGTGCGGCGGACGGGTGGGCCTTCCGGTGGAAGGACCACCCGCCGAACGCCCTTCTCCGGGCACCTGGAGAACGGGCACGCGCCCCGGGCCGGCCCCCCTGGCCCCCTTCCGGAACGGTGCTGCGCGACGCCCTGCCGGGCGGTGGGACAGGGTATCGCGCAGCACTGTCCCCGGAGGGGGACGATCTCGACCGGATCGCCGCGCCGGCCGCGGACGTCGGCGAGGTGGCCGGCGAACGGGTCCTGCTCCAGCGTCTGCCCGGCCTGCGCCGCCAGCGTCGTGGACCCGCGCCGCACGTCGGTCACGCCGGCCCTCCCGAAGACCTCCAGCCGATTGCCTCTCGATCACCCGGGAGGGGGCCGGACCCGCATGGTCGCCGGGACCGGGATCATGGCGACAGGCCCCGGATCGGCCGGGTCGGCGCCTCGGGATCGCAGGCCCCGACGACACGCAGCCGGTGCCCGCCCGCGACGTCGATCTCGATCGTGCTGGGCGCGGCACTCGGATGCCGGCCGCCGCCAGATGCTCCTCGCTCCGGCATCGATCGACGATCTCCACCGGCAGGAAACCAGGGCATCCGGCACGTCGCGCCTGACCGCCGGTTCGGCCTCGGGCGTCAAACGCGGGTGCGCAAATACAGTCGAAGATCAGGGTCGGCGTTCATTGCGTGGTGGCGCGCGACCTGCGCCACCGACACGTCCGCAGCCGCCGTCCGAAAACAGACCGACCGCTCCTCCTCGTCCCTCCACAGCCGCCTCGCCCGACGCGCCATCGACCGCCCCCTGGTGCCCACTCCCTCATGGCGGACACTAGTCGATCACACTCTGCGGGCGGCAGAGCGGCGAGACCGGAGGGTTACGAGATGCCCGCAGCCGGAAGCGCAAGACCGGGGGTCAGACGTCCATGCGAACGGTTGCATTGAGGTCGCCGACACGATCCGGAGCCATGACGGATGTTTCGATCCGCTCCACGACATGTCCGCCGCGCCGTGAGGGAAGGAGAACTCGAAGTTCCATCACGACGGTACGATCTTCTCGATCGGCACCTGACGTCCTGGCACTGCAACACAAAGATCCGAACATTGACCCAAGGTGGCTCGATGGAGGTCGGGAATGTCTGCTGCCGCCGGCCCTCGACCTCCTCTCCCGGCAAGGTACGCTGCTATGTGGTCGAGTGAAATTCAAAGTCGGCAAGCGCTTCGCAGACGCCGGCACGGACGATCACCTCGACCGGATCGGAAATGCTGCCATTACCGTCCCCCACCTTGCAAAACGTGGCCCGCCTGCGGGGGTATTCGTCGATCCGCGACCGCGTGCCCCGCTTGCACCGCATCGACCGGCCGCTTAGGTCACCCTTGCGCTGATCCGAGGGACGCATGGCCGAAATCGCGAAGGAAGCCGACCGCGAAGGGTCCAAGCGGATCGGCAGCCTGCTCTCCCTGATCCCCTACTTCCGCCCGCACATCGCCATGGTCGCCGCCGCGGCCGCAGCCCTCGTGCTCACGGCCTGCGTCTCCCTCGTCCTGCCGCTCGCCGTCCGCCGCGTGATCGACGGCTTCCAGACCGGCACCGCTGCGCTCCTCGACCAGTATTTCGGCGCTGCCCTCCTGATCGCGGGGCTGCTCGCACTGGGCACCGGGCTGCGCTACTACCTCGTCACGCGGCTCGGCGAACGGGTGGTGGCCGACATCCGCAAGGCCACCTTCGACCGCATGATCCGGATGTCCCCGAACTTCTACGACGGCATCCTCACCGGCGAAGTTCTGAGCCGAATCACCACCGACACCACGCTCCTGCTCTCGGTCATCGGCTCCTCCGTCTCCATCGCACTGCGCAACGTGCTGATCTTCGCGGGCGGCCTTGGCCTCATGCTCTGGACGGCCCCCAAGCTGGCCGGTCTCGTCCTGCTCATCGTCCCGGCCGTGATCGTGCCGATCGTAGTCCTCGGCCGGCGCCTGCGCAGGCTCAGCCGCGAGAACCAGGACTGGATCGCCGAATCCTCCGGCCGCGCCTCCGAATGGCTTCTCTCCGCGCAGACCGTGCAGGCCTACACCTTCGAGGGCGACGCCGCCGGGCGCTTCGCAGATGTCACGGAGAAGAGCTTCGTCTCCGCGAAGACCCGCATCGCCGTGCGCGCGGTAATGACGATGATCGTGATTTCGCTCACCTTCGCGGGCATCGTCGGCGTGCTCTGGATCGGGGCGCGGGACGTGCGGGCGGGCGGCATGTCCATAGGGGAGCTGATCCAGTTCCTGATCTACGCGATCATGGTCGCGGGCTCCGTCGCCGCGCTGTCGGAGATCTGGGGCGAGCTGCAGCGCGCGGCAGGGGCCACGGAGCGGCTGGTGGAGCTTCTGGAGGTGGAGGATGACGTGAACGACCCCGCCATTCCCCGCCCCAAGCCGGCGCAGGAGACGGTCGCCTTCGAGAACGTCACCTTCCGCTACCCGTCGCGCCCCGAAGTCGAGGCGCTGCACGACGTCACGCTCACCGTCGCGCCGGGCGAGACGGTCGCGCTCGTCGGCCCCTCGGGGGCCGGCAAGTCCACTGTCATCCAGCTCCTCCAGCGCTTCTACGACCCCGACGCCGGGCGCATCACGCTGGGCGGCACCGACCTGCGGGACATGGATCGCGCCGTCTTCCGGGCCGCCATGGCCCTCGTCCCGCAGGATCCGGTGATCTTCGCCGCCAGCGCGCGTGACAATATCCGCTTCGGCGCGCCGGGTGCCACCGATGCGCAGGTGGAGGAGGCCGCCCGCGCCGCCGCCGCCCACGACTTCCTCACCGACCTGCCGCAGGGCTACGACACCTACGTGGGCGAGCGCGGCGTCATGCTGTCCGGCGGTCAGAAGCAGCGCATCGCCATCGCTCGCGCCATCCTGCGCGATGCTCCGATCCTGCTCCTCGACGAGGCGACCTCCGCGCTCGATGCCGAATCCGAACGGCTGGTGCAGGACGCCGTCGCGCGCCTTGCCCGGGACCGCACCACCATCATCGTCGCGCACCGGCTGGCTACCGTGAAGCAGGCCGACCGCATCATCGTGATGGAGCAGGGCCGCATCGCCGCGCAGGGCACCCACGACGAACTCGTGGCACAGGGCGGACTGTACGCGCGCCTCGCCCGTCTCCAGTTCACCGACGGCATCGCCGCGGAGTGATCCGCCACCCTACGTAAACCTCCATCGCGCTTGCACCCGTCCACCGCCTCCCGCATCCTTTCCATTCCGCGGGGGGAGCCGTGGGCACGAGGGGGAGGGACGACATGGCACGATTCGCCGACAGACAGGACATTTCGGATATCGAGGCCGCGGCCCCTTGGGACCGGGCGCAACCCGCGCCGACGCTCCACGCCCTCCTGGGCCAGACGGCCGGTAAGTTCCCCGACCGTCCCGCCATCAGCTACCAGCTTACCTCCGGCCCCGGGGACGCGGCCGAGACGCTGACCTGGGCGCAATTCCTGGATCAGGTCACGCGCGCCGCGAACCTCTTCCGCTCGCTCGGCGTCGGCGAAACCGATACCGTCGCCTACGTCCTGCCCAACTGCACCGAGACGGCGACCACCCTGCTGGGAGCCACCGTCGCGGGTATCGCCAACCCGATCAACCCGCTGCTGGAGCCCGAACAGATCGGAGCCATCCTGCGGGAGACGAAGGCGAAGGTCGTCGTCACCCTGCGTGCCTTCCCGAAGACCGATGTCGCGCAGAAGGTGGCCGAGGCCGTGCGGCTCGCCCCGGACGTGCAGACCGTGCTGGAGGTCGATCTGCTTCGCTACCTCACGGGTGCCAAGAAGCTGATCGTCCCGCTGATCCGGCCCAAGGTGAAGGTGCAGCACCGCGCCCGCGTGCTGAACCTCGCCGCCGAGATGAGGAAGCAGCCCGGCGATGCGCTGGCCTTCGCGGATTCGGCCGGCGACCGCATCGCCGCCTACTTCCACACCGGCGGCACCACCGGCATGCCCAAGGTCGCGCAGCACACCTATTCCGGCATGATCTACAATGGCTGGGTCGGGCATCAACTGCTCTTTACGGAGCAGGACAACATCCTGTGCCCGCTGCCGCTGTTCCACGTCTTCGCCTGCCATGTCATCCTGATGGCGGCCATCGCATCGGGCGCACACGTCGTCTTCCCCACGCCGCAGGGCTACCGGGGAGAAGGAGTGTTCGACAACATCTGGAAGCTGATCGAGCGGTGGAAGATCACCTTCCTCATCACCGTGCCCACCGCCATGTCCGCGATGATGCAGCGCCCGGTGGACGGGGATATCTCCACCATAAAGACCGCCTTTTCCGGCTCCTCCCCGCTGCCCGTCGAACTGTTCCGCCGGTTCGAGGAGACGACGGGCGTGAAGGTGATCGAAGGCTACGGGCTGACGGAGGCGACCTGCCTCGTCAGCGCCAATCCGATCGACGGCATCAAGAAGATCGGCTCCGTCGGCCTGCCCTTCATGTTCTGCGACGTGAAGATCCTGCGCGAGACGGAGGAGGGGTGCGAGGACTGCGCGACCGACGAGGTCGGCGAGATCTGCATCGCGTCGCCCGGCGTGCTCGAGGGCCGGACCTATACCGAGCCGGCGAAGAACGAGAAACTCTTCCATCGCGGCAGGTACATGCGCAGCGGCGATCTCGGCCGGCTGGATGCGGACGGCTACCTCTGGATCACCGGACGCGCGAAGGATCTCATCATCCGTGGCGGCCACAACATCGACCCCGCGCTGATCGAGGAGGCGCTGGCGGGGCACCCGGCCGTGGCACTCGCCGGGGCCATCGGCCAGCCGGACGCCTTCGCAGGCGAGCTGCCCTGTGCCTATGTCGAACTGGTCGCCGGGGCGGAGGCCACGCCCGAGGAGCTGGTGGCCTGGTGCCGGGAGCGCGTCAGCGAGCGAGCCGCGCAACCGAAATACATCGAGATCCTGGACGAGCTGCCCAAGACCGGCGTCGGCAAGATCTTCAAGCCCGACCTGCGCCGCAGCGCCATCACCCGCGTCTACGACGCCGCCCTGACGGAGGCCCGGGTGAACGCCCGCGTCGTCGACGTGGTGGAGGACAAGACGCGAGGCCTCGTCGCCAAGCTGACCCGCACCGGCAAGGTCGAGGACCGGGACGTCGTCGCCACATTGGGAAACTATACCCGCCCCTGGGACTGGGAGAGCTGATCCGGTCGGAACGACTCCGTATCGCCGGGATGATGCGGCCGTTGAACCGGGACGCTACGCCGCGGACACGGCTCCCGGTCTCGGATCGCCTCAGTCTATGGCGACGAGATCCGCGGCGGAGGAGCGTCCGTCCCGCCCTTCGCGAAGCTCGTAACGGACCTTCTGGTTGTCGCGCAGTCCGGTCAGTCCGGCCTGTTCCACGGCGGAAACATGCACGAAGATGTCGTTGCCCCCATCGTCGGGGGCGATGAAGCCGAACCCCTTGGTGGCGTTGAACCATTTCACGGTGCCGGTGGCCATGCCGGGTCTCCTCGCTGTCGCGGCACCCGCCACGCGCGGGGCCATGGTTGGGCGGCCAGCGGGGCTTCGAGACGCACCGGATCGGCCGAATACCCTGTGATCTGAACGGTATGTCCCGGGTCAGGTCAAGGGGAAGACCGCGTCACGGATGGAACGAAGGGAGGCCCAGAAATGATCGTGATCCATGGATTGAAGACCTGCGATACCTGCCGCAAGGCGATGAAGATGCTTGCGTCTTCGGGTATCGATGCGCGCCTGCGGGACCTGCGCGCCGACCCCGTGACCCTCGCCGAACTGGCCCGGTGGTCGGACCGGCTGGGCCCCGGCCTCCTCAACATCCGCTCCGCCACCTGGCGCGGGCTCGACGCCGCCGAACGCGAGACCGACCCGATCGCGCTGATGGCCGCGCATCCGGCCCTGATCAAGCGCCCGGTGATCGAGATGGCAGGTTCATTTCTGCTCGGTTGGACCGCCGCGTCCTGCGCCACTCTCGGCGTCGCATCCAACCCCTAGGTGCTCGGCAGGTTCAGCCCGATGTTGCGGCCGCCCTTCTGATACACCAGCTGACTCTCCCCGATGGCGACGACACGGCCCCGATCCAGGCGATCACCTACCTTCACGCGCAGGTAGCGCCCGTTGGACAGCCGCACCAGCGCGCGGCGATCGTTGGCGCGCCCGAAGATGCCGATCACGTTGATCTCGCGCAGGCGCATCGCATTCCGCTGCGTCGCCGCACGCGCCACGTTCCCGCCGGCGGAGCGGATGGTCTGGGTGCTGCGCTGCGCCTGCGGCGCGGCCTCTTCCCCGTCGGTCTCCGCCGTCGAGGCCGAAGCGGTCTGGCGCGCGGGAGCGCTGGTCTGCTCACGACGGGTGGTGACGATCCGCGCCGCCTCGCGTTCCACCGTGCGCGGCCGGGTCCGGGGACGTTCCGAAACGGGCAGGGCGAGACCGGACACGGGATCGACCGTGACGGCTTCGGTCCCGGCGGCCGCCTGACTGGCGAGCGAGGCGATCGCGGCCGATGCGGCGGCCTCCACGACGGCCGCGCGCTCCCCGGCCGCGCGCTCCCGCTCTGCGTCCGCTTCGGCAGCGGCAGCGTCCACCGCGGCGGCTGGCCGTTCGCGCGGACGCACGCGTGTCAATTCCGCGCGGGTGAACCCGGCGGCGATCGGCGGCTGCACCGCGTCGGGCAGAGCCTCCTCGGCGGTGCCCTCCACCGTAGCCTCCGCGGGTCGCTGGATTGGCCGCAGCCGTCGCAATGCCCGGCGTTCGGCGTCGTCGGGCGGCAAGGCCACGGCCTCCGCTTCGACACTCTCGGAGACGATCGCCCCTTCGGGACCACCGGGGACAGGGCCGTCGTCAGCCTCGATCCGGCTCGTATCGAGATCCTCCGAGCCGCGCGTGGCGGGCGGTTCCGTCACACGAGGCTCGGTCCCGGCCACCCGTGCGGGCTCGACAGGAGCGGGGTCTGCCTGCGCAGGAACGGACGGAGACGTCGCAGCCGGACCTTCGGCCTCGGCAGCGTCGGGCCGGGGCGCGCGCAGGATCGGCACCGTCCGCTCCACGACGACGACCTCGGGCACTTCCGGGGCCGGTTCGGGTGCCGGCGGCACTGGGGGCAGCGCGATGGTCGAAGGGGCCGATGCCTCCGGTCGCGTCTTCGGTTCGGGCAGCAGCGCGGCGGTCTCCTCCGCCGGCGCGGGCGGGGCCACGTCTGCCGGGGCGGGCGCGGCCGAGGGCATCTCCACCGGAGTCCGCGCCTCCGCGACGGGCCGTTCGATTGCATCCGAGCGTGCAGCCTCCGGCGGCGGCGCATCCCCCTGTAGCACCGACCAGACCGCCAGGAGCGCGAGCAGCGCCAGCAGGCCGAGGGTCAGATAGAGCCCGAGCCGCATGCCACCTCGTTTCCCCTTCGTCGCCCTGTCGCGGGCGAGCCCGGGCAGCGCGAGTGCCACTGCATCGTCGCGCGCGTCGGCCGGCCCGACCCGGGGAGGCTCCGGGCGCGTCACGACGGGTTCCGGTGCGATGGGAGCCAGCGAGGGCTCCGCCGCAATGGTCGTTCGCGTCGTCAATCGTGGCGCGATGCTGCGCGCAGACGCTGCCTCCGCGGTCCCGTCGGCGGGTGACTCCGTCGTGCGGCGGGTGCTGAAGGACGGGGCAGGAGGCGCGGGGGGCGCATCCGGCGGCTCGCCCTCTGCTTCCGCACCGGCCCGGGGCGAGGCGGGGGGTGCCGGCGGATCGTCGACGGACGGGGTTGCCTCCATCACCTCGCCGAAGGTGGCGGCGTCCCCGATCTCATCCACCGGAACCGGCATCGGCACGGTTGCAGGCGCTGCCGTATCGTCTTCCGCCGCTTCGGGGGTTTCCGGCTCCGGTGGCGGGGCGGGGGCAGGGACGACGTCGAAGCCATCCTCCACGTCGAGATCGAGTCGCGCCCCCGCCAGCAGCGCGGGCGCACCGCGCGTCTGCCCGAAGTGCACCGGGCCGGGATGCGTGTCCGCCGCGGGGTTTCCCATCAACGCGACCGGACGGAAACCGAGGCCCTCGGCAAAGGCTTCAGCCTCCAGCAGCGTCTCCCGCGCGACGACCGCAACGAGCAGTCGATCTCCGACCTCGGCGAAATCGAACGCGAGGTCCTTCACCGCGTAGGGGGTGCGCCCCTCCAGCAGGGCCCGGACGGTAACCTTCGGGTCCCGGTCGTCCCGTTCCAGCGAGGTGAAGAGCATCTGGCCGTCGGGGATGATCAGGATCGACGTGAAATCCTCGCCCGCGCGCGCGACGCAGCGTTCGCGCAGCCGGGCCAGCGCCTCTGCCATGTCGAGCGCGTCGAGACGCACCACCCCCTCGCGCCACCAGACGCCGTCCGTCGCGCGCGACAGCACGGCGACGCCATCGGGCGATAGGTCGAGTGCGATCTGTGGCGTCATGGGGGGACCCGTGTGCGGCTGCCCGGTCGGCCGGACGATTTCACGTCAGTCTATGTCACCGGCGGGCGCATGAAAAGTGCGGCGGACCGGTCGGCGCGGGGTCGCCTTCGCGGCGTGCGACCCGGGCGTTCGGAGATCGGGGCCTTCTGTGATAAGTTAACGGCAGGGCGGCATGCCCGTCAGCCCGATATGGAGGATCGATCGATCTGACCAGGTACCTCGATGGGGCGCTCGGAGCGCTTCTCCTCGCCGGCACGGTCATCGTCGGCGGCGACGCGCAGGCCGCACCTGCACCTTCGACCTGACGGTCGTGCTGTCGCGCGACGCGGTGGTGGACACGCCGGGCGGACCGTTCACCATCTTCGACCTGCCCGACGTCGGATCCACCGGCACTATCAATATCGAGTTCGACCCCGGAGCTTTCGGCGGCGATTGCGTCCCCGACGAGTTCACCGACATCTCGGCCTTGCTTCCGAACGTGTCTGCCAGCTTCTGAGCGCTTCTCCTCGCAGATCGATCCGAGGTCCGGGGGAGTGAGGTTGCGAAACGGGGAGTTCTCCGCGCTCGGGGTCGACATCGCCGGATCCGCGGCGGCCGGCACGATCGCGGGGGGCTTCTCGATATTCTCGGCAGCGTTCGGTGCGGCGGAGCCGACAACGCTCAATGACGTGTTCACCATCCTCTCCGCTCCGGACGCGGTGGCGCTGCTGTCGTTCAACGGCACCGCCGAGGAGGAGTTCGTCGATTTCCGGGCGGAATCTACCCCCGCGCCGATACCGCTGCCTGCCGGTGGCTTGTTGCTCCTGACCGCGCTCGGCGGATTGGCCGTCGCACGCCGCAGGGCCTGAAGGGCGACGCGGGCCGGATGGGCCGGCCCGCGCTTCGCTACTCGGCGGCCATCGCCGGGGCTGCCTTGGCGAGCGCCTGATCCAGGTCCGCGATCAGATCGTCGGCATCCTCGATCCCGATGGAGATGCGCACGACGTCCGGGCCGGCTCCGGCGGCCGCCTGCTGCTCGGGGGAGAGCTGGCGATGGGTGGTGGAGGCGGAGTGGATGACGAGGCTGCGCGCATCACCGAGGTTGGCGACATGGGAGAAGATCTCCAGCGCGTCCACGAACTTGACGCAGGAATCGTAGCCGCCCTTGAGCGCGACGGTGAAGAGCCCGCCCGCGCCCTTGGGGCAGACCTTCTTGGCCAGCGCGTTGTAGGGCGAGGAGGGCAGGCCGGCATAGGTGACGTGATCGACGGCGGCATGCGTCTCCAGCCAGGCGGCGACGGTCTCCGCGTTTCTGACGTGGCGGTCCATGCGCAGGCTGAGCGTCTCGATTCCGCAGAGGGTGTAATGCGCTGCCTGCGGGTTCATCGTCATGCCGAGGTCGCGCAGATCCGATGGCGATGCCGTGGAAGGTGAAGGCGAGCGCGCCGAAGGTCTCGTGGAACTTGAGCCCGTGATAGGCGGGCTCGGCCTCCGACAGCGAGGGGAACTTGCCCGACGCGGACCAGTCGAACTGCCCGGAGTCGACCACGCAGCCGCCCGTCACGGTGCCGTTGCCGGTGAGGTACTTCGTGGTCGAGTGGACGACGAGCGTCGCCCCCATCTCGATCGGGCGGACGAGGTAGGGCGTGGCCGTCGTGTTGTCGATGATGAGCGGCAGGCCGGCCCCGTCGGCGATGTCGGCGATGGCGCGCACGTCCATGATCCAGCCGCCGGGGTTGGCGATGGCCTCCCCGAAGATGGCGCGGGTGTCCTCGTCGATGGCGGCCTTGACGGCGGCGTGGTCGTCGAAGTCCACGAAGGTGCAGGACCAGCCGAAGCGCTTTATCGTCTGGCTGAACTGCGTGATCGTGCCGCCATAGAGCCGGGAGGAGGCGACGATGTTGCAGCCGGGCCGCATCAGCGGGAACAGCGCCATGATCTGCGCCGCGTGGCCCGACGAGCAGCAGACCGCGCCCGCGCCGCCCTCCAGCGTCGCGATGCGCTCCTGCAGCACGGCGACGGTGGGGTTGGTCAGCCGCGAATAGATGAAGCCGACCTCCTGCAGGTTGAACAGGGCGGCGGCGTGCTCGGCGTCGCGGAAGACGTAGGCGGTGGTCTGGTAGATCGGGGTCGAACGCGCGCCGGTGGTCGGATCGGGGCGGGCTCCGGCGTGGATCTGCAACGTGTCGAAGCCGTACTGGCGGGTCTCGGTCATGGCTCTCTCTCCCTTGGGGGCGTGGCGCGCAGGATAGCGTCGCCGGAGGAAAGGGGCCAGCGGTCTTCGCGGCTACCGGACCGAGGCGCTGCCGAGGCCCCGGCGCAGGGCGGTGACGACCATGAACTCCTCCCTGAACTCCGTCAGGGAGAGCTCGCCATCGCCGTCGCGGTCGGCGAGGCGTCGTGCGGTCAGCAGCCCGGCGGCGTGTTCGTCCAGATCGATGCCCTGGTCCCGGTCGGTGTCCATAAGGTCGAAGGTCGTATCGAGGGACATGGCGAACTCCGCCGACCGGCCGCGGAACGCAGCGAGATCGCTGAAACCGTGCGGCCAGTCGATCATCTCGCGCCGGTCGAGACGGCCGTCTCCGTTCGCGTCCATCGACGCGAAGACGGCGGCCCCGGCGGCCTCCATCTCCGCGGCGGAGATGCGGGCGTCGCCGTCCGTATCCATCGCGACGCCGAAAGCATCGATGGCGGCGGCGCTGCTGTCGACCATCGCGGAGCCCGCGATGGGCGTTACCTGCTGTGCATCGACGGGAAGGGCGAGAGCGGCGAGGATGAGAACGGCGGGAGCGAGACGGGGCATCGGGTGGGTCCTTCGGTTTCGGACCACGTTATCGAACTGAACCGTTCGGTTCAATTTGCGTTCCTGCAGGGCGCGCCGCGCGCCTGCGCACGAAGCCTGCCCTCCTTGACCGCGATGCGGGGCGGTGTAGGAGGAAGGTCACGACAGCGGAGGACGAGACATGGCCGGATTCTTCAAGCGCCTCGTGGGATGGTGGGACGGGCAGAGCTTCGGGACCGCGCTGTGGACCTGGCGCAAGGGGCAGGAGGTCGGGACGGACGCGGCCGGAAACACCTACTACCGCAACGCCGATGACAGCCGCCGCTGGATCCTCTACGTCGGTGACAACGACGCGAGCCGGGTTCCGCCGGAGTGGTACGGTTGGCTGCACAAGATGTACGACCTCCCGCCGACCGAGGAGCCGCTGCTCCACAAGCCCTGGGAGAAGCCGCACCAGCCGAACCTGACTGGGTCCGAGGGCGCATTCTTCCGCCGAGGCTCGTTGCGCCGGGCGGACGTGAAGCCCGCATCGGACTATGAGGCCTGGACGCCCGAGTGATCCGCCTCGCAACCGCCCTTGTGTTGCTGCTCGCCGGATCGGCGGGGGCGCAGGTCTGGATCGATCCCGGAACGGCGGGAAGCGCGGTGCGCACGGGAACCGCGAACGGGGCCGTCCTGCGCACGCTCGACAAGGTTTCGGGCGACGTGATCGACGTGGAAATGGTGTCCGGTCAGACGATGGCCTACGGGGCACTGCAGGTGACGCTGCACGAGTGTCGCTACCCTCTGAACAACCCCGGCGGCGATGCATTCGGCCTGATCCAGATCGTCGACGCGCGAGAGGTCCGGGAGCTCTTCGCCGGCTGGATGGTCGCCTCCTCCCCCGCGCTCAACGCGCTGGAGCATCGTCGCTACGACGTCTGGCTCCTCAGATGCCGGACCTCCGACGGCTGAGGTACCGGCCCCTCGAGCACCGCCCTGCTGCCCGAGCGCTGTGGCAAGTTGCGCGCGGTACGCCTCCCGGGGGATCTCGATGGCACCGAGCGAGGCGAGATGATCGGTCAGGAACTGCGTGTCGAAGAGCGTGAAACCTTCTCGCCGCAAAAGCGTCACGAGGTAGGCCAGCGCGATCTTCGACGCATCCCGCGCCGTCGAGAACATCGATTCCCCGAAGAATGCCGACCCTATGGTGACGCCGTAGACGCCGCCCACGAGCCGCTGTCCCCTGTCCGCCCAGACCTCGAGCGAATGGGCGAAGCCGGAGCGGTGCAACGTGCGGTAGAGCGCGGCGATCTCATGGTTGATCCAGGTCTCCTCCCGCGCGGCGCAGCCGGCCAGCACGCCGTCGAAATCATCGTTCAGGGTGATCAGGAACCGGTCCCGGCCCACGGCCCTGGACAGGCTCCGCGACATCCGGAATCCGTCTAGCGGCAGCACCCCCCGATCCCGCGGGTCGACCCAGAAGACCTCCGGATCGTCGCGTCCGTCCGCCATCGGGAACACACCGGCGGCATAGGCCAACAGGAGCGTCTCGGGGGTGATCGGGGACAGGTCGCGTGGCATGGCGGCACCATAGGGTCGGCCACCGACCCTTGGAAGGGCGCAGATGTCGCGTCAGCAGCCCTTCGCGACCCGCACGGCCTCGGCGGCCGAGATCCGGATGTCCCCGCTTGCCGCGCTGGCCTCCGAAAGCTCTCCGATGGTGGCCTCGGCGAGCTTGCCCGCGGGACCCGGCAGGACGGAGCCGCCGATACGGGCGATGCGGCCCGTGGTGCTCTTCGCCGGATCGCCGCCGCGCGCCGCCAGGGCCGCGATGGTGGAGGCGAGGGTTCGGCAGCTCATGTCGGCGTAGCGGTCGACGTGCACGTCGAACTCCGCCGCGTCGTCCTCCTTCGGGAAGATGTCGGCCCCCTTGGCCACGCCCAGCCGCTCGGCCGTGGTGGCCGCGACGGGTTCGGCGGGCTCGAAGCCGTCGCCGCAGCCCGCGAGGACGAGGATCAGGCCCGCGATCAGGAGCCGAGGTGCGTTTCGAGCCATGTTTCCAACCAGTGTATCGTGTAGTCGCCCGCGCGGACGTCCGGATCCTCGCAGAGGGCGACATGCAGCGGGATCGTCGTGTCGACGCCATCCACGATCAGCTCGCCGAGCGCGCGGCGCAGGCGGGCCAGCGCCTCGTCCCGGTCGCGGCCGTGGACGATGAGCTTGCCGATGAGCGAGTCGTAGTAGGGCGGGATGCGGTAGCCGTCGTAGAGCGCGCTGTCCATGCGCACGCCGAGGCCGCCGGGCGCGTGGTACTGCGTGATGCGACCGGGGGAGGGGGAGAAGTGGGGCAGCTTCTCGGCGTTGATCCGCACCTCGATGGCGTGGCCGGTGATGCGCAACTCCTCCTGCACGAAGGACATCGGCAGGCCGGCAGCGACGCGGATCTGCTCGCGCACGAGGTCGACGCCGAAGATCGCCTCCGTCACCGGATGCTCGACCTGCAGGCGGGTGTTCATCTCGATGAAGTAGAACTCCTCGTTTTCGTAGAGAAATTCGATGGTGCCGGCCCCGGCATAGCCGATCCGGGCGATCGCATCGGCGCAGGTCCGGCCGATACGGTCGCGCATCTCCGGGGTGATCGCGGGGCCGGGGGCCTCCTCGAAGACCTTCTGGTGGCGCCGCTGGAGCGAGCAGTCGCGCTCGCCCAGATGCACCGCGCGGCCGCGCCCGTCGCCGAAGACCTGCACCTCGATGTGACGGGGCGTGGTCAGGTACTTTTCGATGTAGACCTCGTCGTTCCCGAAGGCCGCCTTGGATTCCGACCGCGCGGTGTGGAACGCGTCCTCCATGTCCGCCGGCCGTCTTCGCCAGCTTCATGCCGCGCCCCCCGCCGCCCGCGGTCGCCTTGACGATGACGGGATAGCCGATCTCCGCCCCGATCCGCCGGGCGTCGTCGAGCGTCGGGACGCCGCCGTCCGAGCCGGGCACGCAGGGGACGCCGAGCTTGCGCATCGTCTCCTTGGCGGTGATCTTGTCGCCCATGATCCGGATATGCTCGGCCGTGGGGCCGATGAAGGCGATCCCGTGATCCTCCAGCGCCTGAACGAAGCTCGCGTTCTCGGACAGGAAACCGTAGCCGGGGTGGATGGCCTCCGCGCCGGAGATCTCGCAGGCGGAGATGATCGCGGGCACCGACAGGTAGGACTGCGATCCCGGGGCCGGCCCGATGCAGATGCTCTCGTCGGCCATGCGCACGTGCATCGCGTCGGCATCGGCGGTGGAATGAACCGCGACCGTCGCCACGCCCATCTCGCGCGCCGCGCGGACGACGCGCAGGGCGATCTCGCCGCGGTTGGCGATCAGGATCTTCTTGAACATCGGTTCAGGCCAGGATCACGAGGGGCGCGCCGTATTCGACGGGGGCACCGTCCTCCACCAGGATGCGCGCCACCTTGCCGGCGCGCGGGCTGGGGATCTGGTTCATCGTCTTCATCGCCTCGACGATGAGCAGCGTCTGGCCCTCGGTCACGGTGTCACCGACCTTCACGAAGACCCCCGCTCCGGGTTCCGACGAAAGGTAGACCGTCCCGACCATGGGGGAGGTGACGGCACCCGGGTCCTGGGCCGGGTCGTCCTGCGCGGGGGGCGCGACGATCTGGGCAGCGGCGGGGGCCGGGACGGTGGCGTAGTGCACGGGGGCGGCGGCCGCGGCAGGGGCCACCTGGCGGGCGATGCGGACATCCAGCGCGTCATCCTCGCCGTATTCCCGGCTGACTTCGATCTCGCTCAGGTCGTTGTCGCGCAGCAGTTCCGCCAGCGCCTTGATGAAGGCCACATCGCTCTCGTGGTTCTTGGTCATTCCCGTCTCCAAGGCCTGTTCGGCCCGCATCTATCGCGGACGGGGGGCGAGGGGAAGGGAGCGCGCCGGACGGGGCACCCCGGCTAGAGCCGGCGATCGAGCGCATGCGTACCGGGGGGAATGATCGCCTGTCGCAGTTCCGCCACGCCGGCCAGGACGTCGGACTTCGCGAGCTGCACCGGAGAGAGACCGGGAAGGCCAGTCGGAGTCTGCCTTCGGTGCCGACGAACCTCGGCGACGGCGCGGAGCGCAGCGTCTTCCAGCGTCGGCGGGCGTCGGGTGTCGGAAGACGTTTCGGTACGCGGATCGATGAACGGGGCGGTGAGCGGCCCTGCGTCGGGGCCGGGTTGCGCGGTGCGGGGCCGCGGCGGGGGCGGTCCCATCTGGACGGGTGGCAGGGTCGACGTCTCCATTGCGAATCCTCCTGTGCCTCGGAAGCTGTCCGCAAGATTGATCGACGGATGTTGATAAAGTCCTAATGGCAGGAGCAGACGCAGGGCCGGACCCCGATGCATGGGGGTCAGGCGGCGCGGTCCGTCCTTTCGGGTCGTGTATCCCGTTCCTCCTTCGCTCTGAGGGCAGCCACGTCCCGGGCGAACTCGCCCTCGACCCCTCCCTGCGCCTTGAGGCGGTCCAAAAGACCATCGGAAATGACCTCCAGCCGCGCGGCCTCGGCATAGCGGCGCGCGAGCGTCGCATCGAGAACGCGGGCGAAGGCCAGGTCCAGGCGCTGCGACTCGGAGATCACCCCCTCGATGATGAAGGCCCGGTTGGCGGGCGGAGAGGCCGGGCCAGACGCGCCGGGCGCATCCGGTCCCGATGTTCCGCTGCCGGTCCCGCCGGTCTGTCCCGCCGATCCGCCCGTGGACGTCCCGGATCCACCGGTGCCGCCGGACCCCGCCCCTCCCGTACCGGTGCCGGATGCGCCGCCTTCCTCCGCGGGGGGCGGGCTGCCGCCGGTTCCCGCGCCGGGATCGCCCGGACCGGGATCGGGCGGGGGAGGATCGTTCCGGGGCGGGTTGAACACTCCGATGCCGCCGATGACCGACATGATGCGCTCCTGTTCAGGGATCTGGGACCCGCGCACCAGACACCCGCCGCATGCCCGGGGTGAGGCGGTGGCGGGGCGATGGAGTGACGGCGTCGACGTGACCGGGGGATCAGCGGTTCATGCGGTTGTCGACGAGGTCGTCCACCACCGACGGATCTGCCAGGGTGGAGGTGTCGCCCAGCGTGTCGTGGTCGTTCTCCGCGATCTTGCGCAGGATGCGGCGCATGATCTTGCCGGAGCGCGTCTTCGGCAGGCCGGGGGCCCATTGGATCAGGTCGGGCTTGGCGATCGGGCCGATCTCGGAACGGACCCAGTTCGACAACTCCTTCCGCAGCTCCTCCGTGGGCTCCGCCCCACCCATCAGCGTGACGTAGGCATAGATGCCCTGACCCTTCACGGGATGCGCGTAGCCGACGACCGCGGCCTCCGCCACCTTGGGGTGGGCGACGAGCGCGCTCTCGACCTCCGCCGTGCCCATCCGGTGGCCGGAGACGTTGATGACGTCGTCCACCCGGCCCGTGATCCAATAGTAGCCGTCCGCATCGCGCCGGCAGCCGTCGCCGGTGAAGTAGTGGTTCGGGTAGTCGGCGAAGTAGGTCTTCTCGAAGCGGGCGTGATCGCCCCAGACGGTGCGCATCTGCCCGGGCCAGCTGTCGGCGATGCAGAGCACGCCCTCGGCCTCGGTCTCCGTGATCTCCTTGCCCGTGGTCGGTTCCAGCACGACAGGGCGGATGCCGAAGAACGGCAGGGTGGCGGAGCCGGGCTTGGTCGGGATCGCGCCGGGCAGGGGGGTCAGCAGGTGGCCGCCCGTCTCCGTCTGCCACCAGGTATCGACGATGGGGCAGCGGCCGCCGCCGATCACGTCGTTGTACCAGTTCCACGCCTCGGGGTTGATCGGCTCGCCCACGGTGCCGAGGATGCGGATGGAGCTGAGGTCGTAGGGCTCGACGAAGGAGTCGCCCTGTCCCATGAGAGCGCGCAGGGCGGTGGGCGCGGTGTAGAACTGCGCGACCTTGTGCTTCTCGCAGACGGCCCAGAAGCGGCCCGCGTCGGGAAAGGTCGGCACGCCCTCGAACATGAGCGTGGTGCCGCCGTTGGCGAGGGGCCCGTAGACGATGTAGCTGTGCCCGGTGATCCAGCCGACGTCGGCGGTGCACCAGAACACCTCCCCGTCCCTGTAGTCGAAGGTGTACTGGTGGGTCATCGCCGCGTAGACGATGTAGCCGCCCGTGGTGTGGACGACGCCCTTGGGCTGCCCGGTGGAGCCCGACGTGTAGAGGATGAAGAGCGGGTCCTCGGCGGCCATCTCCTCGGGCGGGCAGTCGTTGGAGACCTTCGCCTCCTCCTCGTGCAGCCAGTAGTCGCATTCGGGGCGGAACGCGATCTGCTGGCCCGTGCGCTTCACGATCAGGCATTTGACGGTGTCGAAGTCGTGCAGCAGAGCCTGGTTCACGTTGTCCTTCAGGTTCGTGACTCGCCCGCCGCGCGGCGCGCCGTCGGCGGTGATGACGAGCTTGGCATCGCAGGCGTTGATCCGCGCGCCGAGCGCCTCGGCGGAGAAGCCGGCGAAGACGATGGAGTGGATCGCGCCGATCCGCGCGCAGGCGAGCATCGCATAGGCCGCCTGCGGGATCATCGGCATGTAGAGGACGACGCGGTCGCCCTTCTCCACGCCGAGCGACTTCAGGACGTTGGCGAACTTGCAGACGTGCTCGTGCAGCTGCCGGTAGGAGATGTGCTGCGCGCCGCCGCCCTCCACGCTGTCGGGATCGTCCGGCTCCCAGATGATCGCCGTCCGGTCGCCGCGTTCCGCGAGGTGCCGGTCGATGCAGTTGGCGGCGATGTTGAGCGTGCCGTCCCGGAACCATTCGATGGAGACCGCGCCGGGCGCGAAGGACGCGTTCTTGACGCAGGTATAGGGCTTGATCCAGTCGATCCGGAGGCCCTGCTCGCCCCAGAACGCCTCCGGGTCATCGACGCTGGCCGCGTACATCGCGTCGTATGTGGCGCGGTCGGCATGGGCGGCCGCGGCCATCGCCTCGGTCGGTGGGTAGGTCTTCGGGTCGGACATTGGGTCTCCTTGGCCGCGCGGGGCCGGTCGGGATCAGATGGCGAGGTATTCCGCGCGCAGGGCTTCGTCATTCAGCACATCCGCCGCAGTGCCGTCGAAGACCACGCCGCCCGTGTCGAGGATGATGGCCCGATCCGAAAGCTCCAGCGCGCGAACGGCGTTCTGCTCCACGAGTACGGTGGTCATGCCGAGCTTGCGGATGGCGATCAGCGTCTTCTCGATCTCGTCGACGATGACGGGGGCCAGCCCCTCGTAGGGTTCGTCCAGCAGCAGCAGCTTGACGTCGCGGGCCAGCGCCCGGGCGATCGCGAGCATCTGCTGCTCTCCGCCCGACAGCGTGATGCCATCCTGCTTGCGGCGTTCGCCCAGGCGGGGGAACAGGTCGTAGAGCCGCTCCAGCGACCAGCCGATGGGCGGCGCGATCTGCGCGAGCTTGAGGTTCTCCTCGACCGTCAGGCCGGGGATGATGCGGCGATCCTCGGGGACGAGGCCCAGACCGGCCTGCGCCGCCTCGTGCGCGCGCATGGTATGGAGCGGCTGGTGATCCAGCCAGATCTCGCCCCGCCGCACCTCCGGATCGCCGACCCGGGCGCAGGCGCGCAGCGTCGAGGTCTTGCCCGCGCCGTTGCGCCCGAGCAGTGCCAGGATCTCGCCTTCGTGGACGTTGAAGCTGACACCCTGCACGATGTAGCTCTCGCCGTAATAGGCATGGACGTCGTGGACGCTGAAGTATGCCGGCGCGGCAGATGTCTTGTTGGCGTCGCGGGTGAAATCGGGTTTGACGGTCATGGGATTTTCCTCAATGGCCCGAGCTCTCGCCGAGATAGGCTTCGCGTACCTTCGGGTGGCCCTTGATCCTGTCGGGCGTGTCCTCGACCAGCGGGGTGCCCTGCGCCAGCACGGTGATCCGCTGCGCCAGCGAGAAGACGACGTGCATGTCGTGCTCGATGATGACGATGGTGATGGGGCGCGTCTCGCTGATCTGCTTGAGCAGGTCGATGGTGTTGTTGGTGTCGGCCCGCGCCATGCCGGCGGTGGGTTCGTCCAGCAGCAGCAGACGCGGCTTCTGGGCAAGGCACATCCCGATCTCCAGCCGCCGCTTGTCTCCGCGCGAGAGCGAGGCCGCATGCATGTCGCGCTTGTCGGACATGTTCATGTCGACCAGCATCTCCTCCGCCCGCTCGACGATCTCCGCGTCGCGCAGCAGCTGGCCGTAGGCGTGCAGCGCGAAGGCCCCGTCGCGCTTGGCGAGGCAGGGGATCATCATGTTCTCCATCACCGTCAGGTCGCCGAAGATCTCGGGCGTCTGGAACACGCGGGAGATGCCCATCTGGTTGATCTCGTGCGGCTTGCGCCCGAGCACGGACGTGCCCTCGAAGGTGACGGTCCCTGTGTCGGGGATCAGCTTGCCGACGAGGCAGTTGAGCAGCGTCGACTTGCCCGCGCCGTTCGGCCCGATGATGGCATGGACGCTGCCTTCCGCGATGGAGAGGTTGACGTCGCCCAGGGCCTGCAGCCCGCCGAAGCGCTTGCCGACGTCGTGAACTTCGAGAATTCCCATGCGATCAGTCCTCCGAGGCCTGGCGTTTCTCGGCCGCCGGTCCCTCGACGGAGCCCGCATTCTTGTCGCGCCGGAACACCGTCGCCATCTTCTGCCCGCCCTGGACCAGCCCGCCGGGCAGGAAGATCACCACGGCCATGAACAACAGGCCCAGCGTCAGATGCCAGCCCTTGCCCACGAAGGGATAGATCATCGCGACGACGATGTTCTGCAGCCCGTCGGGCAGGAAGGCGAACCAGGCGTTCAGCGTGCTCTCGTTGATCGTGGAGACGATGTTCTCCATGTACTTGATGAAGCCCGCGCCGAGGATCGGCCCGATCAGCGTGCCCGCCCCGCCGAGGATCGTCATCAGCACGACCTCTCCGGACGCGGTCCAGAACATCCGCTCGGCTCCGACCTGCGTGTCCATCGCCACCAGCAGCCCGCCGGCGAGGCCCGCGTACATGCCGGAGATGACGAAGGCCGCGAGCGTGTAGGGCTTGGGACTGATCCCGGTGTAGTTCAATCGGTTCTGGTTCGATTTGATCGCGCGCAGCATCATGCCGAAGGGCGAGTTGAAGATCCGGATCGAGAGATAGAAGGCCAGCACCATCAGCACCGCGGCGAAGTAGTAGCCGACGCTGAAGGTAAAGACCCAGTCGCCCAGACGCACGTCGGTGCTCGACGCCATCTCCAGCCCGAAGAGGTTCGCGCGGGCGATGACGCCCGGTGCCAGATCCCCGTCGAGGATGCGTGGGTCGAAATACTTGAGCTGCAGTCCCGTCTCGCCGCCGGTGATGGGCGTGAGCACGGAATAGGCCAGCGCGAAGGACATCATCGCGAAGGCCAGCGTCAGGATCGAGAAGTAGATCCCCGACCGGCGCAGGGAGATGTAGCCGACGATGAGCGAGAAGAGCCCGGCGACCACCATGGAGGCGAGGATCGAGGGGATCACGTTGAGCGTCAGCAGCTTCATCGACCAGATGCCGGCGTAGGAGCCCACGCCAAGGAAGGCCGCGTGGCCGAACGAGAGATAGCCCGTCAGCCCGAAGAGGATGTTGAAGCCGATCGCGAAGATCCCGAAGATCACGAACCGCTGCATCAGGTCCGGGTAGCCCGCATTGAACTGGGCCAGCGCGGAGCCTTCGGGGAAGGGGTTCAGGAGCAGCGGCGCGAAGAGCGTCAGGACGATGACGAGCATCAGGAGCCCGAAGTCCTTCTTTCGCAACCCGAGCGCGCCGCCCTTGCCGACGCCGGTCATCGGACGGGAGGCGGCCACCGGGGCCTGTTGGGTCTGGTCGGTCATGACGTCATTCCTCCATCACGCCCTTGCGACCCATGAGGCCGCGCGGACGGGTCAGCAGCACGATGATGGCCACCAGGTAGATGATGATCTGGTTGATCCCGGGCAGCAGGTCGAGCACCTGCGTCATGGAGGCGAAGGCCTCGATGATGCCCAGCAGGAACCCCGCCAGCACCGCGCCCGGCAGCGAGCCCATCCCGCCGACGACGACGACGACGAAGCTGAGCACGAGGAAGTCCATCCCCATGTGATAGTTCGGCGAGTTGATCGGCGTGTACATCACCCCCGCCAATCCCGCGACGGCCGCCGCGATGCCGAACATGATGGTGAACCGCCGGTCGATGTCGATGCCCAGCAGCGTGACCGTCTCCCGGTCGGCCATGCCGGCGCGCACGACCATGCCGAAGGTGGTGAACTGGAGGAAGGCGAAGACGGCGGCGATCACCAGGGCGGCGAACATGAAATAGATCAGGCGCCAGTAGGGATAGACGATCGAGCCGGCGTCGAAGCCCAGCAGCACGCCGAAGTCGAAGCTGCCGACGAAGGCCGAGGGTGCGGGCGTCGGAATCGGGTTGGCACCGTAGAAGTACTTGATGACCTCCTGCAGCACGATCGCCAGGCCGAACGTCACGAGGATCTGGTCCGCGTGGGGGCGCTTGTAGAAGTGCTTGATGAGGCCGCGTTCCATCACCACGCCCAGCGTGATCATGACGGGGATGGCGAAGAGGATCGACAGCGGCACGGCCCAGTCGATGATCGCCGCGCCGGTCGTCTCTCCGAACCATTCGTAGAGGTAGGGAATGTCGACCTTCATCGGATTGCCGAGGAAGTCGGTGCGGGTCTCGTCGATGACGGTATGGCTGAGCCGGAGCAGGTTCGAGAAGGTCACCGCGCAGAAGGCGCCCAGCATGAAGAGCGCCCCGTGCGCGAAGTTGACGACGCCCAGCGTGCCGAAGATGAGCGTCAGCCCGAGCGCGATCAGGGCGTAGGCGCTGCCCTTGTCGAGCCCGTTCAGGATTTGAAGGAGTATGGCGTCCACGACGGGCCCTCGCGCAGCTTGGGATCAGGAAAGGCCGCCGCCCCGGACAGGGCGGCGGCCGCGGCGATCACGCGCCGTTGTTGCACTCGCCAAGGCTGCCGCCGGCGAACTGCGGATGGTCCGGGGCGTAGGTGACCTGCTCGACGGGCGTGACCTCGACGATCTCGACCAGGTCGAACTCGTTCTCCGGGTTCTCCTTGCCGCGCACCACGACCACATCCTTGAAGCACTGGTGGTCCTCGGCGCGGTACAGCGTCGGACCGTTGCCGAGCCCGTCGAACTCGAAGCCGGCAAGGGCTTCCTGCACGGCGCAGGGGGCGAAACTGCCCGCCCGGGTGACGGCATCGGCGTAAAGCAGCGTCTGCACGTAGCAGGTATGCGCGGCCTGGCTGGGCGGGAAGCCGTACTTCTCGCCGAACGACTGCACGAAGGCGTTGGTGCCCGAGTAGCGCGCGCCCTTCTCGTTCTCCAGCTTCCAGTCCCAGTTCTGCGAACCGATGATGCCGGCGATGTTGGCACCCGCGCCGCGCGCCATGAGCTCGGAGTAGAGCGGCACGACGATCTCGAAGTTCTTGTCGCCCACCATCCGCTCGCGCAGGCCGAACTGCACCGCGTTGGTCAGCGAGTTCACCATGTTCCCGCCGTAGTGGTTCAGCACCAGCACGTCGGCGTCCGACTGGAGCACCGGCGCGATGTAGGACGAGAAGTCCGTCTGCGTCAGCGGGGTCAGCACGGTGCTCACCGTCTCCCAGCCGAGCGCTTCGGTCGACTCGCGGATCGCCTGCTCGGTGGTGTAGCCCCAGTTGTAGTCGGCCGTCAGGTGATAGGCCTTGCGATCGGTGCCGTATTGCGCGGCGAGGATCGGGGCGAGGGCCGCGCCGGACATGTAGGAGTTGAAGAAGTGGCGGAAGCCGTTGGCCTTCTTGTCCTTGCCGGTGGTGTCGTTGGCATGGGTCAGACCGGCCATGAAGATGATCCCGGCCTCCTGGCACAGCGCCTGGACGGCGACGGCCACGCCCGAGGACGACCCGCCGGAGATCATGATCGCGCCCTCGCGCTGGATCATCGACTGGGCGGACGCGCGGGCGGCGTCGGATTTGGTCTGCGTGTCGCCGGTGACGAACTGGACCTTCTTGCCCATGATGCCCGTGCCGTCGAGAACCTTGGAGGAGAAGGTCGACAGCATGCCGCCGTCGCCTTCGCCGTTGAGATGTTCGACGGCCAGTTCGAAGGCGCGCAGCTCGTCGGCGCCCTCGTCGGCGTAGGGGCCGGACTGCGGCACGTTGAAGCCGAGCGTGACGGTGTCGCCCTGAGGCGCGTTGGTGAAGCCGGTGCGGCCATCGGCCCAGACCTTGCCGGTGAAGATGGTCGGAACGGCGAGGCCGGCACCCGCGGCGGCACCGGTCCTCATCACCCCACGTCGCGTGAAGTTCGATTTGGTCATTGAGACCTCCCTGTAAAACATGACACCGCGCATCCCCCTCCAGAGCACGCGGATCGGGACCCGCCGTTTCGAACGGATCCTGCGCATCATTGCCCATGCCGCGGCCCGAGGACAAGTGTTTGCGCGCGCGATCCCCTCTGTCGGGGACAGGGCGGATGGGTCGGGACGGGAGCTGGCCATTTTCCTCCGCGGCGCGGCATCCGCCGTGCGCCCGCAGCAAACGAGCGTGCGGCGGAAGTTACGGATCGTGTCCGGTCGTTTCCGCCAAGCGTATCCCTGAATACGGTCTGCCCCTCTCGCGTCCGGCAGTGCCCGATGTCGTAGCGGCAGGGAGGTCGCTGTTCCCGATCGAACGCGCCGGACGATCATCGGTGCAGCCGACGGCCCTGATGTGAGAGAACCCTCCGACTCGACCGTCAGCCGCCGCCCGCCGGGTCCCCTCGTCTGCAGGCAGCTTGCGGCCGGTTCGGAGCGCGGTCGTGCCCGCGGTGGGTCCGGACCGTGGGCCGAGGACGAAAATCCGGGGGAGCCCGGCGGCAAACGCGGAACGCCGGCGCCGGGGGGGACCTTCCGACATCGTGTCCCGACCGCTCGACCCGGATCTGGTCTTCGCTGTTTCGCCGGGAAATCCGTGAATGCCGCGACCCGTGACCATAAGCGAGTGCCCCGGCGGGCGGCAGCCGTCGATCGCGGTGACGGATCATGGGTTGCGGCCCGCAGCATATCGGCGACCTTGCCCCGATGCGATTCTGCGGCCCGGTCCAGACTGCATCCGGTTGCGGGAGCCACCAGAGGAGGAGCGGGACAGTCCGGTCCCTCGAAGAACCATCATGGAGGTCCGATGGGGTTAAGAGGACCTGCCGCTTCGTGACTGGATATGACTGACGGCAGTGGACACGGGGGCATGCCGGGGCGGCTGATCATCAGGTCGTTTCGAGCTTTGAGCCCGAGACGTCAGCGAAGGTCTGTGCTGCATTCCATGCCGCAGTCCGATTTGACGACAGAGGTTTAGTCTGCCCGATAGGCCATTTCCGTCTGCGGATCGCCGATCCGACAAGCCTTTGTTAACTTCGATGCCGCAGACAGGGACCAACCCGCCGTCACCTCGGATGTCATGCCTCCCGATTCTTCCCCCTCCGCCCTCCGTCGCATGACCGGGGGGGCCGTCCCCGGCCAGGCCTCCGTTTCGGTGAGTGCCGCGCCGGCACCCGGTCTGCAGACGGCGATGGCCACGGCGGCCTTGCGCGTGGGGGACGGAAACGCCGGGCTCGGACTGTCCACCTCCACGTCCGCCTCCCGCCGGCTGGACCCGTCCGAGGCCTTTACCGGGCTCGACTCGAACGCTCTCTGCCTCATCGTAGACCCCCCGGGGATGGCCCCCGAGGAGGTTGCGGCGCATTCCCCCGACGTGCTGGCCGCCTTGACCGGACTCATCGTCCTGTCCCCGGCGCTAACCGATTCGCTGGTGGAGGTGCAGACGATCGGGCGCGTCGACGGGCCCGTCCGCCCCGCCCGCAGGCCGACCCGGATCGACGCGGCGCTCACGCAGCCCTTCGCCCGTGCGCTTCTCGAGCAGATCGACCGCCTCACGCCGCCCGACAGCCCCGACCCCCGGGCGGGGGGCTTGCGCAACGGCAGTTTCGTCGCCGGCCCGGACTCGCTGACCCTGATCCTGACGGCAGCCCGTTATCTGCGGGTCGATCTCGACCTGAAGCTGGGCGACGGCGCACGGACGGCAAGCCTTGCGCTCATCCTGCCGATTTCCGATGTGCCGCCGCCCGCCGCGGGCGACGACATCGATCCGCAGGCCCGTTGGAAAGCGGCCATGCGCGCGCAGGCCCTTGCGTCTCCCGTCCTCCTCCAGGCCGTTCTCCCGCCGATGCGCCTCCCGCTGAAACGGTTGCTGTCGCTGCGGGTCGGGGACGTGATCGACCTGCCCCCGCACGCTTTGGCCGACATCGCGCTCCACGGCGGCGCATCCGGTATCACGATGCGCGGCCGCAAGCGGATCCCGCGGGGGACGGCCATGGCCGCGCGGCTGGGGCAGCTCAACGGCATGCGCGCGGTGAAGATTTCCGGTCTGCCGGGCGAGGCTCGCGATGGGGCCGCGGGTGCGGGAGGGGGCGACGATTTCGGGATGCGGATGGATGCGCGGCCTCCGACGTCCCTTTCGCGCGCCCCCCTGCCGGACACGCGGTCGGCCGCGGAGGCCCTGCCGGACCTGCCGGAATTTCCCGACCTGCCCGATATGCCGGACCTGCCCGAACTGCCGGGTTATCCCGGCGGGCCCGGTGTCTGAGGCCTTGTCCGTTCGGCACCGCTCTGCGAACTGATCCGGAGGGGACGCGACGAAGCCTGGCCCCCGGAGGGAGACGCGATGACCGATGCCACCGAACCGACCGGCCTGCGCGCCCGGATGCTTGCAGGCGAGACGCTGGCCGGCACCTTCATGAAGACGCCGAGCCATGTGACGCTGGAAATCCTGATCCTCGCCGGTCTCGACTTCGTCTGTCTCGATGCGGAACATGCGCCCTTCGACCGCACGGCGTTGGACGCCTGCCTCGCCGTGGCCCGTGCGCGCGACTTCCCCGTGCTCGTGCGCATCGGCGACGGCGCACCCGCCCGTATCCTGGACGTGATGGACATGGGGGCCACCGGCATCGTCGTGCCGCATGTCGACACGGTGGAGACGGCGCGCGCCATCGCCGCCGCCGCCCGCTTCGGCCACGGCGGGCGCGGCTACGCGGGCTCCACGCGCTGGGCGGGCTACACCGCGGGCTCCATGTCGGACCTGCTGGCGCGCAGCCGGGCCGAGACCATCGTGCTGGCGCAGATCGAGGAGCCTGAGGGGGTCGACGCCGCTGCCGGGATCGCCGCCGTGCCGGGCATCGACGGGCTCTTCACCGGCCCGGCCGACCTTAGCGTCGCCTACGGCCATGAAACGCTCGACAACGACGATCTGCGGGCCGCGATGGCTTCCGTCGGGACGGCCTGCCGAGAGGCGGGCAAAGCCTATGTCACCTGGGTCCCGGACGAGGCGACGGCGCGGTCCTGGCGGCCCCATGGCTTCACCACCTTCGTGATCGCGTCGGAACACGGCTGGATGCTGAAGGGAGCCCGCGCGGCCGCGGCCGGGATACGCGCGCTGGACTGACCTTGCGGTGGGTTGCGACGCGCGCATGGGGGAGTTGACGGCGCAGCATTGGTCCAGCGCCGCGGCGCAGCATACCTGTGAACGGATCGAAACGCGGCGGGGATCGCCCCGCACCACCGAACAGGAGCAACTTCATGACCCCCAGCACCCCCGACGTGGCGACCCTTGAGATTCAGGCCCGTGCGATGCGGGCCGCTTATCTCCGCGATGCCGTCGCACGTCTGTTCCGCCGCCTGACTCCCGGTCATGGCGCTGGCGTTCGCACGACCTGATCACACCCGTGCCGGCACCGTCGCAGGGCCTTTCGCCCTCGCCGGGCAGCGGCTAGAGGAGGCGATGACTTTCGAAGCCCCTGACCGCCCCGTTGTGCGACTGAAACCCAAGGCGGATGCCCGCCGCATCCGCCACGGCCATCCCTGGGTCTATCTCGACGATGTGGTGGCCGATCGCCGGAGCCGCGTCCTGCTGCCCGGCACGATCGCCGTGTTGGAGGATGCCGAGCGTTCCCCGATCGCCACGGTCGCAGTCAACATGGACAGTCGGATCGCCGCGCGTGTGCTGTCGCTCGACCCGGGTGCCCAGGTGGATGCGGCCTTCGTCGTCGCTCGCCTGCGCCGCGCGATGGAGCATCGGGACCGGCTTTACGCAGAGCCCTTCTACCGTCTGGTCCACGCGGAGGCGGACGGGATGCCCGGCGTGGTGATCGACCGGTTCGGCGACGCGGCCGTGGTGCAGCCGAACGCCGCCTGGGCCGACGTTCTGGTGGAGGAAATCGCGGCCGCGCTGCTCGACCTCGGGGTCGTTCACGTCCTCCTCAACGCGAGCGGGCGGGCGCGCGCCACGGAAGGCCTGTCCGACGAGACGCGGTGGCTGCGCGGCGGCGTCGGGGGGCCGGTCGCGGTGCCGATGAACGGCGCGATCTACATGGCGGACCTGTCGGGCGGGCAGAAGACCGGGATCTTCTACGATCAGCGCCCGAACCAGGCGTTCGTCGCCGCCCTGTCGCGGGGTGCATCCGTGCTCGACATCTTCAGCCACGTCGGCGGGTTCGGGCTGGCCGCGCTGGCGGCCGGAGCGACCTCGATGGTGGCCGTGGATGGCAGCGCGCCGGCGCTGGCGCTGCTGGAGGAGGGGGCCGCCCGGATGGACCGATCCGGCCGACGTCGCCACGCGCAGGGGCGACGCCTTCGACGTGATGGCCGAACTGGCGGAGGAGGGTGCGCGCTTCGGTGTCGTCGTCGCCGACCCGCCGGCCTTCGCCCCCGCCAGGCCAGCGCTGACGGCCGGGCTGCGCGCCTACGAGCGCGTTGCCCGCCTGGCTGCTCCGCTGGTCGCCCCGGGGGGATACCTGACGCTCTGTTCCTGCTCGCACGCCGCCGAGCTGTCGAAGTTCCGCGCATCCTGCATCCGCGGCATCGGCCGGGCCGGGCGGCAAGCGCAGCTGATCCACACCGGATTCGCCGGGCCGGACCATCCCGTGCATCCGCAGCTGGCCGAAAGCGGCTACCTCAAGACCCTCACGTTCCGGATGCTGGATTGAAGGCGTTCCTCGACGCCTGCGTCCTCTACCCGACCGTCCTGCGCGAGATCCTCCTGGGGTGCGCGGCGGCGGGGCTCTATCGCCCGCTCTGGTCGCCGCGCGTCCTGGAGGAATGGGCGCGGGCGGCGCGCAAGGTCCCCGACGGTGAGGTCTTCGCGCGCGGCGAGATCGCGACCCTGCGGGCGCAGTTCCCCATCTCCGAGGTCACGCCGGGGGAGGGGACGATGCGCCGGATGTTCCTGCCCGACCCGAACGACGTCCACGTGCTCGCGGCCGCCTCGGATGCGGGCGCGGACCGTCTGGTCACGCTGAACACCAGGGATTTTCCACGCCGCGACGTCGCGGCGGAGGATATCGCGCTGCAGAACCCTGACGACTTTCTGATGGATCTCTGGCTGGCCGACGATGCGAGTGTGGAGACCGTCGTGGAGGGGGTGCGTGCCACGGCCGAGCGCATCGGCGGCACCCCCCGGCCTCTGCGCCCCCTCCTGAAGCGGGCGCGCCTCCCCCGGCTGGGCAAGGCGCTCGGCTGAGCGTCACGGCGAGGCCGGCAGCAGCACCGTCACGCCCACTGCACCGGCGCGGGCGAGGTCTGGATCGAGTGTCATCGGGATGTACTCCCCTCGCCGCCACAGCTCGCCCAGGTCGTCGTAATGCCGCGACAGGGGATGCCCCGACTGGCCCGTCGACGTGATGAAGATGCTGCTCTCGGGATCCGCGAAGTCGTAGACGCCCCGGTAGGTGGCCGCGTGGACGTTGAGGAACGGATCGGGCAGCGCACCGCCGGTGCGCCCGCGCTGCAGCGTGTGATCGCCGCCGGAGGTCGACTCGCGGATGTTGACGAGAAGCCCGAGCCCGGGGATCTCGCCCAGCACGGG
The DNA here is from genome assembly GCA_963757495.1 of uncultured Alphaproteobacteria bacterium. Lineage (GTDB taxonomy): Bacteria > Pseudomonadota > Alphaproteobacteria > Rhodobacterales > Rhodobacteraceae > Jannaschia. The sequence goes on from CAVWRZ010000002.1 coordinate 510,286, forward strand.
GTGGTCGGACCGGGCCTCGTGCGCGTCGCCCCACCGCCAGGTTTCAACCCGTGGGCCGTAGCGGTCGTCCAGGAATTGCAGCGCGTCGTCGAGCGATTGGCGTGCGACATCCGTGCAGGTCTCGGGAACCGTCGACTGGATCACGTCGCACCAGGCTGCCGCGCCGCCGATGTTCCGGAACACCCGTTCCACGAAGAGGGGCTCCATCCGGGGGTACTCGGCCGCCAGCGGCCCAAGGTCGTCGCGGATCAGTCGCTGCTGCAGGAACCGCATCCAGGCCGCGTAGATCAGCGGTTCCGGCAGATGCTCCGACATCTCCCCGTTCCAGGCGGCGAGCAGTTCGAGCGCGACCTGGCGTCGACGGTCGGGCGTGCCGGCGGGGGCGGCGTCGCCGGTGAACCAGAGGTCGCGCCCGACCAGCGGCAACAGGGTCCGCGCGGCGGTGGAGACGGTATCGAGCTGCGCCTCGATCAGGCTCTCGCGGGTATGGACGGCGCGCGCCCGCATGAGCCGTTCCATCCGCTGCACGCGCTGGCTGTCGCCCCACCAGTGACTGATGTGGTCGGGAAAGAGCGCGTCGGTGGTCTTGTTGTTGGTGTTCCCCAGCAGGCCGCTCTCCGGGTCTCGCCAGACGGGGTTCTGCGCCGCCGGCTTCAAACCCTTCCAGCGGTTGACTTCGATCCAGCCGGGGGCGGGGATGCGACCCTCGGACTGGTGCAGTTCGTCGCGATCGGGCTGCCGGCCCATGATCGTCATCGCCACGCGGGTGCCGTCGGTCAGCATCAGGTTCTGCGCCGGGGCCACGAAGTGACGGGCGGCGGCGAGGGCCGCATCGATGTCCACCGCGCGCATCAGGTCGAGCCCCGCGCGGATCGAGGTATCGTCCTCGGCCAGCGCGGTCCAGGCGAGCGCCGCGACATGGCCCCGCGGCGTGACGGTGCCGAGATCGAACTGGCTTCCCGTCAGCACCGGGCCGTTGACCGTGCGCCGCAGCGTGAGCGTCACCGGCGCTGAACCCTCGATGGCGACGATGGTCCGCTCCGTCTCGAAGTCCGCCCAGCCATCGGGCGTACGGTACTGCGTCGCGTCGTCGGGGTTGAGCTGCTCGATCATCACATCCTGATCGTCGAGGTAGGCGGAGGTCAGCCCCCAGCCCAGCCGGTCCGTCCGCCCGGCAAGGATGAGCGGGATGCCCGGGATCGTGCCGCCGATCGCGCCGCCCGTCCCGAGCTCCAGCCGCGCGAGGTACCAGATCGTTGGAGCGGACAGCGCCATGTGCGGATCGTTCGCCAGCAGCGCCCCGCCGGCGGCCGCCCGCGCCTCCGCCACCGCGAAGGCGTTCGACGCCCCGGCGAGGTCCCGGTCCGGCACCGGCCAGAGGAACGGGTCGGCCGCATCGGCGGCGGCGAACCGCGTGGCGCGCAACGTCGGAAAGAGATCGTGGGCCAGCACGACCGTGCCGTCTCCGGGCAGGTCCGGATGCAGATCGCGTAGCCGCTCGTCGGGCAGGATCAGCGAGGCGCGGGCGCGCAGCACCTCCTCGGAGGCGTGTCCTGACAGCTGCAGCGCCATGAGCTTGATCAGGGCGATGCTGTCGGCGGGCTGCCAGGGGGCGATCCGGGGGGGAAACAGGAAGAACTCGGGCGCGCCCCGCCCCGCCGCCTCCCGGTTGACCACGTCGATGCGGGCATTGATGCCGTTGGAATAGGCTTCCAACAGCGCGAGCGTGTCCGCGTCCTGCGCTTCGACCGACCGGACGGCGGCGCGGTGGAGGCCAAGCCGGCGTAGCAGTTCGTCGGTGCGCAGCGTGCGCTGACCGAAGATCTCCGAAAGCTTGCCCTGCGCCGTCCGCCGCAGCAGCGTCATCTGCCAAAGCCGGTCCTGCGCATGGGCGTAGCCAAGCCCGAAGAGGACGTCCGCGTCCGTCTCCCCGAAGATGTGGGGCACGTTGTGGGTGTTGCGGACGATCTCCACCGGGGCGGAGAGGCCGGGCACGACCTCCGTGACGTCGTACTCCGGCAGGCTGCGCCCGGCGAGCCAGTATACGGCGAGAACGGCCAGACCGAGCAGCGCCAGAGCGATGGTGACGGCGCGGAAAGTCCAGCGAAACAGGCGCTCCATGCGATCTCTCCGTGAGCGGGAACGGCCCGGGCCCGGTTGACCCCCGGGGTCGCCGCCGGTCTAACCTCGGGGTCGATGGATGCAAAGGGAGACGGGCATGGCGCAGCTGGCATTTCTGGGAATGGGCGTGATGGGCGCGCCGATGGCGGGGCATCTCGCGCGCGCGGAGCATGACGTGACGGTCTACAACCGGACGGTGGCGAAGGCGGAAGCCTGGGTGGCGGCGAACGGTGGCTCGGCGGCGGGCACGCCCCGGGATGCCGTCGCGGGCTGCGGGATCGTGATGGCCTGCGTGGGGAACGACGACGATCTGCGGGGGGTGTGTCTGGGGGAGGATGGGGCGTTTGCGGGGATGGAGGACGGCTCCCTGTTCGTGGACCATACGACAGTGTCGGCGGAGGTGACGCGGGAGCTGGCGGAGGTGGCGGCGGAGCGGGGGATCGGGTGGGTCGATGCACCCGTGTCCGGGGGTCAGGCGGGGGCGGAGAAGGGGCAGCTCGTCGTGATGTGCGGCGGGTCGCAGGCGCATTACGACCGGGCAGACCCCGTGATGGCGGCCTATGCGAAGGTGACGCGGCGGATGGGGGAAGTGGGCGCGGGGCAGTTGACGAAGATGGTCAACCAGATCTGCATTGCCGGTCTTCTGCAGGGGCTCAGCGAGGGGTTGGCGTTCGCGCAGAAGGCGGGGCTGGACGGGGCGGCGGTGGTCGACGTGATCCAAGGCGGTGCCGCGGGAAGCTGGCAGATGGTCAACCGGCACGAGACGATGCTGGCGGGGGAGTACGATCACGGGTTCGCGGTGGACTGGATGCGCAAGGATCTGGCGATCTGTCTGGCGGAGGCGGAACTCATCGGGGCCGCGCTGCCCAATACGGCGCTGATCGACCAGTACTACAAGGACGTGCAGGCGCTGGGGGGCGGTCGGTGGGACACGTCGAGCCTGATGGCGCGGCTCAACAGGCTGGAGGGGTAAGGTCCGCGTATAGCAGGGGGTATGGCAACAGGTATGACCTGGAGCATACCTCACGCGCGCACGGAGCATGGTGGGAAGCGACCGCTGCGTTCTTTCCAGGCGGCTCGTCGGACGGTGGCGGGGTTGCACCATCATCCCGGCATGGAGGGTCGATGGGGGCGTGGCCGGTCGTGCTGCCGGACTGTTGAAGTGCGTGGTCAGCGTCGCTCCCCCGTCCCGAGAGAAACGAACGGCCTCAGGGTGTACTCCTCACCGAGGTAGAAGATTTGCTGCGTGCTGTCGCCGTTGACGATCGAGGCGATGTCATCGCAACAACCGGGTCCGACGCTGGATGTCGAGATCATGTCGAAGTCGAACGAATACACATCGGTCGATGTAAGTGGGGTCTCGGACGTCAGATCGACCGCAAGGCCTGTCCCGACAAACGCATGTCCCTCGATGCTGTCGGCCCGATAGGAGAAGTCGCCGATCCTGGACGTGGTGTTGTCGTCCGCGGACCATTCCGAGGCCCAACCCGCCGTCCGACCCGACGCCGTCGAAGCTCCACGTGGTGTTGAAACTCTTGTTGCGGTGACTGCACCGGTCCAGATCGGCGGTGCCGGCGGTGTCGGCGTTGTCCTCCCCGCCGCCCTGCACATTCGTCCAGGAGCCGACTGCATGACCGATGAAGGTCGCTGCGGAAGCCGCTCCAGCTCCAAGAAGGGCTGCGAAGCATACGAACCTGCGACGGTTCACTTGGTGGTCATGGCCACATCTCTTGACACTTGAAAGCTTGATTTGAAGTTGCCCCTGCAGACGCGATGGCTTTCGCATCGAATTTGCGCCTACGGAAACTAGGGCTACGGAGAAGCCAAGATTGGCCGTTTCGGGTTTGGTGACGAGAACCGCTCGTCCGGTGACCCGTAAGACGCGGTTCGGCTGGCGGGGATGCTGGAGCGAGGACATCTTCGAGAAGCACCGGGAGGCCTGGATCGGAAAGCCGAAGCGTCGGTCGCGGGGGCTATGGCGCGGTATTAGGGGGCGAAGGGGGAGCGAAGGTGAACCGCACCGGGTCTGGCGCAGGCTGATTGCTCCTGGTCACGCGTCCGTGTCCGCCCGTTCCATGGCGGCCTGGAAGGTCGCTTCCGCCTCGGCGGGCGGGATGTTTCCGATGGGCTCCGGCAGGCGGCGCATCGTCGAACCGGTGCACCCATTCGAGGGCGGCGTATTCGACGGCGTCGAAGCTGCGCCGGGGACCGCGACGGCGCATGGCCTCTGCCTCGGACGGCCCGTCGATCCGTCTCGGCCAGCGCGGTGTCACGAGGGTCCCCGACGGCGAAGGGGACCGTGGCCCCGGTGGGGCCGCGAAAGCCCCGGAGCGACCGAGGGCGCGATGCCTGCTCGTGCGAGGCGCTCGGTGTCGCGTGTCGCAGGATATCGGGCACCCCTGTCGGAGGGATGCGCGAGGCAAGCCCCCTTTGCCGGACGGCGCTGGTGGACGGCCTGTTCCAGGGCATCGGGACCGGACCCGGCATGGGCGGTGCGACCGACGCGCCGGCCGACGATGCGTCGGGCATGGGCACCGATCGCGAATGCGACGCGGGCGAAGCCCTCCCACGTCGCGACGCGCCTGACGTCGCCGACCCGGAGCATGTCCGGGGCCGGTGCGTGGAGCCGACGGCTCACGCGGTCCGGCGGACACGGGGCCGACCTGTCCGTTGCCCGGCAGGGCATCGCGAAGCGGTGTCACGGGAGGGTGCCGCCAGATCTCGCGCACGCCGTGGACGCGGAAACCGGCGTCGGACGCGCGCCCGATCCCGGGCTTCGGTCCGACATCGCGCCTGGCATGATCGGACAGGCGCGCCGGATCGGCCCGCATCCCGGACGATCGTGACAGCCGGAGCGGGGCGATCGGCAGCACCTTGCAGATCGGCCCGACCCGTCGCCGGCGGGGCTCGGACCGATGGCACCACCACCGGCGACGCCCCGCGATGATCGTCCCCTCCCGGGACATTGCCTGCGGCCATGCCGGCAATGGACGGGACCGACAGGATCGTGGACCGGCGGCCCTCATGCTGGCCTTCGTCGTTCAGACCCATCCGTACCGCGCCTTCGCGTACCTTGGAGGGAATACTCGTTCGTCGTCTGGCTCATGAAGCTCCACCCTGCCCAGGCGTTGGAGCCTCCGACAGAACCGGCGGGGTGCAGTGAGGGCTGAGGACGGCTCCGGCGAGCGGGATGTCGTCAGGGTGGGCGATACGATGCCCACCGTTCGTCGTGTCGTTCGCGGGCCCATGGCTCGGGAATCGACGGTGGCTCGGCGATGCCGACCCTACGCTCGCTTCATGGGTGTATAGGGTAGAACGCCGTAGATCGTCGACTTGTAGACGGCTTCCAATGTGTTGCGAGCCTTGAGTTTGCCCCGAATGTTTTGAAGCCGTTTCTCGATTGCGCGATTGCTGACACCGTACAGGGCGGCCAGATCTTCGGCGGAACGACCCATGGCTACCTGAGCGAGAATAGCCATCTGGCTGGATCGCAGCGCGAGTTCCTTCGCAATCAGGCGGTGTCGTTTCGCCTCCTCGTGGAACTGGTGCGCAAAGGCTGCCAGATCCTCCACCGGAATCGACGGTTCCGCAAACCGGTCCCGGTAGAACTGATTGAGGACGCCGTATCCCCCGACCCAACCTTGGGTGATCGGACATATCCAGGCAGTGCGGACGCCGTAGTCGAGGATCGTGTCGACGAACGCCAGCCGGGGGTCGCCGGTCGCGCGCATATGTTCGGCGAGACCGACGATATCCAGGGCGAAGGGCGCGGCGAGGTCCGGCATCTTTGCGGCGACGACATCGGTCATCGTGCCGCCCGCGGCCTGGAAGGCAATCGCGATTTCGTCTCCCGCCGCGGAATGGCAGATCAGGGCATCGTTTCTTTTGATACCATGAAGATGTACCGTGAATCCATAGAACAGGAATTCTATCCTGCCGAGGCCGAAAGCCTTGCCGGTTCGCAAGAGCGCATCCCGGAGCGACGTGCTCTTCCCGATGATCTCGATAATCCTTGTTCGCGACATGGTCTCACCGTTTCTGCCAGCATTGCGTCTTGTCGGCCCGGGAATGCCCGCCCTGAAAGGGAAAAGGACGGATAGTTCGGAAAACCGAACGCTTCGCAGGAATTACCCATCCTAGCATGAATGCTAATTCGGAACACGCTTTGATCCGACCCGAGGACATGTCGCGTGAATTCTGTCCTCGGCCTGCGATTTCCAGGGAGGAATTCGATGACCGAAAGAATTATCGAAGGTGCAGCGCCCGTCTCCGACACGTCCAGTTTGGCGGCCGGTATCGCCGGACGCGCCCGGGGTCCGGGAGGTCTCTACAACCTCGGGAACCTGATAGCCCTGGTCGGCGGATTCTCCGGCTATGTGGTGACCTCGGGAGCCGAGCGGGGGTTGCTCGCACTCCTTGTCGAGTATCTCTTCGGAAGCGTCGGGACGGGCTGTCTTACGGTCGCGATCGTCGTGTTTCTGATTTCGGGGGAAGCCTATCATCGGGCCTGGCGGCATGGCGCTCCTCCGATCCTGCGGCTGAACCGTCTGGGCGATCTGCTTTCGGCCATCGCGGCGGTCATCCTGACCTTCGCTCTGGTGAGCTTCGGGGAAACCACTCTCGCCGTCGCGGCGGGTGCCCTTCTGGCCTTCGGGAAGATCGGGACCGCGCTGTTGCCGGAGCGGTCGAGCGAGGCCCTGACGTCGGGCTTCAGATTGATGGTCGTCGCCAGCCGGGTCCCATCGCTCGGGGCCCTCGGCATCTCCCTGTTCGTCTACGCCACCGCAGGTGGGGACTCTGTCGCCGCGACGATGGCGCTGGTGATGTTCGTCAGCTACCTGTTCTGGCTTGCGGCGGATTGTCTGCTGATGTGGCCACCCGCCGCGGTGGTTCCGACGGAGGTGTGAACGCCTCGTGCGTCTCAGGCACATCGGCTGCGAAGATCGGCGTCCTCGCGGTCGCCGACGGTTCGTCGTCGCGAAGGCTCGGGCCCTGGGGCGGGACGTGAAGGCGGACGACGATCGGGAAGGGCCCCTTGCGGCCGTCGGTCGCTGCGCAGTGCCGGCTGCCGTCGATCCCGCGGCCGGCCTTCTCCCACCGGCCTGCGGGCGGGAGTTCCGGGACGCCGTGCCCGACGGTGCCGATCCACGGCCCGGCAGGGTCATGCGCAGCATGATCCCGGGAGGGGACCGGCCGTTCGTGGAGACGCCGTTCCACGGCGTGCGCCAGACGACTGGCATCTTCGGGACGACGGCCCTGCCGCGAACCCCGAGCGGGTCCGGCGGCTGATGCGGATCATGGGCCTGATGCCCATCTGCCGGAAGCCGAACGCCAGCGGGCCGGGCAAGGGCCGCCAGCCGTTCTGCTCCCTCCTGCGCGGTCCGACGATCGACCGCCCGAACCAGGTCCCCCTCTCGGGATCATGCCGCGCATGACCCTGTCGGGCAGCGGGTGCGCCGACATCGCGCATCTCCGTGTGCGGCGGGGCTTTCTCCACCTCGTGGCGATCCACTGTCCGGCAGGGCCATCCGTAGGATGGTCCCGAGAGGAATGGGCCGGCACAGCCGCCGGGTATCGGCATGGCGGCTGCCGAACGCGCCGGACGCCGCGTTCTGCCCCTCCGGGCAGATCTGCGGTGCATCGCCTGCCGGGCAACGGTCGAGGCGCTCGACGGAGCCATCGCCCGCTTCGGCCCGCCGGGGATCATGAACACCGACCGGGGACCGCGGTTCACCGCCTTCGCCCGGACGGACGGATGCGGCAGGCGGGCGGGCGCATCCCGATGGACGGCCAAGGGGCATCCGGCCGTGCCTCCTCTCGACGATATCTTCATCGCGCGGCTCTGGGCAGTCGAAGATACGAGGGCGGCTCCCTGCACGCCCGGACGGCCGGGTCGGAGCCGCGCGCAGGCCTGCGAACCCGGTCCGACGTCCGCGACCACCCGAGGCCCCATGCCGCCCGCGACGGACAACCGCCGGACGTGGTCCGCCGCGCCGGCACGACGATCACGCAACCCGACCAGGAGACCCGGAACGTCGCCCGGACACCGTCGGATCCTGCCGAACGAGTGGGGAGACACCTCAATCCGACACATAGAGATACGCCCCCACCGTCCGTATGTCTGCCCGGTGGGGCAGACCGAACAACGGCGGCTTTCAGTTGTTTTTCAGAATGCGGCATACGCCGCTTGCCGGTTGATGGCCGTTGCTGAACATTCAGTCCGACACCGACATGCCCGCCCGCATGATTTGCACGATAGTGCAAAGCGACGAAAAGCGTAAAGCGCCTGCAAAGCAGGGATTTCTTAGTTCTATTGCATAGAGGAATGGACTGTTTTGCGTTATTGACAGATACGAACGGAGACCGCCGCGTCGCGGGGCCCCGCCGGGAGCGGCTGCATCCTGGCGGCCCCGACCTGTCACGCCCGCCCTCGATTCCCTGGATTTCGCCGCCGCAAGTCTGCGCGATTTGGGGGCCATTTCAGAAGCGACCCGATCTTGCCGCCCCTCCGTCCCCCGCCTAACGTCGGTGCCATGATCCGCATGCTCCTGCTCCCTCTGCTCCTCGCCGCCTGCGATGCCGGCCTGCCACCGCCGCCCACGGCCGCGCAGAACCGGATCGCGCCCCGTCTCGTCTCCCTCGACCCCATCCTCGCGCAGACGGAACCCGCATCGCGCGCGCAGGCGGCGCAGGCTGGCCTCGACCTGCGGGGGCGGCGGATCGAGGGGCGGTCCATCGCGGTCCCGGCAACGGAGGACATCGCCGAACGGGGCGAGCGGTTGCGGCAGCGGGCGGCTGACCTGCGGGCCGCCGAGATTTGATCTCGTTGCGCCGGCGGGGTCCAGCGGCTAACCCCATGCACGAACCGTCCCGCACCGGAGCCGCGCCATGACCCCGTCCCCGTCCGACCCTCTGCGCCTCGGCGTCGCCGGCCTCGGGACGGTCGGAGGCGGCGTGCTGCGGATCGTTGCGGAGACCGCCGACGCGCTGGCCGCCCGCACCGGACGGCAGATCGTCGTCTCCGCCGTCTGTGCCCGTTCGAGGGGCAAGGACCGCGGCGTGGACCTCTCCGGTTTCGCCTGGGAGGACGATCCGGTCGCCCTGGCGCGTCGGGACGACGTCGACCTCCTCGTGGAACTGATGGGCGGTGCCGACGGTCCGGCGCGGGACGCGGCCGAAGCCGCGCTGAGGCTCGGCAAACCCGTCGTCACCGCGAACAAGGCCATGATCGCGCTCCACGGTCAGGCCCTGGCGGAACTGGCGGAGGCCAACGATGCGCCCCTGCGGTTCGAGGCGGCGGTTGCCGGAGGCATCCCCTGCGTGAAGGCGCTGACCGAGGGGCTCGCCGGCAACCGGATCACCCGCGTCTCCGGCGTCATGAACGGGACGTGCAACTACATCCTGACCCGCATGGAGACCTCCGGCCTGCCCTACGCGGATGTCTTCGCGGAAGCCGACGCGCTCGGATACCTCGAGGCGGACCCGACGCTGGACGTGGGCGGCATCGACGCGGCGCACAAGCTGGCGATCCTCTCCGCAATCGCCTTCGGCACGCAGGTGGATTTCGACGGCGTGCAGCTGCAGGGGATCGAGCGCGTCTCCATCGACGACATCCACCGCGCCCGGGACATGGGCTATCGCATCAAGCTGCTGGGAGAGGCGCGCGCAACCCTCGCCGGCATCGAGCAATCCATGCGCCCCACCCTGGTGCCGGCCGACAGCCCGCTCGGTCAGCTCGAGGGCGGGACGAACATGATCGTCTTCGAGGGCGACGCGGTGGGCCAGATCGTGATGCGCGGGGCCGGTGCGGGTGCGGGGCCGACCGCGAGCGCGGTGATGGCCGACGTCGCCGACATCGCCCGCGGGTTCCGGATCCCGCCGTTCGGGCAGCCCGCCGCCACCCTGGGCCCCGCCACCCGCGCCGCCGAAGCGACGCCCTGCGCGCACTACATCCGCCTGTCGCTGCGCGACGAGCCCGGTTCGATGGCCAAGGTCGCTACCGCTCTGGGCGTCTCGGGCATCTCCATCGACAGGATGCGCCAGTACGACCACCCCGGCGACGACGCCCCCGTGCTCATCATGACCCACCCCTGCGACCCGGCCGCCCTGGCCGAGGCCCTGGATGCGGTCATGGCGTCCGCTGTCGTCAACGCGGAGCCGGTCGCGCTTCAGGTCCAGATGCCCTGAGCTCGCCCGCCGAAGTTCCCGGTCGCCAGAACGGCCCTCCCGAAGCCTAAGGATACAACTCATGCCGAAGACCGATTTCAACGACCGTATGCTTTCGCTGGGTCTTGCCCGCGTTTCCGAGGCCGCCGCCCTCGCCTCCGCCCGGCTCATCGGGCGCGGCGACGAGAAGGCCGCCGATCAGGCCGCGGTCAACGCCATGCGCGACCAGCTCAACAGGCTCGACATCAAGGGAACCGTCGTCATCGGGGAGGGCGAGCGCGACGAGGCCCCCATGCTCTACATCGGCGAGGAAGTCGGCACCGGCAACGGCCCCGAGGTGGACATCGCGCTGGACCCTCTGGAGGGTACCACGCTGACGGCGATGGACATGCCCAACGCGCTGACGGTCATCGCCATGGGCCCGCGCGGCTCGATGCTGCACGCGCCGGACGTCTACATGGACAAGCTCGCCATCGGCCCCGGGTTCCGCACCGGCGTTGTCACGATGGACATGTCGCCCGCCGCACGGGTCAACGCACTCGCTGCCGCCAAGGGCTGCTCGACCGAGGACATCACCGTCTGCGTGCTGGAACGCGAGCGTCACAAGGCGATGATCGCCGAGATCCGCACCACCGGCGCCGCGATCCGCCTGATCCCCGATGGCGACGTCGCCGGGATCATCCACTGCGCGGAACCCGCGACGACCGGCATCGACATGTACATGGGCTCCGGCGGTGCCCCCGAAGGCGTGCTGGCCGCAGCGGCACTTCGCTGCATGGGCGGTCAGATGTTCGCCCGCCTCACGTTCCGGAACGACGACGAGCGGGGACGCGCCGCCAAGGCGGGCATCACCAACCTCGACCGCGTCTACACCCGCGACGACCTCGTGACCGACGACGTGATCTTCGCCGCCACCGGCGTCACCGATGGCTCTATCCTCGCCGGCATCAAGCGCGAGCCGGGCTACCTGACGGCGGAAACGATCCTGATGCGCTCCAAGACCGGCTCCGTGCGAAGGATGACCTATCGCAACCCTGTCTGACATGGGCCGGTCTGACGTGGCCCGGTCCGGCGGGGCTCTCCTCGGCGTCGAACGGTCCGTCACCGGGCGCAGATGGGTCGGGCTCGACGTGGCCGAGGAGCGGATGGCCGAGGCGATAGCGCAGACCGGACAGCCGCTTCCCCTCGCCCGCCATCTGGCCCGACGGGGAGTTCGTCCCGCGGATGCGGCCAACTTCCTCGATCCCAAGCTGCGGGACCTGCTGCCCGACCCCCTTTCGCTGCAGGACATGGGCACCGCCGCCGATCGGCTGGTCGGGGCAGTCACCAGGCGCGAACGGATCGCCGTCTTCGCGGACTACGACGTCGATGGCGGGACGTCCGCGGCGCTGATCGTCTGGTGGCTCCGCGGCCTCGGGCATCGCGCGACGCTCTACGTGCCCGACCGCATCGACGAGGGCTACGGCCCGAATGGGCCGGCAATCGCGGCCCTTGCGCGCGATCACGACCTGATCGTCTGCGTGGACTGCGGCACCGTCTCCCACGATGCGCTCGCTGCCGCCGATGGGCTCGCCGACGTGATCGTGCTCGACCATCATCTCGGCGGCGAGACGCTGCCCCCGGTCCTCGCGGTCGTGAACCCGAACCGGCAGGACGAGGACGGAGCGCTCTCCCATCTCTGCGCGGCCGGCGTCGTGTTCCTCTGCCTCGTGGAGGCGAACCGCCGGCTCCGCATCGCCGGCACCGACACCCCGGACCTCATGGCCATGCTCGATCTCGTCGGCCCTCGCCACGGTCGCCGACGTCGCCCCGCTGGTCGGGGTGAACCGGGCTTTCGTCCAGGCGGGGCTCAAGATCCTGCGGGCGCGCCGTCGTCCCGGCCTGCGCGCGCTGGCCGACGTCGCCCGGATGGACGGCCCCCCGACGACCTATCACCTCGGCTACCTTCTCGGGCCCCGCATCAACGCAGGCGGCCGCATCGGGGCCGCCAACCTGGGTGCAAGGCTGCTCGCCACCGACGACGATGCCGAAGCGGATGCCTTCGCAGAGCGGCTCGATCTGCTGAACACGGAGAGACGGGGGATCGAGGCGGCGGTGACGCAGACGGCACTCGCGGCCGTGGAAGCGCGGGTCGCCGCGGACCCCACGTTGGCCTGGGCCGCGGGGGCCGGCTGGCATCCCGGCGTCGTCGGCATCGTCGCGGGCCGGTTGAAGGAGGCGACCGGGCTTCCCGCCGTCGTCCTCGGCATCCGCGAGGACGGGATGGCGCAAGGCTCCGCCCGGTCGGTACCGGGTGTCGATATCGGGGCCGCCGTGCAGCGGTTGGCCGCCGAAGGACTGATCCTGAAGGGAGGCGGGCACCCGATGGCCGCGGGCCTGTCGGTCGCCGCCGACCGGATCGACGCGGCGATGGCCCGGCTCTCCGCCCTGATCTCACGCGCCGGATCCGACCCGGGTGCACCGCGCGACCTGACGATCGACGCGATCCTGATGCCGCGGGCCGCGACGCGCGATCTTGTCGCCGCCCTCGAGCGCGCCGGCCCTTTCGGGCAGGGCGCACCGGGTCCCCGCTTCGCCTTCCCGGACCTGCGTGTCGCCCATGCCCGCCCCGTCGGCGAAGGCCATCTGAAACTGACGTTCACCGGCGGCGGGCCCGGCCGGCTCGACGCCATCGCGTTCCGCGCGAACGACACCGGCATCGCCGATGCCGTCACCCGCGCTGCCGGAGCGCCCATTCACGTCGCGGGGCGACTGGAACTGAACCGCTGGCAGGGCCGGGAGGATGTTCAGCTCAAGCTCGAGGATCTCGCTGCGACCGAGATATCGAGCGGTTGACGCGCCGCCAGGACGGCTGGCGGAAAGGCGGAAATGGCGGGAGAAAATTGCTTGCGGCCCTCGGGACCGTCCCCTAAACACCCCTCACGCCAGCGCGATGGCCCGTTCGTCTATCGGTTAGGACGCCAGGTTTTCAACCTGGAAAGAGGGGTTCGATTCCCCTACGGGCTGCCACCTGACTTCCAGTTCTTCTCGTATGTCTCGGGGTTCGTGCTCCCGTATGCTGATCCTTCGGAAATGGATAGCAGATCTCGGGTTGTTGTCGATCTCCCGGAGCTTTTTTCCAGCGCCCGGTGGGCGGGAAGCGCCTTGTCCGATTTCTCGGCGTATCGTCGGGCTTCGACGTCGATCTTGTGCCCCGTGACCGCCTTGATCTGACGATGGGTGCCGCTTGCTTCGGCCAGACGACGGGCGCAGACATTTTGCAGACGATGCGATGCGCAGTTGGACAGTCCCGCCGCGTCGAAGCGGTCCCGCATCCAGTATCCGAATTCCGCCGCTGTTCGGGGCCATCCGAATCCTTTGCAACGGACCGTGGGCGGATCTTTTGGTAGATCGACAAGAGCAGACGACACGGTCGGAAGGACGGAACGACCATTGATGTCTTGGTCTTTCTTTGACGAACCCGGACCAGGCCATCGGCCGCAACCGCCCACCCAATTCGAACATTTCCCGACCGTCGCCGGCCTGCGCGGAGCACTAGCATCAGCGCCGGATCTGTCTTCGTATCCGGCAGGCGACGCTCAAGGAACGGCGCGATCTCCGCCTCGGTCCATGTACGGTAGGCCCCCGCCATCTGACCTTCAGCCCCGTTCTTGGATTGGCTAACGCATTGGCCCTGTCGTGGCTCGGTTTCGGTCAATCGAAAGGCATATGCGACGTCGAGGAAACCGGAGATGTCTGAGGTGTTCACCGGATGTCGGACACCGACGGGAGCGACGATTCGAGGTCATCCTGATCTTCGCGAAGGAGACGGATGAGAGGGCGGAGGGAGGGCGGCACGCGGCTGCGTTCGAGGCGGAGGGGGCGCATGAAGCGCGCGGGAGCGAGCGGACGGTGTCCGGGCTGGCCGCGCGGTTCGAGGTTCACCCGACGGTGATCCCCCAATGGAGCGGGCCATACTCCGCCATCGGTTCGAGGACGATGGCGAGCGCACCGCTGGAAGGTGCGTCCGGCGTTCTCGGGAAGGGCGCGGTGAACGGGGTGCCCCGGATCGATGCCGAGACGGTGCGCGATCTGCACGCGAAGATCGGCGTCCTCGCGGTCGCCGACGGTTTGCCGTCGCGAAGGCTCGGGCCCTGGGGCGGGACGTGAGGCGGACGACGATCGGGAAGGGCCCCTTGCGGCCGTCGGTCGCCGCGCAGTGCCGGCTGCCGTCGATCCCGCGGCCGGCCTTCTCCCACCGGCCTGCGGGCGGGAGTTCCGGGACGCCGTGCCCGACGGTGCCGATCCACGGCCCGGCAGGGTCATGCGCAGCATGATCCCGGGAGGGGACCGGCCGTTCGTGGAGACGCCGTTCCACGGCGTGCGCCTGACGACTGGCATCTTCGGGACGACGGCCCTGCCGCGAACCCCGAGCGGGTCCGGCGGCTGATGCGGATCATGGGCCTGATGCCCATCTGCCGGAAGCCGAACGCCAGCGGGCCGGGCAAGGGCCGCCAGCCGTTCTGCTCCCTCCTGCGCGGTCCGACGATCGACCGCCCGAACCAGGTCCCCCTCTCGGGATCATGCCGCGCATGACCCTGTCGGGCAGCGGGTGCGCCGACATCGCGCATCTCCGTGTGCGGCGGGGCTTTCTCCACCTCGTGGCGATCCACTGTCCGGCAGGGCCATCCGTAGGATGGTCCCGAGAGGAATGGGCCGGCACAGCCGCCGGGTATCGGCATGGCGGCTGCCGAACGCGCCGGACGCCGCGTTCTGCCCCTCCGGGCAGATCTGCGGTGCATCGCCTGCCGGGCAACGGTCGAGGCGCTCGACGGAGCCATCGCCCGCTTCGGCCCGCCGGGGATCATGGACACCGACCGGGGACCGCGGTTCACCGCCTTCGCCCGGACGGACGGATGCGGCAGGCGGGCGGGCGCATCCCGATGGACGGCCAAGGGGCATCCGGCCGTGCCTCCTCCCGACGATATCTTCATCGCGCGGCTCTGGGCAGTCGAAGATACGAGGGCGGCTCCCTGCACGCCCGGACGGCCGGGTCGGAGCCGCGCGCAGACCTGCGAACCCGGTCCGACGTCCGCGACCACCCGAGGCCCCATGCCGCCCGCGACGGACAACCGCCGGACGTGGTCCGCCGCGCCGGCACGACGATCACGCAACCCGACCAGGAGACCCGGAACGTCGCCCGGACACCGTCGGATCCTGCCGAACGAGTGGGGAGCACCTTAGTTGCCCTCGGAACGCAACGATCATCGCCTCCTCGGCCTCGGTCAGAACTGTCGAGCGCGGCTCCGTCGGATTGGTCTTCATATCCTCGGCCGACGTGCGCCTGCGCCACTTCGAAACGATCTTGGGGTCGATGCGCAGCTCCTGGCTCAGCAGCGCGAGCGAAGCTTGCCTCTCTCGGGATCGTGCTTCGCATGACCCTGCCGAAGAATGGATCGCTGTACTGCAACTCTGACGGCGTGCTTGGTCGTGGCACTCCCATGACGAACTCGTCCCATGTCGCTTCCTTCCATTCCTGAGAAAGGATCGCATCACCAAACCGTGGGATCAAACGGCTGAAAAGGCGAAGGCGACAGGCAACGGATCGCTGCGGTCCGGACCTACGCCAGCGGCGGGCAATGCCTTTTCTGCATGCCGACCGAGCGGAAGTCCGATCTTGTCGACAAGCCTGTTTAGGACGATCATCGATGTGGGTCATCTTGTCGACGCATGGTATTCAAAACTTCAGATTTCTCATCGGTTACAAGATTTTGAACGGATTTCGGAATCCCTCCGCCGGATCCCGGTCGAGATCGGAATGGGTGTCATCGTCACTGTCATCGGGACGAGCAGGGCCTTCTCCAGACCATGACGCGCGACCACGTGAAGCGGCACCCGGCCGTCGAGGAGCTGCGAGACCGATACCCGCAACGGGCATGCGGCCGGTGGTGAAGGGGATGTGGGCAGGGAGCAGCGCCTCGTCGCCCGAAAGCTTCGAACGCACATAGGATGAGATGGCGCGTCCGCGCGATGACCTCCGCACGCGTCAAGCGCGTTCGGAGTACTCCATCGTCTCGGTGTTCACGACGATGTCCTCGTCCTGCCCCACGAACGGCGGCACCATCACGCGCACCCCGTTGTCCAGCACGGCGGGCTTGAAGCTGTTCGCCGCGGTCTGACCTTTCACCACGGGTTCGGTCTCCACGATCCGGCATGTGACCTTCTGGGGGACGGTGGCGTTCAACGCCTCCGCCTCGTGATACTCGATCTTCACCATCATGCCGTCCTGCAGGAAGGCACGCCGCTCGCCCAGCAGCTCCGCGTCGATCTCGACCTGGTCGTAGGTCTCGAGATCCATGAACACCAGCTTGCCGTCGCTCTCGTAGAGGAACTGCTGATCCTTCTGGTCCAGCCGGACCCTCTCGACCTTGTCGGCGCTGCGGAACCGCTCGTTGAGCTTGGAGCCGTTGCGCAGGTTGCGCATCTCCACCTGCGCGAAGGCCCCGCCCTTGCCCGGCTTGACGTGATCGACCTTCACCGCGGACCAGAGGTGGCCGTCGTGCTCGAGGATGTTGCCGGGGCGGATTTCGTTGCCGTTGATCTTGGACATTGCGGGCACTCTCGATTTGCATCTCTGGGGTGCGCCGTGCCTATCGCGCGACCCTGCTGCGGACAAGCATGCCGGGCGGTGGGGTCACGGCGCACTGTTCCGGACGGAGCGGACCTGCTTACGGCAGCTAAATCGCGACCCGAGGTTGAAGATAGGGGGACAAGTTCCATTTCTTTACCATACTCGAAGGTCTGCGTAGGACTGCCAAGCCTTGTCGACGCTAAGAGACAGGCGGAATACGCAAGTGGGGTATTCCGAAAGTGCATAGCCCGAATCGCACTTGCGTGTTAGTGCGTTGTCTTCGGGAAGATGCAAGAACAATGAGTGGAGAGAGCGGGATGACAAATTTCGTCGATGCAACGGCGTTCAATTTCGAGCAGGGGCAACGGGCGCGCAAGCTCTTCGCCGCTGTCGTGCTCGCCGCGTTGGACGATGCCATCTCGGATGACAAGAAATTCGGGAATGGCCCGGATCAGATCGCACGCTGGGCCCGGTCGCGCGATGGCCGGGAGGTGCTGTCCTGTGCCGGGATCGACCCGAACGAGCGTGTGGTGTCAGGCCTGATGGATTTCGTGAGCCGTGGCGTCCGGACGTCCGTCGCCCTGTCGCGCGAGGAGAGCGAGCGTCGTCAGGCCGCCGAACTGGCCGAGGCTGCCGAGGCCGCATAGGGTCCGGGGACTGCAGGCTACGAGGGCGCGTCGGGAGACCGGCGCGCCCTTTTGCCATCAAACGCATGGACTTCGATTTCCACCGGGAGATGTTCGGCTCGAGTTCACTCTGCCTCCGACGAGTTCCAAGGTCGATCCGTCGGCGGCGGGTCCATGGCGTACCGTCTCGCGGACGATATCAACGGATAGGTTCGATAGCCCCGAGGCGACCTCCGGGAGTTCCTACATGTCCGAAGGGTCAGTTGCGGCCGAACCGTTCGAGGACGGAGTCGAGGCGGTTGCCCTGCGTCGAAGGCCGTGCGCCCAGCGGGGCACGGGGCGCATTCGACACGGCGTTGTAATACAGCGCCGGGTCGTAGCGCTCGACCGAGAGGCCCAGATGCTCCGTCGTCAACAGCCCGATCGACGCGAGCACTTCGTAGACCGCCACCTGTGAGTCCGTCTGCGCCTGCAGCAGGTCTGTCCGCGCGTCCAGCAGGTCCTGTTCGGCGTCGAGCACATCGAGCGTCGTGCGCGCACCGAGGAGAGCCTCTTCCCGGAAACCTTCGAAGGCCAGTTGCGATGCCCGCACACCTTCGGTGGTTGCTATCACCTGCGCCCGCGCGACCTCCAGCAGGGCGAAGGCACGGCCGACACCGTCCACGATGGTGCGGCTGGTCTGGCCGAGATCCGCGCGCGACGCCTGCGCCCGCGCGATCGCCTGCCGCTGCAGCGAAGAGAGCCGGCCGCCGGTGTAGATCGGCATGGAGCCGAGAAGCGAGACCGAGCCGGTGTCGATAGACGGACGGGAGCGCCCGATGCTCCCGCGCAGCGAAACAGAGGGCAGGCGATCCGCCGACCGCGCATCGGCAAGCAGGGAGAGGGCGGTGATGTCGTGCTGCCCCGCGAAGATCAGCGGGTGAATCTGCAACGCGAGCTGCTGCGCGCGTTCCACCGACGGCGGCAGGGCGGGCAGGGCCGGCGGTGCCTGCAGCACGCCGGTCGGCAGGACGCCGATGCTCAGTCGGTAGTTCTCCCGCGCGATGTCCACCTGACCCCGCGCTGCAGCCAGAAGCGACACTGCCGCCGCCCTGCGGGAATCCGCAAGTGCCACGTCCGTGCGCGTGACCTCGCCGACTTCGAACCGATCCCGCGCGGCCTCCTGCTGCTGCGAGATGAGGCGCAGGTTGCTCTCGCGCACCTCGACCGTCCGCACCGCGAGACGCAGATCCAAGTAGGCCCGGATCGCATCGATCAGCACGCCCTGCTCGAACTGCACGAGCCGGAACCGCGCCGCGAGGACCGCTTCCTTGGAGGCCCCGATGCGCAGGTTCCGCTGGCCGCCGTCGGCGAGCGTGTAGTTCAGCACGAGGGAGAGCGACCCGTTCGTCGATGTGGTGCGTCCCCCGAAATCGGCGAAGCTGGAGGATTTGGTAAACGCGGACTCGAAGTTGACGCTCGGGCGGAGCGCGGAAACGGCGACGGCCACGTCCTCGTCCGTGGCGCGCAACAGATAGCGCTGTTGCTCCAGCGTCGGCGAACTGCGGTATGCCTGTATCAGCGCATCGCTCAAGGTCTCCGCCCCCGCGGAAGCCGCTGTCGTCAGGGCAAGTGCCGAGGCGGCGAGGAAGGATCCGATCCCGCGCCGCTTCACAGCACGAACCCCCCGTGGCGCGAGAATCCCGGCAGCACCGGTCCCGTCGCGTTGAAGGCGAAACGCCAGCTCACGCGGCCCTCGATGGAGGTGCCCAACCGGACGTCGCCGTTGTTGCGGTCGGCGAAGATCGCGGCGATGCGGCCGCCCTCGCAGAGCTGCGCGACGAGCGGGTCCGGCACGACCTCCACCGCGCCCTCGATCAGGATGACGTCGAAGGGGGCCGCGCGCGGCGCACCTTCCGCCAGCGGGCCTTCGAGGACGACCGCGTTGTCGATGCCATGCTGCGCCAGGGCAGCCTCGGCATCGGCGGCCAGTGTCGCGTCCTCCTCGACCATCACGACGGATTCAGCCATCCGTCCGAGCACCGCTGCGGAGTACCCGAGGCCCCCGCCGATCACGAGCACCTGATCCGTCCGCCGTATGTCGAGCGCATCCAGCATCTTGGCGAAGGTGCGCGCGGCAAGCATCTCCCGTCCGGTGCCCAGCGGAACGGGCGCTTCCATGTAGGCGACGGACTGCGCGCCCAGCGGCACGAAGGCTTCGCGGGGGACGTCCAGCATTGCCGATATGATCGGGAACTTCGTAACGTCGGACGGCCGGACCTGGGTGTCCACCATGTTCGTGCGCAGCGTCTGGGATGCGGTCATGACATCTGAACCCGTCGGTCTGGTTTCGGTTTCGTTCGTGAAAGCATGTCCTCCCATGCCCCGCAACGCAGAATGGCCCGAGCCCTGAAAACCGCGTCTTGCGGGTCCGAGACCGGGGGTCTAGAGCAACACTATGCGCCGGCGAGTTGGCGGAGTGGTTACGCAGCGGATTGCAAATCCGTGCACAGGAGTTCGATTCTCCTACTCGCCTCCAAGCCCCCGCCAGCATCATTGCCGTCGCCTCTAGACTTCCATCGCCGCCCCGGCCCGTGACGCGATGCGGGTCTTGTGCAGCCTGCGCAGGAAGGCCGCCACGAAGGTCGCCGTCAGGATCAGAACGATCGTGGGGGCAGGCGCGCTGTCGAGGAAGAAGCTGGCGTAGGTCCCCGCCAGCATCGACACGGTGCAGACCACGGTCGAGACGACGAGCATCGGGCCGAAGCTGCGCGTCGTCAGGAACGAGATTGCACCCGGCGTGACGAGCAGGGCGACCGCGAGGATGAGCCCGGTTGCCGTCAGCGTGGCGACGATGGTGAGCGACAGGACGGAGAGCAGGCCGTAGTGCAGCCACCCTGTGCGCAGCCCGCTGGCACGCGCCTGCGCCGGATCGAAGGCGTGCAGAAGAAGGTCCTTCCACTGCAACAGCAGGAAAGCCGTGACGCCGACGGAGATCGACCCGGCGGTCCAGAGATCCTGCGGTCCGATGCCGAGCATGTTTCCGAAGAGGACGTGGTCGAGATGCTCGTTGGTGGTGATGGAGGTGTACATGATGATGCCGACGCCGAACATCCCGGAGAAGACCACGCCCATCACCGTGTCCTGTTTCACGCGGCTGTTGTCCGAAAGGTAGCCCGTAAGCAACGCGCAGGTCATGCCCGCCGCGAAGGCCCCGAGAATGAGCGGCAATCCGGTGATCCATGCGAGCACGACGCCGGGCAGGACCGCGTGGCTGACCGCGTCGCCCATCAGGGCCCAGCCCTTGAGGACGAGGAAGCACGACAGCAGGGCCGTGGGCGGGGCGATCAGCAGGCAGATCCAGAAGGCGTTCCGCATGAAGGGAAACTGGAAGGGCAGGAGGGCCGCATCGATCATCGGCCGGCTCCCGTGGAGGGAGATGCGAGCGCCTGCGCCGTCTTGCGGCGGGCGGCGAGCAGCCCGTGCGTCGGGGCGAAGACGAAGGCCAGCAGGAAGAGGGCGGTCTGCAGCGTGACGATGACGCCGCCCGTTGCGCCGTCGAGGAAGTAGCTGAGGTAGGCCCCGAGGAAGCTCGTGATGGACCCGATCGACACCGATACGACGATGAGGCGGGGAAACCGGTCGCAGAGCAGGTAGGCCGTGGCTCCCGGCGTCACGACCAGCGCGATCACGAGGAACGCGCCGACGGTCATCATCGCCGCGACGATGGCGGCCGAGAGCAGCACGAAGAACACGGCGCGCAGCAGGTCGGGCCGCAGGCCGATGGACCGGGCGTGGTTCTCGTCGAAGAAGACGACCATCAGATCCTTCCACTTCGCCAGCAGGACGGTGAGCGAGACGACCCCGATGAGGGCGAGCTGCAGCGTGTCGCCGGGCGTGATGGCGAGGATGTTGCCCATGATGATCGTCTGGATGCTGACCGACATCGGCGAGAGCGAGATCATGAACAGCCCGAGGCCGAAGAAGGAGGTGAAGATGATGCCGATGATGACGTCGATCTTGAGCCCCGACCGCCCGGAGAGGAACAGCATCGCTCCCGCCGCCAGCCCCCCGGCGAGGAACGCCCCGAGCGCGAAGGGCAGCCCGAGGATGTAGGCCCCCGCGACGCCGGGCACGACCGCATGGGCGAGCGCGTCGCCGATCAGCGACCAGCCCTTGAGCATGAGATAGCACGACAGAAAGGCGCAGAGCGCCCCGACCATCGAGGAGACCCACATCGCATTGAACATGTAGCTGTAGCCGAACGGCTCCAGCAGGGTGTCGATCATCGGTCGTCCTTCGGTGGATCGACCGGAATCGCGATCTTCCCCGCCCGTTCGCCATAGTGCACGAAGGGGCGCTCGTCGTCGGTGATGATGCGCACCTCGCGCGTGTCGTCGTCGTCGTGCAGCTCCTCGCCGCCCAGCGTGAAATGGCGCAGCACCCCGCCGAAAGCCCGTTCCAGGTTCTCGCGCGTGAAGACGGTGTCCGTCGGCCCGTAGGCCAGCACGGTGCCCTTGATCAACACGGTCCGGTCGCAGAAGTCCGGGACGGAGCCGAGATTGTGGGTGGAGACCAGCATGACCCGCCCCTCGTCGCGCAACTCGCGCAGCAGACCTGTGATCTGCTCCTCGGTCTTGACGTCGACGCCGGTGAACGGCTCGTCGAGCAGGATGACGCGTCCGTCCTGCGCCAGGGCGCGGGCGAGGAACACGCGCTTGCGCTGCCCGCCCGACAGCTCTCCGATCTGGCGGTGGCGGAAGTCGGACATGGAGACCCGATCGAGCGCCACGGCCACGGCTTCCCGATCCGTCTTCGACGGACGACGCAGGAAGCCCATATGGCCGTAGCGCCCCATCATGACGACGTCCTCCACGAGAACGGGAAAGGCCCAATCGACCTCCTCCGCCTGGGGAACGTAGGCGACGAGATTGGCCCTCAGCGCGTCCTTCACCGTCCGCCCGAGCAGCCGGATCTCGCCCCGCGCGGTCGGCACGAAGCCCATGATCGCCTTGAACAACGTGGACTTTCCCGCCCCGTTCACCCCGACCAGTGCCGTGATCGTGCCCCGGGGGACCTCGAAGCTGGCGTCCGTCAGAGCGACGTGTCCGTTCCGATAGGACACGGTCACGCCGCGCGCGCTGATGCCGGTGCCGTCCTCGGCGGGGCTATCCTGCGGTTTCACAGGCATCGACGCTATCCATCGGCTCCCAGGAGCCCGTCCGCGATCGTCTGGGACGTGACGCGCAGCAGGTCCAGATAGGTCGGCACCGGCCCGTCGGCCTCCGTCAGACTGTCGACGTAGAGCACGCCGCCATAGGTCGCACCCGTTTCCCGCGCGACCTGCTCGGCGGGGGAGGTGTTGACCGTGCTCTCGCAGAACACCACGGGGATATCGTTGTCGCGCACGCCGTCGATGACGCTGCGGACCTGCTGCGGGGTGCCGGTCCGATCGGCGTTCATCGGCCAGAGATACAGCTCCTGCATGCCGAAATCCCGGGCGAGGTAGCTGAACGCGCCCTCGCACGTCACCAACCAGCGATCCTCGGCCGGCACCTGCATGATCCGGTCGCGCAGCGGGCCGATCACATCGCGGATCTCCGCCTTGTAGCTCTCGGCATTCGCCAGATAGGTCGCGGCATTGTCCGGGTCGTGTTCGGCGAAGGCGGCGGCGATGTTGTCCACGTAGGTCAGGGCGTTGTCGAGCCCCATCCAGGCGTGCGGGTTCGCCAGACCCTCGTAGGCCCCCGTCGCGATGGAGATCGGCTCGATTCCGTCGGTCAGCGTCGCGGAGGGCATGTCGCCGAGATTGGCGACGAACTGCTCGAACCAGAGCTCGAGGTTCAGCCCGTTCCAGAGGATGAGGTCCGCGTCGCTGGCGCGGACGATGTCCTGCGGCGTGGGCTCGTAGCCGTGGATCTCCGCCCCCGGCTTGGTGATCGACACGACCTCCGCCGCATCCCCGGCCACGTTGCGGGCAATGTCGGCCAGTACGGTGAAGGTGGTGACGGCCTTGAACCTGTCCTGCGCCGTCGCCGCGGTCGCGGTCCCGGCGAGCAGGAGAGCGGAGAGGGCGAACCTGATGCCGGGCATGGGGGAGTCTCCGATGATGGACGGGGCGTCGTCGCGGAACATCCGCGTGCCTCCATACATGCGAACTGTTCGCAAGTGTCAAGATGCGAACTGTTCGCAATGTTTGCCGCGCGGCCGTTCAGCCTTCCGAAATGCGGATGGGTTGTGGCCCAAGGGTCGGCGACGGCCAATGCGCAGGGGCCTGTCGCAACGGATCGCCGCCGAGGCTGACGGTCACGACGATCCCGCCGCGGCGGAACGAGAGCTGTCCCGGCGGGGCATCGACCGGAGCGTACTCCGCCGCGAATTCGAGCGGGCGGTCGCGCCGCAGGTGCAGGACAGTGCGGGTGAGGTCCAGTTTGACGGCGTCGAACCCGCCGACATCACCCCGTGCGATCCGCTCGAACGGCACCGCGGCGCGGTTGTCCGGATCGGTGAGCCGGTGACTGCCGATCTCGGTGCCCTGATAGATGTCGGGAATGCCGGGGATCGTCATCTGCAGCGCGGCCTGAACCAGCGCGATCCGTTCGGCGCGCGCCGTCAGGTCCGGCAGGCTCGGCGGTACGATCTGCTCCGCGGCCGCGAGGATCGGACCTTCGAACGCCGGATCGGGGTCGATCCACGTCGTCTCCCGCTTCGCCTCCCGCATCGCCTTCTCCAGATGCGCGGGCAGGCGGGTCGCCAGTTCGCCGTCGGGCGCGGCCGCCCAGGCCGATTGCGCCAGATACCACCGCCAGGGGTCCGGCAGGTCGGGCACGCCATCCAGCAGGGCCGTCCGCGCGTCCGGCGCATGGGTGAGTGCCACGAGCCGGGCCCGCGCATCGGCGGAGCGCTTGGTGTCGTGACTGGAGATCAGCGTCATGCCGGCGGGCTGGGCCGTTGCCCGAGCCTGCATCGCCGCATGGAATCCGGCGACGTCCAGCGTCGCCTCATGCGGCTCCCCTCCCACCTCGTTGGCCGACAGGAGCGGCACGTAGCGATAGAAGGTGGTGTCCTCCTGCGCCTTGGCGATGGCGGCCCCGGTGACCTGCTGCATCCGCAGGCGCAGCGCCGGGCTCCCGGGGTCCGTCAGCAGGCGCGCGAGGTCGGGCAGCGCGCCGGGATGGCGCAGCGTTTCCGCCGCACGCTCGGCCGCCTCCCCGATCAGAGCGGCATCCGCCTTCGATACCGCCGCCGCACCATAGCTGCGATAGCGCGGGAAGGCCCCGATGTAGGCGACGATGGCGGCGCGCCAGTCGCCCCGGCCCCATTCCATGCGGGGGTCGGCCCCGAACGCCAGTTCGGTCAGCAGATCAAGCTCGGCGACCAGCTCGGTGGTGACGATCTGCTCCTTCGCCGCCGCCAGCTCCGCCGTCGCATCGGCGTCGGGCTGCGTCGCGGCCTTCAGCGCGGCGAGCCCGGCCGGATCCGTCAGCACCCGGCCGATGTGCACCGCGGCTTCGTAGCCCGTCGTGCCCTGGATCGGCCAGTCGGGAAGCGGCTCGTCGCCCGTCAATATCTTCTCGATCCAGATCGGCGTGTCCGGCAGGCGGGCGCGCAGGCGGTCGAGGTAACCCGCCGGGTCGGCCAGCCCGTCGACGTGATCCACGCGCAACCCCTGCACCAGCCCCGCGTCGACCAGTTCGAACGTCAGCCGGTGCATGTCCTCGAATACGGTCGCCTCCTCCACCCGCATCCCGATCAGCCCGGTGACGGTGAAGAACCGCCGGTGGGTGATTGCCGCCCCTTCCGTGCGCCAGTGCGTCAGCTGCCAGGGCTGCGCGTCGTGGGTCGCGCGGACATCGCGTTCGGCCGTGCCGGGGGTCAGGGGCAACTCGAGGTCGCCAGCGACGAGCGTGTCGCCCTCGATGGCGATCCCGCCCTCGGCCAGCGCGTCCTCGAACGGCGCGGGCAGCCAGGGCAGGCGCAGGTCGCCAGCGCTCCAGTCGATGTCGAAGTGGCGGGCGTAGCGGCTCTCCTCCCCGTGACGCAGCACGTCGCGCAGCCAGGGCGTCTCGGGCGAGAAGGCGAGATGGTTCGGCACGATGTCGAGGATCAGGCCCAGCCCGTGATCCCGCAGCGCCGCGACGAGGGCCTCCAGCCCCTCGCGGCCGCCCAGCGAAGCATCGATCTCGTTCGGGTCGGTGATGTCGTAGCCGTGGGTGGATCCGGAGGTCGCGGCGAAGATCGGCGAGGCGTAGAGATGCGAGATGCCCAGATCGCGCAACTGCGGGGCCAGCGCCGCGGCGCGGGCGAAATCCATGCCTTCGCGGAACTGGAGGCGATAGGTGGCGGTGGGCAGGATCATGAAGGCCTCGGGCGCGCGGCGCGCATGATCGCGGCAATGCGCGCGAAGGTCGGATGATCGGCGACCGCGTCCACGCAGACGGAGCCGCGCGGCCGCCAGTTCGGGTAGTCGCCGGTGGTTCCCGGCCGGTTCGTCTGCTGCTGCGGTCCGATGAGATCCGCCAGCCGGACGCCGGCGAGCAGGCAGGGCGTGGACGCGACGAAGGCATGCGCCGCGTCCAGCACCGCCTCGGGCAGTTCCGCCGCTTCCGGGTCGGCCGACGCACCGACCGCGCGAACGAGCATCTCCCGTTCCACCTGCCGGTGCGCGCGGTGCTGCACCGTGGCGTCCGAGGAGACGAGGCCATGCTCCAGCCGGCCTTCGATGTCGTCGCCCCGCCACCAGCCCGCGAGCACGGGCAGGTCGTGCGTCGACAGGCAGGCGAGTGCCTTCTCGGGGTAGGTGCCGGCGCTCCGGAACGCCTCCTCGTCCTGCTCGAAGTAGACGATGCGATAGGACAGGATGTTCGCCGCCTCCATCGCGTCCTGGAAGCCCTCCGGAACCCAGCCGAGATCCTCCCCGATCACGACCGCACCATGCCGCTTCGACTCCTCCGAAAGCACCCGGAGCATGTCCTGCATCGGATATCGCAGGTGCGCGCCCTCCGCTGCGGGTCGGCCCGCGGGGATCAGGAACAGTTGCCAGAGCGCCATCGCATGGTCGATCCGCAGGGCACCCGCATCGCGCAGCTGCGCCGCGATCATCGCGCGGAACGGAGCGTAGCCGCGCGCGGCGAGATCGGTCGGGGAGGGCGCGGCGAGCTGCCAGTTCTGGCCCTGCTCGGAAAACATGTCGGGCGGCGCGCCGACGTCGAGGCCGGGCATGTTGACCGCCGCGCCGGACCAGACGGCGGATCCGTCCTGGGCCTCTCCGACGGCCAGGTCGAGATAGAGCCCGAGGCCCATTCCCGCCGCCTTCGCCGCTGCCTGCGCCGCATGCAACTGCGCGCGTGCCACCATCTGCAACCAGAGGTGGAACCGGATCTCCGGCGCGTGGTCGGCCTGAAATATCCGCGTCTCGGGACCGTCGGGATCGGCAGGTAACGGCAGCCCCAGGTGGCTCGCCGCCTCGAACGTCGCATGCAGCGTCAGGTCCCGGCCTTCGGCGGCGACGAAGGCGTCCAGCGCCCCGTCGTCGATCCCGCCGTCGAAGACGTCCCGCAGGGCGGTCATCTTGGCCACCGCGACCGTATCGTAGTCGACCAGATCGCCGTCCGGCAGGGCGGGGCGGGCGCATCCGAGCAGGTCCGGTGCGATGTAGAGGGGGTTCAGGAACCGCCGGTTCGACGGAGAGAACGGCGAGGCATGCGACGGAGCGGCAGTGAAGAGGGCGTGGACCGGGTTGATCCCGAGGAAATCCGCACCCGCCGCACCGCAGATGCGCGCCAGGTCCGCGAGGTCGGCGAAGTCGCCGATGCCCCACTGCCGGGCGGACCGCAGTTCGTAGAGCTGACAGAAGATGCCCCAGCCGCGATCCGCGGGCAGATGGCATGCGACGCCGCTCGGGACCGCCATGTCCGCCGGCGCGACCGGATCCGCATCGCCCAGCGCATCGAGGATCAGATGCAGCGTCGAGTCCGGCACCTCGCGCTCCTCGTAGGACGTGGTGATGCCATGCCGGTTCGCACGGGCCTCCAGGGCGGCGCGTCCGGTCATGCCGAGAGGCCGAAGCAGGCGGAGCGGGGGGCTCCGATGCCGGTGCCGGTGAGGTGCAGCCCTGTGCCCGGCATGTCGGGGAGGTCTGCGGGCTCGTCGCCGAAGTTGGCGCGCAGGTGCAACGTCGCGCCGTTCAGCCGCCAGTCGACGGCGACGCAGCCGGTCGGCGCGGACAGGACGGTTCCGCAGTTCGGCCGCGTGCCCGCCAGCAGCGGCACGATCTTGTCGCGGCGAAGCGCCAGCAGGTCGCGCATCGTGGCGAAGGCCCGCCGTCCGGTCTCGCTCTCCAACCCGCTCCAGTCCAGCTTGCTGGCCTCGAAGGTGGCGGGGTCGATCGGGTCAGGGACATGACCTTCTCCGAATTCGTGGAAGGCCGCGAACTCACCCCGTCGTCCTTCGGTCACGGCCCGGCCGAGATCGCCCGCGAAATCCGCGAAGAAGAGGAACGGCGTCGGTGCCAGCCATTCGTCGCCCATGAAGACCATGGGGATGTGCGGCGACAGCAGCAGGACGGCCTGCGCTGCGGCAAGCGCGTCCGGGTGCGCCAGCGTCGTCAATCGCTCGCCCAGCGCGCGGTTGCCGACCTGATCGTGATTCTGCAGGAAGTCGATGAACGCGGCGGGGGGCTGGTGCGACGACTCCACGCCCGCGCCACCGGCCCCGGCCGTGGCGAACCCATGCGCCAGCGACTTCGCCAGCAGTCCCGCGGGGTCGTCGGCATAGGCGTCGTAGTAGCCCTCCGTCTCCCCGGTCAGCACGACATGCGCGGAATTGTGCATGTCGTCGTTCCACTCGCCGTCCATCCGCCGCCCCTGCGCGTCGGGTTCGTGCAGATACGTCACGTTGCGATTGTCTTCGGTGGTGAGCCAGGCATCGGGATGCGCGGCGCGGATTTCATGCGCCATCTCGACCAGCAGCTCCGGGTCGGAGTCGTCGCGAATGTGGTCGATCGCGTCGAGCCGGAGCCCGTCGAACCGGAACGCGCTCAGCCAGTAGAGCGCGTTGTCGATGAAGAAGCGGCGGACGGGGGCGGCCGCGTAGTCGATGGCCGAGCCCCAGGGTGTTTCCCGCCCGTGGTCGAAGAATGCGTCGGCGTAGCTGCCGAGGTAGTTTCCGTCCGGCCCGAAGTGGTTGTAGACCACGTCGAGGATCATCTTGATGCCGTGCCCGTGGGCCGCATCGACCAGCGCGCGCAGGTCGTCCGGCGTGCCGTAGGCCGGATGCGGCGCGTAGGGCAGGACGCCGTCGTAGCCCCATCCACGGGTGCCGCCGAACTGCGCGACCGGCAGGATCTGCAGCGCCGTGATGCCGAGGTCGGCCAGATGCGGGAGCTTCCCGATGGCCGCGCGGAACGTACCCTCCGGCGTGAAGGTGCCGACGTGGCATTCGTAGAGGACGGCCGCCTCCCAGGGGAGGTCGGGGGCCTCGTGGCGCCACGCGTAGTCCGGCACGACGATGCGGGACGCGCCGTGCACATCGCCCGCCTGCGCCCGTGCCGCGGGGTCGGGCACGACGCGGCCGTCGGGCAGGCGGAAGGCGTAGGCGCTTCCGTTCCCTGCGGGCGCGGTGGCGGCGAACCAGCCGTCGCCGGCAGGCGCCATGGGATGATCGGCCCCGTCGAGTTGGAGGACAAGACCGGTCGCGTCGGGGGCCCAGAGGCGGAAGGTCTGTCGCCTCCGCATCGGTCGAAGGGCCCCAGCGGTGCGCGGCGTTCACGCCGTCGCCCCGGCCGGTTCCACGCCCGCGCCATGGAGGTGGACGGGACCGGTCCGTCCCGCCTCGAGCAACAGCAGGCTGCGCGACGGCACTGTCACTTCGCGCTCGACCGTCCGGTCGCCGCAGACCTCTCCGCTCTGGGTATCCACGAGGACGGCCCAGGTGCTCTCGGGCAGGGCGTAGGTCGCGTCATCGGTTCCGGCGTTCAGGATCAGGAACAAAGCCCGGTCCTCGTCGCCCTGCAGCAGAAGCGCCATGAGCCGGCGTCCGGGTTCCTCCCAGTTCCCGTCGCGCATCGGGGTCCCGTCGCGGCGGCGCCAGGTCACGAAGCGGCCTTCGGGGTTGCCATCCTGCGCATGCAGGAACCGCTCGCAGGTCAGCAGGTCGCGGCTCTCGCGCAGGGCGATCAGCATGGCCACGAAACCGGCGAACGGATCGTCCAGCTTCGACCAGTCCAGCCAGTTCATCTCGCCGGGCTGGCAATAGGAATTGTTGTTGCCGTCCTGCGTGCGCCCGATCTCGTCGCCCATCAGGATCATCGGCGTGCCCTGGCTCAGCAGGAGCGTCGCCATCAGGTTGCGCCGCTGCTTGTCGCGCAGGGCGAGGATCTCCGGGTCGTCCGTCGGCCCCTCGACCCCGTGGTTCCACGACAGGTTGTGCGAATGGCCGTCGCGGTTCTCCTCGCCGTTGGCCATGTTGTGCTTGTCGTTGTAGCTGACCGTGTCCATCAGCGTGAAACCGTCGTGCGCGGTGATGAAGTTGATGCTCGTCCAGGTGCGCCGCCCGTCGTGCTCGAACTTCGAGGCGGTGCCCAGCAGCCGGTCGGCCATCGCCGGGGCCATCCCGCCGTCGCCTTTCCAGAAGGCGCGGACGGTGTCGCGGTAGGTGTCGTTCCACTCCGCCCAGCCGGGGGGGAAGTTGCCGACCTGATAGCCGCCCGCGCCGGTGTCCCAGGGCTCCGCGATCATCTTGACGCCGGCCAGAACCGGGTCCTGCGCCACCGCCGTCAGGAAGGGTGCTGCCGGGTCGAAGTGGTCGCGTCGCCGCGCGAGGGTGGAGGCGAGGTCGAAGCGGAAGCCGTCGACGTGGCAGTCCTCCACCCAGTAACGCAGGCTGTCCATCACCATCTGCATCACGCGCGGGTTTTCCATGTTCAGCGTGTTGCCGGTGCCGGTGGTATCGAAGCAGTAGCGCTTGTCGTCGCCCAGCAGGTAGTAGCTGGCGTTGTCGATGCCGCGGAACGACAGCGTCGGGCCGAGCTGGTTGCCCTCGGCCGTGTGGTTGTAGACGACGTCGAGGATCACCTCGATGCCCGCGTCGTGCAGACGTCGCACCATCACGCGGAACTCGTCGAGCGCGCCGGGCTGGATCAAATAGCGGGTGGCGGGCGCGAAGAAGCTCAGCGTGTTGTAGCCCCACCAGTTCACCAGCCCCCGTTCCAGCAGGTGCCGGTCGTCCGGGAAGGCGTGCATCGGCAGCAGCTCGATCGCGGTGACGCCCATGCGCCGCAGATGCGCGATGGTACCCGGCTGGGCCAGCCCCTCGAACGTGCCGCGCATCGGATCGTCCACATGCGGCGCGCCAAGCGTCAGCCCGCCGACATGCGCCTCGTAGATCACCGTCTTGGACCAGTGCGTGTTGGGCCGCACGTCGACGCCCCAGGTGGAGGCATCGGTGGTGACGACGCACTTCGGGACGACGAAGGCGCTGTCCCGCCGGTCGAAGCTCAGATCTTCCTTCTTGGCACCGACCTTGTAGCCGAACAGGCTGTCGTGCCAGCGCAGCTCGCCTGAGTGGGCCCGCGCGTAGGGGTCGATCAGCAGCTTGTGGGGGTTGAACCGGTGCCCCGCCTCGGGCGCGTAGGGGCCGTGCACGCGGTAGCCGTAGAGCTGCCCCGGGCGCACGTCGGGCAGGTAGCCGTGCCAGACCTGGTGCGTGTATTCGGGCAACGGGATGCGCGCGATCTCCCGCCGGCCGGTCTCGTTGAACAGGCAGAGCTCGACCTTTTCGGCGTTCGCCGAGAACAGAGCGAAATTCGTGCCGGCGCCGTCCCAGGTCGCGCCGAGGCGCGCCCCGGAGCCGGGTTCGAGGCGATGGTCGGTGGAGGACATGGGTATGGGTCCGTCAATCAGGGGCAGGGGTCAGGATGAGCATCGAGAGAGGCGGAAGCGTCAGGCTGGCCGAGACGGGCTGACCGTGCCAGCCGTCCCCGTCGGAATGGATCGCACCGCCGTTGCCGGCACCGGTTCCGCCATACGCCGCTGCATCGGAATTGAGAACCTCCCGCCAGCGCCCCGCCTGCGGCAAGCCGACGCGGAAGCCTTCGCGCAGCACGGGGGCCATGTTGCAGACGACCGCGACGGGCGGGTCGCCGTCCATGCCGAGGCGCAGGAAGCTGAACACGTTGTTCTCCGCATCGCCCCCGTCGATCCATCGGAAGCCCTCCGGGTCGCAATCGCGGACGTGCAGTGCGGGATGCGCGCGATAGACCCCGTTCAGATCCCGCACCAGCCGCTGGATGCCCGCGTGCCGATCGTCGTCCAGAAGGTGCCAGTCGAGGCTCGCGTCGAAGTTCCATTCCCGCTGCTGCCCGAACTCGCAGCCCATGAAGAGCAGCTTCTTGCCCGGATGCGTCCACATCCAGCCCAGGTACGCGCGCAGGTTCGCGAACCGTTGCCAGTCGTCCCCGGGCATCTTGCCCAGCAGGCTGCCCTTGCCATGCACCACCTCGTCATGGCTGATCGGCAGGACGAAATCCTCCGAGAAGGCGTATTGCAGCCCGAAGGTCATCTTGTCGTGGTGGAAGCGCCGGTTGATCGGGTCCTCGGAGATGTACTCCAGCGTATCGTGCATCCAGCCCATGTTCCACTTGAAGTCGAACCCGAGGCCATTGTCCTCCACCGGGCGCGACACGCCGGGAAAGGCCGTGCTCTCCTCCGCGATGGTCATGCCGCCGGTGCGCGCGCCGACCTGTGCGTTGGTGTCGCGCAGGAAGTCGATGGCGTCGAGGTTCTCGCGCCCGCCGTTGCGGTTCGGGATCCACTCGCCGGGCTCGCGTGAATAATCGAGGTAGAGCATCGAAGCGACGGCATCGACCCGCAGCGCGTCGACGTGGCATTCGTTCAGCCAGTAGACCGCCGAGGAGCGCAGGAAGTTCGCGACTTCGTTGCGCCCGAAGTTGTAGATCAGCGTGTTCCAGTCCTTGTGGAAGCCCAGCCGCGGGTCCTCGTGCTCGTAGAGCCCGGTCCCATCGAACCGCGCGAGCCCGCCCGGGTCGGATGGGAAGTGCGCGGGCACCCAGTCCATGATGACACCGATCCCCGCGCCGTGCAGGTGGTCGACCATCCCCGCGAACTCCTGCGGCGTGCCGAAGCGGTATGTCGGCGCGAAGAGCCCGATCGGCTGGTAGCCCCAGCTGGGCGTGTAGGGATGTTCCGATAGCGGCAGGAACTCGACGTGGGTGAATCCCATGTCGGTGACATATGCTGCCAGCAGCGGCGCCACCTCGGCGTAGGTCAGGATGCGGTCGCCGTCGCCGCGCCGCCATGATCCGAGGTGCACCTCGTAGATCGACATCGGTTCCGCCCGGGGTGTGCCCTTCGGACGGGCGCGCCAGTCCGCGTCCGTCCAGTCATGGTCCAGCGGGCCATCGACGATGGAGGCCGTGCCGGGGGCGGGTTCCTGCCGGAAGGCCATCGGATCGGACTTCAGCGGCAGCACGTCGCCCGCAACGCCGACGATCTCGAACTTGTAGAGCTCGCCACGCGCAAGTCCCGGCACGAAGAGCTCCCAGAGCCCCGCACCGAGCCTGCGGCGCAGCGGATGGCGGCGCCCGTCCCAGGCGTTGAAGTGTCCCACCACGCTTACCCGGCGCGCGTTCGGGGCCCAGACGGCGAAGCTGGTGCCCTCCACGCCTTCGTGCACCGTCGGGCGCGCGCCAAGCTTGGTCCAGAGTTCCTCATGCCGGCCCTCGGCGATCAGGTATTCGTCTGTTTCGCCCAGGAGCGGCCCGAAGCGATAGGGATCGTCGCGGGTCCATTCATGTTCGCCCGCACGGCATCGCAGCCGGTAGTCCGTCGGCAATGTCCGGGCCTTCAACTCGGCATGGAACACCCCCTCGGGATGGATGCGCTCCAATTCGGCGAGCGCCTTGCCCTTCGCGTCCACCACCGTGACCTCCCCCGCGTCGGGGGCGAAGACGGTCAGCGCCGGCGGCGTGCCATGGGGCCCCAGAACGCCGAACGGGTCGGACAGCCGACCGCGGACGATCTCCTCGCAGGTGCGCTCGTCGGGCCGGGTCATGCGCCGGCCTCCAGAACGTGCAGCATCCCACGGAGCGGCACATCCACCCAGGCCGGGCGGAAGTCGCGCTCGTAATCCACCTCGTAGGCGCATTTGCGCAGCAGGTAGAGGTCCAGCAGCGCATCCTCGAACGCCATGTCATCCGGCCGGATCGCCGCCTCGCCCATCGTCTCGCGCCAGGCATCGAGGAAGGCACCGGACGTCGCGGCGCGCCAGTCCCGCACCTGCTCCATCGCCCGCTCCCGGTCGGCCCCGGCCTCGATCCGCCGGTCGAACGCCGTCCAGAGCGCGTAGTCGAAGCTGCGCAGCATCCCGGCGATGTCGCGCAGGACCGACGATTTCGCCTGCCGCTCCGAGAGGCTGCGCGAGGGCTCACCCTCGAAGTCGATGATCGCCACGTCGCCCTGCGCGACCAGCACCTGACCCAGATGGTAATCACCGTGAATCCGGCTCGACGCGCCCGAGGGGGTCAATTCACCGACCTTGTCGATCCGCGCGAGGATGTCGTCGCGGCGCGACAGCACATTCGCCGCCAGATCCGCCGCGTCCCCGTCGAAGTCGGCCTTGGCAAGCCGGTCGAGCGTGCCCGCCACCTCCGTCCGCGTCTCCGCGATGAGGGCTTCGAGCGCGGCCGCGTCCAGCGGTTCCGTCCCGAAGGCATCCGCACCGGACGCCAGCGCCAGATGCATCTGTGCCGTTCGCTGCCCGAGGATCGCGCCCAGATCGAGTGCGCCGAGCTGGAGCGGCCGCTCCTCGTCGGTCTCGACGCCGACTTCGCGGGCCTCCATCTCGCGGTTCAGCCCCTCCGTCACGAAAGCCCAGGCGTCGCCCTGGTTGGGCACGTAGGCGGAGGCGGCGGCGAGCACCGTCTCGGTCCCGTCGTCGGCCACCCAGCGGATCGTGCCCAGCAGCTTCGGCGTCGCGTCGAAGTCGGTCTCCTCGGTCAGGAACCGCGCGACCTCGATGTCCGGCTGCAGGCCTTCGCTCACGCGGCGGTAGAGTTTCAGGATCACCTTGTCCGAAAACGCGATGGAGGCGTTGGACTGCTCGGCTCCCAGCAGCCGCGGCTCCACGTCGGACAGATCCTCGATCTCGCCCGCCTCGAACACGACCCGGCCGCCGTCCCCGGCGATCTCCGTGCCGTCCCGCATCGCCGCGATCAGCTCGCGTGCCAGATCCTCGTCCGAAGCACCATCGATGAGCGCGCCGACCTTGTTCTGCCGGCGCAGCTTGCCCAGCGTCGCCGGCAGGCGGGGCGACAGCGTCAGCGCGCCCTCGTCCCAGACGGCGGACAGCGGCAGGAAATAGCGTTGCGTCCCCTCGCCGGTCTCGACCTCCGCCACGGACAGCAGGTGCCGCCCGTCGCCCAGCTCGCCCAGTTGCTGCATCCGTGCCGATTTCACCCCGTCGCCCTTGCCGGCGAACCAGCGTTGCAGAGACAGGTATTTCGGCAGCGTCTCCGTCTCGAACTGTTTTCCTTCCCGCCCTGACAGAGCAGACGACAGTTTCCCGTCCCGCGTCGTCAGCGTGAGGAAGTCGGGCAAGACGGCGGCCATCGGCGTATGCCAGGCCGGGGCCTCCTCCTCGTCGGCCAGCACGAACCAGAAGAACCCGTAGGCCGGCAGCGTGAGCATGTACGGCAGGTCCCCTACCGGCGGAAACGGCGACTGGCCGACCAGCTCGACCGGGACGCGCCCGGCGTAACGGCTCAGGTCGATCTCCACCGCCTGCGGCGCGCGGGACAGGTTGGCGACGCAGAGCACGGCGTTGTCGCCGTGCGTGCCGGCCTCGACGCCCTTCTCCCGGCGCATGTAGGCCAGGATCTTGCGGTTCGCCGGGTAGAGCAGGTCGATCTCGCCGCGGCCGAAGACGTCGTTCTTCTGACGCACCGCCACCATGCGCCGCATCCAGTTGAGGTAGGAGGACGGCGACGCCGCCTGCGCCTCAACGTTCACGCCCTCGAACCCATAGACCGGATCCTGGATCGTCGGCAGGTAGAGGCGCTGCGGATCCGCACGGCTGAAGCCCGCGTTGCGGTCGGCGGACCACTGCATCGGCGTGCGCACCCCGTCTCGGTCGCCGAGGTAGATGTTGTCGCCCATCATGATCTCGTCGCCGTAGTAGATGATCGGCGTGCCGGGCATCGAGAGCAGCATCGAGTTCAGCAGTTCGATCTTGCGCCGGTCCCCCTGCATCAGCGGCGCGAGCCTGCGGCGGATGCCCATGTTGATCCGCGCGCGCTTGTCGGAGGCGTAGGTGTCCCAGAGGTAGTCCCGTTCCTTGTCGGTCACCATCTCCAGCGTCAGCTCGTCATGGTTGCGCAGGAATATCGCCCATTGGCAGTCTTCGGGGATCTCGGGCGTCTGGCGCAGGATGTCGGAGATCGCGTGACGGTCCTCCTGGGCGACGGCCATGTACATCCGCGGCATCAGGGGGAAGTGGAACCCCATGTGGCATTCGTCGCCGTCGCCGAAATAGGGCCGCGTGTCCTCGGGCCACTGGTTCGCCTCGGCCAGCAGCATCCGCCCGGTGTAGTGCTTGTCCAGATCGGTGCGGATCGCCTTCAGGATGTCGTGCGTCTCGGGAAGGTTCTCGTTGTTGGTCCCGTCGCGCTCCACGAGGTAGGGGATCGCGTCGAGCCGCAGCCCGTCGACGCCCAGGTCGAGCCAGAAGTGCATCACGTCGATGACCGCTTCGAGCACCTTGGGGTTGTCGAAGTTCAGGTCGGGCTGATGGTCGAAGAACCGATGCCAGTAGAACTGGCCTGCGACCGCGTCCCAGGTCCAGTTGCTGTCGTGGGTGTCGTTGAAGATGACGCGCGTGGTATCCATCCACTTGGTCGGATCGTCGGACCAGACGTAGAAGTCCCGCTCCGGGCTGTCCTTCGGGGCATTGCGCGCCGCCTGGAACCAGGCGTGCTGATCCGATGTGTGGTTGATGACGAGCTCGGTGATGACCTTGAGGCCCCGCCGGTGCGCTTCATCGACGAAGGCGCGGAAGTCGTCCATGTCGCCGTACTGCGGGTTCACCGCCTTGAACTCGGCGATGTCGTAGCCGTCGTCGCGCAGCGGCGAGGGGTAGAACGGCAGGATCCAGATCGCCGTCGCACCGAGCGACTGGATATGGTCCAGCCGCTGCATCAGCCCCTTGAAGTCGCCGATCCCGTCGTTGTTGGAATCCTGATAGGCCTTCACGTGGCACTGGTAGATGATCGCGTCCTTGAACCAGTCCTCCCGGTCGGCGTCGGCGAGGATGGTGGGGGCGGGGGCATTCATCGGGCGGCTCCAGGTGGGGTGATCTTCCAAATTGCGTAGGGCCGCTCGTGCGGGTCGAGCGTCAGCCGGTGGTCGCGTCCATGCCAGGTGAAGCCGTTGCCCTGCACGAGGTCGGTCACCTCCACGCTTGCCTCGGGCGGCAGCCCGAACTCCCAGAGCGGAACCTCGAAGGCGAACTCGGCACCCGCAGTGCGGATCGAGCAGGACGTGGAACAGCACCGCGTTCCCGGTCGCCTTGTCGTGGCGCAGCCATGACAGCACGCGATCGTCATGGGCGGGCACGAAGGTGAGATTGCGCATGTCGCGCATCGCGACGTTCTCGCGCCGGATCCGGTTGATGAGCCGCACGTCGTCGCGGATGTTGCCGGGCATGTCGGGGTCGCGGTGGCGCAGCTCGTACTTCTCGGAGTCGAGATACTCCTCCTTCCCCGGCATCGGCGTGCCTTCGCAGAACTCGAACCCCGAATAGAGGCCCCAGTTGCCCGCGAGCCCGGCGGCGAGGATCGCGCGGGTGCGGAAGCCGGGCCGGCCGGAGGTCTGCAACGGCACCGGGTTGATGTCGGGCGTGTTGACGAAGAAGTTGACGCGCATGTAGTCGCGGCACTCCTCCTGCGTCAGCTCGGTCAGGTACTCGGTCAGCTCCTGCTTGGTGTTGCGCCAGGTGAAGTAGCTGTAGCTCTGGTTGTAGCCGAGCTTGGCCAGCCGCTTCATCACCTTGGGCCGGGTGAAGGCCTCGGCGAGGAAGATCGCGTCGGGGTGCTTCGCGCGGACGTCCGCGATCAGCCACTCCCAGAACGGGAAGGGCTTGGTGTGCGGATTGTCGACGCGAAAGCAGGTCACCCCGTGGCCGGCCCAGAACATGAACATGTCCCGCACCGCCTCCCAGAACGGCAGGTTCGGCGTACCGTCGTCCTGGTAGTAGCGGAAATTGACGATGTCCTCGTACTTCTTGGGCGGGTTCTCGGCATAGGCGATGGAGCCGTCGGGGCGATATTCGAACCACTCGGGATGCTCGGCGATCCACGGATGGTCGGGCGAGGAGTTCAAGGCGATGTCGAGCGCGATATCGAGCCCGGCCTCGGTCGCGGCCCCGACCAGATGGTCGAAGTCTTCCATCGTGCCGAGTTCGGGATGCACCGCCATGTGCCCCCCGTCCTCCGATCCGATGGCATAGGGGGAGCCGACGTCGTCCGGACCGGCGGTCAGAGTGTTGTTCCTGCCCTTGCGGTTCTTGGCGCCGATCGGGTGGATCGGCGGAAAGTAGAGCGTGTCGAAGCCCATGTCGGTGACGTAGGGCAGATGCGCCTCCACATCGCGGAACGTGCCGTGCCGGTCGGGCCCGCCGAGCGAGCGGGGAAAGAGCTCGTACCAGGCGGAGAAGGCGGCCGCCTCCCGGTCGACCCAGACGGGCAGGTCCGGGGACCGCGTCACGTTCGCCCGCGGCCCGATCCGCTTCATCAGCGCGGCGGTCTCGGCGGAGGTGAGCACCGTGCCCGCGTCCGATCCCTTGGCCGCCGAGCGCAAGGCCTTCAGCGCGGCCAGATCCTCGCCCTTGGCCTTCGTCGCCTTCAGGATCTCGCGCGCCTCGATCAGCTCCACGTCGATGGACTGGCCGGCGGCGATCTTCTTGCCGGCACCATAGGCCCAGGTGCCGAACAGGTCCCGCCAGGCGATGATCGCGATCCGCGCCGGACCGATGTCTTCGAAGGTGCACGACCCGACCCAGCGGTCGTTGACGTCATGCTCCAGTCGCACCTCGGTCTCGCCCTTGCGGCCGGGGAGAGATGCGACGAGCGCCGCGCCGAGCACCTCGTGACCGTCCGAGAAGATATCCGCCTCCACCGGCGTGGGCCAGCCGACGATTGCCTTCGCGGCGAATCGTCCGCCGTCCACGACGGGACGCACCGGTTCGATGGCCAATCGATCGACGGCAAGCCGCGCCGCCTGTGCGAGATCGGTCCGCTTCATTTGTCCCTCCGCCCGGCCTTCTGCCGTTTTCGGTGCTTTTGCACCAACGTAAGGCCCGCGCAACGGGTTCCGCCGGGTTTATGGCGCGGAACGTCGGATCCGGACATCGCCGCCCCCGAACTGCCCGAATAAGAGGCCCCGACCGGCGCGAGGCCGTCCGAGGCCCCGTTCGTCAGTCGCCGTGGCCCGCGTGGTCGTCGGCCTTCGCCGCCCCGCGCGCTTCGACGTCGAAGACGACGTCGATCGTTCCGGCCTTCTCGAAGGTGAGCGTCGCAGGGATCTCCGTCCCCTCCTCCAGCCCGCCGGCGAGGCGCATGAACATGACGTGCAGCCCGCCGCTCTCCAGCGTCACGGCTTCGCCGGCGGGCAGGGGGATGCCGCCCGTGACCTCCCCCATGCGCATGATGCCACCGTCCATGGTCATCTCGTGGAGCTGAACCATGCCGGCCACCTCGGCGGCAACGGTCACGGCGATCAGTACGTCGTCGATGGTCCCGGCGTTGGTGATGGTCATGTAACCCCCGCCGACCGGTGCATTGCCGACGGTGGCCAGCGCGAACGGATGCGCGATGGAAATATCACCGACGGTATAGTCGTGGGCCGCGGCCGTCGTGCCGGCGAGGAGGGCCGCGAGAAGGAGAATGTGTTTCATCTGGATCATCCTGAATACGGTAGTGGGAGCCATCCGAGATACCATGGCGGTTCGGAGGGCCTTCGTGCGTCGCAGGATGGTCGGCGGCCCCCGGATCGGGCGGGAACGGATCGGCGGCAGAGGAACGCATAGCAGCGGGACAGGGGGCGGCGACATCGGACCCAGACGGATCGGCCGGTCCGCCCCGACCGCTCCCGGCCCGGGCAGGGCGAACGTCAGCGCGTCGTCCCACGGGCAGCCGTCATGCGCGGCGGACGGCGTGCCCGGAGGAGACTGGTCCACCGGCACCACGACCGTGATCGTCTCATCGCCGATGCAGAGAACGAGCGCCATGCCCTGCGCGCCCCGCGCCGGCATCGTCCCGGCAGCGAGGACCGAAAGCAACACGAACGGGGCCAGAAGCGCGCAGATCGCGGGGCGGAAAGCAGCGGCTCGTCTGCGGGGACGACGGAGGTTCATCATACGCATCTGCCAGAAACGCCAGAAGACCGAAACCGGCCGCAAGGTCCCTTCAAACCGTGCGGCGGACAATCTTCGGCACGGGCACGCCCTTCCTTCCGCAGCGCGCGACATAGGCCGGCCGCCAATGCGCGTAGCGGCCCATCAGCACCTGCTGCGCGAGCACCAGTGCGAGGAAATCCTTCATTGCGGCTTTCCCAAGGGGCTTGCCGATCGACTTCTGGCATTTCGTCATGGAGCAGCCGATGCAATGGTCGCCGGCCGGCCCCGCGCGCCGGAACTTGCATACGCCGATGCAGGGGCTGGGAACCTTCGCCATTCGCTCTCCTCCACGGGCCTCGGCTCCGCAAGCTAAGACGACCCTGCACGATATCCAGCGGGGTCCGGCGTCATGCCCGATCGCGGGCCCGGTTGCGCGCTTCGAGTTCGAGGAACAGCGCGGAATGATCCAGATCCCCGCCGTCCATCTCGTCGCGCAGGGTCTTGAACCGGGCATTCACCGCATCGACCGCCGGCAGGGAGAGGCCCAGCTGCGCCGCTTCCTCCATCACGTTGTCGAGGTCCTTGATCTGGAACCTGACCAGACCTCCCGGCTCGAAGGTCCCGGTCGTCATCCGCGCTCCGTGCTGCTGCAGGATCGTGCTGTCCGCGAACCCGCCGCGGAGCGCCTCGCGCACCGCCGCCGGATCCGCGCCCCCGCGTTGGAGCAGCAGCATGGCCTCCGCCACCGCCCCGATGGTGCAGGCCACGATGGCCTGGTTGGCCAGCTTCGACAGCTGCCCTGCACCCACCGGACCGACGTGCACGGGCCGCCCCATCGCCGACAGGACGTCCCGCACGGCGGCGAAGGTCTCCACCTCCCCCCCGGCCATGATCGCCAGGGATGCGCCCTCCGCGCCCTTCGTCCCGCCCGACACCGGCGCGTCGACGTAGCCGATGCCGCGCTCGGCGAAGCGGGCGGCATGGGCCCGCGCTTCCGACGGTTTGATGGACCCCATCTCGACCCAGATCGCCCCCTCCGCGAAGGCCTCCATCGCCTCCGCCTGAATCGCGCCGGAGGCCGTGCCGTCCGAGAGCATGGAGATCACGATGGCCGACCCCGCCACCGCCTGCGCCGCCGTGTCCGCGACCCGCGCGCCGTCGGCGCCCAGCGGATCGGCCTTTGCGCGCGATCTGTTCCAGACGGCGAGGTCGTGGCCGGCCCGGAGCAGGTTGCGCGACATCGGCGCGCCCATCAGACCGGTGCCGAGGAGAGTGAGCTGGGTCATGGCCTATCCTTTGTTTGCGCTCCCATTAGAAACGCCTTAGCCCGGGACACAAGCAATCGGCTGAATACAGGGGCACCATGTCGGGTCGACTCGAAGGCAAGCGCGCGCTGATCACGGCCGCAGGGCAGGGCATCGGCCGGGCCACGGCGGAGATGTTCGTGGCCGAGGGTGCGGAGGTCTTCGCCACGGATGTCGATCCGGACCTGCTCTCCGGGCTCGATTGCGAGACCTATCGGATGGACGTGCGCGACGATGCCAGCGTGACGGACGGCGTGGCGAAGGCGCAGCCGGACGTGCTCTTCAACTGCGCCGGTTTCGTCCACCACGGCACGGCGGAGGAGGCGACCGACATAGAGTGGGACATGGGCTTCGACCTCAACGTGAAATCGATGTTCCGCACCATCCGCGCGACGTTGCCGGTGATGCTGGCGGCGGGTGGCGGCTCCATCGTCAACATGTCCTCGGCCTGCTCTTCCATCATCGGTGCCCCGGACCGCTTCATCTACGGCGCGACCAAGGCGGCGGTGATCGGCCTGACGAAATCCGTCGCGGTGGATTACGTGAAGCGCGGCATCCGCTGCAACGCGATCTGCCCCGGTACGGTCGAGTCGCCGTCCTGGCATGCCCGGGTCGCGGCGCTGGGCGAGCAACTCGGGTCGGCCGATGCGGCGATGGAGCGGTTCGTCTCCCGGCAACCCATGGGCCGGGTGGCGAGCCCGGTGGAGATCGCGGCGCTGGTCACCTACCTCGCCTCTGACGAGAGCCGCTTCACGACCGGGCATCCGCATGTCATCGACGGCGGCTGGTCCGGCCAATAATCAACGCGTTACGAGGCAAGGTTCATGTCGAAGCTCCGCTCCAGACTTTGGTTCAACAACCCCGACAACCGGGAGATGACGGCGCTCTACCTCGAGCGGTACCTGAACTACGGGCTGACCCGCGAGGAGTTGCAGGGCGACAAGCCGATCGTCGCCATCGCACAGACCGGCAGCGACCTTTCCCCCTGCAACCGGCACCACATCGAACTGGCCAAGCGGGTGCGCGACGGCATCATCGAGGCCGGTGGCGTGCCGTTGGAGGTGCCCGTCCATCCGATCCAGGAGACGGGCAAACGCCCCACCGCGTCGCTCGACCGGAACCTCGCCTACCTGTCTCTGTCGGAGGTGCTCAACGGCTATCCGCTCGACGGCGTGGTGCTGATGATCGGCTGCGACAAGACCACGCCCGCGTTGCTCATGGCCGCCGCCACCGTCAACATCCCGGCCATCGCGCTGTCGGTCGGACCGATGCTGAACGGGTGGTTCAAGGGCGAACGGACCGGCTCCGGCACGATCATCTGGCGGGCCCGCGAAATGCATGCGGCCGGAGAGATCGACGATGCGGGCTTCATGGACATCGTGGCTTCCTCCACGCCTTCGGTCGGCTACTGCAACACGATGGGCACCGCGACCACGATGAACTCGCTGGCGGAGGCGCTGGGCATGCAACTGCCGGGCTCCGCCGCCATCCCCGCCCCCTACCGTCAGCGGGGCCACATCAGCTACCAGACCGGGCAGCGGATCGTCGGCATGGTGCACGAGGACCTGAAGCCCTCCGACATCATGACGCGGGAGGCATTCGAGAACGCCATCGTCGTGAATTCGGCCATCGGCGGCTCCACCAACGCGCCGATCCATCTCAACGCCATCGCCCGGCACATGGGCGTGCCGCTCGACAACGACGATTGGCAGCGGATCGGACATCACATCCCCCTGCTCACCAATCTCCAGCCCGCGGGCGCGTATCTGGGCGAGGATTACTATCATGCCGGCGGCGTGCCCGCGGTGACGGGGCAGCTCATCGCGGCGGGACTGCTTCCGCATCCGGGGGCGATCACGGCCAACGGGCGCACGATGGGCGAGAACTGCGAGGGGCTGGCCACGCAACTGCCGGACGTGATCAAGCCTGTGGACGCACCGATGCTTGACGCGGCGGGATTCCTGAACCTGAAGGGCAACCTCTTCGACAGCGCCATCATGAAGACCTCCGTCATCTCGCCCGAGTTCCGGGAGCGATATCTCTCGAACCCAGACGATCCGGAGGCGTTCGAGGGGCGCGCCGTCGTGTTCGACGGACCGGAGGATTTCCACGCGAAGATCGACGATGAGACCCTCGATATCGATGAATTCTGCATCCTCATCATGCGCGGGGCCGGCCCCATCGGTTATCCGGGCGCGGCGGAGGTGGTGAACATGCGTCCGCCGGCCAACCTGCTCAAGCGCGGCATCCATGCGCTGCCCTGCATCGGCGACGGCCGGCAGTCCGGGACCTCCGGCAGCCCGTCGATCCTGAACGCCTCGCCCGAAGCGGCGGCGGGCGGCGGGCTGGCGCTCGTGGCGACGGGGGACCGTGTGCGGATCGACCTCGGCAAATGCACCGTCGACATGCTGGTGGCGGAGAGCGTGCTGGCCGAACGTCGCATGGCGCTGCCTGCGCATCCCTTCACGCCCGAAAGCGAGACGCCCTGGCAGGAGATCTTCCGCGACCGCGTCGGTCCGCTGTCCGAAGGCATGATCCTGCGCGGGGCGGACGCCTTCCGCGGGACGGCGCAGAAGGGTGTCCCGCGCGACAACCATTGACACGAAAACAAGGGGATGCACGATGAAACTCTGCCGCTTCGGCGAACTGGGCGCCGAGAAGCCCGGTCTGATCGACCACAACGGCGATCTGCGCGACCTCTCCGAGGAGATC
The DNA here is from genome assembly GCA_963757495.1 of uncultured Alphaproteobacteria bacterium. Taxonomy (GTDB): domain Bacteria; phylum Pseudomonadota; class Alphaproteobacteria; order Rhodobacterales; family Rhodobacteraceae; genus Jannaschia. Next base: position 554,211 of record CAVWRZ010000002.1, read on the forward strand.
GCGGACATCGGACACGAGGCCCTGTCGGACCTCTCGCTCGATATCCTGTCGAAGGTCGACCCGATGAAGTTGCCGCTCATCGAACGCCCGGTGCGCCTCGGCCCCTGCGTCACCGGCGTCGGCAAGTTCCTGTGCATCGGGTTGAATTTCTCCGACCACGCGGCGGAGACCGGAGCGAAGATTCCCGAGCATCCGATCCTGTTCCACAAGGCGACGAGTTCCATCGTGGGGGCGAACGACGACGTGGTGATGCCGCGTGGTTCGACGCAGTCCGACTGGGAGGTGGAGCTGGCCGTGGTGATCGGGACGAGGGCGAAATACGTCTCCGAGGCCGATGCGCTGAACCACGTCGCGGGCTACTGCATCGTCAACGACGTCTCCGAGCGGCGCTTCCAGCGGGAGATGTCGGGGCAGTGGACCAAGGGCAAGTCCTGCGACACCTTCGGGCCGATCGGCCCCTGGCTGGTCACGCGCGACGAGGTCGGCGACCCGCAGGCGCTCGACATGTTCTGCGACGTGAACGGCACCCGGCGGCAGACGGGAAACACCGCGACGATGATCTTCACCGTGGCGCAATGCATCAGCCACATCAGCCAGATGATGACGCTGCACCCCGGCGACGTCATCTCCACCGGCACCCCGCCGGGCGTGGGCATGGGCATCAAGCCCACGCCGGTGTTTCTGAAGCCCGGTGACGTGATGGAGCTGGGAATCGACAAGCTGGGCAGCCAGCGACAGGAGGTCCGACAGGATGACTAGAACGAAGCTTCTCCAGATCGGAGACATCACCGACCGCATGCGCGACGCGCTCTCCGACGCGTTCGAGATCGACGTGCTCTTCGATCAGGGCGACCGCGACGCGTTCCTGCGCGACCGCGGGGCCGACTATCCGGCGATCCTGACGAACGGACACTGGGGCGTTCCGGAGGACGTGGCGGTGGCGGCCACGGGGCTCAAGGTCGTGAGCAGCTACGGCGTGGGTTATGACGCCATAGACGCGGACGACTTCGCGGCGCGCGGCATCAAGGTCGCGCACACGCCGGACGTGCTGAGCGACGAGGTCGCGGATACGTTCGTGATGCTCTGGCTCGCGGTGTCGCGCCAGTTGATCCCGTCGGACCGGCATGCGCGGTCGGGCAAGTGGGAGGCGGAGGGGAACTATCCGCTGACCCGCTCGGTGCAGGGACGCCGCGTCGGCATCCTGGGGCTCGGGCGGATCGGACAGACCATCGCGGATCGCTGCGAGGCCTTCGGGGCGGAGATCCACTACCATTCGCGCTCGCCCAAGGATGTCGCCTACACCTACCACGACACCGCGAAGGGCTGCGCGGAGGCCGTCGAGGTGCTGGTTGCGATCACGCCGGGCGGGGATGCGACGCGGCACATGGTGAATGCGGAGGTGCTGGAGGCGCTGGGCCCGGACGGTTTCTTCGTCAACGTCGCGCGCGGGTCGGTCTGCGACGAGGCGGCGCTGGTGGCGGCGCTGCAATCGGGGACGATCGCCGGTGCGGGCCTCGACGTGTTCGAGGAGGAGCCGAAGATTCCGGACGCGCTCAAATCGATGGACAATGTCGTGCTGACGCCGCACGTCGCTTCGGGCACGCATGAGACGCGGCAGGCGATGGGCGATCTCGTCGTCGAGAACCTGCGACAGTGGCTCCGGGACGGCACGGTGAAGACCCCGGTGCCGGAGTGCCGCGACCTCTAGGACGCCTGCGGAATGGCCGGGATGCGCGCCGCCAGATGCGCGACCCGGTCGGCCACCTCCCGCTGGATCGGGCCCAGGCGCGGCGCGTCGCGGATCGTGGTGAACCAGTGCTCCGGCGGATTGCGGCCGCGCGAGTTCCCGTCGAACCGCAGCCCGCGCAGCACTTCCTCCGCCTCGGGCGGCAGGCGTTCGGGGATCTCCTGCCCGGACAGCACGGCCCAGGCCGCCGACCAGAGGCGACCCACGGACCATGGGTTGTAGCCGCCGCCGCCCAGCAGCAGGACGCGCGGGGCAAGCGGCATCAAGCCGGCGAGCATGTCGAGATGCGCGCCGTTCGACAGGGAAAGACGCGACAGCGGATCCTCCTCCACCGCGTCCGCCCCGCATTGCAGCACGATGGCGTCCGGCGCGAAGGCTTCAACAGCCGGCAGGATCAGGCGGTCGCGGACGAGTGCGAGATCGGCGTCGTGCGTCCTGCGCGGCAGGGGCAGGTTGAAGGTCTGCCCGACCCCCTCGTCTTCCAGCGCGCCGGTGAAGGGCCAGCGCCGCTCCTCGTGCGTCGAGATCAGCAACACGTCCGGGTCGGCTGCGAAGGCGTGCTCCACCCCGTCCATGTGGTGCGCGTCGATGTCGACGTATGCGATCCGCCGCACGCCGGACCGGCGCAGCGACAGGATGCCCAGCACCACGTCGTTGAGGTAGCAGAACCCGTTCGCCCGGTCCGGCATCCCGTGATGCGTCCCGCCGCCGGGAACGTGGATGCGACCGCCGTCGCGCAGCAACTCCCCGGCAAGCAGCGTGCCCCCGGCCCCGGTGGCCGGGCGGCGGTACATCTCCGGGAAGACGGGGTTGGAGTTGGTGCCGAGGCCGTGCCTGTCCCGGGTGAGGTCATCCACTTCCCCCGCCACCTCCGCGGCCTGCAGCGCCGCGACATACTCCGGCGTGTGCCAGATGGTGAGGGCCGCCGGCTTGGCGCGGGGCGCGGTGCGATAGCAGTCCGGCGGCAGCCATCCCATCGCGCGCGCCAGGTCCATCACCGTGGAGACGCGGGGGACGCGCAGCGGATGCCACCGCCCGTAGGAGGAGCCGCGGTAGATCTCGGACCCGAGGAAGAGCGGCGTCATTCCGGCAGGGCGGCCTCGATTGCGCGGATCATGCGGGGGGAGCCGGGCCGCGTGCCGGAGCCTTCGAAGGCAAGAAGCTCCCCGTCCACCCCGAGCAGCGCCTTGTTGAAGTTCCAGGCCGGCACCGCGCCCTGGGTCTCGGCGAGCCAGCGGTAGAACGGATGCGCCTCCTCGCCCCGGACGTGGGTGATCGTCGTCATCGGGATCGTCAGGCCGTAGTTCACCTCGCAGAACTCGGCGACCTCGGCCTCGGAGCCCAGCTCCTGCCGGAAGTCGTCGGACGGGACGGCGATGACGGTCAGCCCGGCCTGCCCGTAGGTATCCTGCAGCGCCTGCAGGCCGGCGTACTGGTCCGTGAAGCCGCAGAGCGAGGCGGTGTTCACCACCAGGACCGCCCGCCCCCGGAGCGCGTCCAGATCGATGGTCCCCCCGTCGATCGAGTCGAACTCGAAGGCGGCTGCGGGAGCGGACAGGGTGAGGAGAGCGAGGAGATAACGCATGCCTCAACGATAGGCGCGAAGGGCCGCCGATCAAGGGTCGCCCGCTTGCGCGCGCAGCGAAAGCCCCTAGGTTGGTCGGAACGCTTCCATCGGGCTCTTCCATGATCCGCTACTCTCTGAAATGCCGGGACGGGCATGCGTTCGACGGCTGGTTCGCCTCTTCGGAGGGGTTCGAGGTGCTGGCCGCGCGCGGTCAGGTCGCCTGTGCCGTCTGCGGGGGGACGGAGGTCGGCAAAGCCATGATGGCCCCCAGCGTCGGCGAGGGCCGCGCGCTCGCCGCGCCGACGTCGGACGCGGAGACGAAGCTTTCCGCCTTGCGTCGCAAGGTCGAGTCGACCGCCACCTATGTCGGCGGCCGGTTCGCGGAGGAGGCCCGTCGCATCCACGAGGCGGAGGCGGAGACGGCGATCTACGGGGAAGCGAACGCGTCGGAGGTGCGCGCGCTGCTGGAGGATGGCATCCCGGTGGCTCCTCTGCCGTTCGTGCCCAAGGCGCGGGTCAACTGATGCGCACGCTGGTCACCGGTGCAGGGCGGGGCATCGGTGCCGGGCTGATGATCGAGGGTCGCCGGCGGCGACACGAGATGCTGGGCACGGTGCGTTCCGGCAGCGGCATCCGGCTCGACGTGACCGATCCGCAGGCGCAGGCACGGGTGGCCTTCGAGGTGGGCGAACTCGACCTTCTGGTCTGCAACGCCGGCGTCTTCGCCGATCGCGGTACTTCGCTGTCGAACCTGACCTCGGCGGACATGAACGAAAGCTTCGCGGTGAACGTGACCGGCGTCTTCCTCACCGTGCAGGCGCAACGGCGCAACCTGTCTCGCGGCGGGCGGATCGCGGTGATGGCTTCGCAGATGGGCTCCTCGACGCAGGCATCGGGCGATGCCTTCGCCTACCGCGCCTCCAAGGCGGCGGCGATCAACCTCGGTCTCAACCTCGCGGCGGCGCTCCGCGATGTCGGGATCGCCGTCGGCATCTACCACCCCGGCTGGGTCCGAACCGATATGGGCGGGGCGCAGGCGGCGATCACGACGCAGGAGGCGGCGCGCGGCCTCTGGGACCGGTTCGAGGCGCTGGACATGGCCCGCACGGGTACCTTCGAGACATGGGATGGCCGGGACCATCCGCTCTGACTGGACGCGCAGGGGCTGGCTCGCCGGTGTCGCGGCACTCGGCATCGCACGCCCGGCACGATCCGAGAGGCCGATGGTCGTCTTCGCCGCGGCAAGCCTGAAGCCGGCGCTGGACGAGATCGCGCGCGGGTGGGACGTCGCCCTTTCCTACGGGGCGAGCGGTACGCTGGCGCGCCAAGTGGCGGCGGGGGCCCCGGCGGACGTGATCGTGCTCGCGGCATCGGACTGGATGGCGTGGCTCGTGGCACAGGGCGGCGTTGTGGGCAGGCCGCGCGCGGTGGCGCGGAACCGGCTCGTGCTGGCAGGCGCGGCGGAGGTCGGCGACGTCGCCCTCACGCCGGCGGGTCTGACACGCGCCCTGGGCTCCGGACGGCTGGCGATGGGCGATCCGGCATCGGTCCCGGCAGGGCGCTATGCGCGGCAGGCGTTCGAGACGCTCGGTCTCTGGGCGACCGTATCGGATCGGTTGATCCCGACCCAGGATGTGCGGGCGGCGCTGGCCTACGTCCTGCGGGGAGACGTGCCGCTCGCGGCCGTCTACGGGTCGGACGCCTTCGGGACGGGAGCCGGCATCGCGGCCAGGATCCCGGCCACGGCGCACGATCCGATCGTCTATCCCGCCGCGGTCACCTCGGATCGGCCGGAGGGCGTGGCCTTCGTCGATCATCTCCAAGCCTCCGCCGAGATCTTCGCCGCGCATGGCTTCGCCGCATGATCGACCTGCCGCCCGAGGTCTGGGAGGCGCTCGGCCTGTCGCTGAAGGTCTCGCTCACGGCGACCGCGCTGTCGCTGCCGCCGGCGATCTGGGTGGCGCAGCTGCTTGCGCGGGGGCGCTTTCGGGGGCGCGGCGTCTTGGATGCCGCGGTGCACTTGCCGCTGGTGCTGCCGCCCGTGGTGACGGGCTACGCGCTGCTGCTTCTGTTCTCCCGCGCGGGGCCGATCGGCGGCGTGCTGGAACCGCTGGGACTGGGCCTTGCGTTCCGCTGGACGGGGGCGGCGCTTGCAGCGGGGATCATGGCGTTTCCCCTGATGGTGCGGTCGATCCGTCAGGGCATCGAGGCGGTCGATCCGGGGCTGGAGGAGGCCGCGGCGACGCTGGGCTCCTCGCCCGCGCGGGTCTGGCGGACGGTGACGCTGCCGCTCGCGGCACCTGGCGTGTTGGCGGGCGTGACGCTGGGATTCGCCAAGGCTTTCGGCGAGTTCGGCGCCACGATCACCTTCGTCGCCTCCATCCCCGGCGAGACCCGGACGCTGCCGTCCGCGATCTATGCCTTCCTGCAGGTTCCGGATGGAGAGGAGGCGTTGCGGGGGCTGGTGCTGATCGCGGTCGCGGTCGCGGTGGGTGCGGTGCTGGTGTCGAACTGGCTCGCCCCGCGGATCGCGGCGCGGGTCGCAGGGCGCTGATGCTGGAGGTGGCGATCACGCGGCGGGTCGGGGGTTTCGCGCTGGATGTCGAGCTGTATGCGGCGGCGGGCGTGACGGCGGTGTTCGGACCATCGGGGGCGGGGAAGACCACGCTGGCGCGGTGCGTCGCGGGGCTGACGCGGCCGGATGCGGGGCGGATCGCGCTGGACGGGCGGGTGCTGTTCGATGCGGGGACGAACCTGCCGCCGCACCGGCGCGACATCGGTTACGTGTTTCAGGATGCACGCCTTTTCCCCCACATGAGCGTGCGGCGGAACCTGCTCTACGGCGCGCCTCGGGGGAGCGATCCGGGGCGCGTGGCGGGGATGCTCGGGATCGGCGCGTTGCTGGAGCGCCGGCCGGCGGGATTGTCCGGAGGGGAGGCGGCGCGGGTGGCGATCGGGCGCGCGCTGCTGAGGGATCCGAAGCTGCTGATCCTGGACGAACCGCTTGCCGCGCTGGACGTCCGACGGCGCGATGCGGTGCTGCCCTGGCTCGAGGGGCTGCGGGATGCGGGGCTGCCGATCCTCTACATTTCCCACGCCATCGAGGAGGTCGCGCGGCTGGCGACGACGCTCGTGTTGATGGGGGACGGACGGGTGATCCACGTCGGATCCACGGGTGATCTGTTGTCGGACCCCGCGGTCGCTGCACGGCTCGGTCCGTCGCAGGCAGGGGCGATGCTGGAGGGCAGGGTGATGGTCCTGGCGGACGGGCTGGCGGCGGTGGAGACGCCCGTCGGCACGCTGCAGATCGCCGGGGTGGAGGCGGCGGCGGGCGCGCGGCTGCGCATTCGCATCCGGGCGGAGGATGTGATCGTCGCCGTCGAGGAACCGCGGGGCCTCTCGGCGCTCAACGTCCTGCCGATGGTGGTCACGGCGGTGCATGAGGGGACGGGGCCGGGGGTGATGCTGCGGCTGACGGCCGGGGAGGGGGCGCTGCTGGCTCGGGTGACGCGACGGTCCCGCGATCGGCTGGACCTCGTGCCGGGCCGGACGGTCTGGGCCGTTGTCAAGACCAGCGGCGTCGCGCGGGCGGATGTGGGATAGCAGGCGGTCAGCGGACCCGGTGAAGCGCACCTTCGAGGCGTCCGAGCAGGTCGCGGCGCTCCGACGGGGTAAGGAAGGACCCGATCTCCACCAGCCGCGGGCCGCCTTCCAACGTCAGATAGTCGACGATCCGGTTCACCCGGTCGTGGCGCTTCACGCGGACCCAGTAAGGATTGGCCTCCCAGTCGAGGCGGGTGCCGTCGGGCTGCTGCCGGGTGAGGTGCGCGGCCTCGGGCGTCACGGTGAACGTTTCCAGGATGTCGCGGTCGCGCCAGCTGCGATGGAGCGACCACCAGAGGGCGGCGGTGGATATCATCGCGAAGGGCAGGATCCCCCAGAGCGCCAGCGTGCCGATCAGGGCGAGCAGCGGGAGCATCGCCATCACGAAGGTGACGCCTATGATCCAGACGAAGCCCGTCCCCGTCAGCGACTGATGGGGCCAGAGCTCGACCTGATACAGGAAGGCCCCGGGCGATGCCGGGGCCTCCTGCCGGTCTATGGTGACCTTGTAGGGCATTCCCGTCTCAGTCGTGATGCGGGTGCCGGTCCCACATCTCGCGGGTCGGCAGCTGCTCGAAGGTGTGCTCCGGCGGAGGGTTGGGAAGCGTCCACTCCAGCGTGTCGGCGTAGGGCCCCCAATAGTCCGGCTCCGCGATCTTGCGCCCGGCGAGAATGGTGTAGAACACCAGGCCGATGAAGAAGAGGAACGAAGCGAAGCTCAGGAACGCGCCCCAGGAGGAGACGTAGTTCCACAGCGCGAAGGCGTCAGGGTAGTCGATGTAGCGGCGCGGCATGCCCTGACGGCCGAGGAAGTGCTGCGGGAAGAACGTCAGGTTCGCACCGACGAAGAACACCCAGAAGTGCAGCTTGCCCGCCCATTCGGGATACTGCCGGCCGGACATCTTGCCGATCCAGAAGTAGACGCCGGCGAAGATCCCGAACACCGCGCCCAGCGACATGACGTAGTGGAAGTGCGCCACGACGTAGTAGGTGTCGTGATAGGCGCGGTCGATGCCGGCCTGGCTCAGGACGATGCCGGTCACGCCGCCGACGGTGAAGAGGAAGATGAACCCGATCGCGAAGAGCATCGGTGTCTTGAAGGTGATCGAGCCGCCCCACATCGTCGCGATCCAGGAGAAGATCTTCACCCCCGTCGGCACCGCGATGATCATCGTGGCAACCATGAAGTAAGCCTGCTGCGTCAGCGACATGCCCACCGTGTACATGTGGTGCGCCCAGACGACGAAGCCGAGGCCACCGATGGCGACCATCGCATAGACCATCGGCAGGTAGCCGAAGATCGGCTTCTTGGAGAAGGTCGCGACGATGTGGCTCACGATCCCGAAGGCGGGCAGGACCACGATGTAGACCTCCGGGTGACCGAAGAACCACAGGATGTGCTGGTAGAGGACGGGATCGCCGCCACCGGCCGGGTCGAAGAAGGTCGTCCCGAAGTTGCGGTCCGTCAGCAGCATGGTGATGGCACCGGCCAGCACGGGCAGGGCCAGCAGGATGAGCCAGGCGGTGACGAAGATCGACCAGGCGAAGAGCGGCACCTTGTGCAGCGTCATGCCCGGCGCGCGCATGTTGAGGAACGTGGTGATGATGTTGATCGCGCCCAGGATCGACGAGGCTCCGGAGACGTGGACCGCGAAGATGGCGATGTCGGTCGAGTAGCCGGCCTCCGTGGTCGAAAGCGGCGGATAGAGCACCCAGCCGATGCCCGAGCCCGCCTGTCCGTTGCCGCCGGGCACGAAGACCGAGAGCACGGCGAGCGAGGTGCCGGCCACGAAGAGCCAGAACGAAAGGTTGTTGAGGCGCGGGAACGCCATGTCGGGCGCGCCGATGTGCAGCGGCATGAAGTAGTTGCCGAAGCCCCCGAAGAGCGCCGGGATGACCACGAAGAACATCATCAGGATGCCGTGGCCGGTGATCAGGACGTTCCAGAGGTGGCCGTTCGGCGTGCACTCGCCGGCGGCCGCGGCGGTGATCCGCGCACCTTCGAGGCACATGTACTGCACGCCCGGATCCATGAGCTCCATGCGCATGTAGACGGTGAAGGCGACCGAGATGAACCCTGCGAATCCGGAGACGAACAGGTAGAGGATCCCGATGTCCTTATGGTTGGTGGACATGAACCAACGCGTGAAGAAGCCGGGCTTCTCGTGCGTGTCGTGTCCGGCGTGTGCGGCATCTACCATGCGGTCGCTCTCCGTGACGTGAATGATCTCGTGCGGCGGAATGGGAGTCGCCCCGCTGCTGTGAAGGCGTTCTAGACCCCGGGGCCGGCCGCGGCAACGGCGCAAGAGGTCGCGCGGTCGGGGAAATTGACGCAGGCCCCGTTCAGCTGCGGCGCGTCCCGGCGAGCGCGCTCGTCTCTGCCGGGATCCGGACCCCGAGGAGGAGGGCGGCGTTCAGGACGGTGAAGACGAGGGCGACCCAGGGCAGGCCGAGGACGAGGGGCGTGACCGCGATCTCGGCCATGACGACGGCGTAGTTGGGATGGGAGAGAAAGCGGAACGGGCCACGGCGGACGAGCGGTTCGTCCAGCACGATGATGCGCGTGGTCCAGCGCGGGCCGAGCGTGGCGAGGACCCAGATGCGCAGGGCCTGCAGCACGGTGAAGGCGGCGAGCCAGCCGAGGTGGAGCGGCTGGTCCCAGCCCCAGAACGCAAGGGCCGCGATCCAGGCGGTGTGGAGGGCCACGATGGCGGGGTAGTGGCCCGCCCCGTGCTCGACCGCGCCGCGCGCCATGAGGCGTCGGGTGTTGCGCCGGGCGAGGGCGAGTTCGCCGAGGCGCTGTGCGACGACGAAGGCCAGGAACAGCACCGCGCCGGTCACGCGGCCAGCTCCAGCGGGACGAAGGAGGCGGTGAAGCCCGGACCGAGGGCGCAGAGCAGATGGTGGCCGGTGCGCCCGGCACGGCGTGCGGCGTCGAGGACGAAGAGGACGGTCGGCGCGCTCATGTTGCCGTGGTCGCGCAGCACGTCGCGTTCTATGTCGAGGGTCCCGTCCCCGAGGTCGAGTGCCGACTCGAGCGCGGTGATGACCTTTGCGCCGCCGGGGTGGCAGATCATGCCGTCGAACTCCTCCCACGCGCGGCCCATCGCCGTCAGGGCGGCGTCGCGGGCCCCGGCCATGTGGGCCGTGGCGAAGGCGGGGATGGAACGGTCGAAGACCACGCCCAGCCCCTCGTCGTCCACGTCCCAGCCCATGATGCCGAGCGTGTCGGGCCATATGTGCTGGACGCCGGGCGCGAGGGTGATCGGAGCGTCGCCGGTCGTCGACAGGCAGGCCGCCGCGGCCCCGTCGCCGAAGAGGACGGTGGCGATGATGTCGGACTTCTGGAGCCTGTCGGTGCGGAACGAGGGCGTGCAGGCCTCCACGACGACGAGCAGGACGCGGGAGCCGGGGCGACCCTGCGCCAGTTGCGCGGCGATCGACAGGCCCGAGGCCCCGCCGGCGCAGCCGAGGCCGAAGACGGGAACGCGCATCACGTCTTGCCGCAAGCCGAGGCTCGCCCAGGCGACGGCCTCGAACGTGGGGGTGGCGACGCCGGTGGAGGTGACCGTCACGACGGTGTCGACCTGCGCCGCCGTCCAGCCCGCGTCGGCCAGCGCCGCCTCGGCGGCCGCGACGAACATGGCCGTGCAGCCGTCGTGCCAGACCCGGTTGCGCTCCGCCCAGCCCCGCGTCTCGTCCCCGAACCAGTCGAGCGGAGCGACGGAGCGGCGGCGCTCGATGCCGGCCCCGACGAAGGTCGACAGCAATCGGGAGAACTGGGGATACTTGGGCCCGAGGATCGCTTCGGCACGGGCCTGGACGAGATCCTGCGGCAGCTCGTGCGGTGCGAGGGCGGTGGCAAGCCCATGGAGAGTGACGGTCATCGGTGTCCAGGCGTTCGCGGTCAGGACAGCCCCGCCGATGTAGGGGGAGGTGGCGCGTCGTCTGTAGCAGTCAAGTCACATCCGACTACGGAAACCGCGCGGCGAAGGTTCGTTTCAGGGCGGCGTCCAGATCGGCCATCGTCACCGGCAAGCCAAGATCGACCAGCGAGGTGATGCCGTGGCCGGCGATGCCGCAGGGGATTATGCCGTCGAAATGGGTCAGATCCGGCTCGACGTTGATCGACAGGCCATGGAAGCTGATCCACTTCGACAGGCGGATGCCGATGGCGGCGATCTTGTCGTCGCGAACGGTGCCATCGGGCAGGGGCGCGAGATCGGGACGTTCGATCCAGACTCCGACGCGGCCGGGGCGGATGTGCGCGCGCAGGCCGAACTCGGCGAGCGCGTCGATGATCCAGCCTTCGAGGGCGGCGACGAAGGCGCGCACGTCGCGGCCCCTCCGGCCGACGTCGAGCATGCAGTAGGCGACGCGCTGGCCGGGGCCGTGGTAGGTGTACTGCCCGCCGCGCCGCGCCTGGTGCACCGGGAAGCGGTGCGGGTCGGTCAGGTCCGCGGGTTTGGCGGAGGTGCCGGCCGTGTAGAGCGCCGGATGCTCCAGCAGCCAGATCGCCTCGTTCGCGGTGCCGGACTGGATCGCCGCGACACGCTCCTGCATCGCGGCGAGGGCGGTGTCGTAGGCCACGGGGGCGTCGGAGGTGAGCCAGTCGGGGAGCATGCGCCCGCTGTCTGACGGGTTGCGGGGGGGAGCGCAAATCCCGCGGTGCGACCGGGCAGAAACCGCTTCCCTTTCCCAAACCGCGCCGCTATCCCGCGCCCACCTGACGGGCGACTGCGGTCGTGGCGGAATTGGTAGACGCGCAGCGTTGAGGTCGCTGTGAGGTAACACTCGTGGGGGTTCGAGTCCCCCGACCGCACCACGTCCGTCAGGTCGACCTCCCCCTCATCCCGCGATGCGCGTGCCCAGCCGCCAGCCGGGGCGCGTGTCCGTCAGCTTGATCTCCCCGTGCCGCTCCGAGCCCAGGCGCAGGCAGGCGTCGCGCAGGACCTGGATGCCGGCGTTCGCGTCGCGCGGCAGCGTGCCCCCGTCGAGCGGGCGGCCGAAGGTGAGGTGGTAGGGCTGCACGTCCTTGTTGAGCGTCTCGTGGAACAGGGTGATGTCGCGCAGCGTCGGGTGGATCGCGTCGAAGGCGTAGAACATCGCCGAGTTGCGCGCGCGGATATGCAGCGGGATGACGGGCAGTGCGAACTTGCGGGCGATCATCGCGGCGGAGGCCATCCAGGGCCGCTCGTGCAGCCGCAGGCCCCGCCGCTTGGCAAGGCGGCCCGAGGGGAAGATCACGCCGAGGCGGCCGGCGTCGAGGGCGGCACGGGTCAGCTGCATCGTCTCGCGGGTCTTGGAGACGGTGCGCCGGTCCTCGCGCCACTCCACCGGAACGACGATGTCGGCGAACTGCGGCAGGACCCGCAGGATATCGCTGTTGGCATAGTAGAAGGCGTCGGACCGGCGGGCGAGGAGACGGTCCTGCAGGACGATGCCGTCGGCGATGCCTGTCGGGTGGTTCGTCACGATGAGCGCGGGTCCGGTAGCCGGCACGTTGTCCAGCCCTGTGGCGCTGACGCGCCGGGCGATGCGGCGGGCCAGGTCGGCCATGATCTCGGCCACGGGCAGGTCGAGGTAGGTCGTGCCGATCTCGATGGAGCGTTCGTAGGACAGCATCCGATCGAGCACGCCGCGCGCCGCCCGTGCGGCCAGTGCCGGCCGGAACAGCCAGGGCGCGCGTTCGGCGATCAATGGGTCGACACGGTCGCGCATGGCGCTTTCCCTGAACCGGGGGTGGCGGGCGTTCGCATCCTGCCTGTGCCTTGGGCAGATAGCTGCGGGTGCGAGGCATTTCCACACGCATTTCGGCGATCGCGCGGGAAGACGCCCGCCGGACACCTCCCGGTCAGCCGGTGCGCATCCGCGCCACCATCTCGGACAGGTCGCGGCTGAGACCCTCCGTGCCCGCGATCCGGTCGAGTTGCGCCCGCATCATCGCGCGACGGTCCGGGTCGTAGCGGGTCCAGCCGTCGAAGGCGGTCGACAGGCGCGCGGTCATCTGCGGGTTGGAGGGGTCGAGGTGAAGCAGCCAGCTGGCGAGGAACGCGTAGCCCTTGCCGTCGGGGTTGTGGAAGCCCGCCGGGTTCCCGCCGGTCAGACCGGCGATCAGGGAGCGGAAGCGGTTGGGGTTGGAAGCGTCGAAATCCGCATGCCGGGTCAGCTTGTCGGCGATGCAGACGGCGTTGCGCGGCGGCGCGTTCGCCACCTGCGCCATGAACCACTTGTCCATGACGAGCCGGTCGTCGCGCCACTCCGCCTCGAACCGGTCGGCGACCGCCTCGTCGCCGGCGTCGAGCAGGCAGGCGAAGGCGGACATGCGGTCGGTCATGTTGTCGGCGGCATCATACGCGATCCGCGCGGCCACCCCGCCGTCGAGGAGGGTCAGCAGGCCCAGCAGGCGGGCGGAGAGGGCCCGCTTGCCGGCGTCCTCCGCCCTCGGATCGTAGGGGCCGGGGGTGGCCATGGCGACGCGCAGGGCGGGAATGTCGTCCTTGAGCCGCGTGGCGATGGCGACCTGCGCGGCCCGTCGAACGGCGTAGATGCGGTCGGGATCGGGGATGGTGCCGGCGGCGTGGAGGGACTGGGCGAGGTCGTCTTCCGACGGCAGGGCGAGGGCGAGCGCCCGGAAGGCGGGATCGGCCGACGCATCGGTGGCGAGGGTGGCGACGGCGTCGAGCCAGGAAGCGTCGAACTCCGCGTCTTCGGTGACGGCGCGGATCAGGCGATCCTTCGCCAACATGCGCCCGGCCTCCCATCGGTTGAATGGATCGGTGTCGTGGGCCAGCAGGGTCAGGAGGTCGGCGTCGGGCGGGTCGAATTCGAGGACGACCGGGGCGGAGAATCCACGGAGGATCGACAGGACGGGCTTTTCGGGTAGATCGAAGGACAGGCTGTCGGTCGCCCCGGTAAGCTCGTGGACCTCGGTAGGCCGGATCTCGGTGCCATCCTGCGCGAGCAGGCCGAAAGCGACCGGGATGTGCATCGGCCGCTTGTCGATGTGGCCCGGAGTGTCCGGAACGATCTGTTCCAGATCAATGCGATACGAGCCGTCGTTGAAGTGTTCCGTGACCTTCACCCGAGGGGTGCCGGCCTGCGAATACCAAAGCGCGAACCGGGTCAGGTCGCGTCCCGTCGCCTCGGCGAAACAGGCGAGCCAGTCCTCGATGGTGGCCGCGTCACCGTCGTGTCGCGCGAAGTAGAGCGCGCATCCGGCGGCGTAGCCTTCGGGCCCGACGAGGGTGCGGAGCATGCCGATCACCTCCGCGCCCTTGTCGTAGATCGTCGCGGTGTAGAAGTTGTTGATCTCCACGAAGCTCTCGGGGCGGACCGGGTGGGCGAGGGGGCCGGCGTCCTCGCGGAACTGGCGGGCACGAAGCGACAGGACGTCGCCGATGCGCTGCGTCGCGAAGCCCCGCGCGTCCTGGCTGAACTGCTGGTCGCGGAAGACGGTCAGCCCCTCCTTCAGGCAGAGCTGGAACCAGTCGCGGCAGGTGATGCGGTTGCCCGTCCAGTTGTGGAAATACTCATGCGCGACGATGCGTTCGATGTTGGCGAAGTCGGCGTCGGTGGCCGTCTCCGGCGAGGCGAGGACGTAGCGGGAGTTGAAGACGTTGAGCCCCTTGTTCTCCATCGCGCCCATGTTGAAGTCGTCCACGGCGACGATGTTGAAGACCGACAGGTCGTAGGCCCGGCCGTAGACCCGCTCGTCCCATTCCATCGAGCGGATCAGGCTGTCCATCGCGTAGGCCGTCCGGTCCTCGTCGCCGGGGCGGACCCAGACGTTGAGCGTCACGTCGCGGCCCTCGCAGGTGGCGAACGTGCCGGAGGTCGCGCGCAGGTCCCCGGCGACGAGCGCGAACAGATACGTCGGCTTCGGCCATGGGTCGTGCCAGACGCCACGCGCCGTCTCGTCTCCGTTGGACAGCAGCACGGGGAGGTCCGACTCGATGGTGACGTCATACGACGCCATGACGTCCGGGCGGTCCAGCATGTAGGTGATGCGGCGGAAGCCCTCGGCCTCGCACTGGGTGCAGTACATGCCGTTCGACATGTAGAGGCCGGAGAGCGCCTTGTTCGCCTGCGGTGCGATCTCGACCTCCGTCTCCAACACGAAGGCCTCGGGAGTCCGGTGCAGTGTCAGCGTGGTAGCTGTGCGGTCGTAGGCGTCGGGGTCCAGCGGTGCCCCGTCGAGGGCGATGGAGCGCAGCCTCAGCCCTTCGCCGTGCAGCACCATCGCGCCGGGCCCCTGCCGGAGGCAGGTCAGGCGGGCGGTCACGCGGGTCGCGGCCGGGTCGAGCCGGAAGTGCAGCTCGACATGCGTCACCGTCACCGGGACGGGAGCGTAGTCCTTCAGGTGGACGGTCTGGTCTTGCTCGGGGGTCGCATCGCGCATTGGCCGGCTCCTTTGCGCGCAGGCTAGGGTTGGCCGTCGCGGGCCGCCACCCTAATTGCGGCTTCGGGAGGGGTGCGTATGGCGAAGATGCGACGCAAGGGCGATCTGCCGCAGAAGACATGCGCGACGTGCGGCAAGCCGTTCGCCTGGCGCAGGAAATGGGAGAAGGTCTGGGACGAGGTGCGCTATTGCTCGGATCGGTGCCGGGCAGAGCGTCCGAAGGCCGAAGGCGGGGCACGGCGAGTTGCCGCGGGAAATTCCGCGGGCTAGACCTCGGCGGACCCCCACTGGAGCATTCCCATGACCCGCATCGACAAACACGGCCTGCAGGTCGCACCGGAACTCGCGTCGTTTCTGGAGGAGGAGGCGCTGCCGGGGCTGGACGTCGCGGCGGAGGCGTTCTGGGAGGGGTTTTCCGCGCTGGTACACGATCTGGCCCCCCGCAACGCCGAACTGCTGGCGGTGCGCGAGACGATGCAGGGGCGGATCGACGACTGGCACAAGGAACACCCCGGGACGGTCGAGGACAGGGAAGCCTATACCGCATTCCTGCGCGAGATCGGGTATCTGGTGCCCGAGGGGGACGACTTCGAGATCGACACCGCGAACGTCGACCCCGAGATCGCGCACGTCCCCGGCCCGCAGCTCGTCGTGCCGATCACCAACGCGCGTTACGCGCTGAACGCGGCGAACGCGCGGTGGGGAAGCCTCTACGATGCGCTCTACGGGACGGATGCGATCGGCGACCTGCCGCAGGGCAAGGGCTACGACCCGGAGCGGGGGAAGCGCGTCGTCAGCCGGGGCAAGGCGTTCCTCGACCGTGCGGTGCCGCTGGCGTCGGGCTCCTGGAGCGACGTCACGGGGGTGTCGGCGGCGGACGACGCGCTCACGGTCGAGGGGGCCGGCGGCCTGAAGGACGCGGACGTCTACGCCGGCTGGGTCGCCGACGGCGACGTGGTCCGCATCCTGCTGCGCCACAATGGGCTCGGGATCGTGCTCGTGGTGGACCGCGACGGGGCCATCGGTGCCACGGACCCGATGGGGCTCGACGCTGTGCATCTGGAGTCGGCCGTCTCCGCGATCATGGACTGCGAGGATTCCGTGGCCTGCGTCGATGCGGAGGACAAGGTCGGAGCGTATCGCAACTGGCTGGGGCTGATGCGTGGCGACCTCGAGGAGAGCGTCACCAAGGGTGGCGAGACGTTCACGCGGGCGCTGAACCCCGACATGGCCTTCGACGGGCCGGACGGCGTGGTGACGGTCAAGGGCCGCGCACTGATGCTCATCCGGAACGTCGGGCATCTGATGACCAATCCGGCGATCCTGCTGCGCGACGGGTCCGAGATCCCCGAGGGGCTGATGGACGCGGCGGTGACGACGCTGATCGCGATGCACGATCTCGAACGCGACGGCGGCAACTCGGTCGCGGGAAGCGTCTACGTCGTGAAGCCGAAGATGCACGGACCCGAGGAGGTCGCCTTCGCCGACGAGATCTTCACGCGCGTGGAGACGATGTTGGGGCTGCCGATGAATACGGTGAAGCTCGGCATCATGGACGAGGAGCGGCGGACGTCTGCGAACCTCAAGGAATGCATACGGGCGGCGCGGCACCGCGTGGCGTTCATAAATACCGGCTTCCTCGACCGGACCGGCGACGAGATCCACACCTCGATGGAAGCCGGGCCGATGCTGCCCAAGGGCGACATGAAGGCGACGCCCTGGATCGCCGCCTACGAGGATCGCAACGTCGATATCGGGCTGGCCTGCGGGCTCAAGGGCCGCGCGCAGATCGGCAAGGGGATGTGGGCGATGCCCGACCTGATGCAGGCGATGCTGGAGCAGAAGATCGGGCATCTGGAGGCGGGGGCCTCCTGCGCCTGGGTGCCGTCGCCCACGGCCGCGACGCTGCACGCGACGCACTACCACGAGGTCGACGTCCACGCGCGGCAGGACGAGATCAGGGCCGGCGGCGCGCGCGGCACGCTGGACGATCTGCTGACGCTGCCGCTGCTGGACGGGCGCAACCTGTCGGACGAGGAGATCGCGGCGGAGGTGGAGAACAACGCGCAGGGCATTCTCGGCTACGTCGTGCGCTGGATCGATGCGGGGGTGGGCTGCTCGAAGGTGCCCGACATCCATGACGTCGGCCTGATGGAAGACCGGGCGACCTGCCGGATCTCGTCGCAGGCGCTGGCGAACTGGCTGCATCACGGCGTCGTCTCCCGCGAGCGGGTGGAAGCGGCGATGCGCAAGATGGCGGAGAAGGTCGATGCGCAGAACGCGGGCGATCCGACCTATGCTCCGATGGCTCCGGCGTTCGACGGGGTGGCCTACCGCGCGGCGCAGGATCTCGTCTTCGAGGGGCGCGAGCAGCCATCCGGCTACACGGAGCCGGTGCTGCACCGCAGGCGGCTGGAGCGCAAGACGGGGTGACCGCCGGCTTCGTCTACGTCATGCGCTCGGCGGCGGTGACCTGGACGAAGATCGGGCTGAGCGCCCGGGCCCCGCACTTCCGCGCCCGCGAGCTCACCGCCGATGCCGTCTATGGCGGCATCGGTCCATGGGAGGTCGTGGACTACCGGCAGGTCGCGGACGCCAGGGCCACGGAGCTCGCGCTGCATCGTCGCTTCCGCGGAGCACGGGTGTCCCACGGCTCCGCGATCGAGCTCTTCGACGTCCCGCCGGCCGACGCCGTCGCGGGGCTCCGCGATCTGGCCGAGGCCGATCTCGTGCGCGGGGACCTGATCGGCCGGCTCCGCCTCGAACCGTCGCTCGTCGGCTACCTGTCGGGTCTGTTCCGGTCCACCGGGCTCGGGCAGTTCCTCGATTTGCAGGAAGCCTGGACCCTCACGCTCTTCCCCTCCACGAACGGCGGCCGGAACTTCACGATCAACGTCGACCGCCACGAGGTCGCCTTTTCCGCGCCATTGCCGGACGGCAGCCATGTCTTCATGCTCCACATGGACGGACGCGTGATCGACAGGAGGCTCCTGCGCCCGTGGCTCAGGGCGCGGAACGGGGCGATCCGCAAGCAGAGCTACGCCTCCGGCATGGCCGGCGGGGTGTCGGTCCGGTGGATCGGGACGATGGAGGACGCGGCGGGCGTCTTCGACCTGCCGACGATCCGCCGCGCGCTCGTCGCCTACTGGTACGACAGCCTGCTCGCCCTGCGCGACCGGGGCGGGCGGAGCTTCTTCGCGCGGTTTCACGACCACAACGCCGTGCAGGAACTCCTGCGGATCGGGTGACGCCTCGAGCGCTCCCGCGACCCGGATCGTGCATCAGGGAACTGTCGGACCTGCGCGGGCGGGGCTATTCGCCTTCCGCCCGGCCCGGTAGGATCGGCGAAACCGGAGGACCACATGCGCCCGATCGTCGGCATCATCTCGAACAGCTATCTCATCAACGACCAGTATCCGGCCCATGCCAACGGCGCGATGAATACGGATGCGGTGGCGCAGGTCTCCGGGGCGATCCCCCTGACCTTCCCCGCCGACCCGGCCGCGGTCGAGATCGACGAGTTGCTGGACGTGTTCGACGGCTTCCTCTTCACCGGCGGGCGGCCGAACGTGCACCCCGAGGAGTACGGCGCAGCAGAGACCGAGGCGCACGGGGCGTTCGACCGGGCGCGCGACCGGGTGGCGCTGCCGCTCATCCGCGCGGCGGTGGACCGGGGGCAGCCGGTCTTCGGCATCTGCCGCGGGTTTCAGGAGGTGGCGGTGGCCTTCGGCTCGACGCTCCACCCCGAGATCCGGGACCTGCCGGGGCGCGACAACCACCGGATGCCGCCGGACGGGACGCTCGAGGAGAAGTTCGCGCTGCGCCACGCGGTGCGGTTCACGGAGGGCGGGCCGTTCGCGCGGTTGATGGGCGCGGCGGAGGTGCAGACGAACACGCTGCACGGGCAGGGGATCGACGTGGCCGGGCCGCGGGTGAAGGTGGATGGCCGGGCGCCCGACGGGACGGCGGAGGCGATCTGGATCGAGGGGGCGCGGGGATTCGCGCTGGCCGTGCAATGGCATCCGGAGTGGAACGCGGCGCGGGACCCGGTGTCGCGCGTGCTGTTCGAAGCCTTCGGCGAGGCGTGCCAGAGGTGGCGGGCGGGGCGGTCCGGCGAGATGCGGCAGGCCGGCTAGAAACCGTAGAGGTGCGCCGGGGTGTCGACGAGGACGGCCTGCCGCGTGGCGTCGTCCGGGCAGATGCGGTCGAAAGCGTCGAGCGCCGCGCCCCCGTCGATCCGGGTCGCCCCGCCGAGCATGATCTGCGGCCAGTCGGAGCCCCAGAGAATGCGCTCGGGGTTCGCCTCCAGCAGCGCGTGGGCATGGGCATCGAGCCTATCGAACGGGGCCGCGGCCAGCCGGTAGGGCGCGCTGAGCTTGACGTGCACCTGCTCGCGTTCGAGCAGGGCGAGCAGCGCGCGGAAACCCGGTTCATCCACGGCGGCGGCCATGTCGGGCCAGGCGAAATGGTCCAGCACGACGGGCACCGGCATGGCGGCGATCCGGGGAGCGAGGTCGGTCATGTGGCGGTCGGCCCGCAGCAGCATCTGGACATGCAGCCCGCGGTCGGCGAGCCGCCCGGCCATCGCCTCCACCCCGTCCCATGTCAGCACGCCGCCGTGGACGTAGTTCAGCCGGACGCCGACGAGACCCGCGGGGCGCAGGGCATCGAGTTCCGCGTTCGTCGCGCCATCGGGGACGAGGGCGATGCCCCGGGCACGGTCGCGGCCGAGGGCGGCGACGGCCCGCGCCGTAATCGAATTGTCGGTGCCGTAGAGGATGGACTGGACGACGATGGTCCGTTCGATCCCGAGGGCCGCCATCTGCTTGCGGTAGGCGGCGAGATAGCCGTCGAACGTCATGCCTTCCACCGGGTCCTCGACGCGCCCTTCCCGTAGCGGCGCGTCGCCGGCACCGCCGAGCATGTGGACATGGGCGTCGCAGGCCCCCTTGGGCGCGCGGCGGGTGGGGGGCCGCGCCGGCAGGGGCAGCTCCGAGCGGGGCAGGCTCATCCGTAGGTCTCCAGCATCTGCAGCAGGTCCGCGTGGGTATTGGCCTCCTGCACCGGCTTGTCGTGCCGCCAGCGCAGCATCCGCGGGAAGCGCAGCGCCACGCCGGACTTGTGACGGGAGGACTTCTGGATCCCCTCGAACCCGATCTCGAAGACGTGGACGGGGGGCACCTTGCGCACGGGCCCGAAGCGCTCGAGCGTGTTGCGGCGCACCCAATGGGTCATCTTGTTGAATTCCGCGTCGGTCATGCCGGAATAGGCCTTGGTGAACGGCACGAGATCGTTGCCCTTCCAGACGGCGAAGGTGAAGTCGGTGTAGAGGTTGGCGCGCCGCCCGTGCCCGGCCTGCGCGTAGATCATCACCGCGTCGATGGTCAGCGGCTCCAGCTTCCACTTCCACCAGTCGCCCTTCTTGCGGCCGACGTGGTAGGGGCTGTCGCGCCGCTTGAGCATCAAGCCCTCCGCCGCCGCCTCGCGCGCGTCGGCGCGAATGGGGGCAAGGTCCTCCCAGGCATCGAACGGCACCATCGGGGAGAGGGCCACCGGGGCCTCCGGCGCGATCCCGGCGAGCATAGCCTCCAGCCGGGCGCGGCGCTCGGCAAAGGGGACGGCGCGCAGATCCTCGCCGCCCTCCTCCAGCAGATCGTAGGCCCGCAGGATCACCGGCGTCTCCACCAGCATCTTCCGGGGCACCGTCTTGCGCCCGATGCGCGACTGCAAGGCATTGAAGTTGCGCGGGACCTGCGCCTCCGCATCCCAGACCAGAACCTCTCCGTCGAGCACGGTGCCGTCGGGCAGGAAGTCGCGGGCGCGGGCGAATTCGGGGAAGCGGTCCGTCATCAGCTCCTCTCCCCGCGACCAGAGGAAATACTGGCCGCCGCGCAAGATGAGCTGACCTCGGATGCCGTCCCACTTCCACTCCGCCGACCAGTCTTCGGGCGGGCCCAGATCGGCCGGTTCCCCCTCCACGCCATAGGCCAGACAGAACGGATAGGGCCGGCTCAGGCCCGCCTCCGGATCCGGCGCGGTGATGAGCCCGGCGTAGGAGGTGCTGTCCGGCGTCCAGCTCCCCATCAGCCGGTGGGCAAGTTCCGCCTCCGGAATGTCCTCGGCCCGCGACAGGGCGCGGGTCATCAGCTTCTGGCTGACGCCGACGCGGAAGCCGCCGGTGATGAGCTTGTTGAAGACGAATCGCTCCGTGCCTCCCAGCTCGTTCCAGGCGCGCAGGATGGCGAGTTTGCGATCGGGCTCCTCGACGCGGGCCAGGTCGCGGATGAGGTCGACCCATTCGGCGAGGCTCCGCTCCGACGTCGCGGTCGGCTCGGGGAGGACGAGGTGGATCGTCTCGGCCAGGTCGCCCACGACGTCGTAGCTCGCCTTGAAGAGCCACATCGGCAGCCCCGCCACCTCCGCTGCCCACTCCGACAGGCGGCCGGCGTTCACCGTCCGCTTCGGCCGCCGCCCGGACAGGAGCGCGATCGTCCAGAGCCTGTCCGGCTCCGGGGCGTCCGTGAAGTAGGCGGCGAGGGCCGCCGTCTTCAGCGTCGTCTTCGTCGTTCGGTCGAGCGCGGTGAAGAGCGTGGCGAAGCGCTTCATGGGTCGGCCGCAAGGAAGTGCGCGATGCGGGCGACGGCCCCGTCCGCCTTCGGCGTCAGCCCGACGAAGAGATGCCAGCCATGGGGGACCCCTTCGGTCTTCTCCATGTCCACCGTGCCGCCACCGATGCGCAGCCGCTCCGCGATGGCCTCCGCATCCGCCTCCAGGACTTCGCCTCGGGCGCATTGGATGAGCGTCGGCGGCGCGCCGGGAAAGGCTCCGTGGACCGGGGAGAGGCGGGGGTCGCGCGGGTCGGCGGCTCCGGCGTAGTCGCGGGCGATCCGCGTGAGCATCGACACGGGGAACAGCAGCTCGCCGCGGGTGTCCGGCACCGCACGCGCGGCATCGATGTCGCCCGCCGGGGACGCCAGGATCATGCGCGTGGGGCCCATGCCGTCGCGCAGCAGGTCCGCGAGGACCACGGCGGCGAGGCAGCCGCCCGCGCTGTCGCCGCCGAGCGCGAACGGGCCTCGCGCCGCGACGGCGCGGGCCACGGCGAGGCAATCGTCGGGCGCGGCGGGGAAGGGATGTTCCGGGGCGAGCCGGTATTCCGGCAGGATGACGCGATGCCCCGAAAGGCGCGCGATGGCGGACGCGAGACGGAGGTAGCCGCGGGCGGACCCCAGCACGAACCCGCCACCGTGCAGCCAGAGCAGGGTGCCGACGGGTGCCTCCGGCGTGACGACGCCGCACGGGACGCCGGCTATCTGCGTCATGGCGAATCCGTCGTCACGCCTCCGGCCGGCTTCGGAGGCGCGCATTGCCCGGCGATGCAGGTGCCATGGCAGCGGCAGTGAGAGGAGTGGCTTGACCACACCGCGGGACGCGAGGGCGAGGGCGGCGTCGCGCCAGCTCACGCGGGCTCCTCCGCGTCGATCAGCTCGTCGCCGAACTCCGTCTGGACGATCTGGGCATCGTAGCCCTGCGATTCCAGCCATTGGCGGAAGGTGGCGGTGTAGCCGTGGGTGGCGAAGATGCGGCTCGCGCCTGTTTCCGCGATGGCGGTATTGAGGCCCTTCCAGTCTGCGTGGTCGCTGACGACGAAGCCGCGATCCGTGGCCCGCCGTCGCCGCACGCCGCGGAGCGCCATCCATCCGGACGCGAAGGAGGACGCCATCGGCCCGAACCGGCGCGACCATTTGCTGTCGAGTGCCGACGGCGGGGCGATGAGCAGCGCGCCGGGGTGGGCCTTCGGATCGGTCTCGGGCGTGACCCGGACCGTGTCGGGCAGGATAAGCCCCTGGCCGCGCAGCACCTCGTTCGTGTTCTCGACGGCCGCGTGGCAGAGGATCGGGCCGATGGACGGGTCCGCCATCGTCAGCAGACGCTGCGCCTTGCCCAGCGAGTAGGCCCCGATGGCGCTGACCTTGCCGTCGGCGGCATTTGCCCGCCACCAGGCGTTGATCTCGGCCGCGAGGACCGATTCCGCCTGCCAGTCGAACACCGGCAGGCCGAAGGTGCATTCGGTGATGAAGGCGTCGCAGCGCACCGGCTCGAACGGCTCCGACAGCCCGTCCGGCGTGGTCTTGTAGTCGCCGGACACGACCCAGACTTCGCCGCGATGCTCGATGCGGATCTGCGCGCTGCCGGGCACGTGACCGGCGGGGTGGAAGCTGACCTTGACGCCGCGGATGTCGAGCGGAGTGCCGAAGGGCAGGGTCTGGATGTCGATCTCACCCAGCCGATGGCGCATCACGGGGGCAGCGGCCGCACTCGTCAGATAGCGGCGGTGGCCGGGGTAGGCGTGATCTGCATGGCCATGGGTGACCAGCGCCCGATCCACCGGCCGCCACGGATCGATGTGAAAGCCGCCGGCGGGACAGAAGATACCTTCATCGCGAAATTCCAAGACCATGGGCGGTATGTAGGACGGCAGGCGGTGCGGGACCAGTTGTCGGAGGCGGCGGCGGTGCCGAAGGTTCCTGTCAGTTGTCCCTCGAGACTGGCGTGGGGATGGCCTCATCGATCCGAAGCGCCTGTCGCGGCATTCCTCGATGCGAATGTCCGCATCCTGTGCGACGGGGGGTGCACGGGGGATTGCACAGGTGTCGCAGGCGGCGTGGCAGGCTTCGATACATCATCGCGGCGCCGGGCGGTTCGTATCGCGTGCAGATCGGACCGATTGCATTGTCCATGTCCTCACACCCGGCGAATCCCGTCCGGTCGAAGGTCAGGTGACACCCCCCTCCTCGGGTACGAGCAGGACGATTTCCCCGTCCTCTTCGAGCTGCCGGATCGCCCCGACGATCTCCGAAAGGGCAGCCTCGTGTTCGTCCGTCGTGGGGGCCCTGCGCTCCTCCACCTCCTCGCGTATCTGTTCGGCCAATCGTTTCGATATGGAGCCGAGCATGAAGTCCATGACCCCCGCCTGCTCGGGCGCAAGCCCCGCGAGGGCCGTGACGAGCACGGTGTTCTCGACACTCCGCAGAACCTTCGGCAGGTCGCCGGGGTCGATGCGCGCGGGAATGTTCTCGAAGCTGAAGACGACGATGCGGACCTTTCGGGCGAATTCCGGGTCCGAGACGTCGAGCCGATCCAGGATGTCGCGGCGCACCGCGGAGGTGGCGGCATTCAGGATCGCGCCGACCCGCCGTACGCCGTCGCTCTTGAAGGCCTGCGGGGGCTGTGTCGAACTTTCGCGCCCCAATGCGATGCCGATCTGGGCCACGGCGCGCGGGGAGATCGTCTCCGTGCGCGCGAAGGCCGATGTGATCCCCTCCGCACGGTCCTTGGGGATGAGGGCGATGATCTCCGCGGCGCGGGGGGCGGGAAGCTTGGAGAGGAAGACGGCGCAGACCTCGTCGGACTCCTTGGTCACCACCTCGAGCAGCGCTGCGTCGTCGAGCGCGGTCACCTGTTTCCAGGGCCCCGCGCCGGACGCGCCGGCATCTCCGAGCAGCGCCGACATCTCGTCGACGATGTCGAGCGAGAGCTGCGACTCGAGCAGGGCGAGGATCTTGGCGGGGTCGCGCGGAAAATGCAGTCCGATGCTGTCCAGCTCCTCCGCGAACTCGGCGATGATGCCCGCGAGCGTCTCCCGGTCCACGAACCGCAACTGCGCCATGTCGCGAACCAGCTGACGCTGTTGTTCCGGCGGCAGGTCCCGCAGGCCGGGATCGGCACCGCCGGAGACCAGCAGATGGATGACGACGGCCGCCTTCTGCCGCCGGGACAGAGGCGCGGGGGACCGGGGCGCGCGGACCGGCGGCTGGAAGGTCACGGGCATGTCTCCGTCTCGGAAGGGTCGATCTCCTTGTGCCCGCGGAGGGGTTAAGGTTCCGTTGCGATCCGCCCCGACGGCGACCGCCCCTCCCGCGCCGCACACTTCAGGTCAGGCCCGCGGTTTCCTCGACCCCGGTCATCAGGTTGAGGTTCTGCACCGCCGTCCCCGACGCGCCCTTGCCCAGGTTGTCCAGCACGGCGACCACGGTCACGCGCCCGCGCCCGTCGCCACGCACCGAGATCTCCATCCGGTTGGTGTCGTTGAGCGCCTGTGGATCGACGCGGGCGCCGGATGCCACCACGGAGACGAAGGGGTCGCTGCGGTAGAAGTCACGCAGCGCGGCCTCGATCCGGGCATGGCCGCGGATGCCGCCCGGCAGGAGATCCCCGTGCAGATGCAGCTGCACCGCCATCCCATGCTCGAAGCGGGCCACCATCGGCTGGAACAGGGGGCGACGCGACAGGCCGCCGTTGGCCATGATCTCCGGCAGGTGCTTGTGGTCCTGATCCAGCGCGTAGAGGTAGAGATCCGGCGCGGTCCCGGCTTCGTACTCCGCGATCAGCCCCTTGCCGCCGCCCGAATAGCCGGACACGCCCGTCAGCGTCACGGCCGTGTCCGCGGGCAGCAGCCCCGCGTCCGTGAGCGGGCGCAGGATGGCGATGGATCCGGTGGCATAGCAGCCGACGTTGGCCACGCGGCGGGCCGCGCGGATGCGGTCGCGCTGGCCCGGGAGTTCGGGCATGCCGTAGGTCCATCCCGGGGCCAGGCGGTGCGCGGTGGACGCATCGATGATCCGCGTGTCGCCGGCCATCGCCACCGCCTTGCGGGCGGCGTCGTCCGGCAGGCAGAGGATCGCCACCTCGGCTTCGGCGTAGGCTTCGCGCCGGGCGGAGTCGTCCTTGCGGTGCGCCTCGTCGAGCGAGATCAGCCGGATGTCGTCGCGGCCGGCGAGGCGGTCGCGGATGCGCAGGCCGGTGGTGCCCGCTTCCCCGTCGATGAAAACTGCGGTGGTCATGACGCGTCCCTCCTGCTGGTCCGGTTTCCGATAGTGCCTTGCCGGGTGCGGTGCAACGGCGCGGGGCCCTCGCCGCGGACCGGGTCGAAGAAACGCCTTGCCAGCCGGCCGATGCCGCGGATAGCGTTCTTGCAAGCGTATGCACCCCGCCCGGAATCGGCCGTGTCGGTTCGGTGGGAGCGGCATCCGCGCCCGAAATGACCACGGCCCGAACCGGAGGATACCGGGGGGCCGCACCCGGAACGGCGAACCGCCGGCCGGGACATCCAACCAACGTCAGGGAGACGACATGCTGATCCGGAAACTTGCCCTCGCGGGCGCGTTCGCGCTGAGCGCCACGACCGCCATGGCCACCTGCGCCTTCGAAAACCCCGTCGAGGTGAAATCCCTCTCCGCCGGCTTCGAGGCCTGGAAGGCCGTGACCGACGCGATGGCGGAATGCGGCAACTTCTCCGCCGAACTCGACCAGGAGTTCCGCACCAAGCAGCCGGCCGCCTTCGCCGCCAACCCCTCGCTCTACGCGATCGGCGGCGTCTCCAACGGCACGATCACGCCGCTCATCAACGAGGGCACCATCCGGCCGCTCGACGACCTGGTCGAGAAGTACGGCCAGAACCTCAGCCCCAACCAGCTGATCCGCGTCGACGGGCAGATCATGGCCATCGCGATGATGGTGAACACGCAGCACATGATGTACCGCTCGGACATCTTCGAGGATCTCGGGCTCGACGCGCCCGCGACCTACGACGACGTGCTGGCCGATGCGGCCGTTATCCGCGACGCCGGCGTGGTCGATTATCCGCTGGGCGCCACGATGCAGTCGGGCTGGAACCTGGCGATGGACTTCATCAACATGCACCTCGGCTACGGCGGCACGTTCTACAACGACGACAGCACGCCGGCGGTCAACTCCGAGGCCGGGATGAAGGCGCTGGAGACGATGAAGGCGCTGACCGAGTACATGGACCCGGAGTATCTCGTCTCCGATTCGACCTACGTGCAGCAGCAGTTCCAGCAGGGCAAGATCGCCATGGCGAACCTCTGGGGCTCGCGCGGCGGCGCGATGGACGATCCGGCGGAGAGCCAGGTCGTCGGCAAGGTCGCCTCCTCGACGGCACCGACCGCGATGGAGGGCGGCCCGCCCGCGACGACGCTCTGGTGGGATGGAATCGTGATCGCCCGGAACATCACCGACGAGGAGGCGGATGCCGCCTTCCGTGTCGCGATGGAGGGTCTGGACACGGAGATGGTGACGGCGAACAACGCTGCCGCGATCTGGCTCGTCGCGGGCTACGAGCCCAACGAAATGGCCACCGGCGCGATCGCGACTGCGATGGCGACCCCGACGCCGGCCAGCTACCCGTCGACCAGCCAGATGGGTCTGATGCACACCGCCCTGGGCAACGAGCTCAGCGCGTTCCTGACCGGCGATCGGACGGCCGAGGAAACGCTGATCGCGGTCGAGGAAAGCTACACCTCCGCCGCCAAGGAAGCCGGCCTGCTCGAGTAGGGCATCTGCCATGAGAATGAAGGCCCGGCTTCCGAGAGGACGCCGGGCCTTTTTCATGTGCGGTCGGGCCGCGGATCACGTCCGGCGAGGGTCCGTACGCGCCCTGGCCGTGAAACTTGGTGACAGGCGATGATTACGTATGCAAGGCTCGGAAGGCCGGGGATCACGGGCGGGGGCGCGACATGAAATTCAGGACCTTCGCCATGTTCGTCGGCCCGTCGGTCTTCCTCATGCTGCTCTTCATTGCCTTCCCGCTGATCACGGTTCTGATGAACTCGTTCCAGGTCACGCAGCCCGTGTTCCAGATGCAGGAGATCGAGACCTGCACGCCCGGCTTCCTCCAGCAGACCTGCACCACCGAGGTGAAGACGATCCCGGTGCTGGGCGCGGACGGCAGGCCGGAGACGACGACGGAGTGGGTCGGGCTGTCCTCCTACGCCAACGTGCTGGGGGGCGACCGCTTCCTGCGGGCCGCGGCGAATTTCGATCTCGGCGCGATCCTTCAGATCGATTTCTGGAAGGCGCTGCGCTTCACGCTGACCTTCACGCTCGTCACGCTGCCCTTCGTGCTGGGGCTGGGGCTTGCCATCGCGGTCGTGGTGAACAACGCCGCGCGCTCCATCAAGGGATCGGTGATCTTCGTCTCGCTGCTGCCGTTCATCATCACGCCGGTCATCGGCGCGCTGTCGATCCGCTGGCTGTTCTACGGCGACGGGATCGTGACCGTCTGGCTGGAGGCGTGGCTGAACACCGACCTGTCGATCGCGGCCAATGGCTGGGCGGTGGAGTTCCTGATGATGTTCTACCGCGTCTGGCACGTGGCGCCCTTCGCCTTCGTCATCTTCTACGCCGGCCTCCAGACGGTGAACCAGGACACGCTGGAGAGCGCCGTCATCGACGGGGCGTCGCGGTGGGAGCGGCTGCGCTACGTGGTGATCCCGCATCTGATGCCGCTGATCGTGTTCATCACGCTGATCCATCTGATGGACGCCTACCGCGCCTTCGAGGAGGTCATCGGCTTCTCGTCGGAGGCGCAGCGGATCACGCTCCAATATCTGACCTACGACTACCTGCAGCCCGACGACGCGGGGAACCGGCAGATCTCCTCGGCCAGTGCCTCGGCCATGCTGACGATGATCGGGGTGGTCGTCCTGCTCGCGGCCCCGCTGCGGCGCACCTGGCGCGATCAACGCGGATGAGCCCTGCAGCGAAGGAACCATGGACATGACAGACGCCTCCGTCCCGCGCGCCATGCGACAGCCGGCCTCGCTTAAGGTCGCGTCCGGCGTGTTCCTCGTGTTCTGGCTCCTGCTGGCGGCCTTCCCGCTGGTCTGGGTACTGGCGATGTCGTTCAAATCGCCGGTCGATGCCTTCTCCGCCTCCGCCGCGGACGTGCTGATGGGGCCGCGGACGCTGTCCGACGGCAACGGACTTTCGATCGTGGACATCGTTCTGGGCCTGGCCATCGCCTGGGGCTCGGTCAAGGCGGCGACGGTCTGGCTGAAACCCATGGCGGCGGGCGAGGGGGTGCTCCAGCAGATCTTCTCCTGGCTGGTCATAGCGCTCGGCTTCGCCATCCTCTTCATCATCGGCTTCTTCTTCGTGCTGCCCTGGATCGCCGGCCCGCTGGAGGGTCTGCTCGGGCCGCTCGGGCAGCCGATCCTGGGGCTGACGACCGAGCATTACCACGCGGTCTGGGTCGACAACGCCTTCTACGAGAACTTCCGCAACTCCATGATCGTGACCTTCGGCGTCGTCACCGTCTCGCTGACCTTCGGGACGCTGGCGGGCTACGGGCTGGCGCGGTCCGGCTCGACCTTCGCGTTCTGGATTCTGATCATCGCCCTGATCTTCCGCGCGCTGCCGCATTCCGTTCTGGTGGCGGGCTACATGCCGGTCTTCATCAACTCGGCCGAGATCCTGCGCCCGATCCTGGGGGAGAACGCGCCGACCCTCTACGGGCAGCCGCTGGCAGTCATCGCGGTGCTGGTGTCGATCAACCAGCCGTTCACGATCTGGATGCTGCGCAGCTTCTTCCAGAACATCCCCGTCGATCTCGACGAAAGTGCGCGCGTCGACGGCTGCACCCATTTCCAGGCGTTCCGATGGGTCATCATGCCGGTCATGTGGCCGGGCGTGATCACGACGGGCCTGTTCTCCTTCCTGCTGGCCTACAACGACCTGCTGGTCACCTCGCTGCTGCTCGACGCCTCCAACCAGACCATGGTCCCGGCGATCGCCAGCTACTTCAACCGGGAGACGACGACGACCGACCAGGTCGAGGCGATCGCGGCGGCGGTCAGCATCACGGCACCGCTCTTCCTGCTGGTGATGATCTTCCAGCGGCAGATCGTGTCGGGGCTGACGGCGGGGGCGGTGAAGGGGTAAGGCGCGTCCGGACGATCGTCCGCTGGACGGTCGTGAGCGCCGAACCCGGGGGGCGCGCCACCCGCCATCGAGTGCCGAAACCGACGTTACCACGACGGGTGATCCGCGGGTGATCCACGTCGGACATGCGTCGGTCCGACCGCAGTTGCGCGCCCTTCCGGCGACGGGTAACCCGAAACGATGCGTATCCTCTTCCTCGGCGACGTCATGGGCCGCACGGGCCGGACCGCGGTCGCCGAGCGGCTGCCGGGGTTGCGGCGCGACTGGCGTCTCGATGCGGTGGTCGTCAACGGGGAGAACGCCTCCTCCGGGCGCGGGTTGAACGCCGCGCAGGCGAAGGGGCTGTTCGAGGCGGGGGCGGACGTCGTCACCCTGGGCGACCATGCCTTCGACCAGAAGGACATGATGCAGGCCGTGGAGCAGGACGCGCGCATCCTGCGGCCGATCAACTACGCCAAGGTGGCACCCGGCAAGGGCTGGCGGGTGTTCGAGATCGCGGGGCGCAGGTTGCTCGTCGCGCAGGTGCTGGGGCAGGTCTTCATGTCGCGCACCTATGACGACCCGTTCTCCGCCATCGAGCCGGTGCTGAAGGCGCATCCGCTGGGCCGCGCGGTGCAGGCCACGCTGGTCGACGTGCATTGCGAGGCGACGAGCGAGAAGATGGCGATGGGGCATTTCTGCGACGGGCGGGCGAGCGTGGTGGTGGGGACGCATACGCATGTGCCCACCGCCGACGCCTGCCTCCTGCCGAAGGGCACGGCGTATCAGACGGATGCGGGCATGTGCGGGGACTACGATTCGGTGATCGGGATGGAGAAGACGGAGCCGATGCGGCGCTTCATCACCGGCATGACGAAGGCGCGGTTCGAGCCGGCCGGAGGCGAGGCGACGCTTTGCGGGCTCTTCGTGGAAACGGACGACGCGACCGGGCTCGCGCGCGATGTCGTGCAGGTGCGGCAGGGTGGTCGCCTGTCGCAGAGCGGCCCGGAAATGTCGCCGCAGCCCGGGCCAGCCGCGTGAGACTGCCATGACCTGGTTCGACTTGCCGCCGGGCAGCGAGGCGTGGATCACGATCGCGACGCTCGTGGTGATGCTCGCGCTCTTCGTCCGCGAGGCCTATCCTACCGAGGTCGTGGCGATGTCGGGGGCGGCCTTCCTGCTCGCCATCGGGATCCTGCCCTATGGGGAGGCGGTCGAGGTGCTGTCGAACCCGGCCCCCTGGACGATCGCCGCGATGTTCCTGCTGATGGGCGCGCTGGTCCGGACCGGGGCGCTGGACTGGTTCACCCGCTTCGCCGAGGGGCAGGTCGGCACGCGGCCCCGCGTCGCCATCGGCGTGCTGTTGCTCTTCGTCCTGGTCGCCTCCGCCTTCGTGGCGAACACGCCCGTCGTCGTGGTGATGATCCCGGTGTTCGTGCAGCTTGCCGGCAAGATGGGGCTGGCACCGTCGAAGCTGCTCATCCCGCTCAGCTACGCTTCGATCCTCGGCGGCACGATCACGCTGATCGGGACGTCGACGAACCTGCTGGTGGACGGGGTGGCACGGACCCGGGGGCTGGAGCCGTTCTCCATCTTCGAGGTCTCGCCGCTGGCCGTGCCGGTGGCGATCGCAGGGATGGCGTATCTCTATTTCATCGGGCGGCACCTGCTGCCGGAGCGCACGTCGATGGCGGCGATGCTGGCGGGCGGGCGCAGCCGGGCGAAGTTCTTCGCCGAAGCCGTGGTGCCCGCCGAATCCAGCCTGATCGGACAGGCCCCGCCGGATGTCGAGCTGTTCCACCGGGACGGCGTGCGGCTGGTCGACGTGGTGCGGGGCGACGCCTCGCTGCGGCGCGATCTGGCGAACGTCACCCTGCGGATGGGCGACCGTGTGGTCCTGCGCACGGAGATGGCGGAACTGCTGACGCTGCAGCGCAACCCGGACCTGCGCCGGCTCGACGATCTGGAGTCCGTCGAGACCACCACGGTGGAGGTCCTCATCACGCCCGACGCGAAGATGGTCGGGCGGCGGCTGGGCAACCTGCGGCTACGGCGACGCTACGGGGTCTATCCGCTGGCGGTGCACCGGCGCGACAAGAACATGGCGGCGCAACTCGATGACGTGGTGCTGCGTGTCGGCGACACTTTGCTGCTGGAAGGGGCCGCCGAGGACATCGGCCGGCTCAGCCAGGATCTGAACCTCGTGGAAGTGAGCAAGCCGCGCGAGCAGGCGTTCCGGCGGGAGCGGGCCTGGATCCCGATCCTCGCGGTCGCCGGCATCGTCGCGCTCTCGGCGCTGGAGCTCGCGCCGATCCTCGCGCTTTCGATCATGGGCGCGGTGGTCGTCCTGCTGACGCGCAGCGTGGATGCCGACGAGGCTTTCGGCTTCGTGGACGGGCGGCTGCTGGCGATGATCTTCTCCATGCTGGCCGTGGGCGCGGCGCTCGACGCGTCCGGCGCGGTAGAGATGATCGTCGGGGCGATCGCGCCCTGGATGACGGGGCTGCCGGGCCCGGTGCTCGTGCTGGCGATCTTCGCGCTGACCTCCACGCTGACGGAGCTCGTGAGCAACAACGCGGTGGCCGTCGTCGTGACGCCCATCGCGATCACCCTGGCGTCGGAGCTTGGCGTGGATGCGCGCGGGTTGGTGGTTGCCGTGATGGTGGGGGCGAGTTGTGCCTTTTCCACACCCATCGGCTATCAGACGAACATGCTGGTCTATGGCCCGGGCGGATATAAGTTTACCGACTTCGCACGGGTGGGAATCGGGCTGAACCTGCTCGTGGCACTCGTGTCGTCGGCGTTG
Source organism: uncultured Alphaproteobacteria bacterium (assembly GCA_963757495.1). Classification (GTDB taxonomy): domain Bacteria; phylum Pseudomonadota; class Alphaproteobacteria; order Rhodobacterales; family Rhodobacteraceae; genus Jannaschia. The sequence continues at coordinate 587,056 of CAVWRZ010000002.1, forward strand.
ATCCCGTTGATCTGGCCCCTGTGATGCTTTTTCCTTTGAAGGAGGCCATGATGCGCCCCGTCCTGTTCTCCTCGTTTGCGCTCCTCCTCGCCGCCTGCCAGCCTATCGTGCTGGGGGAGGGCGGGGGATCGGCGGATATTCCAGCCGGGGAGGTCAGGGTCGCGGGGGTGGAGGCCACGGCGAGCCGGGTGACGTTGCAATTGTCGAACGGCAGGCGCTGCAGGGTCGACCGGCCGGAAGGGGAGCTGGGCAACTGGTCGGGCGTGACCTCCGGCGAGGATTGCGGCTACCAGCTGCCGTTCTTCGTGTCCTTCAAGCAGGGGGCCGTGTCGCAGCGCTTCGTGATAGAGGCACCGGTGGCCGGGACCGGCCCGCGCGCGGAGGTCTTCGTGACGGACGTCGACGGGGTGCGCCGCCTGTTCTCGGCTCCGCTGCCCAAGGGCGTCCGGTTCGAGCAGCAGGTCTAGAGCGGCTCACCGCCGAGCGGAACCGCGGAGGTTTCCCCCTACCGTCGTATGCGTAGTCACCTTTCCCGGAGGTGGATCATGGCGAGGTCGTTGTCTTCGGACCTGCGCGCGCGGGTGGTGGCGCAGGGGGATGCGGGTCATGCCCGTCGCGAGGGGGGGCTACGGTCCGGGGTCGGCGCGGGCCTCGTGGCGAAGCCGGTGGCGCGCGCCGAGCGGTCCGGGCGGCTCGCGGCGGCGAGACGCGGTCGCCCCTTCGGGTCCGGCAAGCCGGCCGGGGCGCGGGATGCGCCGATCGCGCGGGTCGAGGCGGCCCCGGACGCGACGCCGGCGGAGCCGACCGACCGGCTGGCGCGCGGGCACGGCGTCCGCGTGCATCTCCGTCCGGTCTGCCGGGTGCCGCGGGCGGCGGGGTTCGCCTGCGAAGGAACCGCTGCCGGCGGTGGAAGCTGGACGCGCGCGGGTGCGGCGCGAGCGCCACGTCCGGCGAACGCTCCGTCGGTCGTGGATGCGCCGCGATCCGCACCGGCCGGTCTTCATCCCTCCGGGCAGATCGCCGCGCGATCGCCTGCCGGGCGATGGATGGGACGTCCACGACGACGAAGATGACGGGGCCGCGCGGACGCGCCCGGCGCGGCCATCGTCTGGCCGCCACCGCGCCGTTCCGGCCATCGGGGCAAGCGGAGGTTCGTCGCCGGGCCCGGATGCGGCAAGCCGGTCGCCCCTCGGGTGCCCGATGGCCCGATGGACAAGGCCGTGTCCGGGGTCCGCGTCGAGACCCGACCCGGACCGGACCTCGGCCCGGGCGATGTCGTCATCCTCGACGACCAACCGTCCCACGAGAGCCCCCGCGCCGCCGGGGCCCTCCGGGCGCGGGGTGCCCGGTTCCTCTCCCTGCCCGCGTACCCGCCCGATCCGGACCCGATCGAAACGGCCTCCCCGAGGCCGAAAGCCCACCTCCACCGCATCGGCGCGCGGACGATCGACGACCTGTGGCGGGCCATCGACAGCGTCTGCGACCTGCACGACGAGAGGGATTGCCGGAGCTGCTTCGCCGCGATGACATATGTGCACGACTGACCGTGAAACGCTCTAGGAGCAGATCTCGCGCAGGGCCTGCCAAGGCCCGTCCTGCATCGCCGGCGGCATCTGGGACGGCGCGGGCTCCCCCTCGGGCAGGCCGGTCGCGCGGGCGTAGCGCGGCCAGTCGACCTGCGCGGCGTCGAAGGCCGGACGCAGGACGGCGGGTGTCGGCTCGGGTGGCGTCCGCAGGATCAGGCGTTCGGCCTGCGTCGCTATCTCCCGCGCGGGCACGTCGCCGGAGACGAGCATCCGGGCCAGCGCCAACGTGCCGATGTCGCCGAGAAACCGGGCGAGCGGCGGATCCACTTGTGCCTGCGCGAAGGTCGCGACGAGGTTGCCCGCCGCGACGTCCGGATCGTCCTGCCCGGTGAGCAGGCGCTCGGACAGCACGATGAGGCCGCCGGGCAGGGCCATCGCGTCATGGGGCAGGTCGCGCAGCACCACGAGCCGGACGGCGGCGAGCGGAAACAGCCGGTCTCGCAACTCGTCGAGCGCCTCGGCACCGGCAGGCCCGGCGCAGGGCGGCCCGGAGAGGGCGGTGATCTCGCGCAGCAGCGCCGCCCCGATCCCGGCGCGTTGCGCGGCCGGCAGGATCGTCGCCGCCTGCGTGCGCAGGGCACCGGGGAGCCAGAGGAGGCCCAGCCCAAGGGCGGCGACGAGGCAAGCGCCGACTGCGACGCGGCGCAGCGCCCCGGGCCTGCGCCGGCCCTTCGCCACCGCGCTCACGACCCGGTCGAGCGCCGCGACCATCTCCGGCTCCTCGATCTCCAGCTGCTCCGCGCTGTCGGTGTCGGGCGCGTAGCGGGCCGGGAGTTCGCGGGGGTTGATGCGGCGGAGCGCGGGCAGGGACCAATGCGACAGGGGCGCGCCGTTGCGATCTTCGATAACCAGTTCCGCATCGCCGATCGTGACGTAGACGTCGCGGCGCTGCTCGCCGGCGCCGGGCCGCCACAGCCCGGGAGATTCGAGCCGTTCGAACTCCTCGAGTGCCGTCACCCGGTCGTCCCGCGGACCCGGTCGCGCAGGACGAACTTCTGGATCTTTCCCGTGGACGTCTTCGGCAGGGGACCGAAGGTGACGGACTTCGGCGTCTTGAAGCCGGCCAGCCGGGCGCGGACATGAGCGACGATCTCCGCCTCCGTCGCCTCTGCCCCGTCGCGCAGTTCCACGAAGGCGTGCGGGACCTCGCCCCAAGTCTCGTGGGGCCGGGCCACGACGGCACAGAGCGAGACCGCGTCGTGGTGCATGATCGCGCCCTCGACCTCCACGGAGGACACGTTCTCGCCGCCCGAGATGATGATGTCCTTGGCGCGGTCGCGGATCTGGACGTAGCCGTCGGGGTGCTTCACGCCGAGATCGCCGGAGCGGAACCAGCCGCCGGCGAAGGCCTGCGCGGTGGCTTCCGGATTCTTGAGGTAGCCCTTCATCACGGCGTTGCCGCGCATGACGATCTCGCCCTGGGTCTCGCCGTCGGGGGGCACCGGCGTGCCGTCGTCGGCGAAGACCTCCACGCCCTCCATCATCGGATAGGCCACGCCCTGCCGGGACTTCAGCGCGGCGCGGGCGGGGCCGTCGAGCGCGTCCCAGTCGCCCGGCTGCCAGACGTTCTCGACCACATGGCCGTAGGTTTCCGTCAGGCCGTAGACATGGGTGACGTTGAAGCCCATCGCCTCCATCCGGGCGAGCGTGGCGGCGGGGGGCGGGGCACCGGCGGTGTAGACCTCCACCGTCCGGTCGAAGGCGCGGCGCTCGGCTTCGGGCGCGTTCACCAGCGCGTTCAGCACGATGGGCGCGCCGCCGAAATGGGTGACGCGCTCGTCGGCGAGAGCGTCGAAGATCGCGGGCGCGGTCACGTCGCGCAGGCAGACGACGGTGCCGCCGACCACCGGGGCCATCCAGGCGTGACACCAGCCGTTGCAGTGGAACAGCGGCACGACGAGCAGGACGCGCGGGTAGAGGACGATGCGCCAACTGACGGTCGTGCCCATGGTGATGAGGTAGGCGCCCCGGTGGTGGTAGACGACGCCCTTGGGTCGCCCCGTCGTGCCCGGAGGTGTAGTTGAGCGCGATGCTCTCCCATTCGTCGCCGGGCAGGATCCAGTCGAAGGTGGGGTCCGCGCGGATCAGCTCGTCCTCGTAGACCGGGTGGCGACCGCTGGCGGGGTGGCCGGCGTCGGGCACCTCGATGAGCCGCGGCGGGACGGGCAGGTCGGCGCAGGCGGCTTCGGCGAGGGCGAGGAACTCGGTATCGACGAGCAGGACCTTGGCACCGCCGTGTTCCAGGATGTAGGCCACCGTACCCGCGTCCAGCCGCGTGTTGATCGTGTTCAGGACGGCCCCGCAGGCGGGCACGCCGAAGCTCGCCTCCACCTGTGCGGGCACGTTGGGCAGCAGCGTCGCCACGACGTCGCCGGGCGCGATGCCGTAGGATGCAAGCATCGATGCCTGCCGGGAGACGCGGTCGCGGTACTGCGCATAGCTCCAGCGCAACCTGCCGTAGACCACGGCCTCCCGGTCGGGCCAGACGAGCGCGGCGCGGTTGAGGTGCGACAGCGGGGTCAGCGCGACGTGGTTCGCGGCGCAGCGGTCGAGGCCGGTCTCATCCTGCATCCAGCCCATGGAACCGCCCTTTGCGTCTCTGCCGTTCGCCTCCGATAGTGCGTCGGAGGGCGGATGGGAACAAGGATCGGCCATGGAACGCGCCGGACCCCTGGCGGCGGCGGCCGGGATCGTCTTCATCATGAGTTCGTCCGAATGATCGCGGTCAAGAGCAGCTTCCGGACGTTCCACTCCCTCGGCACCTCGATGACCTGGCGCTATTGCCGGCGGAGCTGGCGGACGGCGGCCGAGGCTGGGGCGGTGGCAGGTGGTGGCGGCGCGATCGGCGGTGAGGGCGCGTTCGGCGATGATCCGCGATCTCGGAACGCTCGGGCCCGTGCCTCTGGCCTCCGGCGCGTTCTCCGCGATCGCGGCGATCGTCATGCGGGAGGAGTGGAAGGGAAGCGGGGCCGGCAACGGCGACGGGAGTTTTCACCTGTCCGGGGTAGGGGCGGGATCGTCGCGTGCGGCCTGATCGGGTGAGAGCCCGACGGGTTCCTGACCCGCGGTTGGATGATGATGTCCGGCTCCGTACTCCGGTGGTGCCTCGTGCAGGCCGTCGGCAGCCTGGTCGCGGCGGTCCTGTCGGTGCTGAGCCATCAGATGGCGGAGGCCTCGCCGGGATCGGTGTCCGGGCTTCGGTCCGCGGGTTCGCCGCGCTCTCCGGGTTCCGCATCCGGGGCGACCGGCCGACGGCCTGGACGGCGGCGGGGCTCGCACTGTTCGCACCGACCGGAATCCTGATCGCCCTGCGAGGACGGGTGGCGGACGCCCGACACGGGATCGGCGCGAAGCTGTCCGGGCGGGGCCTTCCGTCCCGCCCCGGGGTTCGCTAGGTCGGGGGTGCCCCCTACCTGCCCCTCCACCGCCCCGCCCGACAGGATTCCCATGACGGACCGCCGCCTGTTCACCCACGATGCCTTTCCGTCCGGCACCCCCGCGGTGCCGCGCTTCACGCCGGGCACCTTGATCGCGACGCCCGACGGGCCGCGGGAGGTCGAGCGGATCGGGGTCGGGGACAGGGTGTCCACGCGGGACGGGGCGCAGGTGCTGAGCGGTGTCGAGGCATTGCGCCGGGGTCGGGCGGACTGGGCCTACGACCGGGCGCGCTGGCCGGTGCGGGTGCCGGTCGGCTCGCTGGGCAATGCGCGACCTATGCGGCTGTCGCCGGAGCAGCGCGTGCTGCTGTCGGGCGACACGGTCCGGAGGCTCTGCGAGGTGGCGGAGATCACGGTGACGCTGGGAGATCTGGTCGGGCTGCGCGGGGTCATCGTGGAACGGCCGCTGGCGGAGTTGCGCTACCACGGGCTGTCCTTCGCGCAAGCCGTGGTGGTGGAGGCGGACGGGGTGCCCTGCCCGGTGGGCCCGGACAGTGGGGCGAGCATGGACCGCGACCGGGCGCGGGAAGTGTTCCGCGCGATGGACGCGGCCGGAGAGCCGCCGCTGCGGCGAGTAGGGGACCGGGGGTGCCGCCCGGTCCGGAACGGATCAGGCGGCGGCGCGGGTCCCGTCGTAGAAGGCGTCGCCCGCCTCGGCCATGCGGCGCAGCAGATCGGGCGTGGCGAAACGCTTCCCGTGCTTCTCGGCCAAAGCATCGCAGGTCTCCGCCGCCCAGGCCGAGCCCACGATGTCCAGCCAGCTGAACGGGCCGCCGGACCAGGGCGCGAAGCCCCAGCCCAGGATCGCGCCGACGTCGCCCTCGCGGATGTCCTCGAGCACGCCCTCCTCCAGCGCGCGGACGGCTTCGAGCACCTGGGCGAACATCAGGCGGTTCTGGACCTCGTGCAGGTCGGGCTGGTCGCCGGCCAGCGGATAGCGGACGCCGAGTTCGGTCCAGAGGCCCGCGCGCTTGCCCTTGTCGTCGTAGTCGTAGAAGCCCGCGCCGTTCTTCTTGCCGAGGCGTCCGGCGTCCTTGAAGGCGAAGAGCACCTCGTCCACCGCGCCGTCCGGATAGGCGTCGCCCATCGCGGCCTTCGTGGCGACGGCGATCTTGACGCCGAGGTCGATGGAGGTCTCGTCCACCAGCTGCAGCGGGCCCAGCGGGAAGCCGAGCTGCTTGGCCGCGTTCTCGATCAGCGAGGGGGAGACGCCCTCGGCGACCATGCGGATGCCCTCGTTGATGTAGGGGATGATGCAGCGGTTGGCGTAGAAGAAGCGCGCGTCGTTCACCACGATGGGCGTCTTGCGGATCTGGCGGACGAAATCGAGCGCCTTGGCGACGGCGATATCGCCCGTCTTCTCGCCCTTGATGATCTCGACCAGCAGCATCTTGTCGACGGGAGAGAAGAAGTGGATGCCGATGAACTGCTCGGGGCGGACGGAGGCCTTGGCGAGCTCGGTGATCGGCAGGGTGGAGGTGTTGGTGGCGAAGATGGCATCGTCGCCGACGATGGCCTCGACGGCTTTGGTCATCTCGGCCTTGACGGCCATGTCCTCGAACACGGCCTCCACGATCAGGTCGCAGCCCTTCAGTGCACCGAGATCGGCGGTGGCGGTGATGCGGGCGAGGACCTCGTCCTTCTTCTCCTGCGTCACCTTCTTGCGCGACATGCCCTTGTCGAGGATGCCCTCGGCATGGGCGCGGCCCTTGTCGGCGGCGGCCTGCTCGCGGTCGATCAGCACGACCTCGATGCCCGGCATTGGCGGAGACGTAGGCGATGCCCGCGCCCATCATGCCGGCGCCGAGGATGCCCAGCTTCTTCACCTTCTGGTCCGGCGCATCGGGGCGGTTCGCGCCCTTCTCCAGCGCTTCCTTGTTGATGAAGAGCGCTGCGGATCATCGCCTCCGACGACGGGTTCATCAGAACGTGGGTGAACCAGCGCGCCTCGATCCTCAGCGCGGTGTCGAAGGGCACCAGCGCGCCTTCGTAGACGGCCGAGAGCAGGGCCTTGGCGGCGGGGAAGGCCCCTTGGGTCTTGCCGTTCACCATCGCGGAGGCCCCGACGAAGGTCATGAAGCCCGCGGGGTGGTAGGGGGTGCCGCCGGGCATCTTGTAGCCCTTCGCGTCCCAGGGCTTCACGATATCCGCGTCCTTGGCCGAGAGCACCCAGGCGCGGGCGTCGGCCATGGGATCGTCGCTGACCTCGTCGATCAGGCCGGCGGATTTGGCGCGTTGTGGGTCCGACAGCTTGCCTTCCAGCAGGAAGGGCGAGGCGGCCATGGCCCCCAGCTTGTGCGACAGCCGCGTCGTGCCGCCCATGCCGGGGAAGATGCCGACCATGATCTCGGGCAGGCCGATCTTGGCCTTGGGGTTGTCGGCGGCGAAGATGCGGTGGCAGGCCAGCGGAATTTCGAACCCGATGCCGAGCGCCGTGCCCGGCAGCACGCAGGCGACGGGCTTGCCGCCCTTGTTGGTCTTCGGGTCCATGCCGGCCCGTTCGATCCGGCGCAGGATGGCATGGGACTTCATCAGCCCATCCATCAGGCCCTTGGCCGGGTCGTCGCCCGCGCTGGCCTTCATCTTGGCGATCACGTTCAGGTCCATGCCGCCGGCGAAGCTGTCCTTGCCGCTCGTGATGACGATGCCCTTGACCGCATCGTCGGCCAGCGCGTCGGTGACGCAGGCGTCCAGCTCGTCCCAGCCCTCGAGGCTGAGCACGTTCATCGACTTGCCCTCGACGTTCCAGGTGATGGTGGCGATGCCGTCGGCGTCGGTTGCGAGGGTGAAATCGGTCATGATGCTCTCTCGGTTCTGTTCGGTTGAAAGGGGGTGCCGGTCACGCGCCGTTCGCCGGATCGTTGCGGGAGGGGCGGAGGTCCTCGCGATGATAGTCCAGTCCGGATCCGTCGCCGCAAAGACGGATCGCGTCGGATCGCCACCCGTCCGTCGCGTCGCGCCTGAGCGACATCTCGCATTCGTAGGGGGGCAGGAGATAGCCGCCGCCCGCCATGACGTAGGTCGTGTGTCGCCCGACGATCCGGTCGACGCAGGACGGATCGACCGCCGCGGTCCGGCACAGGCGGTGGAACGCCGTCGCCCCCATCGCGCGCAACTCGTCGCGGAACGCCCGGACGTCCCGCTCCTGCGCCGCCGCACAATCGATGATCCGGTCCGCCCGGGGCAGGTGAACGACATGCGGATAGGTCATCATCGCGGCCACGCCGTCCGCGTCCTCGTCCCACATGCGGCTGGAGACGCGGTCGAGGTAATCCTGGTAGATCCGCGGCGCGTTCATCTCCCCGGCACTCCGGCCCGGGCGCGCGGCACGACGGGGATGCCATGGCGCAACTGCGGCACGGTAATCTCCGCCGTGTGCCAGCCGGCGTCGCTGCGGCGCAGGACCATGTGGCAGGAGTAGGGCTCCGTCACGTAATTTCCGCCGCGCATGATGTAGGACCGGTGCTCTCCCTCGATCCGGCCCGTATCCGCGGGATCGAAGCTCGCAGCCTCGCAGACGCGGTGGTAGCCGGTGGCCCCGAGGCCCTCGAGATGTTCGCGAAAGCGCAGCACCATGCGGTGCAGGTCGGGCCCGGTGTGCATCTCGCGGTCTCCGTCGGGAAAGCAGATCACGTTCGGGAAGACGTGGAGCCGGGTCATCGTCGCCATGTCGCCATCCCATATCGCCCGGGACATCTCGTCGAGATGGGCCTGATAGATGTCCCGGGCGTCGCTCATCAGACGCGCTCGATGATCGTCGCGGCCCCCATGCCGGACGCGACGCAGAGCGTGGCGAGCCCGGTGCCGCGGCCGGTGCGCTCCAGCTCGTCGAGCAGCGTGCCGATGATGATCGCGCCCGACGCGCCGAGCGGGTGGCCCATGGCGATGGCCCCGCCGTTCACGTTCAGTTTCGAGTGATCCACGTCGAAGGCCTGCATGAAGCGCAGCACGACCGAGGAGAAGGCCTCGTTCACCTCGAAGAGGTCGATGTCGTCGATGGACATGCCGGAATCGGCAAGGATCTTCTCGCGTCACGGGGACGGGCCCGGTCAGCATGATGGTCGGGTCGGTGCCGATCTTGGCGGTGGCGCGGATGCGGGCGCGGGGGGTGAGGCCCCACCTCTCGCCGAACTCCCTGTTGCCGATCAGGACGCCGGCGGCTCCGTCGACGATGCCCGACGAATTGCCGGCGGTGTGGATGTGGTTGATCGCGCTCGAGATGCGGATACTTCATCAGCGCGATCTTGTCGAAGCCGGGCATGGTGGTGCCCATCGCCTCGAACGCCGCGTTGAGGGAGCCGAGCGACTGCATGTCGGTGCCCGGGCGGATGTACTCGTCGCGATCCAGGATCGTCAGGCCGTTGACGTCCCGGACCGGGAACGATGGAGCGCGTCGAAGCGATCGTCCTCCCAGGCGGCGACGGCGCGCTTCTGGGATTCGACGGCGAAGGCATCGGCATCGTCGCGGCTGAACCCGTATTCGGTCGCGATGATGTCGGCGGAGATGCCCTGCGGGACGAAGTAGGTGTCCATCGCGATCGACGGATCGACGGCGATGGCCGCCCCATCCGATCCCATCGGCACGCGGGACATGCACTCGACGCCGCCCGCGATGTAGCCCGAACCGGCCCCGCCGCGGATCTGGTTGGCGGCAAGGTTCACGGCTTCCATCCCGCTCGCACAGAAGCGGTTGATCGACAGGCCGGGGATGCGCTGGTCCAGGCTCGAGGCGAGCACGGCGGTCCGCGCGAGGCAGCCGCCCTGCTCGGCGACCTGCGTGGCGTTGCCCCAGATCACGTCCTCGATGGCGTGGCCCTCGAAGCCGTTCCGATCCTTCAGCGCATCGAGCAACCCGGCCGACAGGCGCGCGGCGCGTGACTTCGTGGAGCGAGCCGTCCTTGCGGCCCTTGCCGCGGGGGGTGCGGATGGCGTCGTAGATGTAGGCGTCTGTCATGCTCGTCTCCGGTATCAGGCGCGGTCGGACGGGCGTCCGGGCATCAGGTCGTAGGGGTGCTTCCAGCCGGGCAGGGCGGCGATGCGCTCCAGCCAGGCGTCGATATGGGGCCAGTCGGCGCGGTCGAAGCCGAAGGGCTCGGGGTAATAGAGGTAGCCGCAGCACGACAGGTCGGCGTTGGTCACCCCCTCGCCGACGATCCAGTCACGGGTGGCCAGATGGGCGTCGAGCGTGGCGTAGGCGGATCTCGAGCCGGGCCTGGAGGAAGGCGATGACGTCTGCCGAACGCTTTGCCTCGGGCAGGAAATTCATCTGGAACCGAAGCAGCCCGGCCTGCGACGACAGCTTGTGATTGTCCCAGAGAATCCAGCGCAGGACCTCGAAACGATCCTCGGGCGCGCCGCCGAGGCGGCCGCTCTTCTCGGCGACATAGGTCTGGATCGCGCCGGATTGCGACAGGCGCATGTCGCCGTCCACCAGCACCGGAGCCTCGCCCATCGGATTGGCGGCGCGCCAGTCGGGGGTGCGGGCCTGACCGCCGAAGAAATCGACGAAGACCGGCTCCCAGTCGAGGCCGGAGAGTTCCAGCGCCAGCGCCGCCTTGTAGCTGTTCCCGCTCTCGCCGAAGCAGTGAAGCTGCATCGTCATCTCGCGTCCTCCCCCCGAAGCGCGCCGCGTATCGTTCCTGCCGATGCCCGTCTAGCCACCCGGTCCGTCGGGGGCCACCCGCCCCGACGCTGCAGCAGGCTCAGAAGGCCGTCGTCTCCAGCCCCATCACGGTCTCGGGGCCGGACTTGATCCGCGCCAGATGCATGCCCGTCGCCGGAAGCTGGCGCGCCATGTAGTAGCGCCCCGTGGCGATCTTGGCGTCGAGGAAGTCGCGGTCGGCTCCGTCCTCATGCAGTTTCTCGCCGGCTGCCTTGGCCATCTGCGCCCACATGTGGCCCAGTGCGACGTGGCCGAACATGTGCATGAAGTCGTTGGATCCGGCCAGCGCCGCATTCGGGTTCTTCAGACCTTCCTGCATGAAGTACATCGCCGCCGCCTGTAGATCCTTGGACGCCGCCTTCAGCGGTTCCAGATAACCGGCCTTCAGCACCTCGTTCTCGGCGTTCTCCTTGCAGAAGGACTTCACCATCTCGAAGATACGCCATGACGTGCTTGCCGCCGTCGACGGCCAGCTTGCGTCCCACGAGGTCGAGCGCCTGCACGCCGTTGGCCCCTTCGTAGATCATCGCGATCCGGGCGTCGCGCGCGAACTGCGACATGCCCCATTCCTCGATGTAGCCGTGCCCGCCATAGACCTGCTGCGCGGCGGTGGCGTACTCGAAGCCCTTGTCGGTCAGGAACCCCTTGATGATGGGCGTGAGGAGCGAGATGAGCCCGTCGGCGTCCTTGTCGGAGTTGCGGTGCGCACGGTCGATCATCATCGCGCCCCAGAACACGAAGGCGCGCGCGCCCTCGACGAAGCTCTTCTGGTCCATGAGGTTGCGGCGGATGTCGGGGTGCACGATCAGCGGATCGGCCGGCCCGTCGGGGTTCTTGACGCCGGTGACGTCGCGCCCCTGCAGCCGGTCGAGCGCATAGGCCAGCGCGTTCTGATACGCGATCTCGGCCTGCGCGTAGCCTTGCAGGCCGACGCCGATCCGCGCCTCGTTCATCATGGTGAACATCGCGCGCATGCCCTTGTGCGCCTCGCCCAGCAGATAGCCCTTCGGCCTCGTCGTAGTTCATGACGCAGGTGGAATTGCCGTGGATGCCCATCTTCTCCTCGATCTTGCCGACCGAGACGCCGTTGCGCGCGCCGAGGTTGCCGTCGTCGTCGACCAGCACCTTGGGCACGATGAAGAGCGAGACGCCCTTGATGCCCTCCGGCCCGCCCTGGATCTTGGCGAGGACGAGGTGGACGATGTTGTCGGCCATGTCGTGGTCGCCGGCGGAGATGAAGATCTTCTGGCCGGTGATCTTGTAGGTGCCGTCGTCCTGCGCGACGGCCTTGGTGCGCATCAGACCCAGATCGGTGCCGCAATGCGGCTCCGTCAGGTTCATCGTGCCGGTCCATTCGCAGGTGACCATCTTGGGCAGCCACTTGTCCTTCTGCGCCTGCGTCCCGTGGACGTGGATCGCCGAATAGGCCCCGTGGGTCAGGCCCTGGTACATGTTGAACGCCATGTTCGCCGAGGACAGGATCTCGCCGACGCCGGTCTGCATCAGATAGGGCAGGCCCTGCCCGCCGAACTCCTCGGCACAGTCGAGCGCGGTCCAGCCGCCCTCCCGGACCTTGTCGAAGGCGTCGCGGAACCCGTCGGGCGTGCGTACGATCCCGTTCTCCAGCGTGCAGCCCTGCGTGTCGCCCACGGCGTTCAGCGGATGCAGCACCTCCGTCGCCAGCTTGCCCGCTTCCTCCAGCACCGCGCCCGTGAAATCGCGTTCCAATCTCATCGTAGCCGGGGATGTCCTGCGTCGATGCGTGAAGTACGTCGTGGAGGACGAACTGCATGTCCTTGGTGGGGGCGGTGTAGACGGGCATCGGCGAACCTCCTGATCGATTTCGCGTTCCTGGCGGGCCGGGCCGCGCCTTGGTGTCTTTCGGGGGTGCGTGCCGCCCCGTCCGGCCCCCTTCGGGTCAACCGGCCTTACGGGCCTCAATCTGTTCCATCATCTTGGCACCCCAGCCCAGCTGCTCCTCCAGCTCGCCGATGGCCGCGTTCAACTCCTTGCGCTGGACGCGCATCGCCTCCAGACGCTCCTGTCCGATCTCGTAGGACCGGGCGAGCTGGGTGAACTGGTCGTCGCCCAGGGTATAGAGGTCGAGAAGCTGCCGGATGTCCTCCAGCGAGAAGCCGAAGCGCTTGCCGCGCAGGATCAGCTTGAGCCGGGCCCGGTCGCGGCGGGTGAACCAGCGTCGCTGCCCCTCGCGCTGCGGATGCAGCAGTTCCTTGGACTCGTAGAAGCGCAGGGTTCGGGGGGTGACCTCGAAGGCGTCGCACATCTGCCGGATCGTCATCAGCTCGTCGGACATCTCGGTCTTCCTCATCGCTTGCAGGCGTCGGCAAGCAGATGCGTCCCGTTCCCCAAGGTTACAAGACCGTTACACGTTGACGTAACCGGGACGTCACGTCACTTTGCGCGATCGATGCGGGAGATCCGAAGGAAGACTTCGGCAGGCTTTCGCCAGGGGCCGGGTCTCAGTCTCGCGCCGCGAGGTCCCGGCGCACGCCATCGCGCAGCGTCGTCAGTTCTCCGATGGCCTCGTCGAGGTGGCGCTTGCGGTCGTCCGAGTTCGGCCAGCTGCTTGTCGGCGAGGTCGATCCAGGCCTGCATCTGGGTCCTGCCCTCCGGGTCGGCGTCGTAGAGTTCCAGCCACTGCCGGATCTCCTCGAGGGAGAAGCCGAATTTGCGACCCCTCAGGATCAGGGTCATCCGGGCCACGTCGCGCGCGCCGTAGAACCGGGCACGGCCTTCGCGCTCGGGGGCGAGGAGCTCGATGTACTCGTAGTGGCGCAGCGTTCGCGGCGTCACCGCGAAGCGCGCGCACATCTGCTTGAAGTCGATGCGGTCGGTCATGGCCTGTCTCCCCTGGGCCAATCCTCGCACGGTGGCCGCGACCCTGTCCACGGCCGGGCTTGCGGGCAGGGCCCTGGGGCGGCAAGGCTGCGGCCATGACGAAGGACCCTTCCGGAACAGCCCGCGCCGCCGCCGCGCACCAGTTCATCGCGGCCCTGCCGCATTGTCGCGCCCTGTCGATGGAGGTGATCGAGGTCGGGGCCGGGGAGGCGACGATCGCCATGCCCTGGGCGGCACATCTGGTCGGCGACCCGCGCACCGGCGTGGTGCACGGCGGCGCGGTCTCCGCGCTGATGGACACGACGGGGGGCGCGGCCGTGCTGTCTCATCCCACGGCTCCCATCTCCACCGCGACGATGGACCTGCGCATCGACTACATGCGCGCCGCCACGCCGCATCAGACGATCACGGCGCGCGCCGTCTGCCACCATGTCACGCGCTCGGTGGCCTTCGTGCGGGCGGAGGCCTTCGACGAGGAACCGGACCTCGGCCCCGTGGCGGTGGCCAACGGGGCGTTCACGCTGGACCGGGGAACGACGTGAGGCGGCCCGAGGCGATCCAGGTCGTCAAGCAGCGGCGGGACGGGGCGCTGCACGCGCTGGTGTCCGGCGTTCCCTACATCGAGTTCCTGGGCATCGGGTTCGACCGGCGCGGCGACGAGCTGACGGCGGTGCTTCACTTCGATCCCAAGCTGATCGGCAACCCGATGCTGCCGGCGCTCCACGGGGGCGTGACGGCCGCCTTCCTGGAGGTGGCGGCCATCGTCACGCTTTCCTGGTCGATGATCTGGGACGATCTGGAGGCGGGGCGGATCGATGCGGAGACGCTGACGCCCGATACGCTGCCGCGCCTGCCCAAGACCATCGACTTCTCGGTGGACTACCTGCGCGCGGGCCTGCCGCGCGATGCCTATGCGCGGGCGCGGCTGAACCGGTCCGGCCGGCGGTACTCTTCCGTCCACGTCGAGGCCTGGCAGGACAATCGAGCGCGCCTCTTCGCCCAGGGGACGGGCCACTTCCTGATGCCGCAGCGGGAGACGTGAGCGCGCCGCGCGACCTGTCGCATCGCCGCATCCTGCGGATCGCGGTGCCGGTGGTGCTGTCGAACGCCACGGTGCCGATCCTGGGGGCGGTGGACACGGGCGTCGTGGGCCAGATGGGCGCGGCGGCCCCGATCGCGGCGGTCGGGGCGGGGGCGATCATCCTGTCCTCGGTCTACTGGATCTTCGGGTTCCTGCGGATGGGCACGACGGGGCTCGCCGCGCAGGCGCTCGGGGCGGACGACCGGGCGGAGGTCGTGGCGCTCCTGATGCGCGCGCTGCTGATCGGGGCGGCGGCGGGCGTGGCGCTGATCGCCCTGCAACCGCTTATCGCCATGGCCGCCTTCCGGATCGCGCCGACGACGCCCGAGGTGGAGGGGATGGCCCGCACCTACATGGGCATCCGCATCCTGTCGGCCCCGGCGGCCATCGCGCTCTACGGGCTCACCGGCTGGCTCATCGCGCAGGAGCGGACGGCGGCCGTGCTGGTGCTGCAACTGGCGATGAACGGTGCGAACATCGCCATGAGCCTGTGGTTCGTGCTGGGCCTCGGCTTCGGCGTGGCGGGCGTGGCCTGGGCGACGGTCATCGCGGAGGTGGCGGGCGTGGCGCTGGCGCTCTGGTTCTGCCGCGGGGCCTTCGTCGGGCCGGCGTGGCGGAACCGCGCGCAGATCCTGGACCCGGCCCGCCTGCGCCGGATGGCGGTCGTCAACGGCGACATCCTGATCCGCTCGGTCCTGCTGCAGGCGACCTTCGTGTCGTTCCTGCTGACCGGCGGCGTCTTCGGGACGGAGACGCTGGCGGCGAACCAGATCCTGCTCCAGTTCGTCTACATCACCGCCTACGCGCTCGACGGATTCGCCTTCGCGGTGGAGGCGCTGGTGGGGCGCTACTTCGGCGCGGGCGACCGGGGACGGCTGCGGCGGGCGGTCGTCCTCTGCGGCGGCTGGGCGGTGGGCACGGCGGCGGCGGTCGCGCTGGCCTACGTCGTGGCGGGTTCGTCGATCGTCGCGCTGATGACGACGTCCGCCGAAGTGCGCGGAGTGGTCGGCGCATATCTGATCTGGGTCTGGCTCATGCCGCTGCTTGCGGTCGTGGCCTTCATGCTGGACGGCGTCTTCATCGGCGCGACCCGGACGCGGGACATGCGCAACATGATGGTGGTCAGCTTCGCTGGCCTATCTGGCGGCGCTGCTCGTGCTGGTCCCGTGGCTCGGGAACCACGGGCTCTGGGCGGCGCTGATGGTGTCCTTCGTGGTGCGGGGAGTCACGCTCGGCTGGAAGTACCCGGCGCTGGAGCGGGCCGCGGGCTGAGGCTCAGAGCCAGCGGTCGCGGTCGGTCCCGACGGCCTCGGCCACGCAGGCGAACCCGTCGCGTTCGAGCAGCCGGTCGAGCCCGCGCGCGATCTCTCCGGGCAGCGAGATGCCACCGTAGACCAGCGCGGTGTAGAGTTGCACCGCGGAGGCACCGGCGCGGATCTTGGCGTAGGCCTGCTGCGCCGTGGCGACGCCGCCGACGCCGATCAGCGGCAGGTCGGTGAGGGTGGACAGCCGGGCGAGGGTGCGGGTCGACTTGACGAACAGCGGCTGTCCGGAGAGGCCGCCTGCCTCGGTGCGCTGCGGCGAGGTCAGGCCGCCGCGGTCGATCGTGGTGTTCGTGGCGACGATGCCGTCCAGATCCTGCGCGGCCTCGGCGATGTCGGCGAGTTCGGCGGGCGGGACGTCCGGCGCGATCTTGAGGAACACCGGGATGCGGCGGGGCAGGGCGTCGCGCGCGGCGAGAACGCCGGCGAGGAGCGCGGAGAGCGCCTCTTTCCCCTGCAAGTCGCGCAGACGCTCGGTGTTCGGGCTGCTGACGTTGACGGTGGCGAAGTCGATGTGGGGCCCGCAGGTGGTCAGCACGCAGGTGAAATCCCCGGCGCGGTCCGCGCTGTCCTTGTTCGCCCCGAGGTTCAGGCCGATCACGCTGCCCTTCGGACGCCCGGCGAGCCGCGCCGCGATGGCCTCCGCCCCATCGTTGTTGAAGCCGAAGCGGTTGATCGCGGCGGAATCTCCGGTGAGGCGGAAGAGGCGTGGCTTCGGGTTGCCGGGCTGCGGACGGGGGGTGGCGGCCCCGACCTCCAGAAACCCGAAGGCGCAGCGCGCGAGAGGGGCGAGGGCGGTGGCGTCCTTGTCGAACCCGGCCGCCATCCCGATGGGGTTCGGCAGGTCGAGACCGGCGAAGGTCACCTTCAGACGCGAAGAGGTGACGGGGCCGCCGCGCGGGCCAAACCCGCGGTTCAGGGCCGCGAGGGCCAACCCGTGCGCGCGTTCGGGGTCGACCCGGCGCAGCAGGGCCAGACCGGCGGTTTCGATCACGCGAGGTCGGCCGGGAAGGCGTGCGTGCCGTCGATCAGCGGCACCGGCTTGGACCACGCCACCTGGTCGAGGCGGAGCGGCGCGTGCAGATGCGGGAACTCGGCCCCGCCCCGCGCTTCCTCCCAGTGCAGGTTGTCGGACACCGCGGCCTCCTCCACCGCGATCAGCCAAAGGCCTTCCACGCCGGCGAAATGCCTCGCGGCCGTCTCCGCGACCTGCGCGGCGGTGGAGAAGTGGATGTAGCCGTCCGAGAGGTCGACGGGCGCGCCAGACGTCGTGCCGTCTGCCTCCAGCGCCTGCCATTCGGGCGTTCGGAACAATTTGTAGATCATGCCGCGGGCATGCCCCTCCCGTGATGTGGCGTCAAGCGGCAGGGCACCGTCATATGACTTTGACAACCCGGGCCTAGCTGCGCACCATCGCGCATCCAATCCGAGGGGGATTACCGAGATGAAGAGACTCATGACGGCCACGGCCGCGCTGGCACTGATGACCGGCGCCGCGCAGGCGGACTTCACGCTGACGATCCTGCACACGAACGACTTCCACGACCGGTTCGAACCGATCAACGGGTTCGATTCGACCTGCAACGCGGAGCAGATCGCGGCGGACGAATGTTTCGGCGGCATCGCCCGGCTGGCCACCGCCATCGCGACCGCGCGGGACGATGCGACCAACCCGATCCTGCTGGACGCGGGCGACCAGTATCAGGGTTCGCTGCTCTACACCCAGTACAAGGGGGCCATGTCCGTCGAGTTCATGCCGCAGCTGGGCTACGACGCGATGGCCGTGGGCAACCACGAGTTCGACGACGGCCCCGCGGGTCTCGCCACCCTGCTCGACGGGGTCGAGTTCCCGGTCCTGTCGGCGAACATCGACGTCACCGGCGAGCCGTCGCTGGCGAAGGTCGCCAAGTCCACCGTGCTGGACGTGGCCGGCGAGCGGGTCGGTATCGTCGCCGTGCTGGCCGAGGATACGCCGGAGACCTCGTCGCCGGGCCCGAACGTGATCTTCTCGCCCATCATCGATGCCGCGCAGGCGGAGATCGACCGGCTGACGGAGGAGGGCGTGAACAAGATCGTCGTTCTCAGCCACGTCGGCCTGCCCGCCGACAAGCGCCTGGCCGAGGGTCTGACCGGAGCGGACGTCATCGTCGGCGGCCACTCCCACACACTGCTGTCGAACACCGACGAGGACGCGGTCGACACCTATCCGGTGATGGTGAACGGCGTCCCGATCGTGCAGGCCTATGCCTACGGCAAGTACCTGGGCGAGCTCGTCGTGGAGTTCGACGATGCCGGCGAGGTGATCTCCGCTTCGGGCGATCCGATCCTGATCGACGGGTCGGTCGTGCAGGACATCGCGATGGTGGCGCGGGTGGAAGAGCTGGCCGAACCGCTGGAGGAGTTGCGCGCGATGGTCGTCGCCAGCACCGAGGCGGCGATCGGCGGGGAGCGCGAGGTCTGCCGGGCGCAGGTCTGCGAGATGGGCGTGCTGATCGCGGAGGCCATGCTGGCGCGGGTCGCCGACCAGGGCATCGAGATCGCCATCCAGAACGGCGGGGGCATCCGCTCCTCCATCGATGCGGGCGACGTGACCATGGGCGAGGTGCTGACCGTGCTGCCGTTCCAGAACACGCTCTCGACGTTCCGGGTCGACGGGGCCACGATCCTCGCCGCACTCGAGAACGGCGTCGGCGCGGTCGAGGAAGGCGCCGGTCGCTTCCCGCAGGTCGCGGGCATGTCCTATGCCTTCGACCCGGCCGCGGACCCCGGTTCGCGCGTCAGCGACGTGATGGTCGGCGGCGAGCCGCTGGACGAGGCGCGCGTCTACGGCGTGGTGTCGAACAACTACGTCCGCAACGGCGGCGACGGCTACGGCATGTTCGTGGACGCGCAGGACGCCTACGACTTCGGGCCGGACCTCGCCGACGTGACGGCGGAGTATCTGGCGAGCGAAGCGCCCTATACGCCCTTCACCGACGACCGCATCGTCGTGAAGTAGGACGCGCGGCAAGATCGGATGGGGGCTGGCTTAATTGCCGGCCCCCGTTTCGTTGCAGCGCGTGTCGCACTGGATCGTCGGCCCCGTTCGCCGTAGTCCATCCCCATGTGCGGACGCTATGCCCTCACCCTGCCGCACGCGGCGATGGTACAGCTCTTCGGGGCGGTGCCGTCCAACGACCTGCCCGATGGCCCCCGCTGGAACGTCTGTCCGACGACCCAGGTGCCGGTGGTGACGTCCACCGATGCCGCGCGCCGGCTTGTCTCGATGCGGTGGGGCTTCGTTCCGCATTGGTACGAGACGGCGACGGGCGGCCCGCTGATCATCAACGCGCGGGCGGAGACCATCGCGACGAAGCCCGCCTTCCGCGAGGCCTGCCGCGCGCGCCGCTGCCTGATCCCCGCGACCGGCTTCTACGAATGGACCAGGGCGGAGGATGGAACCCGACTGCCGTGGTACTTCCACGACCCCTCCGGCGCGCCTCTGGCCTTCGCCGGCATCTGGCAGGACTGGGGGCCGGAGAATGCGCCGACCTGCGCCATCGTCAGCTGCGCCGCGGGGCCGACGATGCACGAGATCCATCACCGCGAGCCGGTGACGCTGGCCTCCGGCGGACTGGCCGCTCTGGCTGGGCGAGGCGGGGTTGGGGGCTGCGTCATTGATGCGCGCGGCCCCCGAGTCTCGTCTGGCGCGGTATCGGGTGTCGAAGGCCGTCAATTCCAACCGGGCGGAGGGGCGGGAACTGATCGACCCGCTGATCGACGACGCGGACGTCTGAAGCGGCTCACCGCCGATCCGGTGCCCTGGCCTGCGCTCCCAGATCCGCCGTCACCGCGTCCAGCCCGATCACCCGCGTCGCCTTCTCCCCCAGCCGGCGCAGGGTGACGGTGCGGTCCTCCACCTCCTGTCGCCCGATGGCCAGGATGACGGGCACCTTGCCAAGCGAATGCTCGCGGACCTTGTAGTTGATCTTCTCGTTGCGCACGTCCGCCTCCGCCCGCACGCCGGCCTTCGTGAGCGCGGCCACGACCTCGTGCACGTAACCGTCGGCCTCCGACACGATGGAGGCGACGACGACCTGCCGCGGGGCGAGCCAGAACGGCAGCTTGCCGGCGGAGTTCTCGATCAGGATGCCGATGAACCGCTCGAAGCTGCCAAGCGTCGCGCGGTGCAGCATGTAGGGCCGGTGCTTCGCGGAATCCTCGCCGACGTAGGTCGCGCCCAGCCGTTCGGGGAGGTTCGGGTCGACCTGGAAGGTGCCGCATTGCCAGACACGGCCGATCGCGTCGGTCAGGTAGAAGTCCAGCTTGGGGCCGTAGAAGGCACCGTCGCCCTCCTCCACCCGGTAGGGGCGGCCGACGCTCTCGATGGCCCCGCGCAGCGCGCCCTCGACGTGATCCCAGCTCTCGTCGGAGCCCACGCGCTTCTCGGGCCGGGTCGCGAAGGCGATGTCGAAGCTCTCGAACCCGAGATCGGCGTAGACCGAGGCCAGGAATTCGATGAAGCGCGCGCATTCCGCCTCGATCTGGTCCTCGGTGCAGAAGATGTGCCCGTCGTCCTGCGTGAAGCCGCGCACCCGCATGATGCCGTGGAGCGCGCCCGAAGGCTCGTAGCGCGCACAGGAGCCGAATTCGGCCATGCGGAGAGGAAGGTCGCGGTAGGACTTGAGCCCCTGGTTGAAGACCTGCACGTGGCACGGGCAGTTCATCGGCTTGAGCGCGTTCACCGCCTTCTCGCGGGCGTGCTCCTCGTCCACCTCGACGATGAACATGTGGTCCTGATACTTGTCCCAGTGCCCGGACTTCTCCCAGAGCGCGCGGTCCACGACCTGCGGCGTGTTCACCTCGACGTAGCCGCCCGCGCGCTGGCGGCGGCGCATGTAGTCCTGCAGCACCGTATAGATCGTCCAGCCGTTCGGATGCCAGAACACCTGCCCCGGGGCCTCCTCCTGCATGTGATACAGGTCCATCTCGCGGCCGAGCTTGCGATGGTCGCGGGCCTCGGCTTCTTCCAGGAACTTCAGATGCGCCTTCAGATCGTCGCGGTTGCGGAAGGCGATGCCGTAGATGCGCTGCAACTGCGGACGGGTGCTGTCGCCCAGCCAATAGGCGGAGGAGACGCGGGTCAGCTTGAAGGCATCCGCCGGAATCTGCCCGGTGTTTTGCAGGTGCGGGCCGCGGCAGAGGTCTTGCCACTCCCCGTGCCAATACATCCGGATGTCCTCCTTGCCCGGGATCCTGTCGAGCAACTCGACCTTGTAGGGCTCATCGGCGTCGACGTAATGCTGCCGCGCCCGGGCCCGGTCCCAGACTTCGGTGCGGACCGGATCGCGGGCGGCGATGATGCGCTTCATCTCCGCCTCGATCGCGCCGAGATCCTCGGGGGTGAACGGCTCGGACCGGTCGAAGTCGTAGAACCAGCCGAAGTCGCGCACCGGACCGATGGTGACCTTCACGTCGGGGAACACCGTCTGCACCGCGCGCGCCATGACGTGGGCGAGGTCATGGCGGATGAGTTCGAGGGCAGGCGTCTCATCGGCCATGGTGTTGATGGCGATGCCCGCGTCGGCCTCGATGGGCCAGGCGAGATCGTGGTGCGCGCCATTCACCTGCGCCGAGATCGCCTTCTTGGAGAGCGACTTGGAGATGTCGGCGGCGACCTCGCCCGGCGTGATGCCGGCGGGGACGTCGCGCGTGTTGCCATCGGGGAAGGTGAGGGTGATCCGGGACATGCGCGTCCTCCGTCGGTGCGGCGCCTACGGATGCGCCCGGTTGCGGTTATGTGCGGCGCTTCTGGCGGCGGGGTTGATCCGCGTCAAGGCGAGGAGGCGGCTTGCGGTGCAGGACATGCCGAACCCCGCACGAAAGGTTACGGTCATGAAGACGATACTGACGTCCACCGATCTGAGCGCGCCGTCGGATCATGCGCTGATGAGAGCTGCCAATCTCGCGCGGGATCCGGGCGCAGCCCTGCATCTGCTGCATATCGTGGACGAGGATCTGTCTGCCGCCCTTCTTCGCTCTTGGTCCGAGGAGGCCGAAGCCACAATCGCGGTCATGATCGCGCAGAACGTCTTGCTGCGCGATGCAGCCCCGACCGTGCATGTCGAGGTCGGACGGCTCGATCGGATGATGTCGAGGATGACGGAAAGCTGCGCCGCCAATCCGATCGTGATGGGAAGCCACCGCAATCGCGGCGTCGGGAGATCCTGGGCACGCCGACGCTCCTGCGTCTGTTCCGTGGGGCCAGGGTGCCGATTCTGGTTTCGGTTGCGCGACCCGAACGGCCTATCGCGCGGTCTCCGTCGGCTGGGATTTCTCGCCGCGAGCGAGATGGCCGCCCGGGCCGCATTGGTCATCGCACCCGAGGCGGAGGTGACGCCGGTCCACGGCTGGCAGGAAATCGTCATGGCCAGCCCCTGTGCCTTCGATACCGGCGGGACGATCGGTCCGGAAACGCAGGCACGCCTGACCCGAGTCGACGTCGACGGACGGCGGCCGCCGACCTGCGGAAGCCCGGTATGCGCAGGATCGGCGCGAAAGTCGTGGCCGGGCCGGCGGCGAACAGCCTCCAACGGCGTGTCGAGGCGGAGCAGGCGGACTTGCTGGCCATCGGGCGGCATGCGCGCTCGGGGCTGGTGCGGATCCTGTCGGGCGCGACGGCCGAGGATCTCGCCCTGCATGCCACTTCGGATGCCATCACCGGTCCCGCGCCATGACCCGATCGTTCCTGTTGCGTCTGCGCGGGGGGCCCCATCGTCCGTGGCTTTGGGCGAAGCGCGCCCGGGATCGTGTCGCTGTAGGTTCGAAGCCCCCGACCGCCGTGACGCTGCCCGTATGGTCCTACGCGGCTGAACGAAGGCTCCTCGTCGTGGGATGCCGGGGCAAGGGGCGAACGCCATTCGACCGCGGTTCGCTCGAAGTGTCGTCGCACGGGGACGCAGGGGCCCGGGCATTGGATGCCGCCGACGACACCTGCACTTGTTCTCCGACCCGGCCCGTGAAACAGGAAATCGCCAACCGACATCCCACCGACGGAGCACCCCGATGGAGATTCGCGAGGCCCTCACCTTCGACGACGTGCTGCTGGTCCCGGCCGAGAGCCGCATCCTGCCGGGCACCGCCGATACGCGCACGCAGGTGACGCGGAGCATCGCTCTGAACATCCCGCTGCTGTCCTCGGCCATGGACACTGTGACGGAGTCGCGGATGGCCATCGCCATGGCGCAGGCCGGCGGGATGGGCGTGATCCATCGCAACCTCGATCTCGACGCGCAGCAGAAGGAAGTGAGGCGCGTCAAGCGGTTCGAGAGCGGGGTGGTCTACAATCCGGTCACGTTGCGGCCCGACCAGACGCTGCTGGACGCCAAGGCGCTGCAGGAACGCTACCGCGTCACGGGCTTCCCCGTCGTGGACGATCGGGGGCGCGTGCTCGGCATCGTCACCAACCGGGACATGCGCTTCGCCGATGACGACGCGACACCGGTGTCCGCCATGATGACCGCCGACGACCTTGCCATCCTGCGCGAACCGGCCGATCTGGCGGAGGCGCGTTCGATGATGCACGCGCGCCGGATCGAGAAGCTGCTGATCGTGAACGCGAAGGGGCATCTGACCGGGCTCCTGACGATCAAGGACATCGAGCAGGCCGTGATCAACCCACAGGCCTGCAAGGACCGTCTGGGGCGCCTGCGCGTGGCGGCCGCGACGACGGTGGGCGACGCCGGCTTCGAGCGGTCGGAGGCGCTGATCGACGCGGGGTGCGACCTGATCGTGGTCGACACGGCGCATGGGCATTCCCAGGGCGTGGGCCTGGCGGTCGATCGGATCAAGCGGTTGTCGAACGACGTGCAGGTGGTCGCCGGCAACGTGGCGACCGCCGAAGGCACCCGCGCGCTCATCGGCTCGGGCGCGGATGCGGTGAAGGTCGGCATCGGGCCGGGCTCCATCTGCACGACCCGGATCGTCGCCGGCGTGGGCGTGCCGCAGCTGACGGCGATCATGGACGCGGCGGGGGCCGCGGGCGACGTCCCGGTGATCGCCGATGGCGGCATCAAGTATTCGGGTGACTTCGCCAAGGCCATCGCCGCCGGGGCTTCCTGCGCGATGGTGGGCTCGATGATCGCCGGGACGGACGAGAGCCCGGGCGAGGTGATCCTGTATCAGGGACGGTCGTTCAAGTCCTACCGCGGGATGGGGTCTCTGGGCGCGATGGCAAGGGGTTCGGCCGATCGATATTTCCAGAAGGACGCCGCCTCCGACAAGTTGGTGCCGGAAGGGATCGAGGGGCAGGTGCCCTACAAGGGCTCCGCCGGAGCGGTCGTGCACCAGCTCGTCGGGGGGTTGCGCGCGGCGATGGGCTATACCGGTTGCGCGACCGTGGCGGAGATGCGCGGATCCTGTCGGTTCGTGAAGATCACCGGGGCGGGGCTGCGGGAGAGCCATGTCCACGACGTGCAGATCACGCGGGAGGGAGTCGCCCAATTACCGCAGCTGACCGCAAGTCCGTTCGATGACGCCCGGGGCCCGCGTGCAGGCGGCGATCGAGGTGCTCGACGGCGTTTTCGGCGGAGAGGCTGCAGAGCGTGCCCTTTCGCGATGGGCCCGGGGAAGCCGCTACGCCGGGTCGAAGGATCGCGCGGCGGTTCGGGACCACGTGTTCGACGCCCTCCGGACGCTGCGGTCCTCGGCCTGGGTGGGGGGCGTGACCGGGGAGCCAGCTCACGGCGATGCCCGCGCGGTCCTGGCGGGGTCATTGTCGCAGAACGGGATCATGCTGAACGAGTTGTTCACCGGACAAGGGCATGCGCCGGCTCCCTGGGCCGGGGATCTTCGCGATGTCACCGGCGCGCCGGACGGTGCGCGGCTCGACAGTCCCGATTGGCTGCTGCCCCGCATCCGTGCGGACCTGGGACCGCGTGCGGATGCTGCGCTGGAGGCGTTGCGGCACCGGGCACCGGTGTTCCTGCGCGCCAACGTCGCCCGGACGAACCGGACCGACCTCATCGCGCAGCTCGCCGAGGAGGGCATCGACGCCATGCCGGCCGACGCGGCGCCGACCGCCCTGCGCGTGGTCGGCGCGCCGCGCGGCATGACCGCCTTGCCGTCCTTTCTGGATGGCCTGTGGGAGTTTCAGGACGCCGGCTCGCAGGCCCTCGTCGCCCGCCTGCCGCTCGAGCCTGGCCTGCGCGTGCTGGACCTCTGCGCCGGCGGCGGGGGCAAGGCGCTGGCGATGGCGGCCCGCGGTGCGGCCGTGCGCGCGCATGACGTGGATGAGACCCGTATGCGCGACCTGCCGGTGCGGGCGCTTCGGGCTGGCGCGCAGATTCCGGTGGTCGTCGACCCCGAGGAGGAAGAGCCCTTCGATCTGGTCGTGGCGGATGTGCCCTGTTCCGGTTCGGGAAGCTGGCGGCGGGCACCGGAGGCGAAGTGGAGGCTGACGGAGGAGCGGTTGGCGGCCTTGGGTGCCGTGCAACGCGATATCCTGCGCCGGGCCATGCGGCTGGTGAGGCCGGGTGGTCGGGTGGCCTATATGACGTGCTCCATCCTCCGTTGCGAGAACGGTGAGGTGGTCGATGCGTGTCTGTCCTCGAACGCGGACTTCGGACGTCTCGACGATTGGAGCAGTCTGCCGGCAGGCGAAGGGCCGGACGGGTTTTACCTCGCCGTGATGCAACGGCACGGTTGACCGATTGCCTCGTATTCGTCGTTAAGTCGGTGTTAAGATATGGTGCCACATAACGAGGTCAGGGTCTTCGGTGTCGGCGGGCCGGCTGTTCGGTGGGGGAGTGTCTTGGGCAATGCGATCCTGATCCTGAAGCAGTTGCGCGCTGGCTCCGCGCTTCTCCTCCTCGGAGCGGCGGGCGCAACGGCGGCGGCGCTCGTGATTGCGGAGTTGTCGCCGGCAAGTTCCCTTCTGGTCCTCGCCCTCGGAGTCTCGGCGGCCCTCCTGCTCGTCCTTGCAAAGACCCCCCTCGTCCGTAGCTGGTCAGGACGGCGCGTCCGTGTCTTGACCGATTTCCTAGAATCCGATCCCACGCCAAGCGTGTTTACGGGGATGGACGGCCGGGTGACACATCAGAACGGGTCGGCGCGAGAGCGGTTCGGGAACGTCGTGGAGCAACCTATGACGCAGGTGCTGGCCGGGATCTTCGCGAACCCGGACGCGCTGATCCACCGGCTGACGCTCGCGGCCGAGGCGAACGGCGGCACCGTCAGCGAGGATGTGGTCACGCGCGATGGGCGGGCCCGGGTGATACTGCACCGCCTTCCGAACGGGCTCCTATGGCGGTTGGAAGGGCTGGACCGACCGACTGAGCAGTGCCCCGGCCTTCCATCGGTGACCTTTGATCGTTCAGGTCGGATTCTCGCCACGTCGCCCGCGCTGGAGAACGACATGGGGAGGAAGGTCGCCCGGCTCGAGGATCTGTTCGAGACGACGCCCCTCGCACATGGTGAGTTGAACGTCCTCCTCACGAGGGACGGCCCCCGCCCGGTGCGTGTCGGCCTCGCGGAAACGGCGGGGGAGACGGCGGGGGAGCGCCGCGATGCCTTCGTCCTGCCGGCCGGCGATCCCGGGATGCACGAGGTCGCGTTGGACACGCTTCCCGTCGCTCTTCTCCGACTCGATCCGAACGGAAAGGTCGTTTACGCGAACCGTTTGGCGCGGGATCTGCTGCCCGCTTTCGCCACTGGCACGGAGGATCGCCTGCCCGCTCTGGTGGAGGGTTTGGGCCGCAGCGTCGGCGAGTGGGTCAGCGAGGCTGCCGCCGGGCGTGGGCTCTATCGTGCGGAGGTCGTTCGGGTGACGGGCGCGGACGTCGAGACTTACCTGCAGATCAGCCTCAGCCGCCCGGTGGGGTCCGACACGACGAACCTGCTCGCGGTGCTGAGCGATGCAACCGAGCTGAAGACGTTGGAGGCGCAGTTCGTCCAGAGCCAGAAGATGCAGGCCATCGGGCAGCTCGCGGGGGGTGTGGCGCATGATTTCAACAACCTCCTGACGGCGATTTCCGGGCATTGCGACCTCCTTATGCTGCGTCACGGGGAGGGGGACGACGATCATGCGGACCTCACCCAGATCACGCAGAACGCGAACCGGGCGGCAGCACTCGTCGGGCAGTTGCTCGCCTTCTCGCGCAAGCAGACGCTGGAACTCCGCCCCATCGATCTGCGCGATGCGCTGGACGACCTTGCCCACCTCTTGAACCGGCTCGTCGGCGACCGCGTGACGCTTCGGGTGCGGAACGACCCCGCCTTGATTCCGATCCGGGGCGATCGCCGGCAACTCGAGCAGGTGCTAATGAATCTGGTCGTCAACGCGCGGGATGCGATGCCCGGAGGCGGCGAAATCCTGATCGCCACCGAATGCCAGTATCTGGCAGCCCCCCTAAAACGGGACCGGGTCGTTGTACCGGCGGGACAGTACGTCATCATCAGCGTGACGGACGGCGGAACGGGGATATCACCCGATAACCTGAGCCGGATATTCGAGCCATTCTTCACGACCAAACGCCCCGGAGAAGGCACGGGGCTCGGTCTCAGCATGGCTTACGGGATCGTGAAACAATCCGGTGGCTACATCTTCGCGGACAGCACTGCGGACGAGGGGACGCGCTTCAGCTTGTATTTTCCCGGGCTGCCGGCAGACGCCCTCATCACGTCGGATCGAGACAAATCGGACCCCGATGAACAACGGCTCCGAGCGATCCATCGGCAAACGGAACATCTCGCAATCGTCGAGCGTCCCGGTTGCCTCTCCCACCGGAACGCGGGCCGAAGACGCGAGCTGCGCCGACGTCCGACGTGCAGGCCACGGGTTCGAACACGTCGCCGCACCACAGGACGATTTCGAGCGGTCAGCACATCGCTTCGGAGGCCTCGGACTGCGACTCCGTTAGGTTGCGCACGCAGATGGCCGACAGGGACGTCGACCCACCGCGTCGGGTCGTCCTGCTCGTGGAGGACGAGGCCCCGGTCCGCGCCTTCGCCTCACGCGCTTTGAGATTGCGCGGGTTCGACGTTCTCGAGGCGGAGAATGCGGAGGCCGCCCTCGAGCAATTGGCTGACCAGAGCCTGGAGATCGATCTCTTCCTGACGGACGTCATGATGCCCGGCCTCGACGGACCCTCCTGGGTTCGCAAAGCGATGGAAACCAGACCGGACGTTCGCACCATCTTCATCTCCGGGTACACTCAGGACGCGATGTCCGAGACGACCGATCCGATTCCGAACTCGATCTTCCTGCCTAAACCATTCTCGCTCGCCGATCTCACGAATACGGTCGAGAAGGCCTTGGCGTGATTTCCCCGCAGTTCCAAAGCAGAACATTGACAGAGTTCCTACTATGTTCCATATAGAACAGGACAAGAACGCCAACCTTATTGCCGTTGCGACGGCATCGTGCGAAGAGGATGTGAACAATGGCATCGGCGAACCTACTCGATATGGCTGACAAGCGTAGCGCGGATAAGCAGAAGGCTCTCGACAGCGCGCTTGCGCAGATCGAACGGCAGTTCGGCAAGGGCTCCATCATGAAGCTCGGTGGCGAGAACAAGCTTCCTGTCATCGAGGCGACGTCTACGGGCTCGCTGGGGCTCGATATCGCCTTGGGGATCGGCGGCCTTCCGAAAGGGCGTGTGGTCGAGATCTACGGGCCCGAGTCGTCGGGCAAGACGACACTAACGCTGCATGCGATCGCGGAAGAGCAGAAGAAGGGCGGCGTCTGCGCTTTCGTTGATGCCGAACACGCGCTCGATCCGCAGTATGCGAAGCGGCTTGGGGTAAACCTCGAGGAACTTCTCATCTCGCAGCCGGATACCGGCGAACAGGCGCTGGAGATCGTCGACACCTTGATCCGATCGGGAGCGGTCAGCATGGTCGTCGTCGACTCGGTTGCGGCGTTGACGCCGCGGTCCGAACTCGAGGGGGACATGGGCGACAGTTCGGTCGGTGTTCATGCGCGCCTGATGAGTCAGGCGATGCGGAAGCTCACGGGGTCGATTAGCCGATCGAAGTGCACGCTCGTCTTCATCAATCAGATCAGGATGAAGATCGGCGTCATGTTCGGTTCGCCAGAAACGACGACGGGCGGTAATGCTCTCAAGTTCTATGCCTCCGTGAGGCTCGATATCCGGCGGATCGGTGCGATCAAGGATCGAGAGGAGATCGTCGGGAACCAGACGAAGGTGAAGGTCGTCAAGAACAAGGTCGCTCCCCCGTTCAAGCAGGTCGAGTTCGACATCATGTATGGTGAAGGGATATCGAAGACCGGTGAGCTGCTCGACTTGGGCGTGAAAGCCGGCGTCGTCGAGAAATCCGGCGCATGGTATAGCTACGGTGACGATCGGATCGGGCAGGGTCGTGAGAACTCCAAGCAGTTCTTGAAGGACAATCCCGTTGTCGCCGATGAGATAGAGGACAAGATCCGGGCTGCGCATGGGCTGGAGTTTGAGATGACGGATTCGGATAAGGATGAGATACTCGACGGCTGAGATCGCTCGATTTTCTCAATCGGAATTCGGAGGGCTGCCGTTGGGCAGCCCTTTTCAGCGAACGTCTGGCCCCGTTCGCTTGTCGTCCACGAAGTGCGAGGCTAGGACGATTGCGCATCGCCGGAGCACGCTATGACCAGCCTGAATGACATCAGAAGCACTTTCCTTGAGTTCTTCGCTGGAAATGGCCACGTCCGGGTAGAGAGTTCTCCGCTGGTGCCTCGAAACGACCCGACGCTGATGTTCGTGAACTCAGGGATGGTGCAGTTCAAGAACGTTTTCACAGGGTTGGAGAGTCGGGACTACGTTCGCGCAGCGTCGAGTCAGAAATGCGTTCGGGCGGGCGGAAAGCACAACGATCTCGACAATGTCGGCTATACCGCACGACATCATACCTTCTTCGAGATGCTCGGGAACTTCAGCTTCGGAGACTACTTCAAGGAGGAGGCGATCGCCTATGCCTGGACCCTGCTCACGCGGGACTTCGGGATCGACGCGGACCGCCTGCTCGTGACGGTCTACCATACCGATGAGGAAGCGGCGGAGATCTGGACGAGGGTTGCCGGGTTGCCGGAACGACGGATCATCCGGATTGCGTCGGACGACAACTTCTGGCGCATGGGGCCAACGGGGCCCTGCGGCCCATCCACCGAAATCTTCTACGATCATGGCGACCACATCCCCGGGGGCCCCCCCGGCAGTCCGGATGAGGACGGTGATCGGTTCATCGAAATCTGGAACATCGTGTTCATGCAGAACGAGCAGCTTTCCGACGGAACGCTGCGCCCGTTGGAGAAGCAGTCGATCGACACGGGGATGGGGCTCGAGCGGATCGGGGCCCTGCTGCAGGGAAAGCACGATAACTACGACACGGACCTGATGCGCGCGCTGATCGAAGCCTCGGCAGTGGCGACGTCGACGGACCCGGATGGTCCCGCGAACCTCCATCATCGCGTCATCGCGGACCATTTGCGGTCCACGGCATTCCTGATCGCGGACGGGGTCATGCCATCCAACGAGGGCCGCGGATACGTTCTTCGACGGATCATGAGGCGTGCGATGCGCCATGCGCATCAGACGGGCGCGCAGGATCCGGTAATGCATCGGCTGGTCCCTGCGTTGGTGGCGCAGATGGGTGGGCATTACGGAGAATTGCGGCGGGCACAGGCGACGATCGAGGAGACCCTGCGAGGTGAGGAAGAGCGGTTCCGCACGACCCTCGATCGCGGCCTTCGGATGCTCGAGGACGAGACGGCGAGCATGGCGACCGGCGGTATGTTGGACGGTGCCACCGCGTTCAAGCTCTATGACACCTACGGGTTTCCGCTGGACCTGACGCAGGATGCGCTGCGCGAGAAGGGGTTGGAGGTCGATATCTCCTCCTTCGACGCCGCGATGGCGGAGCAGAAGGCGCGGGCCCGGGCGGCGTGGTCCGGATCCGGAGAGAAGGCCGATGCCGCAATCTGGTACGAGCTGGCCTCCGAGTACGGTCCGACGGAGTTCCTCGGTTACGACACCGATCGTGCGGAGGGCCAGATCCTCGCGATCGTCGAGGACGGCGCGTCGATCGCGGAGGCGATGGAGGGTGAGCAGGTCGCTATCGTCGTGAACCAGACCCCATTCTATGGAGAATCCGGTGGTCAGGTCGGGGACACGGGGGTCTTGCGAACGTCGTCCGGCGTCGCCGACGTGACGAACACGCGGAGATCCGCAGGTGTGTTCCTGCATGTCGTTACCGTGCGTGAGGGTCGTATCTCCTCGGGACAGGCGGCCGACCTTGCGGTCGATGCCGGGCGCCGGAGTATGGTTCGGGCCAATCACTCTGCCACGCACCTTTTGCACGAGGCGCTTCGGCGCACATTGGGCGACCACGTGGCGCAGCGCGGATCGCTGAATGCCCCCGATCGCCTGCGGTTCGATTTCAGCCACGGCCAGGCGGTCACGGCCGATCAGTTGGGTCAGGTCGAGACCGAGGTCAATGGCTTCGTAAGGCAGAACGCGCCCGTCACCACCCGGATCATGACGCCGGACGGGGCCCGGGAGCTTGGCGCGCAGGCGCTCTTCGGAGAGAAATACGGCGACGAGGTCCGCGTCGTGTCTATGGGCACGGCGGAGGCATCGGGCAAAGGATTGGACGGGACGACCTATTCGCTGGAGCTTTGCGGCGGGACGCATGTCCGCGGCACCGGCGAGATCGGGGCCTTCGTCGTGCTCGGCGACCAGGCGAGCAGCGCGGGGGTCAGACGGATCGAGGCGCTGACGGGGCAGGCGGCGCTCGACCATCTGACGGCGCAGGACAGGCGGCTGAGCGATCTGGCGATGCTGTTCAAGGCCCAACCGGACGAGGTCGGCCCGCGGGTGCGCGCGCTGATGGACGAGCGGCGCGCGCTGCAGGACGAGGTCGCGCAGTTGCGGCGCGATCTTGCGAAGGGCTCCGGCACGGAGGTGCAGGACATCAATGGGCTGAAGGTCGTCCTGCAGGTGCTTGCCGGCGTCTCGGGCAAGGATCTCGGCCCGATGATCGACGCCCAGAAGGCGGCACTCGGCTCGGGGGTGATCGTCTACGTGGCCGACACCGGAGCGAAGCCTGCGGTAGCCGCAGGGGTCACGAAGGACCTCACCGATCGGGTTTCCGCGGTCGATCTGGTGAAGGTCGCGGTGGATATCCTTGGCGGACGCGGAGGGGGCGGCCGGCCGGAGATGGCGCAGGGCGGCGGGGCCGACGTGGCAAAGGCAGAAGCCGCTCTGGACGCCGTGCGGGACATGCTGCAACGGGTATGAACCGCGGTAGGACGTCGGTGCCGATGCCCGTGTGTCAGTGTCCCGCGGTGTCGGAGAAGACCTGCATGACGACGATGCCTGCGACGATGAGGCCCATGCCGAGCATCGCCGCCGGGTCCATCCGCTGCCCGAAGGCGACCCAGCCGATGGCGGTGATCAGCACGATGCCGAGCCCGGACCAGATCGCGTATGTGACGCCGACGGGCAGGGTTCTGAGCACGAGCGAGAGCAGGAAGAGCGCCGTGAAGAAGCAGACGAGCGTTATCAGCGAGGGCCAGAGGCGTGTGAAGCCGTTCGACGTCTTCAGCGCGGTGGTCCCGATCGTCTCCAGGGCGATGGCGAGGATGAGGTAGAGCCAGTGCATCAGCGACCGACGTAACGATCACGACGGTGGTTGGTGGCGATGATGAGGTTCACCGCGACGGCCCCCAGAAGCGATGCGGTGACGAGCCAAGGGTCGAGGAGCGCGAAAGCGGCCGTAAAGAGGAGCGCGTCGAAGCCGAGCTGGATCCAGCCGGCCTGGATGCCGAACCGTTCCTGTATCCAAAGCGCGAGGATCCCGATGCCGCCGAGCGACGCTCCGTGGCGGAAGATGACGATGAGGCCCATGCCGATCACCGCGCCGGACAGGGCCGAGGCGGCCCAGGGGTCCAGCGCATCGAAGCTCACGAACTCTGGCAGGACGCGCGAGACAAGCGAGACCGTGGTGACGGCGATGACCGTCTTGACGACGAAACGCGGGCCGAGGCGGAACCAGCCGAGGACATAGAACGGGAGGTTCAGCACGAAGAACCAGACGGCGAAGGACCAGTCGGTCACGTAGGAGAGCAATACCGCCGCGCCCGCCGTCTGGCCGGTGACGAGGCCGGCTGCGGTGAGGAACTGGACGCCCAATGCGCAGAGCGTCGTGCCGAGGATCAGCGCCTGCGCATCCTCCAGCAGCGTGTGCCTGAGCGGCGAGGGGCGATGCGGCTCGCGGGAGTCGGCCGGCGCGGTGGAACGGGGCATGGGGATCCTTCGCAGGCCCGGGGGGATGGCCGGCGCGGCGAGTGCCGCGCCTGCCGTCGGCTCAGGCGTCGAGCGCCGCGTCGAGGTTGGACGCGATCTTTTCGAGGAAGCCCATCGTCGTCAGCCATTTCTGATCGGGTCCGACCAGCAGGGCGAGGTCCTTCGTCATGTGACCCGATTCCACAGTGTCGACGATGACCTTCTCCAGCGTCTCGGCGAAGCGCATCAGCTCGGCGTTGTCGTCCAGCTTGGCACGGTGACGCAACCCGCCGGTCCAGGCGAAGATCGAGGCGATGGAGTTGGTCGACGTCTCCTTGCCGGCCTGGTGCTGGCGGTAGTGGCGGGTCACGGTGCCGTGCGCCGCTTCCGCCTCGACGACCTTGCCGTCGGGCGTCATCAGCTGCGACGTCATCAGCCCCAGCGAGCCGAAACCCTGCGCTACGGTGTCGGACTGCACGTCGCCGTCGTAGTTCTTGCAGGCCCAGACGTAGCCTCCCGACCACTTCATCGCGGCCGCGACCATGTCGTCGATCAGCCGGTGCTCGTAGGTGATGCCGGCGGCCTCGAACTTCTCCTTGAACTCGGCGTCGAAGACCTCCTGGAAGAGGATCATGAACTGGCCGTCGTAGTTCTTGAGGATGGTGTTCTTGGTCGAGAGATAGACGGGGTAGTTGCGCTTGAGCCCGTAGTTCAGCGAGGCGCGGGCGAAGTCGCGGATCGAGTCGTCGAGGTTGTACATGCCCATGTAGACGCCCGAGGACGGCGCGTGGAACACTTCCTCCTCCATCACGGTACCGTCGTCGCCCACGAACTTCATCGAGAGCTTGCCGGGTCCGGGGAACTTCATGTCGGTGGCGCGATACTGGTCGCCATAGGCGTGACGGCCGATGACGATGGGCTTGGTCCAGCCGGGAACGAGGCGCGGGACGTTGGAGCAGATGATCGGCTCGCGGAAGACCACGCCGCCCAGAATGTTGCGGATGGTGCCGTTGGGCGAGCGCCACATCTTCTTGAGGCCGAACTCCTTCACCCGCGCCTCGTCCGGGGTGATCGTGGCGCACTTCACGCCGACGCCGACTTCGAGGATCTTCTCGGCCGCGTCGATGGTGATCTGGTCGTCCGTGGCGTCGCGCGATTCCATACCGAGATCGTAGTAGAGCAGCTCCACGTCGAGATGCGGCAGGATCAGCTTGTCCTTGATGAACTGCCAGATGATGCGGGTCATCTCGTCGCCGTCGAGCTCGACGATGGGGTTGTCGACTTTGATCTTGGTCATGTCCGGGGCTCCGTCGGGGTTTTCCGGGGCTTATCGCGCTTGGTCGCGGAACGGAAGCCGGACACGGAAAGGCGCGGCGGAATCCTCCGCCGCGCCTTTCGTTCGGTCAGGGATCGGGAGACGCTCAGTAGACGTCGCCGACCTGCTCGATCTCGGCCTCGATGTCGTCACCGTCGAACCAGCCCTCGAACAGGCCCTCCTCCTCGATGGAGATCACCGCGTCCTGGTTGCGGTCAGCCATGCCGTACGTCCCGGTCGAGTATTCCTCGGAGGTCAGCATCCCGTCGCCGTCGCCGTCGTAGCTCACGAAGTCGTCGTTGTAGCCGGAATCGTAGAGCGGGCGGAACTCGTTCTGCGACAGGTAGCCGGAGCCGTCGGTGTCGTAGTCGGTGAACGGCGTCGCCTCGTAGTCGGCCCCGCGATAGCGCGTCGTACCGGCCGTGTACTCGTCTTCGGTGATCTGCAGGTCGCGGTCCGAATCGAAGGTCCGGTAGAGCCCGGTGGCGTACTCGTCGTTGTCGAGCATCATGTCGTCGTTGCGGTCCAGCGCGTTGTAGTAGCCCGTGCTGTCGAGCCCCGTGTTGAACGTGTTCACGTCCATATCGGTGCCGTAGGTGTCGCCGAACATCTGGGCGGAGGCGGCTCCGGCGAGGAGCAGGGCGGTGGCGGTCGTAAGTGTGAGGGTCTTCATGTTGCAGGTCCTTTCGGTTGGAACACACGGTCCGACGACCGTGTGCCTTTCTGTCAGGGTAGACATCCCTCCAACGGCGGCAAATCCCATTGGTTCCGATCCCCCGGGGGGGAGGATCGCGTTTTTTTGCAATGGGTTGGGTCGGCATGCCCGAGGTCGCCAGCGGGGCCGGGGAGGTGGTGTTCGCAGGTGCGGGTCGGGCCGAGGCGCGGCATCCCCGGGGGCGCGGGGCCCGGCCGAGGGGGGTACTCGTTAACGAAGCGTCCACAGCTCCGGATCACTCGTCAATGTCCGGACCGCGCGAGCGCGCCCCGGACCTTCCTGTTAGCAGCGAAATCTTTTCACTTCGTGAAGGCGGTGGCGATCTTCGGAGAGATCCATGCCCAAAGTGCCGGCGCACCCCGCGCGATCTTCGGGCCGACGCGGGTGCGGATCTGAGCCTCGGTCACGTCGTAGTCGATCCAGCTGCCGCCGCCGTTGGCGAGGTTGAGAACGGGCGGCTGGAACCGGTCGACGGACTTGGCGAAGACCGCGTCGGGAGTGACGGCCGCCTCGAACTCGTCCCACAGCGCGCGGAACTCGGACCCCTGGGCAGGCGGGAGCAGGCCGAAGATGCGGTCGGCGGCGGCCTGCTCATCGGCCTCCTGCGTGGCGGGCGCGGTGGCGAAGAGCGGTGTGTCCCCCGCGTCTATCTCCACGAGATCGTGCAGGATCAGCATCCGGATCACGCGGTCGATGCTGACGCCGGGCGGGGCCTCGGGGGCCAGGACCAACGCGAAGAGCGCAAGGTGCCAGGAGTGTTCCGCGGTGTTCTCGTGGCGCGATCCATCGGCGAGCTTCGTCGCGCGGACGATGGATTTCAGCCGGTCGGCCTCCACGAGGAAGGCCATGCGCCGGTCGAGGTCGGCGGTCACGGCAGCCTCAGCGCGTGGTTTCGGTCAGGCGACGGGAGACGTAGCCCTTCACGTCCGCGATCATCGGGTCCATGTGCGGATCCTCGAAGAAGTGACCTGCCCCCTCCACTTCCTGATGGGTGATGGTGATGCCCTTCTGATCGTGCAGCTTGCCCACGAGCGTGCGGGTGTCGGCGGGCGGAGCGACCCGGTCGTTCAACCCGTTCAGGATCAGGCCGGAGGAGGGGCAGGGGGCGAGGAAGCTGAAGTCGTAGCGGTCGGCCTGCGGCGAGACGGAAATGAAGCCGGTGATCTCGGGGCGGCGCATCAGAAGCTGCATCCCGATCCAGGCTCCGAAGGAGAAGCCGGCGACCCAGCAGTGCTTGGCGTTCGGGTTCATCGCCTGAAGGTAATCGAGCGCGGAGGCCGCGTCCGAGAGTTCCCCGATGCCCTGGTCGAATTCCCCCTGACTCCGACCGACGCCGCGGAAGTTGAAGCGCAGGCAGGTGAATCCGAGCGAATGGAACGCGTAATGCAGGTTGTAGACCACGCGGTTGTTCATCGTGCCGCCGAACTGCGGGTGCGGGTGCAGG
Source organism: uncultured Alphaproteobacteria bacterium (assembly GCA_963757495.1). GTDB lineage: Bacteria > Pseudomonadota > Alphaproteobacteria > Rhodobacterales > Rhodobacteraceae > Jannaschia. The sequence goes on from CAVWRZ010000002.1 coordinate 623,735, forward strand.
ATGATCGCGATGGGGGCGTCCTTGAGCGGTTGCGGATGGTATCGCCCTTCGAGACGGCCCTCGGGGCCGGGGAAGATCACTTCGGGCATCGGCGCATCCTTCGACGTCTCGGTTGACGCAGCGCCGGGGGGTGGGATACTTCCGCTCGCTCCGGCCCCTGCGGGGTTGCCCTGCAGGTAAGGGACGGGATGTGCATCGTCAATCGGACGGCCGTCCGGGCGATGGGAAGGGACGCGCGATGAAGCTGAGCACCAAGGGGCGGTACGCGATGGTGGCGCTCGCGGACCTGGCGCTGCGGCCCGAGGGGAGCACCACGTCGCTGGCGGAGGTCTCCCGGCGGCAGGACATCTCGCTGGCCTATCTGGAGCAGCTGTTCGTGAAGCTGCGGCGGGCGGGGCTGGTGGAGTCGGTGCGCGGCCCGGGCGGCGGCTACCGGCTGGCGGCGTCGGCGTCGGACATCCGGGTCTCCATGATCCTCGAGGCCGTGGACGAGACCGTGAGCGCGATGCATACCGGGGCCGGTGCCTCGGGCGGCTCTTCGGGCAGTCAGGCCCAGTCGATGACGAACCGGCTGTGGGAATCGATGTCGGCGAACGTCTATGTCTTCCTGCACCAGACGAGGCTGTCGGATGTGGTGGGCAATGGGCTGGTGCCCTGCCCGGCGGTGCCGAACCTGTTCCAGGTGGTGGACGAGTAGGGACGCCGGGGGCCGGCCCCCGGACCCCCGGGATACTTGCGGAAAGAGGAAGGCGACGGCATGCGCGAGCGGGTCTATCTCGACTGGAACGCGACCGCCCCGCTGCGCCCGGAGGCACGGGCCGCGATGGTGGCGGCGATGGACGTTTCGGGCAATCCGTCATCGGTGCATGGTGAGGGGCGCGCGGCCAAGAGGCTGGTCGAGGCAGCGCGGGCGCAGGTGGCGGCGGCCTTCGGGGCCTCCGGAGCGGACTTGATCTTCGTTTCGGGGGCGACGGAGGCCGCAGCGCTGGCGATGGCGGGACGCGGGATGGCGAGCGCCGCGGTGGAGCACGAGGCGGTGGCGGCCTGGGGCGACGGGGCGTTGCCGGTCGACGGCGCGGGGCGGATCGCGGTTGCCGATCCCGGCCGCAGCGCCGTGCAGATGGCGAACTCGGAGACGGGGGTGATGCAGGAGTTGCCGGAGGGGCTCGCGGTCAGCGACATGACGCAGGCGTTCGGCAAGGTTCCGGTGGCCTTCGACTGGGCGAGTGTCGGAATGGCGCTGATCTCGGCGCACAAGCTTGGCGGGCCGAAGGGGATCGGGGCGCTGGTGATCCGCCGGGGTCTGGACGTCGCATCGCGTATCCGCGGAGGCGGGCAGGAGATGGGACGCCGCTCCGGGACGGAGAACGTCGTCGGCATCGCCGGATTCGGAGCCGCTGCGACGGCGGCGGTGCGCGATCTGGACGCCGGAGCCTGGGACCGGGTTGCGCAACTTAGAACTTTTCTAGAAACAAGTCTTGAGGGTGGGGGATCACCCACTATTTTGGTCGGTAAGGAATCGAAGCGTCTGCCCAACACGTCCTGCCTGATCACGCCGGGTTGGAAGGGGGAGACTCAGGTGATGGCACTCGATCTGGCCGGATACGCCGTCAGCGCGGGATCGGCCTGCTCCTCGCGGCAAGGTCCGCGAGAGCGCGGTGCTGCGATCGATGGGCTACGGTCCGGGCGAGGCCGATTGCGCGATCCGCGTGAGCCTCGGACCGGACACGACGCAAGAACAGGTGGGGCGGTTCGTCGAGAGCTTCCGCCGCCTCAGGGACAGGAGACGGACATGAACGTTTTGGATGACGTGCGGGTCAAGGACGGCGTCGATGCGGAGACCGTCGAGGCGGTGAAGGGCCTGTCCGGGGTCTACAAGCACGGCTGGAACACCGACATCGAGATGGAATACGCCCCGAAGGGCCTCTCCGAAGACATCGTGCGCCTGATCTCGGGCAAGAACGACGAGCCGGAGTGGATGCTGGACTGGCGGTTGGATGCCTACCGTCGCTGGCTGAAGCTGTCTTACCCGAAGTGGGCGATGGTCGAATACCCGGAGATCGATTTCCAGGATCAGTACTATTACGCCCGGCCCGCGAGCATGACCGAGAAGCCGAAATCGCTGGACGACGTCGATCCGAAGCTGTTGGAAACATACAAGAAGCTGGGGATCCCGCTCAAGGAGCAGGCGCTTCTGGCCGGTGTCGAACCCGACCCCGAGGACCGCAAGGTCGCGGTGGACGCGGTGTTCGATTCCGTTTCGCTGGGCACGACGTTCAAGAAGGAACTGGCCAAGGCCGGCGTGATCTTCTGTTCGATTTCGGAGGCCATTCAGGATCATCCGGAACTGGTGAAGAAATATCTCGGGTCGGTGATCCCGGCTTCGGACAATTACTACGCCACGCTGAACGCGGCGGTCTTCTCGGACGGGTCCTTCGTCTACATCCCCAAGGGCGTGCGCTGCCCGATGGAGCTGTCGACGTATTTCCGGATCAACGCGGAGAACACCGGACAGTTCGAGCGGACGCTCATCATCGCCGACGAGGGCTCCTACGTCTCCTACCTCGAAGGCTGCACCGCACCGCAGCGGGACGTCGCGCAACTGCACGCGGCCTGCGTGGAGCTGGTGCTGCTGGACGATGCGGAGATCAAGTATTCGACGGTGCAGAACTGGTACCCGGGCGATGAGAACGGCAAGGGCGGCATCTACAACTTCGTCACCAAACGGGCCGATTGCCGGGGGCATCGCTCCAAGGTGATGTGGACGCAGGTGGAGACCGGGTCCGCGGTGACGTGGAAGTATCCCTCCTGCATCCTGCGCGGCGACGACAGCCAGGGCGAGTTCTACTCCATCGCCATCGCCAACAACATGCAGCAGGCCGATACCGGCACCAAGATGGTGCACCTCGGCAAGAACACCAAGTCGCGGATCGTGTCCAAGGGGATCAGCGCGGGGCGGGCGCAGAACACCTATCGCGGGCTGGTGTCGATGCATCCGAAGGCGAAGAACTCGCGCAACTATACGCAGTGCGACAGCCTGCTGATCGGGTCGAAATGCGGGGCGCATACGGTGCCGTACATCGAGGTGAAGAACAATTCGTCGCGGGTGGAACACGAGGCGACGACGTCCAAGGTGGACGACGATCAGCTGTTCTACTGTCGCTCGCGCGGGATGGACGAGGAGGAGGCCGTGGCGCTCGTCGTGAACGGGTTCTGCAAGGAAGTTCTGCAGGCGTTGCCGATGGAGTTCGCCATGGAGGCGCAGGCGCTGGTGGCGATTTCGCTGGAGGGATCGGTTGGCTGAGGAGGCCCGCCGGGTGCCACGGTGGGGCTACGTCCTGGCGGCGGTCGTCGGGTCGTTCCTCGGCACGCTGCTCGACGCGGTCTGGCTGGGTGGCGGATTCACGATGACGAAGGTCGTCGCGGTCGCGGCCCCGGTGCTGCTCTGGGCCCTGTTCGGACGGACGCGATCCACCTGAAGGTCGGGTTGCAAATCATTGCAAGGAAAGAACATGCTGAAGATCGAGAACCTGCACGTGAAGCTCGAGGACGAGGACAAGCGGATCCTGAAGGGGATCGACCTGCATGTCCCCGCGGGCGAGGTGCATGCGATCATGGGACCGAACGGGTCCGGCAAGTCCACGCTCTCCTACGTCTTGGCGGGCCGTGGCGGCTACGAGGTGACGGAAGGGTCCGCGCATCTCGGCGACGTCGATCTGCTCGACATCGACCCCGAGGAGCGGGCGGCGGCGGGGCTGTTCCTCGCGTTCCAGTATCCGGTCGAGATCCCGGGCGTCGGCAATATGACGTTCCTGCGCACGGCGGTGAACGCGCAGCGCAAGGCGCGCGGCGAGGAGGAGCTTTCGGCTGGCGAGTTCCTCAAGATCGTGCGGGCCAAGGCCAAGGATCTGAAGATCGATGCGGAGATGCTGAAGCGTCCGGTGAACGTCGGCTTTTCGGGCGGCGAGAAGAAGCGGAACGAGATCCTTCAGATGGCGATGCTGGAACCGCGGATGTGCATCCTCGACGAGACCGATTCCGGGCTCGACGTGGATGCGATGAAGCTGGTGTCGGATGGTGTGAACGCGCTGCGCAGCCCCGATCGCGGCTTCCTCGTGATCACGCATTACCAGCGGCTTCTGGATCACATCAGGCCGGACGTGGTGCACATCATGGCCGACGGGCGTATCGTCACGTCCGGGGGCCCCGAACTCGCGCTGGAGGTCGAGAACAACGGGTATGCGGACCTGCTCGAAGGTGCCTCCTGATGACGGTGGACCGCAAGCGGGCGGCGCTGGACGAGCGGCTGGCCGCACTGTCGATGCCGGCGGGAGGGGGCTGGCTCGGCGACGCCCGGCAGGATGCGCTCGGGCGGTTGCAGGCCGTCGGATTGCCCGGGCGGCGCGACGAATACTGGCGCTACACCGATCCCGCCCCATTCGTGAGCGTCGTGCCGATGCTCGGGAAGCCGGACGCTGGGCAGGATCCGTTCGCGGGGCTCGAGACGCATTCCATCGTCGTGGACGGCGCTGGCATCTCGCTTCCCGGCACGCTCGATGCGGTGGAAATCGGAACGCTCGCGGATGCCGGCGCGGCCGACATCCATTGGGCGAAGGACCTCTACGGCAGACTGGAGGCGGCCGGAAGCCGGCCGGTCTCGCGCCCCTTCGCCATGATGAACACGGCCTTCGCCACCGACGGGCTGGCGATCCGGGTCACCGGCGCGGTGGACCGACCGATCCACCTGCGCACCGTCGGCGGGACCGATCCGGTCCTGCACCATGTCGTGAAGGTGGAGGCCGGGGCGGAGGTGACGCTGCTCGAATCCGGTAACGTAGGCGCGCGGAGCAATGTCGTCCTGGAGGTCGACGTGGCCGACGGAGCCGCGTTCGACCATGTCCGCGTGCAAGGGCCCGACGCGGGGATGCATGCGAACACCCATGTCTTCGCCCGGCTGGGCGAGGGCTCCACCTTCCGGTCGTTCACCCTCTCCGCCAACGGCGCGATCACCCGCAACGAGGCGATCCTTGAGCTGACCGGCGACGATGCCAGCGCGACCGTCGGCGGTGCCGCCTTCGGGGCCGGCGAGGTGCACCACGACGATACGGTCTTCGTGACGCACGATGCGGTGAACTGCGAGAGCCGTCAGGTGTTCAAGAAGGTGCTCCGCAACGGGGCGACGGGCGTGTTCCAGGGCAAGATCCTGGTCAAGGAGGGCGCGCAGAAGACAGACGGCTACCAGATCAGCCAGGCGCTTCTGCTCGACGAGGACGCGCAGTTCCTGGCCAAGCCCGAACTGGAGATCTACGCCGACGACGTCGCCTGCTCGCATGGCTCTACGACCGGAGCCATCGACGAGACGGCGCTCTTCTACCTGCGCTCGCGTGGCGTGCCCAAGCGCGTGGCGACGGATCTCCTGGTGCTGTCCTTCCTGGCCGAGGCGGTGGCGGAGATCGCTGACGAAGGGCTGCGCGAGCACGTGACGGACCTGCTCGCCGACTGGCAGGCTCGGGGCTGACGTGTCGGTCACGGCCGATATCTTCAAGGCATGGCTGCGCCCCGGCGCGGTGATGCGGCGGCGACTGACGCAGGAGCCGGACGAGAAGATCGCCTTCGTCTACCTCGCGGCCTTCTCCGTCCTCGGGTTCGTCTCGGCGCTGCCCGGGCTGGTGAGGCTGTCGAACGAGGCGGATCCGGCGCGGCAGGCGGAGATCATGGAGGAGGCCGCCGCGCGCGGCCTTTCGATCCCCCCCGACCCCACCGATGCCGCTTTCGAGGCGCTGTTCTCCGGTGCCCTGATGGGCTGGATCTTCATCGTGCCGCTGGTGCTCTACGCCGTCGCCTTCGCCTCCCGTCAACTGGCCCGCCTGGCGCGGGGCCGGGGCGACGGCCTGCGCGCTCGCGTCGCGTTGTTCTGGTCGGCCCTGGCGATCACACCGGCGATGTTGCTGCTCGGGCTGACGACCGGGTTCGTCGGGCCCGGTCCCGCGCAGTCCGTCGTGGCGACGATCACGCTGAGCGGGTTCATCTGGATCTGGCTCAATTCCCTCTACGTCGCGGAGACGCCGAATGTTTGATGTGGACGCCATCCGGGCGCAGTTCCCGATCCTGTCGCGCGAAGTGAACGGCAAGCCGCTCTGCTATCTCGACAACGGGGCGTCGGCGCAAAAGCCGCAATGCGTGCTCGACACGATCCAGCGGGCCTACGGTCATGAGTACTCCAACGTCCACCGCGGGTTGCACACGCTCTCCACCATATCGACCACGAACTACGAGGCGGTGCGCGGCACCGTCGCGCGGTTCCTCGGCGCGCCGTCGGAGGAGCAGATCGTCTTCACGTCGGGCACGACGGAGGCGATGAACCTCGTCAGCTACGGCTGGGCCGCGCCTCGCATGAAGGCCGGCGACGAGATCGTCCTGTCGATCATGGAGCACCACGCGAACATCGTGCCCTGGCACTTCCTGCGCGAGCGGCTGGGCGTGAAGCTGGTCTGGGTGGAGACGGATCTGAACGGCGATCTGGACCCGCAGGCCGTTCTCGATGCCGTGACCGACCGAACGAAGCTGATCGCGATCACGCATCTGTCGAACGTTCTGGGCACCGTGGTCGACGTCAAGACCATTTGCGCCGGTGCGCGGGAGCGGGGCGTGGCGACCTGCATCGACGGCAGTCAGGCAGCGGTCCACATGCCCGTCGACGTAGCCGACATCGGTTGCGATTTCTACGCGATCACGGGGCACAAGCTCTACGGGCCGAGCGGATCCGGGGCGATCTTCATCCGGCCGGAACGGATGGCCGAGATGGTGCCGTTCCTCGGCGGCGGCGACATGATCCGCGACGTTCACCGCGACTCCGTCACCTGGAACGATCCGCCCCACAAGTTCGAGGCGGGCACGCCGGGCATCGTGCAGACCATCGGGCTGGGCACTGCGCTCGAATGGATGATGGACGTCGGCATGGAGAACATCGCGGCGCATGAGGCGGGTCTGCGGGACTACGCCCGCGACCGGCTGGACGGGCTGAACTGGCTCAACGTGCAGGGCACGTCCGCGACCAAGGCCGCGATCTTCAGCTTCACGCTGGACGGCGCGGCCCATGCCCACGACATCTCCACCATCCTCGACAAGAAGGGGGTCGCGGTGCGCGCGGGGCAGCACTGCGCGCAGCCGCTGATGGAGCACATGGGGCTGACGGCGACCTGCCGCGCGAGCTTCGGCGTCTACAACACCAAGGCGGAAGTCGACACGCTGGTCGATGCGCTGGAGCTCTGCCACGACCTCTTCGCCTGATCGGCTTCGTTGACGTTCCGGCCCGGAGCGGGTGAGGTCGGGCGCATGTTCCGATCCCGCCTCGCCCGCGCCCCGATCCCTTTCGACGTGGACGCCGGACGGGATGCCCTCTCCGCCCTGTCGCCCCCCTCGGACGTCGCGGAGCTGATCTGCGGCACGGCCGGGTGCAGCCCGTTCCTCGCCCGCGCGATGGAGCGGGAACGCGACTGGCTGGGCAGCCTATGGGACGCGTCGCCGGAAGCCTCGCTCGCCTCGCTGCATGCGGACATCGCCGCGATCGACGGTGTTCCAGACGTTCCTCTCCGGGTGGTCAAGCGGCGGGCGGCGCTGCTGGTCGGGCTGGCGGAGATCGGCGGCGTCTGGCCGGTGATGGAGGCGACGGCGGCCTGGACCGGGCTCGCGGACGCCATGTTGGGCAAGGCGATGGAGGCCGCGCTGACCCGCCACGCCAGGGGCCCGGTGGCGGGCGACGGCGGGCTGGTCGCCATCGCCATGGGCAAGATGGGCGCGGGAGAGCTGAACTATTCCAGCGACATCGACCTCGTCCTGCTGTTCGACGAGACCCGCTACGACCCGACGGATTACGGCACGGTCCGCGCGATCCTGCTGAAGGCGGCCCGGCGCGCGATGGCGTCGATGTCGGACATCACCTCCGAGGGCTACGTCTTCCGCACCGACCTGCGGCTGCGCCCCGACCCCGGTTCGACGCCCATCGTGCTGTCGATGGAGGCGGCGGAGCGGTACTACGAGGCGATGGGGCGGACATGGGAGCGGGCCGCCTGGATCAAGGCGCGGGCAGCGGCGGGGGCGGTGCAGGCGGGGGCGGCGTTCGTGGAGCGGTTGGCCCCCTTCGTCTGGCGACGGCATCTGGACTTCGCGGTGGTGGAGGAGGCGCATGACATGCGGCGACGCATCCGCGACCACAAGGGCTTGGCGGCGGCGTGGGACGTGCCGGGCCACGACCTGAAGCTGGGGCAGGGCGGCATCAGGGAGATCGAGTTCCTGACACAGACGCAGCAGATCATCGCCGGCGGGCGCGACCCGTCGCTGCGGGTGCGCGGCACGCTGGAGGGGCTGGACCGGCTGGTGGATGCGGGTTGGGTGAAGGCGGCGGACCGGGACGTGCTCTCGCGGGAGTATCGCCACCTGCGGACCGTGGAGCACCGGTTGCAGATGGTGGCGGACGCCCAGACGCACCGGATGCCGAAGGACGCCGACGGCCTGCGGCGGATCGCGTGCTTCATGGGTGAGGGCGACGCGGAGGCCTTCGTGGCCGACCTGCGCGAGCGCCTGCGCGCGGTGGAGGCGATCACCGATCCATCGTTCCGCCCGCCGGAGGGCCGGGTTTCGACGACAGAGACCATCCCCGGCGCGGACGCGGTGACGGAGCGATGGGCGTCCTACCCGGCCCTCCGGTCAGGCCGCGCGCGCGAGATCTTCGCGCGGCTGCGTCCCTCCCTGCTGGCGGCGCTCGCGGGGGCGGCGCGGCCGGCGGAGGCGCTCGCCGCCTTCGACGGGTTCCTGCGCGGCCTGCCCGCGGGGGTGCAGCTGTTCTCGCTGCTGGAGGCGAACCCGCGGCTGGTGGATCTGCTGGCCGACATCTGCGCGACCGTGCCCGATCTCGCGGCGTTCCTGTCGCGCAACTCGGCTGTGTTCGACGCGGTCATCGGCGGGGACTTCCTTGCACCATTGCCCGACGTCTGGACCCTGCCGCCGGTGCGTGGCGATTTCGAGGAGCAGCTCTCGACGCTCCGGCGCTGGCACCGGGAGGCTCACTTTCGCATCGGGGTCCATCTGCTGCGCGGGCTGGTCACCCCACCGGAGGCCGGCGAGGCCTATGCCGGACTGGCGCGCGCGGTGCTGACGGCGGCCTGGGTCGCGGCGCATGCGGAGACGGCGCGCCGCTACGGGCGGGTGCCCGGGCTGCGGCTCGCGGGCCTCGGGATGGGGTCGCTGGGCGTGTCGCGCCTGACGGCGCGGTCCGACCTCGACCTCGTCGTGCTGCACGACGGGGCGGAGGCGGGGGCCGTGTCGGATGGTCGACGGCCGCTCGGCGCGACGCAATGGGCGGCGAAATTCACGCAGGTGCTCATCACCGCGCTGTCCGCCCCGACTGGCGAGGGACGGCTCTACGAGGTGGACATGCGGCTGCGGCCTTCGGGGCAGCAGGGTCCGGTGGCGACGCCGCTCTCGGGGTTCCGGACCTACCAGATGGAGCAGGCCTGGGTCTGGGAATACATGGCGCTGACCCGTGCCCGCGCCGTCGTGGGCGATGCGGCGCTGCGGGCGGCGGCGGAGGCCGTTCGCTGCGACGTGCTGCGCGGCTGCCGGTTCTCCGACGCGGAGGTCCTGTCGGGGCTGGCCGGGATGCGGGCCCGGGTCCGCGCAGCCACGGCCGACGGTACGGGACTCGCGGTCAAGGCGGGGCCGGGGCGGATGCAGGACATCGAGCTGGCGGCGCAGGTCCACGGGCTCATGGCGGGGACGCCCGCGCGGACGGTCGCGGAGCAGCTGCGCGTCGAGGGCTGGCTGGGGCCGGACGCGCGGGCGGACTTGGCACGGAGCCATGCGATCCTCGCCTCCGTGCAGCAGGTCGTGAAGCTGCTGACCGATGACGAGGTGCCGGGCGATCTGGGTGCCGGTGCCGCCGCCTTCGTCGCTCGCAGCCTCGGGCTGCGGGACCTCGCCGAAGTCACGCTCGCCTGCGATGCGGCGGCACGGGTCGCGGCCGGGCACATCGATGCGGCGCTGGACGGGGTGCGGGCCGACGGCTAGGCCGGATGGGACGGGGAGGCGGGGCATGGCGAAGGACGGGCAGGGGCCGGACGATCCGAAGGGGCTGATCGCGGAGGCCTATCGCATCGACGGGATCACCGAGCCGGAATGCCGTTCGATCTTCCTCGACTGGGCGCTGAGCGTCCCGGCGGAGCCCGCGACCATCGAACGGCTGATCGACGGCCGGCCGGATCATCCGATGACGCGCGTGCTGCGCGCGGGGCTCGGGGCACCCGCGCGCACCGGGCGGCGCGGCGGGCGCGACGGCCGGCTGGCCTAGGCGTTGGCCCCGCGCTCGCGGTAGGGCGTGGTCGCGTAATGCGCGCGGTAACATTTCGAGAAGTGGGACGGCGAGGTGAAGCCGCAGGCGAGCGCGACGTTGATGATGGACATGTCCGTCTGCATCAGCAGGTTGCGCGCCCGCGCCAGTCGCAGCTCCATGTAGTAGCGCTTGGGGCTACGGTCGAGGTAGCGGCGGAACAGCCGCTCCAGCTGCCGGGTGGACATGCCGACGTCGGCGGCCAGCGTCGCCGGGCTGACCGGCTCCTCGATCGCGGCCTCCATCTCCCGGATGACCTGGCTCAGCCGCGGATGGCGCACGCCGATCCGCGTCGGGATCGACAGGCGCTGCGTGTCCTGATCCGTGCGGATCGCGGAATGCACCAGCTGGTCGGCGACGAGGGCGGCGAGCTCCTCTCCGAACTCGCGGGCGATCAGATGCAGCATCAGATCGATCGACGCGGTGCCCCCCGCCGCCGTGATCATGCGGCCGTCGATGGTGAAGATGGAGCGGGTCAAATCTATGTCCGGAAAGTCCTCGGCGAACCCGTCCTGGTTCTCCCAGTGGATCGTGGCCCGCTTTCCGTCCAGCAGCCCGCAGGTCGCAAGGGTCCAGGCGGCGGTGTCGAGGGCGGCGATCCGCCCCCCGCGCCGGGCTTCCCGCTTGAGCCAGGACCGCAGCTTCGGCGTGCTCGCGCGGGCGACGTCGATGCCGCCCACCAGCAGGATCGTGTCGTCGCGGCCCAGCGCCGGCAGATCCTCGTCCAGCATCACGGTCGTGCCGCCGGAGCAGGTCATCGTGCCCCCGCCCTCCCCGACGATCGTCCAGTCGTAGAGAATGGCCCCGGACATCCGGTTGGCCAGCCGCAGCGCATCGAGGGCGCTGGCGAGGCAGAGCAGCGTGAACCCGTCGAGCAGCACGAAGACGAAGCGGAGGGGGCGGGGCGGCGGCGTCACCCGGACGACGAGGCCGGCGGCCCCCGATGACGTCCTCTGCCGCTGCGCCATTCGATCCCCGATCCCGGCCTCGCGTCCCGCCGTTCCCGACGCCTAGACGCACGTCTCGCCCGGGATCAAGCGAATCCGGCATTTGCGGCGGCGGGTCGGATGCGCTAGTCCCCGGGCCTGAAATCGGGGCGGAGGAACGGACGAATGGCACAGATCGGCGCATGGGCGAAATCGAGCTGGCGCGACAGGCCCCGGGTGCAGATGCCGGACTATCCCGATGCCGCCGCGCTTCGGGCCGTCGAGGCCAAGCTCGCGCGCCATCCGTTGCTCGTCTTCGCCGGCGAGGCGCGGAGCCTGCGCGCCGAGCTGGCCGCCGCCGGGCGGGGCGAGGCCTTCCTGCTGCAGGGCGGCGACTGCGCCGAGAGCTTCGCCGAGTTCTCCTCCAACACGATCCGCGACACCTTCAAGGTGATGCTGCAGATGGCGATGGTCCTGACGTTCGCGGCCAAGGTGCCGGTCGTGAAGGTCGGGCGCATGGCCGGGCAGTTCGCCAAGCCGCGCAGCGCGCCCACCGAGACGGTGGACGGCGTGGAACTGCCCAGCTACCGCGGCGACATCATCAACGAGCTGCCCTTCACGCCCGAGGCTCGCATCCCCGACCCGGCCAAGATGCTCGAAGCCTACACCCAGGCCGCGGCGACGCTGAACCTGCTGCGCGCCTTCTCGAAGGGCGGGTTCGCGGACGTGCACCAGGTCCACCAGTGGACGCTCGACTTCGCAAGCGGAGACCGGGCCGCCCAGTACCGTGACATGGCCGACCGCATCCAGGACACGCTGGATTTCGTGAAGGCCGCCGGCCTGACCGGGGAGAGCAACGCAGAACTCTCGACCGTCGATTTCTACACCTCCCACGAGGCGCTGCTGCTGGAGTACGAGGAAGCGCTCTGCCGCGAGGACAGCACCCGCCCGGGCGAGATGATCGCCGGCTCGGGACATATGATCTGGATCGGCGACCGCACCCGGCAGCCGGACGGCGCGCATGTCGAGTTCTGCCGGGGCGTGGTCAATCCGATCGGGCTGAAATGCGGCCCGACGATGACGGTGGAGGATCTGAAGCTCCTGATCGAGACGCTGAACCCACGCAACGAGATGGGGCGGCTGACGCTGATCGCGCGTTTCGGCGCGGGTCACGTGCGCGAGCATCTGCCCCGCCTGATCGCACAGGTGCAGGAGATGGGCGCGAACGTCGTCTGGACCTGCGACGCGATGCACGGCAACACGATCAAGTCGCCCTCGGGCTACAAGACCCGACCGTTCGAGAGCGTGCTGGCCGAGGTCCAGGAGTTCTTCGCCGTGCACCGGGAGCACGGCACCATTCCCGCCGGCGTCCACTTCGAGATGACGGGGCAGGACGTCACCGAATGCACCGGCGGCGTGCGCGCGGTGACGGACGAGGATCTGTCGGACCGCTACCATACCGCCTGCGACCCGCGACTGAACGCGTCCCAGGCGCTGGAGCTGGCGTTCCTGGTGGCGGAGGAGTTGTCGAACCTGCGCCACGAAAGATTGCGCGCGGCCTCCTGAGCGGGGCTCAGCGTCGGGCGGCGGCGGTCATTTGACCACCCGGAGCCACGGTACGGCGGAGGGCTCGGCCTTCGAAGGCCGCCGGGCTCTCCGCCATGCCCGCCTGGATCTCCACGGGCAGGTGACGGTCGGAAATGCGGCGGCGGGGCCCCTCGGGGGTGGCTCCCGCAGCAGCACCGGTTATGGGCACGGCAGTCGCATGGGTCAGCTGGAACCGGCGCGGCGGACCGACGATGTCCCGGTCGGTCACGAGGACGGCGAGGGCCTTGGTGACGTCCCCGCTGGAATCGAGCAGCGGCAGGATCACCATCCGGGCGGTGACGATTCCGCCGGGCCCGTCCGAGATCATGTAGAACTCCAGCGTCGCCGGAGCCTCGAACATCATCTCGATGTGCCTCATCACCCGGGTGCGGTCCGCGATGTCGAAGAAGGCGCGCACCGGCAGACCGCGGACCTCCATGCCCATCATGCGGTTGAGGACGTGGCCGCCGAGACGGATGCGCACCGTGCCGGGCCGGACCCGGTCGAGGATCATGGAGTGACCGAGGATCGGGCCCATCGCGTTCGGATCCATCGTCGCGCGGCGTGGCATGGCTCCGCCGTCGCGCTGTGACGTCCAATAGCGCCAGGCCTCCTCGAGGAGGGGCGAGTTGCGGACGCTCTGCCGTCCGATCGTGCCGGCCGTGCCCGGGCGACGCGCCGTCGCCTGACCCTCGATGTCGCCGAGATCTGCCATGTTCGTATTCCCCTGCTCCACCAGTCCCGAAAAGCGTCCGGTCTCCGGCGCGCTTCCAATTCGATACCGTGGAACTAGCGCAGTCTGTCTCAAAATGCCCGTAGTTCCTTAACCCCTGGTTAATACAACCGGAGCGCGCGTGACTTGCCGGGCGTGGTTCGGGAAGCTAGGCCGGGCGCAGGCGGTGGAAGGAACGAGATGGAACGACGCAGCATGGACCAGGGCGTGCGGCGGGGGCTGGGTGTCATCCTGTCGAGCCCCTCGGGAGCCGGAAAGTCGACGATGGCGCGTCGGCTGATGGCCTGGGATCCGTCGCTCACATTTCTCGGTTTCCGCAACGACGCGCCTGGCCCGAGACGGGGAGATCGAGGGGCGGGACTACTACTTCAGGGACGCTGCTGCCTTCCAGCGAATGGCGGCGGCCGGCGAGATGCTCGAACATGCGAAGGTCTTCGGCCATCACTACGGCAGCCCCCGTGCGCCGGTGGAGCGGGTGCTTGCCGCGGGGCGCGACGTGCTCTTCGACATCGACTGGCAGGGCGGGCAGCAGATCCGCAACTCGTCGCTCGGCCGCGACATCGTCTCGATCTTCATCCTGCCCCCGTCCATCGGCGAGCTCGAACGCCGGTTGCGCGACCGGGGTCAGGATACCCCGGAGGTGATCGCGGATCGGATGGCGAAGTCCGAGGCGGAGATCAGCCATTGGGCCGAATACGACTACGTGCTCGTCAACGACGATGCCGATGCCTGCGAGGCGCGGCTGCGCACGATTCTCGCCGCCGAGCGTCTGCGCCGGGATCGGCAGCCCTGGCTGACCGGTTTCACCCGCAGCCTCAACGGCGAGTTCGCCGAAAGGAAGACGCCATGATCTACGCGCTCGATGGCATCCACCCCTCGGTCGCAGGGGACGTCTGGATCGCGCCGGACGCCAATGTGATCGGGGACGTACGCCTCGACGCCGGAGCCAGCGTCTGGTTTGGAGCGACGCTGCGGGGGGATACCGAGCACATCGTCGTTGGCGCGGGCAGCAACGTTCAGGACGGTTGCGTGCTGCACACGGACCGCGGTTTCCCTCTCGAAATCGGCGCGGAAGTGACGGTCGGGCATGGGGCCATATTGCACGGATGCACGATCGGCGACGGCTCGCTGATCGGGATGGGGGCGACCGTCCTGAACGGCGCGGTGATCGGCGAGGGATCCCTGATCGGCGCCGGCGCGCTGGTCACCGAAGGCAAGGCGATCCCGCCGGGCAGCGTCGTGATGGGATCTCCGGCCAAGGTGGTGCGTGCAGCTCGACGCCGCGGGGCTGGCGATGCTCCGGGCATCGGCGGAGCACTACCGGATGAACGCGGCGCGTTTCCGCAACGGGCTGCGGGCTGTCTGACGTCAGACGATGAGGCTCAGATGGGTCTCGTCGGCACTCACGGAGACCGGCCGACGCAGCGTCCGCGTCAGCTGGGCGAGGATCCCGAACTGGACCTCGGAGCCCTTCAGGTCGGGCGGGAGCGCCCCGCGGCCCAGCGATTGCCAGAGCGGCTCGTCGATGCGCAGGCGCTTGGCATCGACATGAATCACCCAGGCGGCCTCGTTCCGGACGACCTCCACCGATCCGCCCCATGGCATCGCCACCTCGATGCAGGTGAGCGCCAGACAGGCCAGCCGCATCTCGCGGCGCGGACGCTCTTCCTCGTCGCGCCAGAGTACGGTCGTCTTGGACTGGCGGTACATGTCGTCGAGGATCTTGCGGATGTCCCGATGCGCGATCATCGCGTCATCGGCACCCGCCCCGAAGGCGATGCGGAAGAACCTGATCCGTGCCATGGCCGCGTCCAGCGATTCGCGGATCAGCGCCATCTCCTCGCGACCGTCCCCGGGAGACATCTCCAGCAGTTCCAACCCATTGCCCACGGCACCGATGGGGTTGACGAGGTCGTGGCAGAGCCGCGATCCAAGGAGTGCGAGCAGGTCCGGTTCCGCAGAACGGTCGATCGGCTCGTCGGTGTCGCCGCTCATAGGGGAGCCTTTCGCATGGACGATCTGAACGCCTTTCTGGAACCCGGGATGCTGGTCCGTCATCCCGGGGCCCCCGACTGGGGCACGGGGCAGGTGCAGTCGGTCATCGCCGGACGCATCACGGTCAATTTCCGGGAGGTCGGCAAGCAGGTTCTGGATGGCACGAAGGTCATGTTGGAGCCCGTATACGAGTAAGGTGATCAAAGGATGGCCGACGTCTGACGCCATTTGGTTACCATATCGTTGAGACGGCGGAATTGGCGACAGTCCGCCTGTTGCGCGGGCTCCGGCGGCGGCATATCTGACCCCGATGCCGACCGACCTCACCCTCGTCCTGACGCGCGATGCGGACATCGTGCACGGTGCCAAGCGGTTGCGGCACGATGTTTTCATCGGCGAACTGGGCGCTGCTGGGAGTGCGGCGATCGAGGAGGACGCCTTCGATGCGGCCTGCGATCATCTCGTCCTGCGCGACCGGGCCCGACCGGACCTCGGCGCCGTTGCCACGCTGCGGATCGGAATGAGCACGGGCTACACCGAGCGGGAGTTCGACCTGAGCGCGATGAAGGCTTCGGGGCGGCGCATTGCCGAAGCCGGACGCGCCTGCCTCCATCCGTCCTATCGCGGCGGGACCGCGGGGATCCTCCTGTTCCGCGGGCTCCTGGCCTGCCTGCGCGAGCGGGGCGTCGGATTCGTGGTCGGGACGGCGTCCTTTCCCGGGGCGGCCGTCGCCCCTCATCTGCCGGCGCTTCGCCGCCTGCAGCAGGACGCGCTGGCCCCGCCGGCGATCTGCCCGGTGGCGCATGGCGGGGGTGCGGTCGAGATCGCAGGGACCGCGCCACGCGCCGCGATGGCGGCGGTGCCCGGGCTCATCAAGACCTACCTGCGGGCGGGGGCGAAAGTGGGCCGCGGGGCCTACGTGGACGCGGCCTTCAACACGGTCGACGTCTGCATGGTGCTCGACCTCGACGCGACCCCGCGGACGGACCGGACCCCGTGATCTGGAACGCCGCACCGGCCCCTGTCTTGGCCGCTCCCGGCCCCCGCGGCTGGCTTCGGGTCCTCGTCCGCGGCGTCCCGATGGTCGCGGTGGTGTTCGGCGGCCTGCTCCTGCTCCTCGTCGTGCGGCTCGTCGAGCGGCCGTGGCACGGTTCGGCACGGCCCTGGACGCCGGGGATCACGCAGGTGGTCTGCGTCGCGGCGCTGCGTATCCTCGGCCTGCGCCGCGACGTGCGGGGCGCGGTGATGCGGGGCACCGGTGCCGTGGTGGCGAACCATGCCTCCTGGCTCGACGTCTTCGTGCTCAACGCCTCCAAGCGGGTCTACTTCGTCGCCAAGGCGGAAGTGGCGGGCTGGCCCGGGATCGGCTGGCTGGCGCGGGCGACCGGCACCGTCTTCATCCGCCGTGACCCGCGGGATGCGCGAGCGCAGCAGGCGGTGTTCGAGGAGCAGGCTGGGCGCGGGTCACCGGCTGCTGTTCTTTCCCGAGGGCACCAGCACGGACGGCCGCCGCGTCGTCGCGTTCAAGACGACGCTCTTCGCCGCATTCCGCTCGGGCGGGTTGCCCGACGACATGCAGGTGCAGCCCGTGACCGTGGCCTATCACGCGCCCCCCGGCGAGCGGGCCGATTTCTATGGCTGGTGGGGGGATCAGGGCTTCGGCGCGCACATGCTCGCCATGCTGGCCGCGCCGCGCCATGGCCGGGTCGATGTGATCTACCACCCACCCCTCGCCGTATCGGATTACGCCGACCGCAAGGCGCTGGCGCGCGCGGCGGAGGAGGTCGTGCGCGTCGGGTTCATCGCGGCGCTGCTCGAGGCGAGCTAGTCGCGGAACGGAGCCGTGAGGTCGGCGAGCGCCCGCGTCGGATCCCCGGAGGACCAGACCTCCTCTCCCAGCGCGATGAAGTCCGTCGATGCCTTCAGCGCCTCGACCGTGGCCACGTCGAGCGCGCCTTCCGCCACGACCGGCAGTTCGATCATCTGCGACCACCAGTCGAAGAGCTCCACCTGCGCCCGCGCGCCCGAGACCGGGCCGGCGGGGCCGAAGGCGACGTAGTCCGCCCCGGCCTCCCCGGCCGCCATCCCGTCGTGCCGCGACGTGCCGCAGAACGCGCCGATGATCGGGTCCGGGCCCCAGTCGGTGCGCAGCTTGCGCAGGGCCCGCGGGTCGGTGAGGTGCACCCCGTCGAGGCCAAGGCGTTCGACCATCGCCGGATGATCGGTGACGATGACGGGCACGTCGAACCGATGCGCCACCTCGCGGCAGAGGTCGGCGGCGCGGGTGATGCGGTCCTCGTCGCGGGTGGCGAGGTCGATGCGCAGGCAGGCGATCTCCCGGGCGTCCAGGACGGCGGCGAGCCGGTCCGCGAAGGCGGCGTCGATCTGCGGCGGGGTGACGAGGTAGATCTGCGGCATGTCGGTCATCGTGGTCCCCCGGATTGGCCTTGGGGGATACCGAGGGCGCGATTGCACCGCAAGGCGCGGCGCGGTAGGGCGCGGGCATGACAGACAGCCCGCCAGAGCCCGCCTCGGACGCCCGCCCGTCCTTCGTTCTGGTGCGCCCGCAGATGGGCGAGAACATCGGCGCGGCGGCCCGCTCGATGCTGAACTTCGGGCTCGACGACATGGTCGTGACGGCCCCGCGCGACGGCTGGCCGAACGAGCGGGCGGTGGCGCTGGCGAGCGGGGCCGGGCGTATCCTCGACGGGGCCCGCATCCGGGCCACAACGGAGGCGGCGGTGGCGGAGTGCACCTTCGTCTTCGCCACCACGGCGCGCGACCGGGATCTGACGAAGCCCGTCTACACGCCCGAGGCCGCGATGGCGGAGGCGCGGGCGCGGGGGCTGGCGGGCGAGAAGGTCGCGGTGCTCTTCGGGCCGGAGCGCACGGGGCTGGAGAACGACGACATCGCGCTGGCCAACGCCATCGTCTCCGTCCCGACGAACCCCGCGTTTCCGTCGCTCAACCTCGCGCAGTGCGTGCTGCTGATGGGCTACGAATGGCGGCGGGCGGAGGGAATGCCGGCACCGGTGGAGATGGAGCTGGCAGGAGCGCCCTGGGCCAGTCATGCGGAGATGGAGGCACTGATCGCGCAGTACGACGCGCGGCTGGAGGCGGCGGGGTTCTTCTGGCCCGAAGCCAAGGCGGCGTCGATGAAGCTAACCTTGCGCAACCTGTGGTCGCGGATGCCGCTGACCCGCGCCGACGTGCAGGTGTTCCACGGAATCATGCGACAGATGGTGCGCTGGAAGGAGCGCGGCTGAACGCTTACGTCAGCCGCAGGAAGGGGAACGACATGGCCGGACGCGCGATCTTCGAGGACGTCACCACCACGACACGCACCGCCCCCGTCGGCGGCTCCATCGACGGCGCGCGGCGCGGGTCGCGGACGGCGGTGAAGCGCTGGCTGGGGCTCCTGTTCCTGCTGATCCTCCTGATCATCCCGGTGGGCGGCATGACCCGGCTGACCGACTCCGGGCTCTCGATCACCGAATGGAACCTCGTGACCGGAACCGTGCCGCCCCTGTCGGCGGAGGCCTGGCAGTCGGAGTTCGACCTCTACCGGCAGATCCCCGAATATCAGCTGCAGAACCGCGGCATGGAGATGTCGGAGTTCAAGTTCATCTACTGGTGGGAATGGGGCCACCGGCAGCTCGGGCGGATCATCGGTGCGGTCTGGATCCTCGGGTTTCTGGGCCTGCTGGCGACGAAGCGCATCCCGCCGGGCTGGACCGGACGGCTGGTGCTCGTCGGGGCCGGGATCGGGGCGCAGGGGGCCATCGGCTGGTGGAT
Source organism: uncultured Alphaproteobacteria bacterium (assembly GCA_963757495.1). Classification (GTDB taxonomy): domain Bacteria; phylum Pseudomonadota; class Alphaproteobacteria; order Rhodobacterales; family Rhodobacteraceae; genus Jannaschia. The sequence continues at coordinate 643,155 of CAVWRZ010000002.1, forward strand.
GGTGTCCAGCGGGCTGACGGGCACCATGCTCGACGTCGCCTCCTATCGGCTGGCGACGCATCTGGGCGGGGCCTTCGCGCTGCTGTCGCTGATCGCCTGGTATCTGCTGTCGATGTCGCGCACCTCCGGTGAGCTCATCTCGGCGCACCGCCTGTCGGAGCCGCGTCTGATGACCGTCCGCCACCGTCCTCATCGGGCTCACCTTCGCGCAGATCCTGATGGGCGCGCTGGTCGCGGGCATCGATGCGGGGCGCAACTACATCGACTGGCCACTGATGGCCGGGGGCTTTACGCCGCCGGGGATGTGGGAGCTGCAACCGGTCTGGCGCAACCTCTTCGAGAACGACGGGACGGTGCAGTTCTTCCACCGCCTGCTGGGCTACGTCCTCTTCGCCGCGGTGATCGCGGCCTGGTGGGTCGGGCGCAGGTCGGCCAACCGGAAGACCGCGGTGGTCTTCACAGGCATACTCGCCATGGCCTCGGTGCAGATGGTGCTCGGGATCGTCACCGTGATGCATTCTTCGCCCTGGTACTACGCGATCCTGCACCAGTTCGGCGCGGTCGTGCTGATCGTGCTGACGGTGCGCGCCCGGCACCGCGCGAAATATCCGCTGCCGCAGTCCGTGAGGATCTGAGATGCCCGCCTTCGACGATCTGATGGCGTTCCAGCGCACGACCGAGGCGTTGTCCCAAGTCGCCGGCCGCACCGGTTGGGACCAGGAGACGATGATGCCGCGCGGGGCCGCTCCGCAGCGTGCCGAGGAGATGGCCGCGCTGGAGGAGGTGCTGCATGCGCGGCGCACCGATCCGCGCATCGCCGACTGGCTGGAGGAGGCGCATGCGCCCGATGCCGTGGCGGACGCCAACCTGCGGGAGATCCGGCGCAGCTACGAGCGCTCCCGCAAGGTGCCGGCCGCGCTGGCCACCGAACTCGCGCGTGTCACCTCTCTCTCGCAGGGTCAGTGGGCCGCGGCGCGGGCGAACGAAGATCCGACGTCCTTCCTGCCGGTGCTGGCCGAGGTCGTCCGGCTGCGTCGGGAAGAGGGCGCGGCGCTGGCCCAGGGCACGAACCGCGATGCCTATGACGCGCTGATGCAGGACTACGAGCCGGGCGGGAACGCCGCCGACATGGCCGCGATGTTCGACACGATGCGTCCGCGACTGCGCGACCTGCGGGCGCGGGCGCTGGACGGGGCTTCGGCACCGACGCTCATTGGCGACTTCCCCGCCGCGGCGCAGATGGCCCTGTCGGAAGAGATCGCGGGCCAATTCGGCTACGACTTCGCGCGCGGCCGGCTCGACACGGCGGTCCATCCGTTCTCCTCGGGCTCCGGCATCGACGTGCGGATCACCACCCGGGTCGACGCGGCGAACCCCTTCGACTGCCTCTTCTCGACCGTCCACGAGGTCGGCCATGCAGCCTACGAGCAGGGGGTCGACCCGGCGCATCTGCTCACCCCGATCGGGCGGGGCACGTCGATGGGCGTGCACGAGAGCCAGTCGCGCAGCTACGAGAACCAGATGGCCCGGTCGGAGCCCTTCTGCGCCTGGCTCCATGGCCGGATGCGCGACGTCTTCGGCGACATCGGGGTCGCCTCGGAGCGGGACTTCTACCGCGCGGTCAACGCCGTCCGGTCGGGGTACATCCGGACGGAAGCCGACGAGGTGAACTACAACCTCCACGTCATGCTGCGCTTCGATCTGGAACGCGCGCTGATCCTCGGCGATCTGGACGTGGAGGGGCTGGAGGCGGCCTGGAACGAGCGGTTCGCGGCGGACTTCGGCTTCGCGGTGGACCGGCCGTCGCACGGATTCCTGCAGGACGTGCACTGGCCCGTGGGGCTCATGGGCTATTTCCCGACCTATTCGCTAGGGAACCTCTTCGCCGGCTGCCTCATGGCAGCGGCGCGGCGGGACCTGCCGGATCTGGACGCGGCGCTGGCCGAGGGGGATCCTTCGGGCGCGACCGGGTGGATGCGCAGCCACGTCCATGCATTCGGCGCATTGCGCGAACCCGTGGAGACGATCCGCCATGCGACGGGAGAGGACCCGTCTGCGGAGCCGCTGCTGTCCTATCTGGAGGCGAAGTTCGGGGATCTCTATCCCTGAGCGTCAGGCCGCCTGTCTGGAGGTATGCGCTCCGTAGTAGAGGCCGACGACGTGCTCGGCCTCCGCGAAGAAGAGCCAGCGCTGGGTGGCGACGCCGACGAGGTGGGACAGGACCGCAAAGGCCACGGGGAGGTGGTGCGGGCCGAGGATCAGCACGAGGGCCATGGGCAGGATCGACATCAGCACCAGCGCGATGACCCGAAGCTTGACGGCGTGCTTGCGGGCCACGCGGTAGACCATCTCCCGCGTGAGGTAGTTCTCGCCGGTGTGCGGCCGCTCCCAGAGCGAGACACGACCCTCGAGCCCCGTGGCGCTGCCGATGGTGGAGCCGGCTTCGGCGAAGCGGCGGTCGCCCTTCCACCAGTGGAACAGCGACGACCCCGGCAAGCAGGACGAGCAGGATCATCGCGAGGTCGGGATTGTTCGACAGCAGCGCCCCGCCGGCGAGGGAGGCGGCGAGGAACACGGCCGGGGTGGCGGGCTGGTTCCAGCGGGGGATCGCCTTCAGCTGGGCGTAGATCATGCCGGTGGTGAAGACGGTGCCCAGCGAGAGCGCCGCGCCGAGCCAGCCGAGGGGGGAGATCGTCATGTTGGCGAAGACCTGAAGCGCGGCATGGACGGCCATCACGAGGAGGGCGGCGACGGCGCACCAGCCTTCGCGCGAGAGCCAGGAGGTGCGCCATTCGCGGTAGGAGCGCCACGCGTTGCGCTTGTTCTTCAGATGGAACACAGCCGACAGGAGACCGCCGACGGCGAGGACGTAGGCGATGAGATAGAAGCCAAGGGCGATGCCGCCGGTGACGGTGGGCAGACCGAGGCCGAGGAAGAAGAGCATCCCGAAGCCCGCGCCCGAAAGGGTGGAGAAGACGATGACCGACGGGGCGGGATGCATCAGAGCTTCTCCAGCGCGCGGTCGAGCCACCCGAGGAAGCCCTGCGGCTCCTCGTCCACGGGGGCGAGGAAGGGCGCGAGGATGTCCTCGTCGCCCCTCATCATGTCTTTGAGGGCGAGGCGGAAGGTATTGATTTACCGGGCGTGTTCCCTGCTCGGGCATCAGGTCCATGCCCCCGCGTTCGGCCACCAGGATCGAGACGGCGGAGCCCGGATCGGCGAGGTCGCCGAAGTGCCGCGCGCCGGTGGGGCAGGTGCGGACGCAGGCGGGTTCGCGATCTATTTCCGGCAGGTTCTCGTTGTAGATGCGGTCGACGCAGAGGGTGCATTTCTTCATGATTCCGGCGGCTTGATCGACCTCCCGCGCGCCGTAGGGGCAGGCCCAGGCGCAGAGGCCGCAGCCCATGCAGGCATCCTCGTTGACCAGCACGATCCCGTCTTCGGCGCGCTTGTAGCTGGCCCCCGTCGGGCAGACCGTGACGCAGGGGGCGTCGTCGCAGTGCAGGCAGGACTTGGGGAAGTGGATGGTCTGCGCAAGTCCCTGTTCGGCCTGGGTTTGGTAGCTGTGGACGCGGTTGAGGAAGGTGCCCGACGCGTCGCCGTAGGGGTCCTGATCCGACAGCGGCGCGCCGTAGTTCTGCGTGTTCCAGCCCTTGCAGGCGGTGACGCAGGCGTGACAGCCGACGCAGGTGTCGAGGTCGATGACGAGGCCGAGCTTGACCTTCGGTTCGGCGGGGAGAGCGGTCATGTCGGGGGAGCCTCCTGTGGGCGAGGCCCGGTGGCTGCGGCGGGGAAGGGCGTGCGGATCGACGTGCCGCGCGGGGTGCTGCAACCGGTATGACATGCGTATGAACGCGATCGGCGCATGGGGGGGCCGGCTCGGGGGCGGCTGGGTGCGCTCATTCGACCGTCCAGCGCAGCTCGTCCGGGCCGGTGCCGACGGGGCTCGCCTGTCGTCCGGTGCCGGGTTTCGACCTGAGGTCTCCGGGTGCGGGGACCTTCTCGATCCTGACCTTGAGGTCGAACCAGGCGGCCTGTCCGGTGATCGGGATCGGAGTTGCTCCATCGCATCCCGTCCTTCCTGGGCGGCATGAGTTCATGGATCAGGTGGTTCAGGAGGAACCCCTCCTTCGCTTCCGGCGCGTCGTCGTGGAGCGCCCAGGCCCCGCGGCGCTTGCCGATCGCGTTCCACGTCCAGATCGTGTTGCGGTTGAGCGCGGGCATGTGGGCGACGGGGACGGTGATCGCGCCGTGGGGGCTGGTGATGCGGGCCCAGGAGTCCTCGTCGAATTCGTGGCGCTCCCAGAGCTCGGTCGGGACATACATCGGGTTGCGGCCGTGGATCTGCCGCAGCCAGGCGTTCTGCGAGCCCCAGGAGTGGTACATCGCCATCGGGCGTTGGGTGAGGGCGTTGACGGTGAATTCCCCGTCGCCGTCCTGTTCGCTCGACGCATCCCACCAGATCGGCAGCGGGTCCATCGTGGCGCGGATGCGCGCGCGCAGGTGGTCGGGGGGCTGGCGGTCGCCATGGCCCTCGGCGGCGAGCTGGAAGCGGCGGAGCGGCTCGCACCAGAGGGTGAAGAGGTAGGGGGCGGGTTTGTCGAAGAGACCGATCTCGACGGCCCAGTCCTGATAGGCGGTGTTCCAGGGTTTGTAGAACTGCGCTTCCTCCGGGATGTGGGACACGCAGAAGCCGCCGTTCTCGATGTAGCGGTCGATCTGCGCGGGGTTGGGGGCACCGCGGCCGGTGTCTTCGCCGTTGCCGCGAAAGCCCATCAGGGGACCGATGCCGGGGCGACGTTCGTGGCTGACGATGTAGTCGGCGTAGTCCGCGAACTTCTGGCTGCCGTCCTCGTTCACGAAACCGGGCAGGCCGAGGCGCGCGCCGAGGTCGACGAGGGCGGACTGGAACCCCTTCACGTCGCGGTCGGGCTCCACCACGGGCCAGCGGATCGCGTCGGCGGCGGCCTCCGCCTCGCAGATCGGGCGGTCGAGCAGCGAGATGCAGTCGTGGCGTTCGAGGTAGGTCGTGTCGGGCAGGATGAGGTCGGCGTAGGCGACCATCTCCGAGCTAGTAGGCGTCCGAGTAGATGATGTGCGGGATGACGTAGGAGCCGTCCGTCGTTCGTGTCCGAGAGCATCTTCATCGTGCCCGACGTGTTCATCGAGGAGTTCCAGGCCATGTTCGCCATGTAGAGGAACAGCGTGTCGATGCGGTACGGGTCGCCCGCATGGGCGTTGGAGATGACCATGTGCATCATGCCGTGGGCCGACATCGGGTTCTCCCAGGTGAAGGCCTTGTCGATGCGCGCGGGGGAGCCGTCGGGGAGCAGCGCGAGGTCGGCGGGGCCCTGCGGGTAGCCCAGGTGCGGGCCGTCGAGCGGGGCGCCGGGGGTGACCTTGCAGTGGGGCTTCGGATGCGCGGTGGCGGGCTTGGGATAGGGCGGCTTGAAGCGGAAGCCGCCGGGCGTCTCGACGCTGCCGATCAGGATCTGGAGCATGTGGAGCGCGCGGCAGGTCTGGAACCCGTTGGCATGGGCGGAGATGCCGCGCATGGCGTGCATCGAGACGGGGCGGCCCTTCATCGTCTTGTGGTGCCGGCCGCGGAAGTCCGTCCATTCGCGGTCGAGCACGATGGCTTCGTCGAAGGCCACGCGGGCGATCTCGGCGGCGAGCGCGCGGATGCGGGGGGCGGGGATGCCGACGCGGTCGGCGACGGCTTCGGGGGCGTATTCGGCGGTCGAGGTACTTCTCGGCGAGGTGCTGGAAGACGGTGCGGTGGCGGATGCCGTCGACCTCCCAGACGCCCGCGAGATCCGGGTTCACGTCCGGCGCGTCGTAGGGGCGGGGACATTTCGCGGTGCGGTCCCAGACGAGCTTTCGGCCGTCGTCGTCGAGCAGGGCGAGGCCGTTCGTGGGGGACGTCGGGTCGGCGTCGATCAGGACGGGGGCATCGGTGAAGTCGCGCAGGTATTCGAGGTCGATGCGGCCCGCCTTGAGCAGGCAGTGGACGAGCGAGAGGATCAGCAGCCCGTCGGTGCCCGGCGTGACGCCGAACCAGTCGTCGGCGACGGCGTTGTAGCCCGAGCGGACCGGGTTGATCCCGACGACCTTCGCGCCGCGTTTCTTGAGCTTGCCGAGGCCAATCTTGATCGGGTTGCTGTCATGGTCCTCCGCCACGCCGAAGAGGAGGAAGAGCTTGGTGCGCTCCCAGTCGGGCTGCCCGAACTCCCAGAACGCGCCGCCCATGGTGTAGATGCCGCCGGCCGCCATGTTGACCGAGCAGAAGCCGCCATGGGCCGCGTAGTTCGGCGTGCCGAAGGCCTGCGCCCAGAGGCTCGTGAAGGACTGGGACTGGTCGCGTCCGGTGAAGAAGGCGAGCTTTTCCGGCGCGGTCTCGCGGATCGGGCGCAGCCAGCCCTCGGCGATGGCATAGGCTTCGTCCCAGCCGATGGTCTCGAACTGACCGGAGCCGCGCGGGCCGGTGCGCTTCATCGGGGCCTTGAGGCGGGACGGCGCGTTGTGCTGCATGATGCCGGCCGCGCCCTTGGCGCAGAGGACGCCGCGGTTGACGGGGTGGTCGCGGTTGCCCTCGATGTAGGCGACCTTGCCCTTGACCATGTGGACGTCGATGCCGCAGCGGCAGGCGCACATGTAGCAGGTGGTCTTGCGGATCTCGTCGGAGACCTTGGGCGAGAGGTCCAGGACCGGCTGGTTCATGTCGAGGCTCCCGCTTGCGCATCGATCTGTGCGCTGGTGACGGCGATCATGTCCACTATGTCGTCGGCGGAGCAACCCCGGGAGAGATCGTTCGCGGGCCGCGCGAGGCCCTGGAGGACAGGGCCGATGGCGCGGGCCCCGCCGATGCGTTGCGCGATCTTGTAGCCGATGTTGCCGGCGTCGAGGTTGGGGAAGATCAGCACGTTCGCATGGCCGGCGGTCGGGCTTCCGGGGGCCTTGGCGGCCGCTGTGCCGGGGTCGAAGGCGGCATCGAACTGCATCTCCCCATCGATGGGGAAGGTGGCGGTGCGCCGGGCGATCGCTGTGGCCTGCGCCACGCGGGTGACGGCGGCGTGGCGGGCGCTGCCCCTGGTGGAGAAGGACAGCATGGCGACGCGCGGCTCGGTGCTCAGCAGCAGGCGGGCGCAGGTGGCGGTCTGATGGGCGATGGCGGCGAGCTGCGCGGCGTCGGGTTCGATGACGAGCGCGCAGTCGGAGAACAGGAGCGCGGCACCGGGGCGGGTCCGGTGCGTGTCGGGCAGGACCATGAGGAAGGCGCCGCTGAGGAGGGGGGCGTCCGGGGCGGGGCCGATCATGCGGCGGGCGGTGCGGACGATGTCGGAGGTGGTATGCGCAGCGCCGCCGATGGTCGCGTCGGCCAGCCCCATGCGGACCATGAGGGCGGCGTGTGTGAGCGGATCGGCGACGGCGATGGCGGCCTGCGCGCGCGTCAGGTTGGGGCGGGCGCGGGCGTCGAGCCATGCGTCGACCATGGCGGCGTCCGCGGCGCGGGCCGGGTCGCGCAGGGCAACGCCGGGGGGCATGGGGGTGCCCTCGGGGGCGAGGAGCGTGATGCGGGCGAGACCGTCCGCCGATGCGCGGGCGGCGGCGTCCCGCACGCGGGGGTCGGTGCCTTCGGGCAGGACGATGTGGTGGCGGGCCGCCCGGGCGCGCGCGTGCAGGGCGGGCAGGGGAGAACTTGCGTCGGCCGGCAGACCTATCGCTCCGGCAAGCGTCACTCCGCGGCGACCGTCATGTCGCCGCCCGCGATCCCGGCGACGCGGACGGGCTTCTTCATCGCGTCGCGGCGGAAGGGCTCGCCGGGCTCCTGGTTGAGGATGACTTCGATCACGGTGGTCTCGCTGCGCTCCATCTGGTCGCGGAGTGCGGTGGCCAGGGCGTCGGTGAGTTCGGCCATCGTCCGGACCTGCACGCCCTGGAGCCCGCAGGCCGGCGCGATGCCGGCGTAGCTGACCTCCATGTCGAGCTCGGTGCCGACGAAATTGTCGTCGAACCAGAGCGTCGAGTTCCGCTTCTCCGCCCCCCACTGGCAGTTGCGGAACACGATCTGCGTGATGGCGGGCCATTCGTCGCGGCCGATGGCGGTCAGCTCGCCCACGGAGATGCCGCAGGCACCGTCGCCGGCGAAGCCCACGACGGGCACGCCGGGGTGGCCGACGTTGGCCCCCACGATGGAGGGCAGCCCGTAGCCGCAGAGATCGAAGAGACCGGGGGGGAGATATGTGCGCCCCTCCTCGAACTCCGGACAGGCGTTGCCGATGGCGCAGTTGTTGCCGATGTCGCTGCTGATGATGGCGTCGCGGGGCAGGGCGGATCGTATCGCGCGCCAGGCCTGACGCGGGGACATCCAGTCGGGGCGGGCGGCGCGGGCGCGTTCGTTCCCGGTGGTGCCGGGGTCGTCCTCCTCGTGGTCGAGCGAGAAAAGCTCCTGCTTCCAAGCGGATCTGACCCGCGCGATGCGGGCGAGACGTTCCTGGCGCCCGGCGTCCCCCGCATCGTCCGACAGGCCGCGCAGGATGCCCCGCGCCACCTTGGCGGCGTCGCCGACGATGCCGACGGTGACCTTTCTGGTCAGCCCGATGCGGTCGGGGTTGATGTCGACCTGTACGATCTTCGCGTCCGCGGGCCAGTGGTCCACGCCGTAGCCCGGCAGGGTAGGGAAGGGGTTCAGGCGGGTGCCCAGCGCCAGCACCACATCGGCGTCGCGGATGAGCTGCATGCCCGCTTTCGAGCCGTCGTAGCCCAGCGGGCCGGCGAAGAGCGGGTGCGAGCCGGGGAAGGCGTCGTTGTGCTGATAGCCGACGCAGACCGGGGCATCGAGCCGCTCGGCCAGCGCCATGGACGCCGCGATGCCGCCCTTCGAGAGAACCACGCCCGCGCCGTTGAGGATGACGGGGTTCCGCGCCTTCGACAGCAGGTCGGCGGCGCGGGCGACGGAGGTCTTGCCGCCCGGAGAGACCTCGAACTCCACCGGGTCGGGGATCTCGATGTCGACGACCTGCGTCCAGAAATCGCGGGGGACGTCGATCTGCGCCGGGCCCGACTGGCGCTTGGCCTTGGCGATGACGCGGGCGAGGACCTCGGCGATGCGGGTCGGGTCGCGGACTTCCTCCCGATAGGCCACGCAATCGGCGAACAGGTTCATCTGCTCCATCTCCTGAAAGCCGCCCTGGCCGATGGTCCTGTTGGCGGCCTGCGGGGTGACGCGCAGGCAGGGGGTGTGGTTCCAGTAGGCGGTCTTCACGGCCGTCACGAAATCGGTGATGCCGGGCCCGTTCTGGGCGATCATCATCGACATCTCCCCGGTGGCGCGGGTGTATCCGTCGACCATCATGCCGGCCGAGCCCTCGTTCGCGCAGTCCCGGAAAGTGATGCCGGCGGCGGGGAAGATGTCGGAGAGGGGCATCATCGCGGACCCGATGATGCCGAAGGCATGGCGGATGCCGTGCGCTTGCAGGGTCGTCACGACGGCTTCCTCGGTCGTCATCTTCACGGGCGCGTCGCCTGCGGGTGGGGTGGGGGCATCGTGCGAAGACTGGGGTCGGGGCGACGGGCGGGTTAGGGCCGGAGGGCGGACCGGGCCAGGGTCAGACGGCGGGAAAGAAGGCGACTGCCCGGGAGGGGCCGGTCGGCCGGGCGGCACGGCGCGGGCGCGGCTCTCCTCCCTCAGCCGGCGGATGTCTTCGGGGGATGTCGGCGGCGGAGATGGAGGAATGGGCGAGGCGGTGATGCGTCCCCGGATCCTCCCCCGCGCCGTGGAAGGCGCCGGCGGGTTCGATCAGCACCTGCCGCGCGCGCAGGGCGTCGGCGAGGGCGGTGGCGCAGACGCCGGGCGGCGCGCGCATCCGGAAGGAGGAGCCGCCGAAGCTGCCGGCGCCGGCGCGGGTCAGCCCCTCCCGTGCGATCGCGGCCTCGGCCATGGCGCGGCGCTCGCGGAAGGCGCGGGCGATACGGTGCACCTGCGCGTCGTAGTGGCCCTGCGTGAGGGAAGAGGCGGCGGCGCGCTGGATGTGGCCGGGGACGTGGCGGATGACGAGCGAGCGCAGCGCGCGCAACTCGCGGATCAGCGGTTCGGGGGCGACGACGTAGCCAAGGCGCAGCCCGGGGAAGAGCGACTTGGCGAAGCTGCCGACGTAGTCGACCCGGCCGGCCCGGTGGAGCGACTTCAGCGCCGGGGTCAACGACGTGGCGAAGGCCAGCTCGAACTTGCAGTCGTCCTCCACGATCGGGAAGCCCTCCGCCCCCGCCCGGTCCAGCAGGGCGCGGTGGCGGGCCGACGGCATGGTGGCGGAGGTGGGACACTGGTGCGAGGGGGTCACGAAGACGACGTCCGCGCCGGCGGGGACGTCTTCGGGCGGCAGGCCCTCGGCATCGACGGGAACGCCCGCCACCGGGGTCCCGGACTGGCACAGGATCTCGCGGAGCGGCGGGTGGCGGGGGGTCTCCACGACGGCGGTGCGCCGGCGGGCGAGCAGCACCTGCGCCAGCAACCAGAGCGCGTTCTGCACCCCCTTGATGACGAGGACTTGCGCGGGGTCGGCGACGATGCCCCGCCGCGGCAGGATGTGGCGGACGATCTGATCGACGAGCAGCGGGTCGTCGCGGCCGGAGCTGTCCTCCGTCAGGGCGTCGAAATCGCGGATGCCGACGGCCTGCAGCGCGCATTTGCGCCAGGTCTGATGGTCGAAGAGATGGGCGTCGGTCTGCCCGTAGATGAACGGATAGCCGTAGCGGCACCAGTCGGCGGGGCGCGACAGCACGCCGGAGGGCGCGGAGCGCGGACCGATGGCGCGGGCCCGGTCGACGGTGGAGGTGGCGCGGTCGGGCCCGGCCGGCAGCGGCGGGACGGCCGGCGGGCGGGGCGCGCCGTCGGACACGAAGTATCCGGAGCGGCCGCGCGCGGTCCCGTGATCGTTGGCGACGAGGTCGGAGTGGGCGAGCGTAACGGTGATGCGGCTGATGCCGAGGTGCCGCGCCAGCCCGCGCGACGAGGGCAGGCGTTCGCCGGTGCGCAAGCGGCCGGCAAGGATGCCGCCGGTGACGATCTCCTGCAGCTGCCGCTGGGGCGTGCCGCCGTGGGCCGGGTCGAGGCGGAAGGTTTCGACGGCGATGTCCATGGGCTGGAACGATAGCGCGGGCGATCTGGACTTAGAAGAGCCCGGACCGCTTCTCGGGGGCCGCCGCGCCGACGGCGGCCCGAGCGCGGCCTAGCCGAAGACGCGGGTGAGGGCCCCGTCGACGGAAGCGAGGATCTGGTCGATGTCGTCCTTCGTGGCGATGAGCGCGGGGCTGAAGCAGAGGGTGTTGTTGTAGCCCGGCACGGAGCGGTTGGTCGCGCCGATGATGGTGCCCTGCGCCATGCAGTCGGCGACGACGGCCTGCACGCGCTTCTCCTCCGCCGGCTCCCGGGTGGTGCGGTCGGAGACGAGCTCGGCCCCGAGGAACAGGCCCTTGCCGCGCGCTTCGCCGATGACCGCGTGCCTGTCCTGAAGCGCGCGAAGCTCGTCGAGCATGTAGTCGCCCATGGCCACGGTGTTGCCGAGCAGATCCTCCCGCTCGATGATCTCCATGTTGGCCAGGGCGGCGGCGGGACCGGCGGTGCAGCCGCCGAAGGTGGAGATGTCGCGGAAGTAGTGCAGCGGATCGTCGGGCGCGTCCTTGAACATCTCGAAGACCTTCTCGGATGTGACGCAGCAGGAGATCGCGGCGTAGCCCGAAGCGACGCCCTTCGCCATGGTCACGAAGTCGGGGCGCACGCCGTAGTGCTGATAGCCGAACCAGGTGCCGGTGCGTCCGACGCCGCAGACGACCTCGTCGATGTGGAGCAGGATGTCGTATTTCTCGACGATCTCCTGCACCCGTGCCCAGTAACCCTCGGGCGGAACGATGACGCCGCCGCCGGCCGTCACCGGCTCGAGGCAGAGCGCGCCGATGGTGTCGGGGCCCTCGCGCAGGATGACCTTCTCGATCTGGTTCGCCGCCGCGATGCCGTAGGCCTCCCCGGTGAGGTCGCGGCCGAAGTCCTGCTCCTGGGCGCGGTATTCGAGGCAGTGGGGGACGGAGACGAAGCCGGGGGTGAAGGGGCCGTATTGCGCGTTGCGCTGGTCCTGACCGCCGGCCGAGAGGCAGGCGATGGTGGTGCCGTGGTAGTCGCGGTGGCGATAGAGGATCTTGTGCTTGGCACCGCCGTGGTGGCGCGCGGAGATCTGGCGGACCATCTTGAACGCCTTCTCGTTCGCCTCCGACCCCGAGTTGGCGTAGTAGACGCGGGTGAGGCCCGGCATCTTCGCGATCAGCTTCTCGGCGAAGCGCGAGCCGGGGATGGAGCCTGCGGACTGGGCGAAGTAGTTCATCTTCACGAGCTGGTCGCGCACCGCGTCGGCGATCTCCACCCGTCCGTAGCCGACGTTCACCGTCCAGACCCCGCCGGAGACGGCGTCCAGGTGCTCCTTCCCCTTCTGGTCCCACACCCTCATCCCCTTGCCCTCGACGATGATGCGGGGATCGTTCGTCTCCAGCGGTTTGTGCGGCAGCAGATGGTGCCAGACGTGGGCGCGGTCGGCCTCCACGATGGCGGTCATGTCGTTCGGGGTCATGGTGTCCATCGGGGGTCCTTCCGGGGCCGGGGGTCAGGGGATGCTCGGGACTGCATCGCGGGCGATGCGTTCCGGATCGCAGGTCACGTTCTCGAACGGCACGATAGGGCCAGTCGACGCGGACGCCTATAGCCAACGGATCACATCTGCTGCCCTATCGCAAAGTCCCGCCGCATGCTCCGGGCACCGAAGCGCCGCCTGCGCCGAACGAAGAGACGCCGATCGGCGCATGTCCCGCCGCGACGCGGGCCGGGATGCGGAGGCCACCCCGACGGGCCGGAGACGCAGGACGGTGCGGATCGACCGCGCTGCCACAACCGGGAGAACCATCCGATATGGAGACACTCACCTTCGCCACGATGACGGCCGCCGCGGCGCTCATGTCCGGGCAGGCCGCCATGACCGACGGCTCCTAGGACGAGGCGCTTGGCGTGAGCGTCGACTGGGTCAGCTCCGCGGCCGGGACGTCGATGTCGGCCGCGATGGCGTCGGGCGACGTGCAGATCGCCGTGAGTGAGGGTGTGCCGCCCTTCGTGATCGCCGCCTCCGCCGGGCAGACTATCCGGGTCGTCGACGTGGCTGTCAGCCATTCGGAGAACGACAACTGCGTCCTGCGCTCCGACTTGGGCACCACGAAGGACAACGCGGACGATCTCGCCGGCATGAAGGCCGCCGTTCCGCTGGGCTCGGCCGCGCAAAACGGCTTCCTGCGCCAGATGGACCATCTCGGCGTCGACATCTCGACCATCGGGGTCGTGGACATGCACTCGCCGACCGGCTCCACCGCGCTCGCGCAGGGCGACGTGGACTTCGCCTGCGGGCTGGCGACGATGAAGGAGAGCGGCAACTTGCTGCTGACCGGAGTGGAGAAGGAGGAGCTGGGCCTCATGGTGGTCGACGTGACCTCCGCGCCGGCCGGGGTGATCGCCGGGAACCCGGACATCTGCGCGGTTCGTCAGGGTCACGGCGGATGCGAACGCCGCCTGGGCCGCGACCCCTCCGACGAGATGCTGCAGGTCATCGCCGACGAATCCGGTCAGGATCTGGAAGCGGCGCGCGCGGCAATCTCCACCTTCACCTTCCCCACGGTGGAGGAGCAGCTGTCGCAGACCTGGCCGGCGGCAACGGGGCGGTCTTCACGAAGGGCGTGGCGGACGTCTTCGTGGAGGCGGGCTCGATCCTCGCGCGCCGAAAGCTACGGGGATACGGTGAACACCGGACCGCTGATGGACGCGTCCGACATGTGAGGCGACTTCCGGGGGCGCGCGTCGCCCCCCGGACACTTGTTCCGAATGGGACGAGCGGTGACGGAACTGGCCATCGAGCGATCTTTCGATGCGGTTCGACCTCCCGAACGGCAGTTTCGTCCAGGCGCTGCAGGAGGTCTCGCTGTCGCTGGAGACGGGCCGAGCTGATGAGCGTGCTGGGCCCCTCGGGCTGCGGGAAGACGACGTTGCTGAACATCGTGGCGGGGTTCCTGCCACCCGCCGAGGGCCGTGTCGTGCTCAACGGTCACGACGTGCAGGGACCGGACGCGGAGCGCGGGAGGGTAGTTCCAGCAGGGCGCGCTCTTCGAGTGGATGTCGGTGCGCGAGAACGACGGAGTTCGGGCCGCGGATGAAGGGGACGGCCGCATCCGAGCGCCGGGCGGGGGCCGACCGGCTGCCGAAGATCACCGGGCCGCGGGATTTCAAGGACAAGGCGATCTACGAGCTTTCGGGGGGCGATGCAGCAGCGGGTCGCGCTGGCGCGGTGCCTCGCCAACGCGCCGGACGTGATCCTGACGGACGAGCCGCCGGGCGCGCTGGACGCGCTGACGCGCGAGAAGATGCAGGGGCTGGTGCTCAAGCTCTGGAAGGAGACGGGCAAGACGATCATCCTGATCACGCATTCGGTGGAGGAGGCGCTGTCTGCTGGGGGGGCGGCTGCTGGTGATGGCCCCGCGACCGGGGCGGATCCACCGCGAGTACCGGCCGCCGTTCGCGGAGATGGGCGTCGAACAGAATCTGCGCGGGGTGAAGAAGCGCCCGGAGTTCGGCCGGACGCGCGAGGAGATCCTGTCGATGATCTGGGAGATGGAGGAGAAGATCATGGACCGTACGGAGGACGCGTGACATGACTCGTATTATTCAATCGTCGCGGTCTGCGCCGAGCTCTTCGACAAGTTGCGCATAGGGTGACGCTTCGCTGTGCCGATTTCTATCCGCAGGATCATCTTCGCCGTTTTCTGCCCAATCGGTACGCTCCGGCATGTCATGTCTCCATGATGCTGGGCTCATCACCGGCTATAACGTGCTGAAGCCCTTGACGAGCTGGTATGGCGATCACCAAATCCCTATAAGGCCACGGACGTCGCCGGGAAGACGGACGAGGCAACGGTGACGGTGCGCGTGCACGAGGTCGGAGCGGCCGTCGAGGATTCGGTGGTGGACCCGGGCGACGGGTTCGCCGGGAACGACGTGGAGCGGATCGGGCTCTACCGGTCCGCGATCATCCGGATGGCGCGCAACGACGAGGGCGGGGGCGAGCCGGGCTACGCGATCACGGCGATCAACGGGGAGCCGATCGCGGCGAACCAGGCGATCGACACCGGGGACGGGCGGATCACGATGAACACCCGCGGGGGGCTCGACTTCGCGCCGGACCGCGGGTTGCAGATGCAGCCGCTCTACCTGCCGTCGCCCGAGGGGGTGGTGGAGGCGCTGGTGGAGGTGGCCAACGACGGGTATCGCAACTTCACGCTGCTGGAGCATCTGGGCTGGTCGCTGTTCCGCGTGCTGTCGGGTTTGGCGCTGGGCACGCTGGTGGGGATTCCGCTGGGCTATGCGATGGGCCTGAGCAACTGGTTCCGAGGCTGGTTCGACCCGATCGTGGGGATCATGCGGCCCGTCCCGCCGCTGGCGCTGATCCCGCTGGTCGTCCTCTGGTTCGGCATCGACGAGACCGGGAAGGTGGTGCTGCTGTTCCTCGCCGCACTCTGGATCATGGCGATCGGGGCGCGGGCGGGCGTGTCGGACGTCAACATCACCCAGGTCCACGCGGCCTACAGTCTGGGCGCGTCCAAGGCGCAGATCCTGCGGCACGTCATCATCCCGAACTCCCTGCCCGAGATCTTCACCGCCGCGCGCGTGGCCCTGGGCGACTGCTGGGGCACCGTCGTCGCCGCCGAACTGGCGGCGGCCGACGAGGGTGCGGGGATGATGATCACGACCGCATCGAAGGTCCGGCAGACCTATGTGGTCGTGATGGGCATCATCCTGATCGGGATCATCGGCCTCGCCATCGACATCCTGATGCGCCGCGCGGAATCGGTGCTGGTGCCCTGGAAGGGCCGCCGCTGACCCATCGGACATGCGAAGGCCCGGCACCGATCTCGCGATGCCGGGCCGTCATTTCGGACCGACGGTTCAGGCGGCCTTGCGACGGCGCTTGAACGCGGCCAGTCCGGCCAGACCACCGACCAGCAGCAGGCCCCCGGCCGGCAGCGGCACGGCGGCGACGTCGATGCGGACGGCGAGATCGTCGAAGTCACGGTCGCCGCCTGCGATGTCGTCGAAGAAGGCGAGGAAGCTCGTGTCCGACAGGCGACGGTAGCCGACGGCGTAGTTCGCGCTTGCCGGATCGGCGGTTCCGGCGTTCTTGAACAGGCTGACGCTGCTTGCTGGTGCGGAGGTGCCGAAGGCGAAGTTCAGCAGGCCGCCCGCCTGGAAGATGGTGGTCGCGTCACCGACGCTGGAGGTTCCGGTGCCCTTGTTGGCGAAGGAGACCGCGCCGGTGCCCATCGTCAGCGCGTAGTTCGTGTTGCCCGCCTCGAACCCGAGGTAGGTGTAGGTCACGCGGGCCGGACCGCTCAGCGAGAGACCGTTCGAGACGGTCTTCCTGTCGCCGGAGATGAACTGGAGCTGCGTCCCGTTGATCGTGACCGGCAGGTTCTTGATGTCGTTCTTCTTGACCTCCTGCACCTGCAGGTCTCCGACGAGGGAGAGCGTGGCGGCCGAGGCCATCGTGGCGGAGGCGACGAGCGCGGCGAGGGCGGTGGTGAGGATGTGCTTGCGCATGGGGAAAAACCTTCAATCGGGAAAATTGTAACGACCCCCGTGCCCTGGACGACGGGCGGGCATCGCGCAACGCAAACGTCGGAAACACTGCGTCTTCGCAGCGCGGTTAACGCGCCCTGGCCGGTCGTCAGTCCGCAGGTCTGCGCGCGACGCGGAACCAGAGCAGCGCGGCCCCGGCCAGCAGCAGGAAGGGGACCATCGAGACGTTCACCGCCGTCCATCCCGCCACGGCCGTGGGCGCGGAGCCCATCAGCCCGCCGGACGACAGCGAGCCGATCGTGACCAGACCGAACACCAGCGTGTCGTTGAGCCCCTGCACCGTCCCGCGCTCGTGCGGGGCATGATGCGCGGTCAGCATGGTGGTGGCCCCGATGAAGCCGAAGTTCCACCCGACGCCGAGCAGGATCAGCGCGAGGTAGAAGTTGACGAGCGTGACGCCCGACAGCGCCATCACCCCCGCCCCGGCCAGCAGGACGAGGCCGGTGCCGATGGTCCGCGTGGTGCCGATGCGGGCGATGAGGTGGCCGGTGAAGAAGCTCGGCCCGTACATCGCGATGACGTGGAACATCACGATGTTGGAGGCATCCGACACGCCGAACCCGCAGCCGACGACGGCCAGCGGCGTGGAGGTCATGACGAGGTTCATCAGCGAATAGGCCACCATCGCGCAGACGATGGAGACGAGGATCGCCGGGTCGCGCAGCAGCTCTGCCCGGCTGCGGCCATGGGGGGAGTCGGCGGTGGGCGGGGCGGGGCGCGGGATGTCGAGGAGCAGGAAGAGCCAGATGCCGACGGCGTTGAGCACGAGGATCGCGGCGTAGGTGCCCATGAAGGGGATGACCGTCGACGTCTCGGTGGAGGTGACGATGGTGCGCGCGACGAAGGCGGAGACGAGCCCGCCGCCCATGACGTAGCCGATGGCCTTGGGGCGGAAGGTGTCGGACGCGGTGTCGGAGGCGGCGAAGCGGTAGAAGCCGGCGGAGGACATGAATACGCCGGTGAAGTAAGCCCCGAGGAGGAAGAGCCAGAACTGCCCCGTCGTGAGGGCGAGCATCGAGAGCGCCGCCCCGGCGGCCCCGGCGACGGCCCCCAGCATGAAGCCGAGCCTGCGGCCGCGGCGCTGCATCAGCGGCGAGATCCAGGCGGCGGTGGTCATCGAGCCGAAGACGATGAGACTGATCGGGAGGGTGGCGAGCAGCGGCGTGGGCGCGAGCGTCAGGCCGATGAGCCCGGCGACGGTGAAGGCGATGGGCAGCTGAGAGCCCAGCAGCGCCTGCGCGGTGACGAGCACGAGGACGTTGCGCCGGGCACGCGTGTCGTCGGGGAGGGAGGTGTCTGCGGTGGTCATGGGGTCGACCCTACGCCCGGGCCGCCGGGGCCGCCAGCGGGGGATCGTATCGGCACGGTCGGAGGTTGCAGCGGCGCGATCAGATGCGCGAAGGAGCCGGTCGCCGGGCCCTCCCGCAGGCCCATGGGGGCGAGCGCCGTGCCTTCCGCATCCGCTGCGTCGAAGAGCGGCGGACCGTCGGCGCGCAGGGTGGTGGCGTAGTGGAACTCATGCGCCGCCCACCGGCCGGGGAAGGGCCCCGCGCGGGCGGCGAGGGTGCGGTAGCCGAGGTGGAGCCTGCGGTCCGCGAATGTGGTTTCGAGGCGCAGGAGACCCGCCATAGCGTGACGGGTGCCGTCCGCATCGACCAGCCCGTCGCCCATGACCATGTAGCCGCCGCATTCGCCGTGCACGGGGCGGTTCCGGAGCGAGGCGAGAAAGCGGGCGTTGCCGGCCAGCCGGCCGGCGTGGAGCTCCGGGTAGCCGCCGGGGAGGAGAACGAGGTCGGCGGCGGGGGCGGGCGCGTCGGCGAGAGGGGAGAAGGGGAGGATCTCCGCGCCGGCGTCGTGCCATGCGTCGAGCAGGTGCGGGTAGGCGAAGGCGAAAGCGGCGTCGCGGGCGAGGGCGATGCGCTGCGCGGGAGGCGCGATGTGCAGGCGCGGGGCATCCGGCAGCGGGGCGGCGAGCCGGACGAGGGCGTCGATGTCGATGCGGTCGGCCATGATCCTGGCCGCGTGGGAGAGGAAGGGCTCGAGGGCGGGATGCTCGACGGCCTGCACCAGCCCCAGATGGCGCGAGGGCGTGACGAGAACGGGATCGCGGGGAATGCAGCCCAGGACCGGAAGCGGGCAGGCGGCGCGCAGCATGGCCTCGTGGCGCGGCGAGCCCACCCGGTTCAGGATGACGGCGGCGACCTGGACGTCCGGGTCGTGCGCGGCGAAGCCGGCGACGAGGGGGGCGATGGACTGCGCCATCCGCGCGGCGTCGACGACGAGGACGACGGGGAGGCGGAGCAGCCGGGCGAGATCGGCGACTGCGCCGCGCCCGTCGGGCGGCGCACCGTCGAAGAGGCCCATCGCGCCCTCGATCAGCAGCAGGTCCGGCGTGGCGGCGAGCCCGGCGATCATTGCGGGCGACATCGCCCATGCGTCGAGGTTCGTGCACTCCGCGCCGGATGCGGCGGCGTGGAAGCGGGGATCGATGTAGTCGGGCCCGGATTTCGCGCCCCGGACGACGAGGCCCCGGTCCCGGAGGGCGCGGAGCAGGCCGAGGGTGATCGTCGTCTTGCCGCTGCCCGAGGACGGCGCGGCGAGGATCAGGCCGGGCATGTCAGCCCGCTTCGGCGGGGCGGCGCAGGTCGAGGGGGTCGAGGTTGCGCGGCGGGTGACCGGCGGCCTGCGCCTGCCAGTCGAGCGCCTGACGCAGGGCGACGGCCATGCCGATGCAGATGATCGCCGGCGGCTCCAGCCGCGGCGGCGGCGATGTCGGCCTCGGCGCGGGCGAGCGTGGTCTCGATCGTGCGCTGCCCGACCATCGTCGCGGTGGTGGTGACGGCGACGGGCTCGGATGGGCGTGCGGCCGGCGGCGATGAGCCTGGCCGCGATCTCGCCGATGTGCTTCATCCCCATGTAGATCACGATGACCTGGCTGCCGCGCGCGATCCCGGCCCAGTCGAGCGCGGTGGGCGCGTTGCCGTCGCGGTCGTGGCCGGTGACGAAGGTGACGGATTGGTTCACGTCGCGGTGCGTGACGGGGATGCCGGCGTAGGCGAGGCCGGCGATGCCCGCGGTGATGCCCGGCACGATGCGGATGGGCACGCCGTGCTGCACCAGCGTCTGCGCCTCCTCCCCGCCGCGCCCGAAGACGAAGGGATCGCCGCCCTTGAGCCGCAGGACGCGGCGGCCGGCGCGCGCGAGGTCGACGAGCCGCAGCGAGATGTCGCGCTGCACGTGACTCGGCTTGCCGCCGCGCTTGCCGGCGTAGATGCGCTCCGCCTGCGGGCCCCAGTCCAGGATCGCCTCGGAGACCAGCGCGTCGTAGACGATGACGTCGGCCTGCCGCAGGGCGTTGAGCGCATGCAGCGTCAGCAGCCCCGGGTCGCCCGGCCCGGCCCCGCACAGCCAGACCCAGCCGGGCAGCAGGTCGGGCCAGTCATGGGAGGGGAGCCGGTCGGTCATGACCTCTTATGGCGCGGGCGGGCGGCGGCGGAAAGGTGCGGCGCGGCCATTGGCGCTGCGCGGAGGTCATGGCATCGTCGGGCATGACCGATCCCCCCGAACTGCGCCGCGGCTGGACGACCGGAGCCTGCGCCACCGCGGCCTGCAAGGCGGCGCTGACGGGGATGTGGGGCGGCACGGTGCCGGATCGCGTGACGATCACGCTGCCCATGGGCGAGACGCCCACGTTCGACATCCTGCGCATCGGACCTGCGGAGGCGGGGGTGATCAAGGACGCGGGCGACGATCCGGACGTGACCCACGGGGCGGAGGTGCGGGTGGTCGTCGCGCCGTCGTCCGGGGGCGTGGTGTTCCGCGCCGGCGCGGGCGTGGGCCGGGTGACGAAGCCGGGCCTGCCCATCGCGGTCGGGGAGCCGGCGATCAACCCGGTGCCGCGCGCGATGATGGACGAGGTGGTGGGCGAGCTGGCCGCCGAGTTCGGGCGCGCGCCGGACGTGGAGATCACGGTCTCGGTGGTCGGCGGCGCGGCGCTGGCGGCGAAGACCTGGAACCCGCGGCTCGGGATCGAGGGCGGGCTGTCGATCCTGGGGACGACGGGGATCGTGCGGCCCTTCTCCTGCGCGGCCTGGATCGCGTCGATCCATCGTGGCATCGACGTCGCGCGCGCTTCCGGGTTGACCCATGTTGCGGGCTGCACCGGGGCGACGAGCGAGCGGGTGGTGCAGGCCCTGCACGGGCTGCCGGATCACGCGATGCTGGACATGGGCGATTTCGCGGGCGGGATGCTGAAGTACCTGCGGCGGCATCCTGTCGGGCAGGTGACGGTGGGCGGCGGGATCGGCAAGCTGTCGAAGCTGGCCGGCGGCGCGATGGACCTGCACTCCGGGCGGTCGCAGGTGGACTTTATAGCGCTGTCGGAGTGGACGGGGCAGGATCTGACGGAGTGCAACACGGCGCTCGAGGCGGTGAGGCAGGTGCCGGATCTGGCGGGGATCGTGGCGGACCGCGCGCGGGCGCGGGTGGTGGAGATGATCGACGCGCAGGTCGACGTGGTGGTCATCGACCGGGCGGGCGTGGTGCTGGCGCATGCCCGGTAGGGTGCTGATCCTGGCCGGGACGGCGGAGGCGCGGCGGGTCTGCGCGGCGGTCGGCAGGCGCGACGTGCTGGCCTCGCTGGCGGGTGCGACGCAGGTGCCCGCGGAGCTCGGCGTGCCGGTCCGGCGGGGCGGGTTCGGTGGCGAGGCCGGGTTTCGTGCGGCGCTGACAGGCATATCGGCCGTGCTCGACGCGACGCATCCGTTCGCGGCCCGCATCACGGGACGGGCGGTGCGGCTCTGCGCGGGGATGGGTCTGCCGTATCTGCGGCTGACGCGACCGGGGTGGCCCTGCGAACGCGGTTGGACGCGCCATCCGGATGCGATGGCGGTGGCGGAAGCCCTTCCGCGCGGGGCGCGTATCTTCCTGTCGACCGGCCCCGGATCGCTGGAGCCGTTCCTCGACCGCGGATGCCAGCTCTTCTGCCGGCGCATCGACCCGGCACCCGACCGGGACGGCGTGCAGTGGATCCTGGGGCGGCCGCCGTTCGCCGAAGCCGACGAGAGGGCGTTGTTCGGACGGCTCGGCATCACCCATCTGGTGACGAAGGACTCCGGTGGGGCGCGGGCCAAGCTCGACGCCGCGCGGTCCCTCGGGATAGAGGTCTGCATGATCGACCGGCCCCCGCCCGTCGGCGGGGAGGAGACCCATGACATCGACCGTGCCATCGCCTTCGTCCGCACCCACGCCCGGCAACTGGCGGATCATCGAGACCGAGGCTGACGTCGCCGAGGGGGCGGCCTGGCTCGCGGTGCAGGACGGGCGGTTCGCGGATGCGCTGGACCGGATCGGCCCGCTGCCGCTGCGCCGCCGGGCGGACGGGTTCGGCGCGCTGATGGGAGCCATCGTCGGCCAGCAGGTCTCCGTCGCCTCCGCCACCGCGATCCTCGGGCGGTGCGAGGCGGCGGGGTTGCACGACCCGGCGGTGGTGCTGACCGCGTCGGACGAGGAGATGCGCGCCTGCGGGCTGTCGCGACAGAAGGCGAGGTACATCCGCGCGCTGGCGGCGGCGGGGATCGACTTCGACGCGCTGCGCTCCGCCCCCACGGACGAGGTGGTCGCCACGCTGACGCAGGTGCCCGGCATCGGGCGGTGGACGGCGGAGATCTACGCGATGTTCTCGCTTGGGCCACGCGGACGTCTTCGCGCCCAACGATCTCGCGTTGCAGGAGGGGGCGCGGATGCTGCTCGACCTGCCCGAACGCCCCAGGGAGAAGGAGATGCGCGCGATCGCCGAAGCCTGGACGCCCTGGCGCGCGGTTGCGGCGCGGCTGCTCTGGGCCTACTACGCCCAGGTCAAGTCGAGGGAGGGCATCCGATGACGTTGCGCCACGAACGCCGCGGGCCGGATGCGCCCGAGCGGCTGGTGATCTTCCTGCATGGCTACGGGGCCAATGCCGCCGATCTGATCGGGCTGGCCGATCCGCTGGCCGAGCACATGCCGGGCACCGCCTTCCTCGCCCCCGACGCGCCCGGAGGCCAGCGCCGGGATGCCCGGCGGGTTCCAGTGGTTCCCGATCCCCTGGATCGACGGCTCGTCGGAGGAGGATGCGATGGCGGGCATGGACCGCGCCGTCGACGAGCTGAACGTCTGGCTGGCGAAGGTCATGGCCGACGAGGGGGTGGTACCGGCGCAGACCGTGCTCTTCGGGTTCAGCCAGGGCACGATGATGGCGCTGCATGTCGGGCCCCGGCGGACGGAGGCGCTCGGCCGGGATCGTCGGCTTCTCCGGCCGGCTGCTGAAGCCCGAGGATCTGGCGGAGGAGGCGACGTCGCACCCGCCGGTCCTGCTGGTGCATGGCGACGCGGACGAGGTGGTGCCGATCCAGTCGCTGCCGCTCGCCGTCGAGGCGCTGGAGGCCGCGGGGTTCGAGCGCGTCTTCGCCCATGTGATGAAGGGCACGGGCCACGGCATCGCGCCCGACGGGTTGCAGGTGGCGCTGGCCTTCATGCGCGACGTCCTCGGGATGGAGTGACGCAGCCGGATCCCCCCCGATCTTGACGCTTGCCACCCTTCCATCCCCAGATATAGTCGCCCCGACGGGGGCCGCGCGCCCGGACGACCGGCCGCGCCGCCCCGAGGGATCGGAGGGCGAGACATGTCCGCCTTGATGCAGGGGGCGTCCACGGGATCGGGTCCCGATTTTCGGACCGAGTTCACCCGTGATCCGGCGGGCTTGCGGCACTTTCCGGCGCTGGTGCTGAACGCCGATTACCGCCCGCTGTCCTATTATCCACTCTCGCTCTGGCCCTGGCAGGATGCGGTGAAGGCCGCGTTCCTAGACCGCGTGACCATCGTGTCCGAGTACGAGGAGGTCGTCCGCTCGCCCACCACCACGATCCGCATCCCCTCGGTCGTGGTGCTCAAGGACTACGTGGCCCCGCAGCGCAAGGTGGCCTTCACCCGGTTCAACCTGTTCCTGCGCGACGAGTTCGCCTGCCAGTACTGCGGCTCCAGGGGGGATCTGACGTTCGACCACGTGGTACCCGAGCGCGCGGTGGCGTGACGAGCTGGGAGAACGTGGTCGCCGCCTGCGGGCGCTGCAACCTGCGAAAGGGGTCGAAGTCGCTCAAACAGGTCGGCTTTCATCTGCGCAAGACACCGCGCCAGCCCGAGTCGGCGCAGCTGATGAACCTCGGCAGAAAGTTCCCACCCAACCACCTGCACGACAGCTGGATGGATTTCCTCTATTGGGACGCCGAATTGGAGGCTTGACGGTCGGCTTTCGGATCAGCCGATGTTCTTCACGAAGTAATGCAGATGGGGCCGCAGCATCGGCTGATCCCGGAAGGTCGTCGTCTCGATCGGGTCCATGACCTCCACGAAGCCGAGCTTGGGATAGAGGCTGCGCATCTCGACATTCGGGGTCAGCGTGTCCGCAACGAGGCGTTTGAAGCCCATATGCCGCGCCGCTGCCTCTCGCGCTTCGATCAGCCTGCGTCCCGTGCCGGTGCCACGGACCCCATCCGTGACGAACACGCGTTTGAGCTCACCTGTTTCTTCACTCAGACGTTTGAGCATCCCACATCCGACGATCCGCCCGACCTCGTCCCGCGCGATCACCAGGCAACCCTTTGGCGGCAAATAGTCATCCGCGTGCGCCCAGAATTCCGCCAGCGCGCTTTCCGGCGCAGCAGGATCCATCGTTATACCAATCTGCCGCATCCGTTTTACGACGAGGTCGTAATATTGCACGAGAATGGCGTTCAGGTCGGACTTCGACGGCAGGCTGTCACACAGGATGATTTCGATGTCTCGCATCGCCGAATGCCTCCCGAATACACGATCCCGACAGCCTACAGCATCTGCGCTTCACCGCCCAGCCGCGATGCCAGCCGCGCGACCGTCAGGCCCTGCACGATGATCGAGAACAGGACCACGAAGTAGGTGCAGGTCAGCATCAGCGGCTTCCACTCGTTGTCCGGCAGCGCGAGCACGAGAGCGACGGAGATGCCCCCCTTGAGCCCGCCCCATGTCATGATGCGGGTGATCCCGGACTCGAAGCTAGGGCCGAAGGGCTTCAAAAGCGTGACCGGGACGACGACGGCGGCGAAGCGCGCGATCAGATGCAGACCGATGGCCGCGATGCCCGCGACGACGTAGCTCGCCTCGAAGGCCACGGCGAAGACCTCCACCCCGATGAGCAGGAAGAGCACCGCGTTCAGGATCTCGTCCACCAGCGTCCAGAAGGTGTCGACATGGGCGCGGGTGTCGGCGGACATGCCGTATCTGCTGCCGACGTCGCCGATGAGCAGACCCGCGACCACCGCCATGATCGGCGCGGAGACGTGGAGCCAGACGGCGAGCTGGTAGCCGCCGAAGGCCAGCGCCAGCGTGATGAGGACCTCCAGCGGCGGATCGTCGATGCGGCGCATCACCCGAAAGGCGAGCCAGCCGAGCAGACCGCCGAGCGCCGCGCCGCCGAACGCCTCCTGCACGAAGAGCGTGGCGGCACCCGAGAAGCCCGATCCATGCGCCTCGCCCGACGGGAAGGCGATGCCGACGAGGACGAGGAAGACGACGTAGCCGACCCCGTCGTTGAAGAGCGATTCGCCGGCGATCTTGGTCTCCAGCGTCTTGGGCAGGTCGGCCGCGCGCAGCACGCCGAGCACGGCGACCGGATCGGTGGGCGAGATCAGAGCGCCGAAGACCAGCGCGATCAGCAGCGGGGCCCCGGTGATCCAGCTGAACCCGACGCCGGCGATCACCGTCGAGAGCCCGATCCCGACAGTCGCCATCAGAAGGACGAGCAGCCATTCGCGTTTGAGGTCGGCCACCTTCACATGCAGCGCGCCGGCGAAGAGCAGGAGCCCCAGCATACCCTCGAGGAGCGCGTCGGAGAACTCGATCTCGAGCACCACGGCCCGGACCGAGGCCGCGACGCCGAGATGGGGCGCGGCGACGTCGAGCGCCATGATGCCGACGCTGGCGGCGAGGGCCACGATCAGGATGCCGATGGCCGACGGCAGCTTCAGGAACAGATGGTTGATCGCGCCGAAGCCGCCGGCGAGGACGATCAGAAGCGATGTGACCTGCAGGAAATCCATGGGGTTACCAACCGTTCTTCATAGGCGGGGGATGTCGAAGTCCGGCGGCGGCAAGGGTGAACCCGTCGAAGCGGAAGCCGGGACTGACGGTGCAGCTGACGAGAGTCCAACCGCCGGTGGTGCGCGCGGCCTGCCAGTGGTCCTTCGGGACATGCCCCTGGAACGAATGGGCGTGCATGTCCGGTCCGAGGAGATGGTCGACGGCCGGGCCCGCATCCGTCTCCGAGACGGACAGGACGAGCGGCGCGCCGGCGTGCCAGAACCAGAGCTCGTCCGCGTCGACCCGGTGCCAGTGGCTGCCGCCGCCGTCGCGCAGCAGGAACAGGATCGCCGTGCCGCGGGCCGCGTGCCGGGGGCGGCATCCGAGTCGAACGTCTGACGGTAGAACCCGCCCTCCGGGTGCGGCGCGAGGTCGAGCCGGGCGATGACCTCGTCGGCCGTCACGCGCGCAGGATGCTCCGGCCGGCATAGACCGCGGTCTCCCCCAGCATCTCCTCGATCCGGATCAGCTGGTTGTACTTGGCCAGCCGGTCGGAGCGGGCGAGCGAGCCTGTCTTGATCTGCCCGCAGTTGGTGGCGACGGCGAGGTCGGCGATGGTCGCGTCCTCCGTCTCGCCGGAGCGGTGCGACATCACGCAGGTCATGCGGTTGCGATGGGCCAGCGATACCGCCTCCAGCGTCTCCGACAGGGTGCCGATCTGGTTGACCTTCACGAGCAGCGAGTTCGCCGCCTTCTTCTCGATGCCCTCGGCCAGACGCGCGGGGTTCGTCACGAAGAGGTCGTCGCCCACGATCTGCACCTTGTCGCCCAGCGCCTGCGTCAGCGCGGCCCAGCCCTCCCAGTCGTCCTCCGACATGCCGTCCTCGATCGACAGGATCGGGTAGTCGCGGACGAGGTCGGCGAGATAGGCGACGTTCTCCTCCGACGTCAGCGACTTGCCCTCGCCCGACAGGACGTACTTCCCGTCGCGGTAGTATTCGGTCGCGGCGCAATCGAGCGCCAGCATGATGTCCTCGCCCGGCGCGTAGCCCGCCTTCTCGATGGACTTGAGGATGAAATCGAGCGCCTCCCGGGTGGAGGGCAGTTCGGGCGCGAAGCCCCCCTCGTCGCCCAGGCCCGTGGAGAGCCCGGCGGCGGACAGCTCGCCCTTGAGCGTGTGGAAGACCTCCGACCCCATCCGCACCGCGTCGGCGATGGAGGTGGCGGAGACCGGCATGATCATGAATTCCTGGATGTCGATCGGGTTGTCGGCGTGTTCGCCGCCGTTGATGATGTTCATCATCGGCACCGGCAGGACGCGGGCGGAGGTGCCGCCGACGTAGCGGAAGAGCGGCAGGGTGCTGGCGTCGGCGGCGGCATGCGCCACGGCGAGCGAGACGCCGAGGATCGCGTTCGCGCCCAGCCGGCCCTTGTTGTCCGTGCCGTCCAGTTCGATCATCGCGGCGTCGATGGCTTCCTGCTCCGTCGCGTCGAAGCCGGTGATGGCGTCCGCGATCTCCCCGTTGACCGCCTCGCAGGCCTTGAGCACGCCCTTGCCCTTGTAGCGCGCCGCGTCGCCGTCGCGCATCTCCACCGCCTCGTAGGCTCCCGTCGATGCGCCCGACGGCACCGCGGCCCGGCCCATCGTCCCGTCCTCGAGGAAGACGTCGACCTCGACCGTGGGGTTGCCCCGGCTGTCGAGGATCTCGCGGGCGTGGATGTCGGTGATGGTGAACATGGGGCCTCCGGGGGCGGGCATTGTATCGCGGCCGATCTAGCGCGCCCGCTCAGGTTTGGGAAGCGTCGCGCAGGCGCGCCTCGCGGACCAGGGTGAAGACGCCGCTGGCGATGACGATGGTGACGCCGACGATGGTCCAGACGTCCGGACGCTCACCGAAGAAGAGGCCGGCGATGACGAGGGCGAAGAGCATCCGCGAATAGCGGAACGAGGAGACGACGCTGATGTCGCCCAGCCGGGTCGCCGCGACGATGGTGAGATAGGCCCCCATGCCGATCACGACGCAGAGGGCGAGGACGCCGAACTGCGCCGCGTCCGGCATCACGACGGGGGTGCCGAGGAGCGCCTGCAGGAGCAGGCCCGCCGGGACGAGGGCGGCGAAGGCGTGGAACGACAGGCGCGGGCCGGAAACCTCCCCCGGCATCCGGCGGGTCGTCAGATCGCGCGCGGCGAGCCCGAGCATCCCGCCGACCGCGAGCAGCACTGCCGGATCGAAGGAGGCGGCCCCGGGGCGGATGATGACGAGCACGCCGGCGAAGCCCGCGCCGATGGCCAGCCAGCGTCGCCACCCGACCCGCGCGCCGAGGAAGACGGCGGCCCCCATGGCGACGACGAGCGGCGTGGCCTGGATCACGGCGGATGCGAGCGCCAGGGGGATGAGCGCGAGGGCGGAGACGAAGCAGAGCGTGCCGCAGACCTCGCATCCCGAGCGCAGGATCACGTGGCGGCGCAGGTAGACGGGCGACCAGGCCCCCCGCCCGCTGACCTGCAGCCAGAGCGCGAAGGCAGTCGAGCCGCCGAGGCCCAGCATCCAGACGATCTGCGCGGGCGGGATGGCCCCGGACAGTGCCTTGATCAGCGCGTCCTCCACCGTGAAGCAGGCCATCGCGGCGACCATCAGCCCGGCCCCGCGCAGCGTGTCGGTCACGCTACGTTCACTTCCTGCGCGTCGCGAAGAGTTCGAGACGGTGGCCCTTGAGATCGTATCCCAGCCGTCGCGCGATCCGATCCTGCAGGGCCTCGATCTCCGCATCGACGAACTCGATGACCTCGCCCGTCTGCAGGTCGATCAGGTGGTCGTGGTGCTCGCGCTCCGCATCCTCGTAACGCGACCGCCCGTCGCCGAATTCGCGCCGCTCCAGCAGCCCCGATTCCTCGAAGAGCTTGACGGTTCGATAGACCGTGGCGACCGAGATGCTGGCGTCCCGCGCGCTGGCCCGCAGGTGGATCGTCTCGACGTCCGGATGATCCCCCGCCTCCTCCAGCACCTGCGCGATGGTGCGCCGCGGCCCGGTCATGCGCAGCCCGTGGGCCTCGCAGCGTTCGAGGATCGTCATCGTCATGCCCGTTCCTACCCACGGGCCGGGATGGGGGCAATCACGTCCCGCAGAACGTCTGCGTCACCCGCTCGTGCGCGGCGGCGGGCGTGCGATAGGGAGCGTTGGCCTCCGTCGTCGCGTAGGGGTCCGCGAGCACCGCGTTGAGCGCGTGGAACGGCGCGAAGTCGCCCTCGTATCCGGCTGCGATGGCCGCCTCCACGCGGTGGTTGCGGGGAATGACGACGGGGTTCGCCCGCGCCATCGCCGCCCGGTCCGGGGTTCGCGCCCGCCACCGGGCGGTCCACCCGTCGAACCTGTCGCGGTTCGTCACCTGGTCGCGGGCGGTGTCGGGCGCATCGGTCAGGGCGCGGAACGTGTTGGTGAAATCGCCGGAGCCTTCCGCCATGATGTCGAGGAGTTCCATGGCGAGCGGCATGTCGTCCACGCCGATCTTGGCGGCCATCACGCGCGTCCAGGCGGTGGCGTAGAGGTCGCGAAAGCCCTCCAGCACCCCGGTCGCCTCCGCCACCGCCGCTTCCCGCTCCCCCATCAGCGGAAGCAGCGCGGTGGCGAGCTGCGCGAGGTTCCAGAGCGCGATATCGGGCTGGTTGTCCCAGGCGTAGCGGCCCGTCGTGTCGATGGAACTGAACACCGTGCCGGGGTGGTAGGCCTCCAGATACGCACAGGGGCCGTAGTCGATGGTTTCACCGGAGATGGTCATGTTGTCGGTGTTCATCACGCCGTGGACGAACCCGAGCCCCATCCAGCGCGCGATCAGAACCGCCTGACGCTCCATGACGTGGCGCAGCAGGTCCATCGGGCCGTCCGCATGCGGCGCGTGGCGGGCGATGGCATGGTCGAGGAGCGTGCGCAGCCCGTCGACGTCCTCCCGGCTGGCGAAGACCTGGAATGTGCCGACCCGGATATGGCTCGATGCGACCCGCGTGAGGATGCCGCCCGCCCGCGGCCCCTCCTGCCGCAGCACGGTCTCCCCTGTCGTGACGGCGGCCAGGGCGCGCGTCGTGGGCACGCCCAGCGCGTGCATCGCCTCGGACACGATGTATTCCCGCAGCACCGGGCCCAGCGCCGACCGCCCGTCGCCCATCCGGGAATAGGGCGTGGGACCGGAGCCCTTCAGCTGCACGTCCACCCGCCGTTCGCCGACGACATGCTCTCCGAGCAACACCGCGCGCCCGTCGCCCAGCTGGGGGGAGAAACCGCCGAACTGGTGCCCGGCATAGAGCTGGGCCAGCGGCTCAGCCCCGTCCGGCACAGCGTTTCCGGCGAAGACGTCGAGGTTCGCGCGCAGGGCCTCCGCGTCGAGCCCGAGATCGCGCGCGAGCCCCTCGTTCAACGCC
Organism: uncultured Alphaproteobacteria bacterium; assembly: GCA_963757495.1. Lineage (GTDB taxonomy): Bacteria > Pseudomonadota > Alphaproteobacteria > Rhodobacterales > Rhodobacteraceae > Jannaschia. Next base: position 673,373 of record CAVWRZ010000002.1, read on the forward strand.
ACCCAGCCGGGCGCGCGGACCGGCGTCGGCACCAGCCGGGTATGGAACCGGTCGGGCAGGCGGGCATAGCTGTTGTCGAATGCGAACATGTCCATTCCTCTTTCCCGAAATATCCCGGGGTGCGGGGCTGGCCCCGCCGGTCAGTAGCGCGCGAGCCGTTCCGTCAGAAGCGCGAAGAACCCCTCCGCATCCACGTCGCCGAGGAAGAGCGCGTTCGGCGCGCGGTCCGTGACGCGCCACCAGTCGGCGACGGTCATGCCGCGGGTGAGGGGGCTGTCGACCTCGATCTCCACGTTGATCTCGCGCCCGGTGAAGAGGTCGGGGCGCAGCAGCCAGGCGATGACGCAGGGGTCGTGCAGCGGCGCGCCGGCGCTGCCGTATTTCTCCTTGTCGAACCGCTCGAAGAAGTCGGTCCAGGCGGCGACCATCGTGCCGACCTCCGCTCCCAGGTCACGGAACGCCTGCACGCGCGCCGCCGTGGTCAGCGCCTTGTGCGTGACGTCCAGCGGCAGGACGGTGATCGGGGCACCGGCGGCGAAGACCTCGCGCGCGGCCTCGGGGTCGACGTAGATGTTGAACTCGGCCGCCGGCGTGATGTTGCCGACCTCGAAATAGGCCCCGCCCATCAGCACGATCCGCGCCACGCGCTCCGCGATGTCGGGGGCGCGGCGGAAGGCGGTGGCGATGTTGGTCAGCGGCCCGAGAGGGCAGAGCGTGACGGTGCCGGGGGGCTCGCGGCGCAGGGTCTCGACGATGAAGTCGACCGCGTGCTGCTCCTGCAGCGGCATCCGCGGCTCGGCCATTTGCGGTCCGTCCAGTCCCGTCTTGCCGTGGACGTGTTCCGCCGTGACGAGGTCGCGCGCGAGCGGTCGGTCGCATCCGGCGAAGACGGAGATGTCGGGCCGCCCGGCCAGTTCGCAGACGACGCGCGCGTTCTTCGCCGTCAGCTCCAGCGGCACGTTGCCGGCGACGGCGGTGAGGCCGAGCACCTCCAGCTCCGGGGAGGCGAGGGCGAGCAGGATCGCGACGGCGTCGTCCTGCCCCGGATCGGTGTCGATGATGATCTTCTGGGCCATGGCCCCTTGAAGGCCGCTGGACGCGGGATGTCCAGACGCGGCGGTTACGGTCGCCCTTCTCGCGCGCCTTCGCCGCGTCCCAGAGCGCGTCCATCTCCGTCCAGATCGGACTGCGCCGGGCGTGCGGCCGTCCGCCTCCAGCGCATCCTCGATGGCCTCGAACCGGCGCATGAACTTGGCGTTGGCGGCGCGCAGGGCGGCTTCGGGGTCGACGTCGAGATGCCGCGCGAGGTTGGCCGACGACGAACAGCAGGTCGCCCATCTCCTCCGCGACCTCCGCCTGCGTGAGCCGCTCCTTCGCCTCCACCAGCTCCGCCGCCTCCTCCCGCAGCTTGTCGAGCACCTGCACCGTCTGCGGCCAATCGAACCCCACCCGGGCGGCGCGGTTCTGCAGCTTCACCGCGCGCATAAGCGCCGGCAATCCAAGCGCCACCCCGTCCAGCGTCCGGCCCTGCCGCTCCCGCGCCTTCGCGGTCTCCCAGTCCGCGACCTGCTGCGCGGCGGGTTTGTCACGGGTGTCATCGCCCCAGACGTGAGGGTGGCGATCGACCATCTTCTGCGCGACGCGCTCCGCGATGGAATGGAAGTCGAACCGCCCGTCCTCCGCCCCCATCCGGGCATGATAGACCACCTGCAGCAGCAGATCGCCCAGCTCCCCCTCCAGCTCGTCCCAGGCCCCACGGTCGATTGCATCGGCGACCTCATAGGCCTCCTCGATGGTGTAGGGCGCGATGGAGGCGAAGCTCTGCTCGATGTCCCAGGGGCAGCCCGTCTTCGGGTCGCGCAGCCGCTCCATGATGGCCAGCAGGCGGGGCAACCCGCCGCCGGGGGTGGTGCAGATGTCGTCCATTGCGTCTCCCTTTCGTCGGGTGTCTCCTGCCCCGAGACAGCCCGAAAGGACAGCCCATGCCCGTCCTCAATTCGATCGCCGCGATGGAGCCGGAGATGCGCGAGTGGCGCCGCTGGCTGCACCGCAACCCGGAGCTGCAGTTCGATCTGCCGAAGACCTCCCGGTTCGTGGCGGGCAAGCTGCGCGACTTCGGCATCGTGGAGATCCACGAGGGGATCGCCACGTCGGGCATCGTGGCCATCGTCGAGGGGCGCGGAGCGGGGCCGACGATCGGACTGCGCGCCGACATGGACGCGCTGCCGATCCCGGAGGCGACGGGCGTGGAACACGCGAGCGAGACGCCGGGCCTGATGCACGCCTGCGGGCACGATGGGCATACCGCGATGCTGCTCGGAGCGGCGAAATACCTCGCCGAGACGCGCAACTTCAATGGTCGCGTCGCACTGATCTTCCAGCCGGCGGAGGAGGGCGGCGGCGGGGCGGACGTGATGGTGAAGGAGGGCATCATGGACCGGTTCGACATCGGCGAGGTCTACGGCATCCACAATGCGCCGAACTTCGCGGAAGGCGAGTTCTTCACCGCGCCGGGGCCGATCATGGCCGCCGTCGACACGTTCCACATCGACATCACCGGGCAGGGCGGACACGGGGCGATGCCGCACGACACGAAGGATCCGGTGGTGGCGGCGCTCGGAATCGGTCAGGCCATTCAGACGATCGTGAGCCGCAACCATTATGCGCTCGACGAGCTGGTGGTGTCGGTGACGCAGATCCACACGGGCACGGCGGACAACATCATCCCGGGCACGGCGTATATCGAGGGCACCGTCCGCACCTTCGATCCGGCGGTGCAGGACATGGTGGAACGACGGCTCAAGCAGATCGTGGCCGGGCAGGCGGCGAGCTACGACGTGGAGGCGACCTGTCGCTACGAACGCGGCTATCCGGCGACGGTGAACGATGCGGAACGCGCTGGTTTCGCGGCGAAAGTGGCGGCGGACGTGGTGGGAGCGGACAAGGTCACGGCGGATGCGCGCAAGGAGATGGGAGCGGAGGATTTCAGCTACATGCTGAACGTCCGGCCGGGAGCGTATCTGTTCCTCGGCGCCGGTCCGGGGCCTGTGCTGCATCATGCGGGATACGACTTCAACGACGCGATCGCGCCGCTGGGAGCCAGCTTCTTCGCGCGGCTGGTGGAGACGGCGCAGCCGTTGGAATGAAGGTATGGCAACAGGTATGATGTGGCTCATACGTCGGTCGTACCCTCACGGGGCGATGCGGCTCGCGCGGAGCCGGGCGATCAGCGCCTCCGCCGCCCACCCGGCCTCCCGGTAGCTGGCGATGGACGCGCGCGTCGTCGCGCTTCGCCAGCCGCTTGCCGGTCTCGTCGCGGATGAGGTCGTGGTGGTGGTAGGCTGGGGTCGGCAGGCCGAGGAGGCGTTGCAGTGCGACGTGGATCGGGGTGGCCTCGGCAAGATCCTCGCCGCGGGTCACGAGGTCGATGCCCTGCGCCGCGTCGTCGACGGTGACGGCGAGGTGGTAGGAGGTGCCCATGTCGCGGCGGGCGACGACGACGTCTCCGATGGTGGCGCGGAAGGTATCGTCGGTCATGGAGCGCGGGGTGCCCGCCTCCGTCCAGGTCAGGGTCTCCACGGCATTCGCATCGAGCCGGAGGGCGAGGCCGTCGGGGCGTGGTCCGGTGCGGGACGCGCCCCGGCAGGTGCCCGGATAGACCACGCCGTCGGGTCCGAGCAGCGGCGCGCCTTCCTGCGGGGCGGAGGCGGCGGCGAGGATGTCGCGGCGGTTGCAGGTGCAGGGGTAGAGGAGGCCCTGCGCCCAGAGCCGGTCGAGGGCTTCGGCGTGGGCGTCCATCCGGTCGGACTGCCGCATCACCGGCTCCGGCCAGTCGAGGCCCAGCCAGCGCAGGTCGCGGTAGATCGCCGCCTCCCACTCCGGCCGGGCGCGGCTGCGGTCGATGTCCTCGATCCGCAGCAGCATGTCGCCGAGGTCGCTCGCCACGATCGCCGCCCAGGCGTGGCCGAGGTGCAGCGGGCCGGTGGGCGACGGCGCGAAACGGGTGATCATTCGGCGGCGGCGCGGACCCCCAGCCAACCGTGCCAGGCGGCCTTGGCGCGGTCGGTATACATCTTGTAGCGCACCTGCCGGCCCTTGCGCCCGCCCTTCGCCACGACGGGCGGGAAGAGGCCGAAGTTCACGTTCATCGGCTGGAACGTCTTGGCGTCCGCCCCGCCGGTGATGTGGGTGACGAGCGCGCCCATCGCCGTGGTCTGCGGCACGGGGGCGAGGCCGTGGCCCAGCATCTCGGCGGCGGCCATGCGCCCGGCGAGCAGGCCCATGGCGGCGCTCTCGACGTAGCCTTCGACGCCGGTGATCTGCCCGGCGAAGCGGATGTGGGGCTTGGACTTCAGGCGCATCTGCGCATCCAGAAGCGTCGGCGAATTGATGAAGGTGTTGCGGTGGATGCCGCCGAGCCGGGCGAAGCGGGCATTCTCCAGGCCGGGAATCATGGAGAAAACAGACTTCTGCGCGCCGTACTTCATCTTGGTCTGGAAGCCGACGATGTTGTAGAGCGTGCCCAGCGCGTTGTCGCGGCGCAGTTGCACCACGGCGTAGGCCTTCTCGGTCGGGTTGTGAGGATTGGTGAGGCCGACGGGCTTCATCGGACCGAAGCGCAGCGTCTCGCGTCCGCGTTCTGCCATGACCTCGATGGGCAGGCAGCCGTCGAAGTAGCCCGCCGTCTCGCCCGGCTTGAACTCGGCCTTCTCGGCGGCGAGCATCGCGTCGATGAAGGCTTCGTACTGCTCGCGGTCCATCGGGCAGTTGATGTAGGCCGTCCGCTCCGCCTCGGTCTCGCCCTTGTCGTAGCGCGACTGCATCCAGGCGGTGTCCATGTCGATGCTGTCGTAGTGCACGATGGGGGCGATGGCGTCGAAGAATGCGAGCGCGTCCTGCCCCGCCTCGGCCGCGATGGACTGCGCCAGGCGGGAGCCGGTGAGCGGGCCGGTGGCGACGATCCAGTGCCCGGTGTCGGGCAGGGCGGTGACCTCCTCGTCCACGATCTCGATCAGCGGATGGGCGCGCAGGCGGGCGGTGACGGCTTCGGCGAAGGGGTCGCGGTCGACGGCGAGGGCCCCGCCGGCGGGCAGGCGGTGCGCGTCCGCCATCTCCATGATGAGCCCGCCGGCGGCGCGCATCTCCCAGTGCAGCAGGCCGACTGCGTTCTGCTCGTCGTCGTCGGAGCGGAAGGAGTTCGAGCAGACCATCTCAGCCAGCGAGCCGGTGCGGTGGGCGAAGGTGGCGACGGTGGGGCGCATCTCGTGGATGACGACGGGCACGCCGGCGTTCGCCGCCTGCCAGGCCGCTTCGGACCCGGCCATGCCGCCGCCGACGATGTGGAGTCTTTCAGTCATGACCTTCACATACCGCCGGCCGGGGGCGAGGGAAAGGCGTCAGGCGCGGAGCATGTCCGGGGTTTCCCGCATCTGCGTGGCGCAGAACCAGTCCACCACGGCGCGCAACGTCCGGTCGCCGTGGCGCGTCTCGTGGTAGGTGATCCAGAGCTCGCCCGGCCGCTCGTTCTCCGGCAGGTCCGCCAGGACGAGGTCGTGCTCCGGGCGGACCATGAAGTCGGGGATGAGGCAGGGCAGGCCGGTCTGGCGCACCATGTCGAGCGCCATCGGCATCTCGTCGACGCGGTAGCGCGGCCGCGGGTTCGCACCGGGGTGGATCTTTCGCAGCAGGTCCGCGTCCGGATGGTGCTGGCCGAGCCCGATCCACTCCGCGTCGAGCGGCCGGTCGCGCCCGTGATAGATCCGCAGCGAGAAGTCGCAGAACTTGCGGGCCATCAGCCGACCGCCTTCGGGCCGGCCGATGCGCACCTGGATGTCCGCCTCGCCCAGCCCCTGGGCGAAGACCTTGTCGGTGAGCGTCAGCATGACCTGCGGCAGGGCGACGGCGAAATCGACGGTGCGGGGCAGGACGAAGTGCCGGTGCACGGCCGGCGGCGCGGCAAGCTCGATCGGGACGCTGACGGCCCCGTCCTGCGCCGTCAGCTCCGGGACCGCACGGCGCAGCTCATGATCCAGATCTTCGGCGATCCGCGCGAGCCGGCGCGCGGCGGGGGTCGCCACGTAGACCGGGCCGCGCTTCTCGAAGAGGGCGGTGGAAAGGTCGCGGCTCAGCCGGTCCAGCCGGCGGGAGACGGTGGCCACGTTGGTATCGAGGAAGCGGGCCGCGGCGGACATGGTGCCGTGCCGCGTCATGGCGAGCAGGAACCGCAGGTCGTCCCAGTTGTCGAGGGCCATGGATGTCTCCGCACCGGACGTCGCCGATCCAGAACTCATACCGACACATCATTTGTCAATGCATCCGCGACGGATTCGCCAGCGCGACAGACAGGAGTCTGGCCGGTATGGTCGGTCGGCACCGGGCTGTTTCCGACCTGCGGACAATGCCTATTCCGGCACGCTCCCGTCGATCTCCTCGGCCGCACCGCGGTCGGCGACGCGCGCGACGGAGACGACGCGCTCCCCTCTCTTGGTGTCGAACACACGCACGCCGCCCGCGCTGCGCGAGCGGAAGGAGATGCCGTCGACGGGGCAGCGGATCGACTGGCCGGTGGAGGTGGCGAGCATGATCTGGTCGTCCATCTCCACCGGGAAGGCCGCGGCGATCGGGCCGCCGCGGGCCGCCTTGTCCTGCGCGCCGACGCCCATGCCGCCGCGGCCGCGCACCGGGTAGTCGTGCGAGGACGACAGCTTGCCGGCACCGCCCTCGGTGATGGTGAGGATCAGGTCCTCGGCGGCGGACATCGCGGCGTAGCGTTCCTGCGGCAGGGCGGCGTTGGCATCGCCCTCGTCGCCCTCCTCCATCTCCGCGTCGTCGGCGAGGCCGGCCATCGCGCGGCGCATCTTGAGGTAGGCGGCGCGTTCGTCCGACGTGGCGTCGAAGTGCCGGATCACGGCCATGGAGACGACCGCGTCGTCGGTGCCGAGCCGGATGCCGCGCACGCCGACGGATGCGCGGGAGTTGAAGACGCGCACGTCGGTCGCCGGAAAGCGGATGGCGCGGCCCGACCGGGTGACGAGCATCACGTCGTCGTCGTGGCTCGCGATGCGGGCGTTGATGAGGTGCCAGCCCTCGGTCTCGCCCTCGAACTTCATGGCGATCTTGCCGTTGCGCATGACGTTGGCGAAATCCGACAGCTTGTTGCGGCGCACCGTGCCGTGGTCGGTGCAGAACACGACCTGCAACTCGTCCCAGTCCTCCTCGTCGCGGTCCACGGGCATGATGGCGGCGATGCCGGTGCCGGTGGTGATCGGCAGCAGGTTGACGAGGGCCTTGCCCTTGGCCGTGCGCCCGCCCTGCGGCAGCCGCCAGGTCTTGATCTTGTAGACCATCCCGTCGGTCGTGAAGAACAGCAGCGGCGTGTGGGTGTTGGCGACGAAGAGCGTCGTGACGACGTCCTCCTCCTTGGTGGCCATGCCGGCGCTGCCCTTGCCGCCGCGCTTCTGGCTGCGGAACTCGGCCAGCGGCGTGCGCTTGGCGTAGCCCGAGGAGGTGATCGTGACGACCATGTCCTCGCGCTCGATCAGGTCCTCGTCCTCCATGTCGCCGGACCATTCGGTGATCTCGGTGCGGCGGGGGACGGCGAAGAGGTCGCGGACCTCGATGCAGCTCGTTCGGAGATGATCTCGAGGATGCGGGCGCGGGAGCCGAGGATCTCGAGGTATTCCTTGATCTTGCCGGCCAGCTCCTCCAGCTCGTCGGTGACCTCCTTCACGCCGATCTGCGTCAGCCGTTGCAGCCGCAGCTCCAGGATCGCGCGGGCCTGCGCCTCCGAGAGGTTGTAGGTGCCGTCGTCGTTCATCGTGTGGCTCGGGTCGTCGATCAGCCGGATGAAGGGCGCGATCTCCTCCGCCGGCCAGCGGCGTTCCATCAGCTTGTCGCGCGCCTCCGCCGGCATCGGCGGAGGCGCGGATGGTGCGGACCACCTCGTCCACGTTGCTGACGGCGACGGCCAGGCCGCAGAGGACGTGGCTGCGCTCGCGCGCCTTGCGCAGCTCGAACGCGGTGCGCCGGGCGATCACCTCCTCGCGGAACGTCAGGAACGAGGTGAGGAACGCGCGCAGGGTCAGCTGCTCGGGGCGGCCGCCGTTGAGCGCCAGCATGTTGCAGGCGAAGCTCTGTCTGCATCGGCGTGAAGCGGAACAGCTGGTTCAGGACGACCTCGGCGGTGGCGTCGCGCTTGAGTTCCACCACGACGCGCACGCCGATGCGGTCGCTCTCGTCCTGGACGTGGGCGATGCCCTCGATCCGCTTGTCCTTGGCGGCCTCGGCGATCTTCTCGATCATCGTGGCCTTGTTCACCTGATAGGGGATCTCGTCGAGGACGATGGCGTAGCGGTCCTTGCGGATCTCCTCGATCCGGGTCCGCGCGCGCATCACGACGGAGCCGCGACCTTCGAGATACGCCTTCCGGATGCCGGATCGGCCGAGGATGATCGCGCCGGTCGGGAAGTCGGGGCCGGGGACGTGTTCGATCAGCTCCTCGGAGGTGAGGTCCGGGTTCTCGATCAGCGCGAGGCAGGCGTCGATGACCTCGCCCAGGTTGTGGGGCGGGATGTTGGTCGCCATGCCGACCGCGATGCCGCCCGCGCCGTTGACCAGCATGTTCGGGAACCGCGCCGGCAGGACCGACGGCTCGGTGTCCTTGCCGTCGTAGTTCGGCATCATGTCGACCGTGTCCTTGTCGATGTCCGACAGAAGGAACGCGGCGGGCTTGTCCATGCGGACTTCGGTGTAGCGCATGGCGGCGGCGTTGTCGCCGTCCATCGAGCCGAAGTTGCCCTGTCCGTCGAGCAGGGGGAGCGACATGGAGAAATCCTGCGCCATCCGCACCAGCGCCTCGTAGATCGCGGAATCGCCGTGCGGGTGATACTTGCCCATCACGTCGCCGACCGGGCGGGCGGACTTGCGGTAGGGTTTGTCGTGCGTGTTCCCCGTCTCGTGCATCGCGTAGAGGATCCGGCGGTGCACGGGCTTCAGCCCGTCGCGCAGGTCGGGGATCGCGCGGGAGATGATGACCGACATGGCGTAGTCGAGGAACGAGGTGTGCATCTCGTCGATGATGCTCACCTGCGGGCCGTCATGGGCCATCACCGGCCGGCGGGGGCGTTCGTCTTCGGGGCTCTGCGGCTCGTCGGTCATGCGATTCTGCGCCTCGGGTCGGGACTAGATGTTGTCGTCCAAGGCCATAGCATCCCCCGGATGTGGCCTCAACGGCGGATCGGCCCCCGGGATCCGGGCAGCGACCAGCCAGAGGATCGCGAGTGCCAGCGACAGCACGGCGTTCCAGCCCGCCATCGTCAGGCCGAACTGCCAGGCGATGTCGTCGCACATGACGATGGTGTCGGCGACGTCCATCGACAGCAGGTCCGCGCCCGACATGGAGGATAGTCCCCCACCGTCGCCGGAACAGCTGCTCGGCCCCGGCCACCAGCCCTGCTCCACGCCCGCATGGAACGCGCCGATGCCGGCGGTCGTCAGGGCCGCCACGCCGGCCAGCGCCGCCGTCGCGCGCGGCATCACGCCCGGCGAGCGCCACCGAGCCCGAGCGCGATCGCCGCCATGTGCGGCCATCGTTGCCACAGGCACATCGCGCAGGGGGCGTAGCCGGCGAACTGGAACAGGTAGGCCCCGCCGAGCAGCCCGGCGTGGCCGACGGTGGCGACGGCGACGAGGGAGCGGAAGGAAGCGCGGATCATATGTAGCGGAGCAGGACGAAGGCCCCGAGGAGCGTGGCGACGAAGAGGGTGAACATCAGGCCGAGGCGGCGCTCGATGAAGTCCCGCACCGGCGGGCCGAACTTCCACAGCAGCGCCGCGACGAGGAAGAACCGCAGGCCGCGCGCGATGACGCTGGCGACGACGAAGACCGGCAGCGAGAGCTGCGTCGCCCCCGACAGGATCGTGACGACCTTGTAGGGGAAGGGCGTTATCCCGGCGATCAGGACGGCCCAGGCTCCCCATTCGTTGTAGCGGTCCTGGAACCCGCCGAAGCTGTCGGCCTTGCCCAGCGCCATCAGGACCGGCTGGCCCAGGCTCTCGAAGGCGAAGGCACCGATGGCGTAGCCCCCCAAGCCGCCCGCCACGCTTGCCACCGTGCAGACGCCGGCGATAAGCCAGGCGCGCGACGGGGCGGCGAGGATCATCGGAATCAGCAGTATGTCCGGCGGGATCGGGAAAACGGAGCTTTCCACGAAGCTGACGAAGGCCAGCACCCAGAGCGCGCGGGGATGTGCGGCCCAGGACAGCGTCCAGTCGTAGAGGGAGCGGATCATGGTTCGCCGGTCCCACGGAACCGGGGGAGGGTCAAGGCATTGGATCGGATGATCTGGGGAGATTGCGGATGAAGTGGCGGGGACGGCGGGGCAGCCGCAACATCGTGGACCGGCGGGGCCGCAGCGGCGGCCGGCGCGCGGCCGGGGCCGGCGGGCTCGGCATCGGGGGGCTGCTGGTGGTACTGGCGGTGGGCTGGTTCTTCGGCATCGACGTGACGCCGCTTCTGTCGGGCGGGGGCGGCGCGCCGGTGCAGCAAACGCGCAGCATCTCGGCAGACGAGGAGCGGGAGGCGGAGTTCGTCTCCGTCGTGCTGGCGGACACCGAGGAGGTCTGGTCGGAGGTTTTCCGCACGCAGGTGGGGCAGGCATACCGCGCGCCGGAACTGGTCCTCTTCTCGACCGTCACGTCGAGCCCCTGCGGCGGGGCGTCGGGGGCGACGGGGCCGTTCTACTGCCCGGCGGACCGTAGGGCGTATCTGGACACGGCGTTCTTCACCACGATGGAGCGGCGGCTCGGGGCGGGGGGCGACTTCGCGGCGGCCTACGTCGTGGCGCACGAGGTCGCGCATCACGTGCAGAACGAACTGGGCATCCTGGGGCAGGCCAACCGGATCCGCGCGCAGTCGGACGAGGTGCGTTCGAACGCCGTCTCCGTGCGCATCGAGTTGCAGGCGGATTGCTATGCGGGAATCTGGGCGCGGGAGGCGCAGGCGCGGTTCGGATCGCTGGAGCGGGGCGACATCGAGGAGGCGGTGAACGCCGCGCGCCAGATCGGCGACGACCGGCTGCAGATCGACGCGGGCCGCGTGCCGGCGCCGCACACGTTCACGCACGGAACCTCGGAACAGCGGGCGCGGTGGTTCCGGACGGGGTTCGACAGCGGCGCGCTGGAGCGATGCGACACCTTCTCGGCGGATCGGCTCTGACGTTGACGGGGCGGGGGGCGGGGGATATTCCCGCTCTACTGCCGGATGCAGACGGGCCCGTGTGGCGGAATCGGTAGACGCAGCGGATTCAAAATCCGCCGCCGCAAGGCTTGCCGGTTCGAGTCCGGCCACGGGTACCATTGCGTCGCGCGATTCGGTTTGTGGCCGCCGCCGAACATGCTAACTGCGCGGCGACAAACACGCGCGGGGATCTTATGCAGCGTCTGCACTTCTACGTCATGGGGCTGATCGCACTGGCCTACGGCGTCATCGGCATGATCGAATACGTGCTGATCTCCTACGGGCTGCGCGTCGGCTGGCTCGATGCCTATCCGCCCGCGCAGATCGAATGGCTGACGACGCTGCCCAATTGGGTCCACGGCGTCTGGGGGGCGCATGCGACGCTGGCGCTCGTCGGGGCGCTGTGCCTGCTGGCGCATCTGAAGCCCTCGGTCTGGATGCTGTTCTTCGCGTTTCTCACGCTGCTGATCCTGATCGTCTGGGCCGTGGCCTTCGCGGAGCCGACGTTGCTGACGCTGACGCAGGACACCGGGACGACATGGCTCGTGCTCGGGTTGGTGGCCGCCCTGAGCCTGCTCATCTACGTCTATGCCCGGCAGGAGAAGGTCACGGGCGAGGTCCTCTGAGGCGCTTTACCCTTCGGGGTGGGGCTGTTACCGGAACCCGACCGAAAGACTAGGGGTTCGATGGCACCGCTTCTGCAGGCCGAAGGGCTCGTCCGGCATCTGGGCGGGCGTGCCGTGGTCGACGACATCTCGCTTTCGGTGGAGGCCGGGCAGGTCACCTGCCTGCTGGGCCCGTCCGGCTGCGGCAAGTCGACGACGCTGCGCATCATCGCGGGGGTCGACCGGCAGGACGCGGGGGTCGTGACGCTCGACGGTGCCGTGGTCTCGGACGCCACCCGCCACGTGCCGGCGGAACGGCGCGGGATCGGTCTGATGTTCCAGGATTTCGCGCTGTTCCCGCATCTCACGGTCGCCCGCAACATCGCCTTCGGTCTGCGGCGCGGTGCGGATGCGGGGGCACGGGTGACGGAGCTGCTCGAACGTGTGGATCTCGGGGGATACGGGGGCAAGCATCCCCACGAGCTGTCGGGGGGTGAGCAGCAGCGTGTCGCGCTGGCACGGGCGCTGGCGCCCCGCCCCCGGATCATGCTGATGGACGAGCCGTTCTCCGGACTCGACAACCGGCTGCGCGACGAGATCCGCGACACGACGCTGGCCGTGCTCAAGCAGGAGGGTACGGCCGTCCTGCTCGTCACCCACGAACCGGACGAGGCCATGCGGATGGGGGACGAGATCGCACTGATGCGTCACGGGCGGATCGTGCAGCGTGCCGCGCCCTACAACATCTACAATGCGCCGAAGGATCGTGCGGCAGCGGCGTTCTTCAGCGATATCAACACACTGTCGAGCGTCGTGCAGGGCGCGCTGACGCGGACGCCCTTCGGCCAGTTCCTCGCCCCGGGCGTCGCGGATGGCACGACCGTGGACATCGTCTTCCGGCCGCAGCACGTTCGGCTGGACTTCGACCGGGGCGGAAAGGGACCGAACCCGACGCCGCTGGAGGGCACGCCCGCGCGCGGGACGGTCCTGCGCGCGCGCTTCATGGGCAAGGAAAGCCTCGTGGAGTTCCTGATGGACGATGGCAGAAGCCAGGTGTCGGCCACGATCCCCGCCGTCTTCCTGCCGAAGCCGGGGACCGTCCTGTGGCTGTCGATCCGCCGGGAGCGATGCTTCGTGTTCCCGCGCACCCTCTAGAGGCGGGGCCCGAAGGCTCCGCCGTGGTCCGGAGGGGTCAACGACCCCAGCTGCGCACATCTCCGCAGTCGACGTGGACGAAGTTGGAACCGGAATACTTGCCCACGCCGCCGGCCCCGCAGCTCGCCGCCGCGCGGGAAACCTGGCTGACGGAGCGGGAGGAGAGGCGCAGGTCGGCTGCGCGGCCTTCGAGGTGGAGCGAGTACTTCGCCACGCCGCTCGACCGGCTGCGCAACATCGCGTTCGTCGCCGGGGAGCGGTAGCCGGAGAGCAGCAGGAACGGCTCGCGCGCATCCACGAGCCGATGCGTCGCGGCGATGATGTCCACGGTGCGGTTGTCGATGGGTTTCGTCTCGTTGCGCCGCCAGTCGCGGAAGAAGAAGTTCACCTCCGCCAGGGCCTCGCGGACGTAGTCGCCCTCGATCCAGTAGACCGTCTCCATGCTCTCGCCGGTGCGGGCGTTGTGCATCTTGATCGTCCGGATGTCCCCGCCGCCGCGCAGGAAGCCTGCTGCCTTGGCGTAGGTCGGTGCGGCGGCGACGGCGGTGGCCGCGAATGCACCAAGGATGCCACGCCGCGTCAGCGACATGCTCTTCGTCTGATTTCTCACGTTCTGCCCCAGTTCGAGTTGGACCGTCTGCGCGGTCTCAGGTGTCTCATCCCCATGTGACGCCCCTTCGTGCCACGATCCCGACCGCCTTGCATACAGATTCCTGACCTTCATCGGGACGGGCGGGTTTTCGCGCATCGCTACCACCGAAAGGAACCGTTCCCGACATCTTGCTGCCCTGCATAAGACTCAATCCTTTGCAATTTGTGAATCGACACCGGGCCGAACTCGCGTAGCGTCTCCCGGACAAATTTCCGGACGGGTTTCCGCATGATCGATCGCCTCTTCTCGCTGTGGCTCTGCGCGCTGGTCACCTTCGCGGCTCCGGCCCTGTCCGCTCCGCTCGTGACGCCGTTCCAGCAGGCCATCGCGCAGGCCGCGGCGGGGGACGAGGCGATCGCCGCCTTCTATCGGGACCGGAATTTCGGCACCATCTGGATGGGAGACCGGGCGGCCGAGCGACGGGCGGCGTTCGTGGCCGCGCTGGAACGGGCGCAGATCCATGGCCTGCCGGCGGGGCGTTACGATCCGGAAGCGATTCGCGCCGAGTTCGCGGCCGCAGTGACCCCGGAGGCACTTGGCGCGCTCGAAGTCTCGATGACCCGGCGCTTCCTGCGATACGCGCAGGACGTGGGCCGGGGCGTGCTCGAGCCCGGCACGGTGGACCCGACCATCGTGCTGCAGGTGCCGGCGCTGGACCGGCGCGCATTGCTCGGCGATTTCGCGGACGGCGATCCCCATGCGGTCGTGGCGGCCCTTGCGCCGGCGTCGCCGCACTACACACGGCTGCTGCGCGAGCGGCTGCGGCTGCAGGAGATGCAGCGCGCCGGGGGCTGGGGCGGAACGGTTTCGGGCGATACGCTGAGCGCAGGGGCCGATACGCCGGCCGTGGTGGCGCTGCGCAACAGATTGATCCGGATGGGATACCTGCGTCCGACATCCGTCCCGACCTATGACGCGCAGATGGAGGCGGCGGTGCGCGCCTTCCAGATCGACCATGGGCTGACGCCCGACGGGGAGGCGGGGCCGGCGACGCTGGCCGCCGTGAACGTTCCGCTCGAGGACCGGATGGGCCAGATCGTCATCGGACTGGAGCGGCAGCGATGGATGAACCGGCCCCTCGAGCCGCGCCACATCCTCGTGAACCTCGCCGAACAGCACGCCTACGTCTACGACGACGGCAAGGTGACCTTCGACACGGTGGTGGTCGTGGGCGCGGACACGCCCGACCGCCGGACGCCGGAGTTCAGCGACACGATGACGCATCTGGTCATCAACCCGTATTGGCACGTGCCGCGGTCGATCTCCGTGAACGAGTACCTGCCGGCACTGAAACGCGGAGGTGCGCGGCATCTGGAGGTCTATTCCCGCAACGGGCGGGTGGACCCGGGCCGGATCGACTTCAGCCGCTACACCGCGAGCAACTTTCCGTTCAGCCTCAAGCAGGCTCCGGGGCCCCGCAACGCGCTGGGGCGTGTGAAGTTCATGTTCCCGAACAAGTACAACATCTACCTGCACGACACACCGAGCCGCAGCCTGTTCGCGTCCGACCTGCGCACCTTCAGCCACGGTTGCGTGCGCGTGGCGGAGCCGCTGGAGCTGGCCTATCACCTGCTCGCGCCGCAGTCCGACGATCCGGAGGCCCTGTTCGACGGCCATCTGCGCACCGGCCGGGAAACGCGGGTGAACCTGGACGAACCGATCGGCGTGCATATCGTCTACTGGTCGGCCTGGGTGACGGCAACGGGGCGGGTCAACTATCGCCGCGATCCCTACGGACGCGATGCCAAGGTATTGGACGGGCTCGCGGCCGCCGGGGTGGAACTGGACGCCTCGCGCAGCTAGACGGCGACGCAAGGGTGGCCGCCGCCCGATGGGGTCGTCATGTTCACCTTGGATCAGATCGCCGAAGCCCTGGGCCGCCCCGTCGAGGGAGACGGCTCGATCCGGCTGTCGCGCGCGGCGGAACCTTCCGCGGCCGGACCGGACGATCTGGCTCTGGCCATGTCGCCCGCCTACGCCGATGCGCTCGCCTCCGGACAGGCCCGGGTCGCCATTCTCTGGGAGGGTGCCGATTGGCGCGCGATGGGCCTGCTGGGTGCGATCACGGTGCCCCGGGCGCGGCTGGCGATGGCGCAGATCACACGGGCGCTGGATCCGGGCCCCGCGTTCCACGCCGGGATCCATCCCACCGTCATCCTGGGCGAAGGGAGCGAGATCGGAGACGGGGCGCGCATCGATCCCTATGTCTGCATCGGCGCGAACGTGCGCATCGCCGCCGGCGCGCGGATCGGGGCGCATGTCTCCATCGGCGACGGCGTGACGTTGGGTGCCGACGCGTTGATCCACGCGGGCGTGCGGATCGGCGACGGGGTGACCATCGGTGACCGGTTCGTCGCGCAGCCGGGCGCGGTGATCGGCGGGGACGGTTTCAGCTTCGTGACGCCGGAGGAATCCGGAGTCGAGCGGGTCCGCCGGACGCTGGGCGACCAGGGCACCCCGACGGTGCAATCCTGGACGCGGATCCATTCGCTGGGCTCCGTCACGATCGGCGACGACGTGGAGATCGGGGCGAATGCGGCCATCGACCGGGGCACCATCGCCGATACGACCATCGGACGGGGCACCAAGATCGACAACCTCGTGCACGTCGGCCACAACAACCGCATCGGGGAGGATTGCCTGATCTGCGGTCAGGTCGGTCTGGCCGGCGGATCGACCCTCGGCGACCGGGTCGTGCTGGGCGGGCAATGCGGCGTCACCGACAACGTCACCATCGGGAACGACGTGGTGGCGGGCGGGGCGAGCAAGATCTTCACGCGGGTGCGGGACGGCGAGGTCATCCTGGGCAGCCCGGCGGTGAAGATGGAGACGAACATGGCGATGTACCGCGCCCTGCGCCGGCTGCCGCGGGCGCTCGAGAGCCTGGCGGAGTTGCGCGGGATCGTGCGCGAACGGGGAGGCGACGGTGACGGGTGACGTGCGGACGCGCATCCACGCCATCGTGGCCGAACAGGCGATGATCGACGTGGCGGACGTGACCGACGCCTCCGTTCCGGCTGACCTCGGCGTCGATTCCATGGCGCTCGTCGAGGCGATCTTCGCCATCGAGGAGGCGTTCGACATCCAGGTGCCCTTCAACGCGAACACGCCCGATGCCGCCGGTTTCGACTATTCGACGGTGGGCGCCATCGTCGCGGCGGTCGAACGGCTGGTGGCCGAGCAGCACCCGTGACGCGGCGGGTCGTCGTCACCGGGGCGGGCACGATCAACGCGCTCGGGCACGACGTCTCCACCACGCTCGAGGCGATGCGGGAGGGTCGTTCGGCGATCGGACCGCTCGCCGTCCGGGATGTGGACAGGCTCGCGATCCGGATCGGCGCGCAGGTGACGGGCTACGACGAGACGGCGCTGTTCTCCCGGCAGCAGCTTACGCTCTTCGACCGCTACACGCAGTTCGCGCTGATCTCGGCGGCGCAGGCCGTGGCGCAGGCAGGGCTGACGTTCGACGGGGATCTGGCGGAGCGGGCGGGGGTCGTGCTGGGCACCTCGGGCGGCGGGCAGCAGACGCAGGACGACAGTTACCGGGCGGTCTACGAGGACGGGCGGGACCGGGTGCACCCCTTCGTCGTGCCGCGTCTGATGAACAGCGCCGCGACGGCGCAGATCAGCATCGCGCATGGGCTGCGCGGCCCGTCCTTCACCGTCTCGACCGCCTGCGCCAGCAGCAACCATGCCATCGGGCAGGCGTTCCAGATGATCCGGTCGGGGCTTGCCGACGTCATGCTGACGGGCGGGGCGGAGGCGATGCTCTGCTTCGGCGGGGTCAAGGCGTGGGAAGGGCTGCGCGTCATGTCGCGCGATACCTGCCGGCCGTTCTGCGCCACGCGGTCGGGCATGGTGCAGGGGGAGGGCGCGGCCGTCTTCGTGCTGGAGGCGTTCGACCACGCGACGGCGCGGGGGGCCGAGATCCTCGCGGAGGTGGCGGGCGTTGCCATGACCTCGGACGCGGCCGACATCGTCATGCCGTCGCAGGACGGGGCGGAGCGGGCGATGGCGGGGGCCCTGCGGCAGGCGGGCCTGGACCCGACCGACGTCGGCTACGTCAATGCCCACGGCACGGGGACCGCCGCCAACGATCGGATAGAATGCGCGGCCGTCGCCCGGGTGTTCGGGGCGCAGGCGGAGCGGCTGGCGATCAGTTCGACCAAGTCGATGCACGGGCACTGCATCGGGGCGACGGGGGCGATCGAACTGCTGGCGTGCCTGATGGCGCTGCGCGACGGGGTGATCGCGCCGACGGCGAACTGGCAGGCGCGCGACCCGGAGTGCCCGCTCGACGTGGTGCCGAACGAAGCGCGCCAGGCGCGGGTCACGGCGTGCCTGTCGAACGCCTTCGCCTTCGGCGGGCAGAACGCTGTGCTGGCGCTGCGGGCCGTGTGAATGGACGGGGCGGCCTCGGGAGGCCGCCCCGCGGGGGTTCACTCGGCGGCCGTCACCTCGACCGCGGCGAGCCCGGCGGTGAAGCCCGAGAGCGACATCGTGAGTTCCGCGCGCTGGTCGGGGGCCAGGGCCGGCACGACGATCAGCTCCGCCGTCGCGCCGCGCTTGAAGGCGGCGACGTCCTCGGCGCTGAACCCCATGCGGCTGTAGCAGCCGGACGCGTCGCAAAAGCTGTAGGGGTAGCGGCGCGGCTCGCCGCCGTCGATCGTCATGGTGACCTGCGCGGTGAGCAGCGACTGCAGCGGCGTCAGGACCGTGGCACCCGCGACGATCTCGCCGCCGTCGGGAAGGTCGAAGAAGTTGACGTCGGCCGTCGGGTTGCCCTGCTGGTCGGAGAGCCGCTGATAGAGCTGGCAGGGGTCGGTCTGCCCCTCGGGTGCCTCCAGGCAGCGGACCTCCCAGTCGCCATGCTCCTCGCGCACGTAGATCTGCGGCTCGGCGTTCGCCCTGCGCTCGCACCTCCGCCCCCGTCGAGAGTTCGCCGCCGGGTGCCGTGGCGGGGGCGGTTTCCGCCGGGACCTGTGCGGGCAGTCCCGGTCGCTGCGTCCTGGGCGGCGGCGGGGATCGAGAGGACGAGCGACAGCAGCGTCGCGGCGGCCGGGAGGAGACGCATTTCGGATCGTGTCACGGACAAACTCCTTATCGGTGATATGGCGACGTTCTAGCATGCGCTCGAATGGAGGTGCAGGGGGATCGGAGGGGATGCGGCGCCGATGCCCGGGCACGGGAGCCTTCCGAGGAGGCAAAAGAAAAAGGGCCTCCGCGGAGACCCTTTCCCTCGTTTCTCTCTCCCTGCCGGACCGGGCCGACTTGAGGCGCACGCTAGGCGCGGATGCGCGATCGGTCAATGTATTTGCGTGGGAGGGAACGGAAAGGCGTCGGCCCGGCGAGGATGGCCGCGCGGAGGGAGGGTCGCGCGGCCAGTCGTCGGGGGTCGAGCGAGCCGCGACTGTGCGACCCGCCCGACCACTGTTATGGCGGCATCAGGTTAACGGAGGATGAACGCGATGACGGGACCGTTGGACGGTGGAGCGGCGACGATCTTCGTGGGCGGCGGCGGGGCGGGGTACGCGCACGGCGCAGGGTCTGCGGCTCGACTACGCGAACCGCCACGGGCTCATCGCCGGGGCGACCGGCACCGGCAAGACGGTGACGTTGCAGATCCTGGCGCAGGGGTTCTCGGACGCCGGCGTGCCGGTGTTCCTGTCGGACGTGAAGGGCGACCTCGCGGGGTTGGCGCGGCCCGGTTCGCCGGACCACAAGCTGCACGGAGCCTTCACGGAGCGCGCCGCGACCATCGGACTGGACCTGACCTATGCCGCCGCGCCGGTGACGTTCTGGGACCTCTGGGGCGAGGCGGGGCATCCGGTGCGCACGACGATCTCGGAGATGGGGCCGCTTCTGCTGTCGCGGCTGCTGGACCTGACCGATGCGCAGGAGGGCGTGCTGAACGTCGCCTTCCGAGTGGCGGACGAGGATGGGCTGGCGCTGCTGGACCTCAAGGACCTGCAGGCGCTGCTCGTCTGGGTCGCGGAGAACCGCAAGCTGCTCTCCTCGCGCTACGGTCTCGTTTCCACCGCCTCCGTCGGGGCGATCCAGCGGAGCCTGCTGACGCTGGAGACGCAGGGTGGCGCGAACCTCTTCGGGGAGCCGGCGCTGGACCTCGCGGACCTGATGCGGACCGCGCCCGACGGCCGCGGCATGGTCAACGTGCTGGCGGCCGACCGGCTGATGGGCTCCCCCCGGCTCTACGCGACCTTCCTGATGTGGCTGCTGTCGGAGCTGTTCGAACGCTTGCCGGAGGTCGGCGATCCGGACCGCCCGAAGCTCGTGTTCTTCTTCGACGAGGCGCATCTGCTCTTCGACGATGCGCCCAAGGCCCTGGTCGACAAGGTGGAGCAGGTGGCCCGGTTGATCCGGTCCAAGGGCGTGGGGGTCTACTTCGTGACGCAGAACCCCGAGGACGTGCCCGAGGATATCCTGGGGCAGCTCGGCAACCGGATCCAGCACGCGCTGCGCGCCTTTACCGCCAAGGACCGCAGGGCGCTGCGGCAGGCGGCGCAGAACTACCGCGAGAACCCCCGCTTCGACATCGAGGACGCGATCCGCGAGGTCGGCGTGGGCGAAGCGGTGACGTCGCTGCTGGAGCGCAAGGGCGTGCCGGGCGTCGCCGAGCGAACGCTGATCCGGCCGCCGGCCTCGCAACTGGGTCCGATCACCGGTGCCGAACGCGCGGAGATCTTGCGGAAAAGCGACCTCGCCGGGAAGTACGAGGCGGCGGTGGACCGGGAGAGCGCCTTCGAGATCCTGACGCGGCGGGCGGCCGGTGCGGCGAAGGCGGCGGAGGATGCGCACGCCGAGGAGGAGCGTGCCGATGCGGGCGTGCGGGAGCACAAGGCGGGGCGGCGGTATTCCGGCGGCACCGTCGGCACGTCGACGGCGAAGCGGTCCCGTCGGGGCGATTCGGTGGCGGAGGCCTTCGCCAAGTCCTTCGCGCGGTCCGTGGGCTCGAAGGCCGGGCGGACGCTCGTGCGCGGCGTTCTGGGCGGTCTGTTCCGGGGGCGCTAGCGCGCCGCTATTCCCACTCGATGGTGCCGGGCGGCTTGGACGTGATGTCGTATGTCACGCGATTGATGCCCGGCACCTCGTTGATGATCCGGGTCGCCGTCTCGCCCAGGAACTCGTGGGCGAAGGGATAGTAGTCGGCCGTCATCCCGTCGACGGAGGTGACGGCGCGCAGGGCGCAGGCGAAGTCGTAGGTGCGCCCGTCGCCCATCACGCCGACGGTGCGGACGGGCAGGATGGCGACGAAGGCCTGCCATATGTCGTCGTAGAGCCCGTGGCGGCGGATCTGGTCGATGAAGATCGCGTCCGCGCGCCGCAGGATCGCCAGCTTCTCGCGGGTGATCTCGCCGGGGCAGCGGATGGCGAGGCCGGGGCCGGGGAAGGGATGACGTCCGATGAAGCTGGGCGGCAGGCCGAGTTCGCGGCCGAGCGCGCGGACCTCGTCCTTGAAGAGTTCGCGCAGCGGCTCCACGAGCTTCAGCCCCATCTTCTCGGGCAGCCCGCCGACGTTGTGGTGCGACTTTATCGTGACACTCGGTCCGCCGGAAAAGCTGACCAATTCGATCACGTCCGGGTAGAGCGTGCCCTGCGCCAGGAACGTGGCGTCGCCGACGGCCGTCGCGTGTTTCTGGAACACGTCGATGAAGAGCCGTCCGATGATCTTGCGCTTCGTCTCGGGGTCGGACACGCCGTCGAGTTCGCCCAGGAACAGCTCCTGCTCCTCGGCATGGATCAGCGGCATGTTGTACTGGTCGCGGAACATCCGCACGACTTCCGCCGCCTCGCCCTGCCGCAGCAATCCGTGGTCCACGAAGACGCAGGTGAGCTGATCGCCGATCGCCTCGTGCAGCAGGACGGCGGCGACGGAGGAGTCGACACCGCCCGACAAGCCGCAGATGACCTTGGCATCCCCGACCTGCGCGCGGATCGCGGCGATGGCCTGCTCGCGGTAGCCGGCCATGGTCCAGTCGCCGGTGAACCCGGCCAGGCGGACGAAGTTCTCGTAGAGCTTGGGCCCCTTGGGCGTGTGGTGGACCTCGGGGTGGAACTGCATGCCGTAGAAGCGGCGCGCGGCGTCCGCGACGACGGCGAAGGGCGCGCCCGGGGATGTGGCGTAGACTTCGAACCCATCGGCAAGTCTGCTGACGTGATCGCCGTGCGACATCCAGACCTGCTCGCGCCCCGTCGCCTCCAGCCCGTCGAACCAGCCCTCCAGCAGGTCGAGCGGTTGCGACGGCGTGACGAAGGCACGGCCGAACTCCGAGGTGCCCTCACCCCGCACGACCGCGCCCCCGAGCATCTGCATCATCACCTGCTGGCCGTAGCAGATCCCGAGGACCGGCACGCCGAGCTCGAAGATCTCCGCCGGCGGGCGGGGCGATCCGGCGTCCGGGACGGAGGCGGGGCCGCCCGAGAGGATCACCGCCATCGGGGTGAAATCGGCCAGGAAGGCCGGCGTCACGAGCTGGAACGGGTGGATTTCGCAATACACGTTCAGCTCGCGCAGACGCCGCGCGATGAGCTGCGTCACCTGGGAGCCGAAGTCGACGATGAGGAGGCGCTGGTGCTCGGGCATGTCCATGGCCGGCGGCATACGCGGCGCCGGGGGACGGAGCAAGCTGCGGCCCGGATGTCGCTTTCGCCCGGACGGGGTGCGCATTCCGTCCGAAGACGGGGCAGGGGGGGCGCTAGGCGTGGCGGAACGGGGAAATCGGGAGCGGATCATGGCGGATGGCACACCCACGCGCGGACGGCGCGGTGGCGGCGGCGCGGCCCGCCGGGCGGAACGGACCAGCACCCGGATCGATCAGGCCGGTGTCATAACGCGCAGGATTCCCGACTACGATCTGTTGTCCGGCGAGGTGCTGGACCTCATCGAGGGCAACGCGGAGATCGTGCTCGAGGAGATCGGCGTCGCCTTCCCGGAGAACGAACCCGCGCTGGCGCTCTGGCGTGCGGCGGGCGCGGAGGTGCGCGGGCGACCGGGTGCACATCCCGAAGGGATTGGCGCGAAAGCTCTGCGGTACGGCCCCTGCATCGTTCACGCAGATCGCCCGCAACCCGGAGCGCAACGTCGAGATCGGCGGGCGCAATCTGGTGCTTGCCCCGGTCTACGGCCCGCCTTTCGTGCGCGACGCGGGCGGCCGCCGCTACGCCACGCTGGCGGATTTCGAGAAGTTCGTGAAGCTCGGGCATATGTCGAAATGGCTGCACCATTCCGGCGGCACGGTCTGCGAGCCGACCGACGTGCCGGTCAACAAGCGGCACTACGACATGCTGCTGGCGCATATGACGCTGACCGACAAGCCGTTCATGGGCTCGGTGACGGAAGCCGTCCGCGCGCAGGATTCGGTAGAGATGTGCGACATCCTCTTCGACGAGGGCGACGGCAGGGGCCTCGACGGGCGGACGGCGATGGTCAGCCTGATCAACATCAACTCCCCGCTGACGTTCGACGCGATCATGATGGGCGCGCTGGAGGTCTACGCGAAGGCGAATCAGGCGGTCATCGTCTCCCCGTTCATCGTCGGCGGCGCGATGGCCCCCGTTTCCATCGTCGGCACGTTGACGCAGGTCCTCGCCGAGGTGATGGCCGGCGTGGCCTATGCGCAACTGGTGCGGCCGGGTGCGCCGGTGATCTTCGGGGCCTTCGTCACCTCCATCGACATGAATTCCGGCGCGCCCACCTTCGGAACGCCGGAGGCGGCGCAGATCACCTACGGGGCCGGTCAGCTGGCCCGGCGGCTCGGGCTCCCGTTCCGCAGCGCCGGTGCCTTCAACGGCTCCAAGCTGCCCGATGCGCAGGCGGCCTACGAGACGGCGAATTCGCTGAACGCCGGGCTGCTGGCGGGGGTCAACTTCATGCTCCACGCCTGCGGCTGGCTGGAGGGCGGGCTGGTCGCGGATTTCGAGAAGTTCGTCATGGACGCGGACCAGCTCGGCATCCTGCACAAGATGGCGGCCGGCGTGGCCGCCGACGAGGACGCGCAGGCGATGGACGCGCTGCGCGAGGTCGGCCCGGGCGGCCACTTCCTGGGGTGCGCGCATACGCAGGCGAACTTCAAGACGGCGTTCTGGAAGTCGGACCTGCTGGACTACAGGCCCTTCGAAACATGGGTGGACGAGGGCGAGCGCGACACCCGTGCCTTGGCTGCGGCACGTGTGGACAAGCTGCTGGCCGACTACGAGGAGCCGGCGCTCGACCCGGCGAAGCGCGCCGCGTTGATGGCCTATGTGGCGGAGAAGAAGGCGTCGATGCCCGACGCCTTCATGTAGCGCGCCGGATCAGGCGGCGACCGTTCGGAAGGCCTTGGCCTCGGCGACGAGGGCGGCCAGGATATCCACGTGTCGCGGGTAGCTGTAGTTCTTGTCCACCGACAGCCGCCGCCCCTCCAGCGCCGCCTCGATCGGGAGCAGTTTCTCGAGCGCGGCGCGCGGCGACGCGGGGATCGCGACCCGCAGCATCCGGCGCAGATCGCGACGGCGACGGTACTGCCGCGTGCCGTGGACGGCGGCCTCCAGCAGGAGCGGCGGGCGGCTGAGACCGGAGAGTTCGGCGGTGATCTTGCACATGGTTCGGCAGGTCCTTGGATGGGGAGCGACTGCCGGTATTCTGTCCTCCTCAGGGGGCCTGTTGCGTTGCGTCGGATGCTGCGAACGCTGCGGGATCTTCGTTTACACTTTGGAAACAAATGAGGACGTCCCGTTCATGATTAACCGCTTGGTAACCAATCGGAGACAGGTCTGATCGGGTTTTCCACGAGACACCCCCGGAGCTTTCGATGTCCTCCCCATTTCTCGATTCGACCCCTCGGGCCTTGCCGGACTGGGTTCCCGTTTCCGCACGATCCTACGTAGCCCACGCCGTCCACGGACGTGCGCTGCGCGATGTCGCGCGGGCCAACGGCTGTGCCGCATCGACCGTGCTGCGGCAGATCAGGAAGATCGAGCTGCGGCGTGACGACCCATTCGTGGACGACGCGATCGAACAGCTTGCACGGGCCGCGACGACCGACCTCAATTTCAACGATGCGAAGGAGACATCCCCCATGTCCGCACTGCCCTCCGGCGATACGCTGATCGACGACGACACCCTGAACAGGGAGGCGCGGCGCGTCCTGCGCCGGCTGTGCGAGGGCGACGCCTTCCTCGCCGTGGGGCAGGGCCTGCCGCAGGCCGTCGTGCTCCGGGATACGGGCGATGCGCCGGTCCGCACGGCGACGGTTGCGAAGGGCGTGGCGCAGGCCTTCGTCCTCAAGGACTGGGTGACCTGCTTCAAGGCGGGGCAGATCACCCGCTACCGGATCACCGAGACCGGACGCGCCGCCCTGCGCCGGTTGCTGACCGATACGCTGGCTGCCAAGCAGCAGAGCCGGGGCATGGCCGAGGCCGCCTCTCCCTTCCTGACGCAGCACCTCGAGATGGGCGAGCGTGTCGGGCCTTCCGGGGAGACCCTGCGTGTCAACCTCGCGGAATCGCCTCTCGGCGGATTGGCGCGCAAGAAGGACCGGGACGGCAAGCCATTCCTGTCGATGGACCTCGTCGG
Source organism: uncultured Alphaproteobacteria bacterium (assembly GCA_963757495.1). Classification (GTDB taxonomy): domain Bacteria; phylum Pseudomonadota; class Alphaproteobacteria; order Rhodobacterales; family Rhodobacteraceae; genus Jannaschia. The sequence goes on from CAVWRZ010000002.1 coordinate 698,592, forward strand.
AGCCGGCGAGCGGCTGCGCGAGGATTTCGAGCGCGCGCAGATGGGCCCGCGCGTCGGCCAGAACTGGGAGAGGTTCCTCACACCCGGCGATCCGGGGCAGATGTCGGCGCGCGACCCGATCGGCGGGCCCCAGGATGCGCGAGAGCGGGTCAGCCAGGCGCTGCGCGCGCTCGGGCCCGGTCTGGCGGACGTCGTCCTCCGCGTCTGCTGTTTCCTCGAGGGGATGGAGACGACGGAGAAACGCCTCGGCTGGGCCGCCCGCTCCGGCAAGATCGTCCTGCGGATCGCGTTGCAGCGACTGGCCGCGCATTACGACGGTCTCCGGCGCTAGCTCGTCCCGCTCCGACGCCGCCCCGATGCCGGGGCGACGTCGATCCAGGCCGCGGTCAGCGCTTCTCGACCGGCACGTAGTCCCGCAGGGTCTCGCCGGTGTAGAGCTGCCGCGGCCGGCCGATCTTGAGCGATGGGTCGGACAGCTGCTCCTTCCATTGCGAGATCCACCCGACCGTCCGCGACAGCGCGAAGATCGGCGTGAACATCGAGGTCGGGAAGCCCATCGCCTCCAGAATGATGCCGGAGTAGAAATCCACGTTCGGGAACAGCTTCTTCTCCGCGAAGTACGGATCCGCGAGCGCCTGCTTCTCCAGCTCCTTGGCCACCTGCAGGATCGGGTTGTTCTCCACCCCCAGCAGCTCCAGCACCTCGTCGGCGCTTTCCTTGAGCACGGTCGCACGCGGGTCGTGGTTCTTGTAGACCCGGTGCCCGAAGCCCATCAGCCGATAGCTGTCGTTCTTGTCCTTCGCGCGGGCGATGAACTCGGGAATCCGGTCGACCGTCCCGATCTCCTTGAGCATCTCCAGACAGGCCTGGTTCGCGCCGCCGTGCGCGGGGCCCCAGAGACAGGCGATGCCGGCCGCGATGCAGGCGAAGGGGTTCGCCCCCGAAGAGGAGGCGAGCCGCACGGTGGAGGTGGAGGCGTTCTGCTCGTGGTCGGCATGCAGGGTGAAGATGCGGTCCATGGCCCGCGCCAGGATCGGATCGACGGCGTATTGTTCGGCCGGAACCGAGAAGCACATGTGCAGGAAGTTCGACGCGTAATCGAGGTTGTTCTGCGGATACACGAAGGGCTGCCCGATGGAATACTTGTATGCCATCGCGGCGATCGTCGGCATCTTGGCGATCAGCCGGATCGACGCGACCTCGCGCTGCCATGGGTCGTTGATATCGGTGCTGTCGTGGTAGAACGCCGACATCGCGCCGACGACGCCGACCATCGTCGCCATCGGGTGCGCGTCCCGGCGGAAGCCGCGGTAGAAGTTGTGCATCTGCTCGTGGATCATCGTGTGCTCGGTCACGCGACCGACGAAATCCTCCAGCTCGGTCGGGGACGGCAGATTGCCGTAGAGCAGCAGGTAGCAGACTTCGAGGTAGTGCGACTGACCGGCCAGCTGATCTATGGGATAGCCGCGGTGCAGCAACACGCCCTCGTCGCCGTCGATGAAGGTGATCGCGCTGTCGCAGGCCGCCGTCGAGGTGAAGCCCGGATCGTAGGTGAAGACCCCCGCCTGCCCGTAGAGCTTGCGGATGTCGAGCACGTCCGGCCCGGCGGTCGGGGAGTGGATCGGCAGGTCGAAATCCCGACCGTCGACGGTCAGTCTGGCTGTCTTCTGAGGGTCGGCCATATCGGTCCTTTCAGCAGCGGCGCGACATGAACGACATGACGCAACCTGTTGATCCGCATAGAGTGTCTCTAGGCGATATGCGTGCCCGGCGGGATCATCCGCCGGAGGTTCCTTCGGGCTGGGCCGCGACGTCCGTCAGCCGCGCCATCGACTCTTCGTCGCCCGAGTACGAGCATCATGTCGAAGACGCTGGGGCAGGCGGCGCGTCCTGCAAGCGCAGCCCTCAGGGGGGCCGCCAGCTTGCCGAGGCCGAGGCCCCGTGCCGCCGCGATCTCCCCGACGACCGCCTCCAGCGCATCGCGGGTCCAGCTAGCAGTTTGCAGGTGCGGCGTCAATTCTGCCAGCAGCTCCCGGCCAGCCTCGTCGAGGGCCTTCGCGGCCTTCTCTTCCACCGCGACGGGCCGGTCGATGAGCGCGAAGCGCGCGCGCTCGACGAGTTGGGGGAGGGTGCGGCTCGCTTCCTTCGCCACCGGAATGGCGGCGAGGAGCCGGCCCGGATCGAGCCGGTCCGAGCCGGTCCGTTCCGCCCAGTCGCGCACGGCCGCGAGGATATGCGCATCGTCCATCACGCTGAGATGCTGCCCCGAAAGGTTCTCCAGCTTCTTCATGTCGAGCCGTGCGGGGGCCCGCCCGATCCCGTCCAGTGCGAACCATTCGATCGCCTGTGCATCGGTGAAGAACTCGTCGTCGCCATGGGACCATCCCAGCCGCGCCAGATAGTTTCGCAGGGCGGGAGCGGGAAAGCCCATCCGCGCGTATTCCTCCACTCCGGTCGCCCCGTGACGCTTCGACAGCTTCTTTCCGTCCGCCCCGTGGATGAGCGGGATATGCGCCCAGACGGGTTCTTCCCACTCCATCAGACGGTAGATCTGCGCCTGTCGCGCGGCGTTGTTGAGATGGTCGTCGCCGCGGATGACGTGGCTGATCCCCATGTCGTAGTCATCCACCACGACCGCGAGCATGTAGGTCGGCGATCCGTCGGAGCGGAGCAGGACCATGTCGTCCAGCTGGTCGTTGCGGAACGTCACGTCCCCCTGCACCGCGTCGGCGATCACCGTCTCCCCCTCGCGGGGCGCGCGCAGGCGGATGACGAACGGCCCCCCCGGCTGATCGGCCAGATCCGCATCGCGCCAGGGCGATTGGAACAGGGTGGACGTCCCCGCCTCCCGCGCCGCCTCCCGGCTCGCTTCGATCTCCGCCTGGGAGGAGAAGCACATGTAGGCGTGCCCGCGGTCCAGCATCTCGCGGGCGACGGTCACATGGCGGTCGGCCCGCTCGAACTGGCTGATGACCTCGCCATCGTGAGCGAGACCGAGCCACGCGAGCCCGTCGAGGATCGTTTCGGTCGCTTCCGGCGTGGAACGCGCGCGGTCGGTGTCTTCGATGCGAAGCAGGAACCGTCCGCCATGGTGCCGGGCGAAAAGCCAGTTGAACAATGCCGTACGCGCCGTGCCGATATGCATCGTTCCCGTCGGCGAGGGTGCGATCCGGGTTACGACGGGGCGATCGCGGGCGGGGGACGTCATCGGCGGAATCCTCGGGTTCGGATGCGCGCTCGCGGGGCGTGGTTAACGATTTGTAAACCTCGGAGACGCATCATCGCGCGTTGATACCAGCCCGGCGGGGGAGGGCAAGGATGGACCGATCGGAGGTCGCATCGCGCGCGCCACCCGCGATACTCTCGCGGATCGCGGAGGCGTGTCAGGACCTGCGCGGCCATCGGCTGCCCTGGATCGCCCTCGCCCTCGGCACCGGCGTCGGGGCCTACTTCGCCTTGCCGACGGAGCCTTCGGGCATCGTCTTCCTGGCCTGGGGCTGGATCGCCGCCTCCCTGGTCTGGCTCGCCTGGATCGGCCGGGCCTCCGCCGGTTTCCTCGCCCTCATGCTTGCCATGGCAATTCTCGGCGGGATCGTCGCCAAGCTGCGCACGGAAATCGTCGCGGGGCCGGTGCTCGAATACCGGTACTACGGCGCGGTGGAAGGCCGGGTCGTGGATCTCGACAGGTCCGCCTCGGGGGCCGTCCGCGTGACGCTGGACCGGGTCCGGCTCGACCGGATGGCCCCCGGGGACACGCCGCGCCGCGTCCGCCTCTCGCTGCAGGGTGTGGAGACGGCTGGCGACATCGCCCCCGGCGCGCATGTGATGACGACGGCGCACTTCCTGCCGCCCTCCGGTCCGACGGAGCCGGGCGGCTTCGACTTCCAGCGCCATGCGTTCTACCTCAGCCTCGGCGCGGTCGGCTACACGCGCGTGCCGATGCTGCACGCGGGCCCAGACCCCGGCGGCCTCGCCCCCGCCGTCACGCGCGCCCGCAAGCAGGTCGCGGACGCGCTCCGCGCCCGGATGCCCGGGCAGGTCGGGGAGGTCGCGGCCGCGATCACCACGGGCGACCGGTCGGGGCTGTCCACGGATGTCACCACCGCGCTGCGCGCCTCGAACCTCGCGCATCTGCTGGCGATCTCCGGGCTGCACATGGGGCTGCTGGTGGGGTTCGTCTTCTGGGCCGTCCGGGGCGGGCTGGCGCTGATCCCGCGGATCGCGCTGACGCAGCCGACCCGCATCTGGGCCGCGCTGGCCGCTCTACCCTTCGCCACGGCCTACCTCGTCCTCTCCGGCGGATCGGTGGCGACGCAGCGCGCCTACATCATGGCCGTCGTGATGCTCGGGGCCATCGTGCTGGGCCGACGCGCCTTCTCGATGCGTTCCGTCGCCATCGCGGCGATCCTCGTGCTGCTCTGGCATCCCGAAAGCCTGACGGGTCCGGGCTTCCAGATGTCCTTCGCCGCGACGGGGGCGCTCGTCCTCGTCTTCGGGGCCTTCGCGCGGATGGACAAGCCGATGTGGCTGCGCGGCTGGCGTGGCGGGGTCGTCTCGCTGCTGATGTCGTCCGTCGTGGCGGGCATGGCGACGGCCCCGATCGCCGCGTTGCACTTCAACCGCATCGGCCACTACGGCGTGCTCGCGAACATGCTTGCCGTGCCGATGATGGGGTTCGCGGTGATGCCGCTGCTCTTCATCGGGCTGCTTCTCATGCCGCTCGGCCTCGAATGGGCCCCGCTCGCGGTCGCGGGCTGGGGCATCGAGTGGATCCTGCTGGTCGCGGACCGCGTCGCCGCGTTGCCGGGCGCCGTGAGTGCGGTGCCGACCCCCGTGTGGCAGGTGCTGCCCCTGCTCGGGGCGGGCTTCGCGATGATCGGCGCGGCACGGAGCGCTGCCGCCCGTGGCGTCGCCCTCGCGCTTCTTTGCATAGCGTCCGTAACCTGGACGCTCAGCCCCCGTCCGGATGTTCTGATCTCCGACGACGGGCGGCTGATCGGCGTCAACGGCGCGGAGGGTCGGTGGCTCAGTCGGGAGAGCGGCGTCTCCTTCGCGGCCGAAACCTGGCTGGAGAACGACGGCGACCTGGCGACGCAGGCGGAGGCGGCGGCCCGGTCGCGGCGGCGGGACGGGGTGCCGGTCCTGCACCATGCACCGACGAAAGGGACCCTGCCGGATGCGCTGTCGGCCTGCGCGGCGGAGCCCGGCTGGCTCGTTTCGGCCAGCCGGGTGGAGGATCCCCCCCGCGGCTGCCGCGTCATCGACCCTCGGTCGTTGGTCGGCAGCGGCGCTCTCGCGTTCTACATCGGGGAGCCGGGCGCGCCGGATGGCCTGCGGATCGTGGGAGCGAGAGATGTCCAGGGACGCCGGCCGTGGAGCCGGCCCGGCGATCAGTAGCTTCGGATGAGCCCGACCAGACGCCCCTGCACCTGCACCTGATCGTCGCGCAGCAGCCGCGTCTCGTAGGCCTGGTTCGCAGCCTCCAGCGCGATCATCCCGTTGGTCTTGCGATAGCGCTTGAGCGTCGCTTCCTGGCCCTCGACGAGCGCCACGACGATCTCGCCGTTGTCGGCCGTCGACTGCTCGCGGATCACCACGATGTCGCCGTCGTTGATGCCGGCGTCGATCATCGAGTCGCCGTGCACCTCCAGCGCGTAATGCTCGCCGCCCCGTTCGAGCATCTGGCCGGGCACCGCGACGTGATGGGACACTTCGCTGATCGCCTCGATCGGCACACCGGCGGCGATCCGGCCCATGACCGGCAGGTCCATCGCATGCTGCGCCACGGGACGGGCGTTGGCGGGTTGCCGAAAGGACGGGACGGATCCCTCGATCACCTCGGGCACGAAGGTCGCGCCTGCGGTCAGATCCTCGGGCAGCCGGGTGATCTCGATCGCGCGGGCCCGGTGCGCGAGCCGCCGGATGTAGCCACGTTCCTCCAGCGCAGTGATGAGGCGGTGGATCCCCGACTTGGACCGCAGCGAGAGCGCATCCTTCATCTCGTCGAAGGACGGTGGCACGCCGTCGCGTTGAACCCGGCGGTGGATGAAGACGAGAAGATCGCGTTGCTTTCGGGTGAGCATGTCCGTCCCCTGAGGTCGCGCCCACAGGGCACCGTTCCGAAATGTTCTAGGAAAGTTCCCGTTTTGTGTCAATAGGCAGAGCTGTCGTCAATCCGGCAGCGGGATCGCTGCGATCAGCGTGCCCGCGGCCCGTGCCGGGTCCTGCGGCGGACGGATCGCCAGATGGGTCGCCTCCGCCAGAATGCGCAGGAGGCTGCTGTCCTGTCGCTCCGCGATTTCCAGCCCCGCGTCCGTGATCCGCGCCCGCATGTAGTGCCGTCGGCTTCCGTTCGGGGGTATTGCGCGGGCGAGGGGGAGGCGCAGCGGCACCGTCTCTTCCGGCAATCCGAGCATCCGGCGCAGCATCGGGAGGACGAAGACCACGCCGCAGACCATCGCCGACACCGGATTGCCCGGAAGCCCCACCAGCGCCATGGGCCCGAGCTTCCCGGCGAGCAGCGGTTTGCCGGGGCGCATGGCCACCTTGTGGAACGCGAGGTCGAGCCCCGCCTGACCCGCCGTGGCGGCGATCAGGTCGTGGTCCCCGACGGAGGCCCCGCCGATGGTCACCAGCAGATCCGCGCCCCCGGCCAGCGCGAAGGATTGCGCCAGGCCGGCGGAGGTGTCCCCGGCGATCGGCAGCAGGCGCACGGTCGCTCCCGCGGCTTCCAGCATCGCCGCCAGCCCGTAGCCGTTGGAGGCGACGATCTGCCCCGCCGCGAGGGCGGCCCCGGGGACGCGCAACTCGTCGCCGGTCATGAGGATGGCCACGACGGGCCGTCGCACGACCTTCACCTCTGCGTGCCCCATCGCCGCAAGGAGCGCGATGTCGCGGCTGCCGAGGGGCCCCGTCGGCGCATGCTCGTCACCCCGTACGAAGTCGCCGCCGGCGGGGCGGATGTAGCTCGCATCGCCCGCAGTCCCGACGATGACGATCCGGTCGCCCTGCCGCGTGACGTCCTCCTGCGGGATCACGCGCGTCGCGCCGGGGGGGACGGGCGCGCCGGTGAAGATGCGGAGTGCTGCGTCGCGGGGCGGGGGCGGCCCGTCGTAGGGATGGCCCGCCGCGCTCTCGCCGATGACGTCGAGCGTCTCCCCCTCGGTCACGTCGCGCCATACGGCGTAGCCATCCATCGCGGAGGCGGGGAAAGGCGGCTGATCGTGACGCGCGGTGGCCGGCCCGGCGAGCGCGCGCCCGGCGGCCCGGCGCAGCGGGACGGTTTCCGACGGCAGGCGTTCGACGAGGCGCAGCACCTCCGCCAGCGCCGCCTCGACGCGGATCACCGGGCCGGGGCCTTCCAGTCGCCCGACTTGCCGCCCGTCTTCGACAGCAGCCGGATGCCGCCGATCTCCATGTCCTTCTGCACCGCCTTCGCCATGTCGTAGACCGTCAGGCAGGCCGTGGTCACCGCCGTCAGCGCCTCCATCTCCACGCCCGTGCGCCCGGCCGTGCCGACGGTCGCGGTGACGCGCAATCCGGGCAGGCGCGGCGTCCGCCACGATCTCCACGCTCACCGACCCGATCGGCAACGGATGACAGAGCGGGATCAGGTCTGCCGTGCGCTTCGCCCCCATGATCCCGGCCAGCCGCGCGATGCCGATGACGTCGCCCTTCGCCGCCGTACCCGACCGGACGATGGCGAGGGTTTCGACCGACGTCCTGACCCAGCCCTCCGCCACCGCGACGCGCGCCGTCTGTGCCTTGCCGGAAACATCGACCATATGCGCGGCCCCGCCCGCGTCGAAATGCGTGAGCCCGCTCATCGACCGGACACCAGGGGGTTCGCCAGCAACCGGCGCGTGGCGGCCGCGACGTCGTCCTGCCGCATGAGGCTCTCACCGATGAGGAAGCAGCGCGGACCGTATCGGGACAGATCCGCCAGATCCTCCGGCGTCGTGAGCCCGGACTCCGAGACCAGCACGCGGTCCGCCGGGGCCAGCCGGGCCAGCTCCCGGCTGGTGCCGAGATCCGTGACGAAGGTGTTCAGGTCGCGGTTGTTGATCCCCAGAAGCCGCGACGACAGCGATGCCGCCCGTTCCAGCTCCGCCCGGTCGTGCACCTCGATCAGCGCGTCCATGCCCCATTCGGCGGCGGCCGCCTCCAGTTCCAGCGCCTGCGCGTCCGACACGCTGGCCATGATGACCAGGATGCAGTCCGCCCCCAGAGCGCGGCTCTCGGCGACCTGCCAGGGGTCGTAGAGGAAATCCTTGCGCAGCACCGGCAGGTCGCAGGCGGCGCGGGCGGCGACGAGGTAGTCGTCATGTCCCTGGAAGCTCGGTCCGTCGGTCAGCACCGACAGGCAGGCGGCCCCCCCTTCGGCATAGGCGCGCGCGATGGCGGCCGGGTCGAAGTCCGCGCGGATCAGCCCCTTGGACGGGCTGGCCTTCTTGATCTCCGCGATCAACCCGTAACCCTCGATGGACGCGCCTTGCAACGCGGTGGCGAAGGGGCGGACGGCCGGGGCCATGCGGGCGGCCGCCTCGATGGCGGTCAGGTCGCGCGCGGCCTTGCGCGCGGCGATCTCGTCGAGCTTGTAGGCTTTGATCTTCTCGAGGATGGTCGGCGTGCTCATGTGGCCTCCGCGGCGGCTTCGGTCGTCAGTTTCGCCAGCGCCTGCACCTTGCCCAGCGCCGCCCCCGTGTCGATGGATCGCGCCGCGATCTCCACGCCCCCGGGCAAATCCTGCGCCCGCCCCGCCACGACCAACGCCGCCGCCGCGTTCAGCAGCACGGCGTCGCGGTAGGCGCTTGGCTCTCCATCGAGAAGGGCGCGGAACGCCCGGCCGTTCTCCGCGGGCGCGCCGCCTAGGATCGCCTCGAACGGATGCGATGGCAGTCCCGCGTCGCCGGGCGTGACCGTCCGTTCCGCGACCTCGCCATCCCGCAGCACGGCGACGAATGTCGGCCCCGCGATGGAGATCTCGTCGGTCCCGTCGGCCCCGTGGACGAGCCAGGCCTCCTCCGATCCCAGCGCGCGCAGGACTTCCGCCATCGGCCGGATCAGGTCGCGGGAATAGGCCCCGGTCAGCTGTCGGGTCACGCCGGCCGGGTTGGTCAACGGCCCCAGCACGTTGAACACCGTCCGCGTGCCGAGTTCCCCACGCACGGGCATGACGTGGCGGGTGGCCGGATGGTGCATCGGGGCCATCATGAAGCAGATGCCGACTTCGACCAGCGCGCGTTCCGCCACGTCCGCGCCCACCATCACCTCGATCCCCATCTGCGCCAGCACGTCCGCGGCCCCCGACTTCGACGACAGGTTCCGGTTGCCGTGCTTCGCCACCGGGACGCCCGCCCCCGCGACGACGAAGGCCGCGGCGGTGGAGATGTTGAGCGTTCCCATTCCGTCGCCCCCCGTTCCGACGATGTCCATGGCACCCGGCGGCGCGGCGACGCGCGTCATCCGGGCCCGCATCGCGGCGGCGGCGGCGGCGATCTCCTCCACCGTCTCGCCCCGCGTGCGCAGCGCCATCAGCAGGCCCGCGATCTCCACCGGGCTGGCCTGCCCGTCGAAGAAGGCGGCGAAGGCGGATCTGGCCTCCTCCGGCGTCAGCGGCCGATCCGGAGCGACGTTCAGCAGAGCCTTCAGATCGGTCATGCGGCCATCGCCATCGACGTCATGGCGAGGAAGTTGCGGATCAGGGCGTGGCCATGCTCCGAGGCGATGCTTTCCGGGTGGAACTGGACGCCGTGGATCGGCAGGTCGCGGTGCCGCAGCCCCATGACCAGCCCGTTCTCCAGGTCGGCATTCACGACCAGACCGTCCGGCAGCCCGTCACGTTCCACGACGAGCGAGTGGTAGCGCGTCGCGTCGAACGCGTTCGGCAGGCCGGCGAAGACACCGGTGCCGTCGTTGCGCATCCGGCCCGTCTTGCCGTGCACGATCTCGCCCGCGCGCACGACGCGGCCCCCGAAGGCCTGCCCGATGGCCTGATGGCCGAGGCAGACGCCGAGCAGCGGCGTCCGCGTGCGTGCGCAGGCGGCGACCATGCCGAGGCAGATGCCGGCCCGGTCCGGATCGCAGGGTCCGGGCGAGAGCAGCACGCCGGCGGGGCGCAGCGCCATCGCCGCCTCCACGTCCATCGCGTCGTTGCGCACGACCTTCACCTCGACCCCCTGCGCGGCGACGTAGTGCACGAGGTTCCAGGTAAAGCTGTCGTAATTGTCGATCAGCAGAAGCACGCGTATCTCCCCGTCCCGGGCCCGCCGGGGGGCTGGTCCCGCCCGACGGTCGGGGTATAGGGGGGCGGCAGGCCGGGCGGAAGGGCCATCGCCGGGATCGGGTCCGACCTGAACCGGGCAGAGGGGGCGGAACATGATCAAGGGCATCTTCTTCGGCGTGATCTGCGCGCTGGCGATTTCCGCGGTCGCGATCGTCGTCGCGGTCCTGGTAACGGCTCCGCCCGTCGTCGCTCCGACTGCGGTGGATGGGCCGACCGTGACGCCATCCGTGGACGTGGCCCCCGACGCCCCGGTCCGGACCTTCGAGGTCGATGTCGTAACGCCCGCGACGGATGACGCCGTGCCCGAGCCGTCTGCGGATGGGGAACCGGCCGCCATTCCCTGACGGAAGGCGCGTCGGAACCTGCCATTCTTCGTGACCGCCCCTCCGGCGGGGATCGTCGTCAGCTCGACGGCATGTCCGGCAGTTCGATCTGCGCGACCTGTTCGGCGATGGGCTCGACCGAGAGCGGATGGGTCGCCCCCGAGTGATCGTCGGGATGACCGAGCGGTTGCCAGTGGCGATCCTTGAAGATCTCCAGCCCCGTGAAGTGCGCCTTGTAGCCCATCTTCGGCGACCCGGGCACCCAGTAGCCGAGGTAGACGTGCGGCAGCCCGGCCTCCCGCGCGATCTCCACATGATCGAGGATGATGTGCGTGCCGAGCGATTGCCGTGCGAGGTCGGGGTCGTAGAAGGAATAGACCATCGACAGCCCGTCATCGAGCACGTCCGTCAGGCAGACGGCCGCCAGCCGCGCTGCCCCTCCCGTGGCGACGCCCCGGTCGTCCCAGTATTCTATCACGCGGGTCCGGACGGGCGTTTCCTCGATCATGGCGGCGAACTCGAAGATGTCCATGTCGGCCATGCCACCGTCCGCGTGCCGGACGGTCAGGTAGCGGCGGAACAACTCGTACTGCGCCTCCGTCGCCCAGGGGGAGGTGATCTCGCGGCGCAGGTGCGCGTTGCGTCCCAAGGTACGCCGCTGCGACCGGTTCGGCGCGAATCCCTCGATCCGCACCCGGGCGGAGAGACAGGCGGCGCAATCGGCGCAGCTGGGCCGGTAGAGGACGTTCTGCGACCGGCGAAATCCCTGCTTGGACAGCTTGTCGTTCAACGCGCCGGCCCCGGACCCCTGCAACGCCGTAAAGAGCTTACGCTCCTTGCGGCCGTCGATGTACGGGCACCCTTGCGGCGCGGTCACGTAGAATTGCGGCGTCAGCGGCAGGCTGTGGCGCATGAGGTGTTCGTCCCGTTGCGGTTATGCCCCGACCCTAGTCGCCCGACCCGGCAGGTCAATCGCAAACGCCGGGCGAACCGGTCGGCATCGTCCCTCTTGCGGCATCAGGACGGCCGGTTGATCGCGGCCGCCCCCATCACGAGGTCGGTGAGCCCCTGCCGACGGTCGGTCATGCACATGGCGACGAGCGACGCGAGAGCGGGGACGACGAAGGTCATCGAGACGTAATAGCCGGTGACGTGGAACGCTGCCTGGGGAAGCGCGAACCGCTGCCCGTCATGTCCGCGCAACTCGATCCCCATGAGGCGCATTCCCCAGGTCGCCGACGCATTGGCGAGGGTGGTGACGCGGTAGAGCGCGCCGATGGCCAGGAAGAACAGCGGGAAGAGGAAGAACCCGACGGTCAGCGTCAGGATCCCGGCCCCTACCGTAAGCGCGGTGATGATCGCGATGTCCACGACCCAGGCGAGGCTGCGCTTGACGAGGATGCCGTCGTAGAACCGGGGCTCGGACACCGGGTCGGGCAGCGCGCTGCTGGAGGGAAGAGTGGTCCAATGGGTCATGGCGGATCGATCTCCGGACAGGGAAAGGCCCCGCACCGGCTGGGGTGCGGGGACCGGGGGTCAGGCGGCGTCGCGGTCGTCGGACGGCGTATCGCCGGATTTGGACGCACGGGTCTCGCGGTCCTGCATGAACTGGTCGAACTCGGCCTTGTCCTTGGATTCGCGCAGACGCTGCAGGAAGGTCTCGAACGCGTCCTGCTCATCCTCGAGGCGACGGAGCATGTCGGCCTTGTAGCTGTCGAACGCCACGTTGCCGGTTCCGCGGAAACGGGCCGGGGCCATGTGGCGGGCCCGTCCGGACATCATCGAAGTGCGGTTGGAAAACATGCGCTTGCTCCAGATCATATAGGCGAGGAAGGCCAGCCCGACGGGCCAGAAAAGGATGAAGCCGAGGACCATCGCGGCGATCCAGGCACCCTTGCCGCGGGCGTCGAGCCAGTCGGTCGCACGGGTGAACCAGGAGACGGCGTTCGTCTGACCGGCGTAGGCGGGGGCGGTGTCCATGGGACTCTCCTCGGATTGCGGGTTGGGTCGTGTCGTCATGTGAATGCTCTTCACATGATCCGAAATGGCGACGCGGCGGATCGTCTTCAAGTGTCTCCGATAAAAAAAGTTAAGGAGCTTCACATCGAGCCTGCGACATTCCGCTATGGGTGTTCGCCCGACAGCGGAGGTGCCTGTCACCTCTCGCTTCAGGACTGCCTCTGGCAAAGCACGGCCATCATCGATGGATGCGCGGCCGTCAGTAGCCCCGCCAGATCCAGCCGCCGCCGAGCACGCGCGTCCCGTCGCCCGCCTCGCCCATGTCGTAGAACACGCAGGCCTGACCCGGGCTCACGCCCTCCTCGGGGGTCAGCAGCTCCACCTCCGCCAGACCGCCGGGCTTCGGACGCAGGATCGCGTCCCGCGGCGGCCGGGTGGAGCGCACCTTCACGCCGACGTGCCATTCGGCGCGACTTTCCAGCGGAGTATCGCCGAGCCAGTTGATCTCCCGCAGCGGGACGAGCCGTGTGGCGAGCGCCGCCTTCGGACCCACGACGACCCGCCGCGTCTCCGCCTCGAGCGCCACGACGTAGAGCGGCTCGGTCAGCCCCCCGATGCCGAGACCCCGGCGCTGCCCGATGGTATAGTGGATGACGCCCCCGTGACGCGCCAGTTCCCGACCTTCCATGTCCACGATCGCGCCCGGCCGGGCGGACTCGGGGCGCAGCCGCTCGATGACGGAGGCGTAGTTCCCATCCGGCACGAAGCAGATGTCCTGGCTGTCCGGCTTGTCGGCCACCGGCAGGCCGTACCGTGCCGCCAGCGCGCGCGTCTCCGCCTTGTCCCTCAGATGGCCTAGGGGGAAGCGGAGGTAATCGAGCTGCGCGGCGGTGGTCGAGAACAGGAAGTAGGACTGGTCGCGCACCGGGTCCGCGGCGATATGCAGCTCCGGCCCGGCCACGCCCGTCCGCCGCTGAATGTAGTGGCCCGTGGCCATGCAATCCGCGTCGAGGTCCTTCGCCGTCTCCAGCAGATCGCGGAACTTCACCCGCTCGTTGCAGCGGATGCAGGGCACCGGCGTCGCTCCGCCGAGGTAGGCGTCGGCGAACTCGTCGATGACGGAGTCGCGAAAAATGTTCTCGTAATCCAGCACGTAGTGGGGAAACCCCATCTTCTCGGCCACGCGGCGCGCGTCATGGATGTCGCGCCCGGCGCAGCAGGCCCCCTTCTTCGCCAGCGCTGCCCCATGGTCGTAGAGCTGCAGCGTCACGCCCACGACGTCATAGCCTTCCTCGGCCAGCCCGGCCGCCACGACGGAGCTGTCGACCCCACCCGACATGGCAACGACGACGCGGGTATCCGCGACGGGTTTGGGCAGGCCCAATGAGTTCAGAACGGGGCGGTCGAGGGGCATGGGTTGGGCCTCCGGGGTCGAAGCGCCGCCACATATAGGAAAATGTGAGATATTCACAAGGTGCCGGTTCACATCGAATTAACGCAACCGGGGCAGGAAGGCGGGGCGAACTCTAGGAGGCGACCATGTATCTCAGGAAGGGGCCCGGCCCGCGGGTCGTGACCTTGCCCGACGGCACGCAGATGACGCGCGCGGATCTGCCGCCGAACGGAACGAGCCGTTGGGTCGCCCGGCGCAAGGAGGCGGTGGTTCGGGGGTTGCAGTCCGGGCTGATCGACAGGGAGGAGGCGCTGGCGCGCTATGCCCTGTCCGACGAGGAGCTGGACAGCTGGGAACGTTCCATGGACGCATATGGCACCAATGGCCTCAAGACCACGTTACTCCAACAGTTTCGACAATCTTAGGGTGATTGTAAACGAACGCGCGGAGATGGTAACGATAAGTTAACCATTTGCGCTTCAGGATGGCTTCAGTCCACAGTTTTCCGGAGATTGAGATGCGTATCCTGCTCGTCGAAGACGATCCTACCACCTCCAAGAGCATCGAGATGATGCTCGGCAGCGCCAATCTGAACGTCTATTCGACGGATATGGGCGAAGAGGGCATCGACTTGGCGAAGCTCTACGATTACGACCTGATCCTGCTGGATCTGAACCTGCCCGACATCAACGGCCATGACGTCCTCAAGCAGTTGCGGATGAGCCGGATCGAGACGCCGATCCTGATCCTGTCCGGCTCCGACGACACGGAGAACAAGATCAAGGGGTTCGGTGTCGGGGCCGACGACTACATGACGAAGCCCTTCCACCGCGACGAGCTCATCGCCCGGATCCACGCCATCGTGCGCCGCTCCAAGGGCCATTCCCAGTCTATCATCAGGACGGGGCAGGTGGCCGTGAACCTCGACGCGAAATCGGTCGAGGTCGACGGGCGCTCCGTCCATCTGACCGGCAAGGAGTACCAGATGCTGGAACTCCTGAGCCTTCGGAAGGGGACGACGCTGACCAAGGAAATGTTCCTCAACCATCTCTACGGTGGGATGGACGAACCCGAGCTGAAGATCATCGACGTGTTCATCTGCAAGCTGCGCAAGAAGCTCTCCACCGCCACTGGCGGCGAGACGCACATCGAGACCGTCTGGGGCCGAGGCTATGTTCTGCGGGATCCCGAGGGGACCGCGGCCGAACGTCTCATGCGCGCCTGACGGCGGTCTGAAAGCTATTTTTTCCTGGGGCAGGGAATTTTTCCCTGCCCCTCATCCCTCCTGCAAGTTCCTTCCGCAAAGCTGCCAAAAACGAATGGCACCGGGCCCGGTACCGCCCTATCACGTCGGATAGGCATCGGGGGGAAGGGGCGGCCGTGGCGGGGCAGGGGGACAGGGACGTTGAGGCCTTGACCGAGCAGGAGGCCGAGCGAGAACTCGCCCGCCTGGCGGGGAAGTTGCTTTCGGCGGAACGCGCATATCAGGCGGCCGATCCGGAGATCGACGACGCGACCTACGACTCCCTGCGTCGCCGGAACGGGGCCATCGAGGAACGGTTTCCCGATCTGCGCCGCGACGACAGCCCCTCCGGCCGCATCGGTGCCGCCCCCTCCGAAGGGTTCGGCAAGGTTCGGCACCGCGTCCGCATGCTCTCGCTGGCCAACGCCTTCGACGCCGCCGACGTATCGGAGTTCGACGCCCGGATCCGACGTTACCTCGACCTTTCCGCCGATGCCCCGCTCGCCTACACGGCCGAACCGAAGATCGACGGGCTCAGCCTTTCGCTGCGCTACGAGGGAGGGCGGCTCGTGCATGCAGCGACCCGGGGGGACGGTGAAGTCGGAGAGGACGTGACGCGAAACGCGCGGACGATCCGCGACGTCCCGACTGCGCTCCGGAACGCACCCCCGATCCTTGAGGTCCGGGGCGAAGTCTACATGTCGCACTCCGATTTCGCGGCGCTGAACGTCCGACAAGCCGAGACGGGTGCGAAGACCTTCGCCAACCCCCGCAATGCCGCCGCCGGAAGCCTCCGGCAACTCGATCCGTCGATCACCGCGAACCGGCCGCTGCGCTTCTTCGCCTACGCCTGGGGGGAGGTTTCGGAACCCTTGGCGGCAACCCAATGGCAGGCGTTGACCCGTCTGCGCACCCTCGGGTTTGCTGTCAGCGACGCGGCGGAGCGGTGCTTGGACGTTCCGGGTCTCCTTGCACAGTACGAGGCTGTCAGCCACGCGCGGGCGGACCTCGGGTACGACATCGACGGTGTCGTCTACAAGGTCGATGATCTGGCGCTGCAAGCCCGTCTTGGCATGCGGTCCACCACGCCGCGCTGGGCCATCGCACACAAGTTCCCAGCCGAGACCGCCTGGACGCGCCTCCTCGGCATCGACATTCAGGTCGGCCGCACCGGGGCGCTTTCCCCCGTGGCCCGGCTCGAGCCCGTGACCGTCGGCGGCGTCGTCGTCGCGAACGCCACGTTGCACAACGAGGACTATATCGCCGGCATCGGTGCCGACGGCGCGGCGATCCGCAGCAGCGACCTGCGCATCGGCGACAGGGTGGAAATCTACCGCGCCGGCGACGTCATTCCCAAGGTGCGCGACGTCGATCTGAGCGTCCGGCCCGACGGCGCGGTCCCCTTCGACTATCCCAGGATCTGCCCGGATTGTGCGAGCCCTGCCCTACGGGAGCCCGCAGAGAGCGTTCGACGCTGCACCGGGGGTCTGATCTGTCCGGCGCAGCGGGTCGCGCGGTTGAAACACCTCGTCGGCCGCGGAGCCATGGACATCGAAGGCCTCGGCGACAGGGAGATCGAGCGTTTCCATGATCTGGGCTGGATCGTCGAACCGGCCGACATCTATACCCTCCACGCGCGGTTCGGCAGCGGCCTGCAGACCGTCGCGACGCTCGAAGGCTGGGGTGAGACCTCTGCCGGTAACCTCTTCGCCGCGATCGAGGCCTCCCGTGGCCAGGCGCTCGGCCGTGTTCTCTTCGGCCTCGGCATTCGGCATCTGGGCGAAGTCGCCGGCCGCGATCTGGCGCTGCACTTCGGCGATTGGGGAACGCTCGCCCGTTCCGTCGACACGGCGTTGCCGGCGGCGGAAGCCCATCGCGCCGTGGAGGCTTGCCTGCTGCAGGAGCGTCGCGCCGCAGCGGAGGAGGGCCGTCGCGCCCGGCTCGCTTCCGCGCGCGACGCGGTCTGGGGCGGGGTGCCGCGTGTCGCCCGGGCCGCCTGGGAAGATCTGATCGGGATCGACGGCGTCGGGGCCACCCTCGCGCTGGCGCTCTGCGATGCGCTGGCGGCCCCCCGTGAGCGGGCGGCCATCGATGCGCTGCTGGCGCATCTCGATCCTGCCGCGCCGAAGGTCGCCGCCACGGAGAGCCCCGTATCCGGCAAGACGGTCGTCTTCACCGGCACCCTCGCGCGGATGACGCGCGCCGAGGCGAAAGCGCGGGCCGAGGCGCTGGGCGCGAAGGTCTCCGGTTCGGTCTCGGCCAAAACGGATATCCTCGTCGCGGGCCCGGGCGCCGGTTCGAAGGCGGCGAAGGCGGCGGAACTCGGCGTGGAGATCCTGGACGAGGAGGCCTGGCTGGCCCGCGTCGGCCACGCGTGACGGGGCGGCCCGAATCGCTGTTCCCGCTCTTCGCAGGGCTCGAGACTTTGCCTGGCGTCGGGCCGAAGACGGCCAAGCTCTTCGCGAAGATGGCTATCGCCTCCCCGCGGGACCTCCTGTTCACGCTCCCGACGGGAGGAGTGGACCGCACCCCCGTCACCACGATCCGGGAGGCCGCGCTGCCCGGGATCGTCACCGTACCGGTCACGATCGTGCGACACAGGGCTCCGGCCCAGCGCGGCCAGCCCTACCGGATCGATGTCGAGGATGCGAAAACTTCCTTTCAGGTCGTCTTCTTCCGCGGTGCGCCCGAGAATTACCGCCGGGCCTTGCCGGAGGGAGAACGGCGCATCCTGTCGGGCAAGATCGAACTCTACGACGGGCTGGCGCAGATGCCGCATCCGGACCACGTCCTGCGCGAGGGCGAACGACTGCCAGACTTCGAGCCGATCTATCCGCTGACCGCCGGGATCACGGGCAGGACGATGCGCGGCGCGGTGCAGGCGGCACTGCAGCGCGTTCCCGTGATCGGCGAATGGGTGGACCCCGGGGTTCGGGCGGAGCGGGGCTGGCCGTCCTTCACCGATGCGTTGCGGCAGGCGCATACCCCCGAGGACATGAAGGACCTGGCCCCCGCCGCGGCGGCACGCAAGCGGCTGGCCTATGACGAACTCTTCGCGCATCAGATGACGCTTGCCCTCGCACGCATGTCCGACCGGCGACGCGTCGGTACCGCGACGGAGGGGGATGGGCGCATGCGACGCAAGGTCCTCGCGGCGCTGCCCTACCGGCCGACGGCGGCGCAGCAACGCGCGGTGCAGGAGATCGCCGACGATATGGCCGCGCCGCGCAGGATGAACCGCCTGCTGCAGGGAGACGTCGGCTCCGGCAAGACGATCGTCGCCCTGATGTCTCTCCTCACGGCGGTGGAGGCCGGCGGGCAGGGGGTGCTCATGGCCCCCACGGAGATCCTCGCGCGTCAGCACGCCGCCGGGCTGCGTCCCCTCGCGGATGCCGCCGGGGTCGTGCTGGCACTGCTGACGGGGCGGGACAAGGGCGGGGAACGCCAAGCGAAGCTCGCCGCGCTGGCCGCCGGCGACATCCGCATCCTCGTCGGAACCCACGCCGTGTTCCAGCGCGACGTCGTCTTCGCCGATCTGCGGCTGGCGGTGATCGACGAGCAGCACAAGTTCGGCGTGCGTCAGCGGATGCTGTTGGGGGAGAAGGCCGCCAACACGGACGTGCTGGTGATGACGGCCACGCCGATCCCGCGGTCTCTCGCCTTGACGCAGTACGGCGACATGGACCTGAGCGTGCTCGACGAGAAGCCGCCCGGCCGCAATCCGATCCGCACGGCGACCGTACCGGTCTCGCGTATGGACGACGTCGTCGCGAAGCTACGGACGGCAGTGGCGGAGGGACGTCAGGCCTATTGGGTCTGTCCGCTCGTCGAAGAGTCGGAAACGGTCGACGCGATTTCTGCCGAGCAGCGGTTCGCGGCGCTGCAGGCCGCACTCGGCGAAGGGGTCGTGGGACTGGTACATGGCCAGATGCCGCCGGCGGACAAGGACGCGGCCATGGCGGAGTTCGCTGCGGGGCGAACCGCGGTCCTCGTCGCCACGACGGTGATCGAAGTCGGCGTGGACGTGCCCAACGCCTCCATCATCGTCATCGAACAGGCGGAGACATTCGGGTTGTCGCAACTGCATCAGCTGCGGGGGCGTGTCGGACGCGGGGCGACGGCTTCCATCTGCCTGCTGCTCTACAAGCCGCCGCTCGGCAGGACCGCGGAGGCGCGCCTGCGCGTCCTGCGCGAGAGCGAGGACGGATTCCACATCGCGGAGGAGGACCTGGCCCTGCGCGGGGCGGGGGACGTGATCGGAACCGCACAATCGGGCGTTCCGCGGTTCCGCATCGCCGACATGGAACGCGATCTGGCGTTGATGGAACTCGCCAGTCGTGATGTCCGGGCTCTACTGGCCGGGGAACCGAAGCTGGATGGGGAGCGGGGCACCGCAACACGGCTCCTGCTCTGGCTGACGGAGCAGGACAAGGCGCTGCGGCTGCTGATGATCGGCTGAAACGCATCGCCGTCAGGACATTTTCGGGAAATGTTCTCTTAAAGTTCTTTACCTGCGTCTTCATCTATGAGAACAAGATGGCAACATGCTGTTCGGTCTGGAGGGAACGCATATGAAACATCGGGTCAGGATGACATGGCTGCGGATAGGGGAAGCGCCGATCACGGATGTCCTTGGCGGCCTCTGGCTGGTCGCACTTCTGTTTGGCATGCTTCACCTGCCGGTCCTGATTTATTGACCCTTCCGCCATCCGCTTGATGCGGACGGTGGATCCGAGCCGACTGCCCGCAGATCGTGATCTCGAAGAGTTGCCTGCGCCTTGCCTGCGCAGGTAGCGACCGCTGCCGATTGTCCCCGGTGTGTGGTTCCCGCCGATCCGTCCCCCCCTGGACGACGGCCTCTTCGGGGTGCCTCCGGTCTGCGACCTTGCCGCCGCCTCCGCCCAACGGAGTGCGGCGGTTTTTTTATCGATTTTCCCGGAAGCCGATCCGAAGCCCGCCCCAGTGGCGGCCGAAGACGACGATCGGTGTCGAAAGGTCCTTCATCAGCGCCATGCCCTGCGCGCCCATGTCTCTGCGATAGAGCTGCATGAGAAACGGGGCGCGGTTCGATCCCGCCTTCCGCCCGGTCCGATCGTCGAAGATCCGCCGGTTGCGCGACAGCGCGGCGTTCTGTGCCGGGTCCTCTCCCTGAGGCCGCGAAAATTTCTTGTTGTGGGTGGCGATGTAGCCGGTCCGGTCGCAGGGACAGACGAACAGGATCCGCGCGTCGACCTCCAGCGCCGCTTCGATCACCGGCGGCACGACCTGATCGGTGAACCGCGTGTGACGCGCCATGTGCTGCGGCGGTCGCGTGCCCCGGATCGGACGATGATCGACGTCGAACAGATCCTCGACGGTTATCGCCCCCGAATTGACCCCATGCTCGAAAAGACGGGCCAACTCCGCGGCGAGCGCGCGACCGTGCGCGATCATCGGCCCGTCCGGCCCGTCGGTCTCCACCTCCGCCGTGCGCTGGAGCAGTTTCTCGCACTGGTCTATCATGTGGTCGGTCCGCACGTGCGCCTCGCTCACGCCGTCCGCCATCTGCCGCGCCCCCTCCTCGATCGCGTCGGAGACATGCGACACCTCCGCCTGGGCATCGGCCAGGGCGACCACGGCCCCGTCCATTGCATCGATCCGGGTCCGCGCTGCCGCCATCTCGCCGGCGATGTTGCCGACCATCTCGTGGGTGCGGTGCGCCGTCTCGAGCCCGAGGACGAACTCGGGTGCAAGCCGCCGGCTGTCTTCGCGCATTTCCTTGGTCCAGTCGTCGAGGGACGATATCGCGATGCGGATGCCGGCTGCAGCGGTCGCCGTCTGCCGGGACAGGTCGTTCACCGCCTCCGCGACGACGGCGAAGCCCCGTCCTGCCTCCCCCGCACGGGACGCCTCGATCGATGCGTTCACCGCGAGGATGTTCACCTGCCGCGCGATTCCGGCGATCTGCGCATTGGAGGCGACGATTTCCCTGAGTACCGCCTCCAGTGCCGCTGTGCGCGGACCGACCCCCGTCCCCCATTCGAGCAGCTTGCGCTGTCGCTCGCCGTTCTCCACCATCGACGCGAGTCGTCCCGCGGCAGCCTCTTCGGTTTCACGGGTCGTCCGCCCCAGCTCCCCGAAACCGTCTCGCAGGTCGGAGATCGCGCGGGCGAAATGCCCGGTGATCCGGCGCAATGTGGCGATCTGCTCCAGATTGCCTTTCGCGTTGCGGTCGATGCCATCGACGAAGGCCGCGAGGTCCGCGACCAGGTAACCAAGCGGCGCGATGTCCTCCGCCAGACTGCGCCGCGGTCGATCGGTCGGGAAAGTATGCGATTGGGCCGTCATGCGCGCTCCGGAGCTTCTGCTGCGGCCATCCCTATGACACCGACGCTAACAGTCGATTAAGGCGCGCGCCTCGAGATCCTCCAGCGCCGCGACGGTCGCGTCGAGCGCCAGCAGGATCGACGCATGCCGATTGCGGAAGTCGCGGGCTGGCACGAGCACCTCGAGCCCGTCGAACGGCGCGTCCGGCACGGCATCCCCTCGGGTCAGCATCGCGCGCAGCTGATCCCGCGCAAGAACGCACCTCCGCCGGCGTCCGCCCGACCATCGCCGCCCCCGACACCGCCGCCGAGGCCTGGCCGAGCGCGCAGGCTTTCACGTCCTGCGAATATCGCACGATCCGCCCATCGGCCATGTCCAGCGCCACCGTCACCATCGACCCGCAGAGTGGCGACCGCCGGCGCATCGTCACCTGCGGAGACACCAGGGGAGCCGTCGCCGGCATGTCGGCCGCAAGGGCCAGGATGCGTGCGGAATAGAGCTTGATCAGGTCGCTGTCGGACATCGGGCTTCCTTCCCCTTCGCGTGGCCTCTAGGTAGCGGTCGAACCCCGGATTGCAAAGGTTCCGATGATGACCTTCGACCCCGCGACCCTGCGCTACGACGCCGCCGGGCTCATCCCCTGCATCGCGCAGGACCATCTCACGGGGGAGGTGCTCATGATGGCCTGGATGACGGCGGACGCCGTCGCTCGGACGCTGGAGACGGAGCGGGTGACGTACTGGTCGCGCTCCCGGCAGGCGTTCTGGATCAAGGGGGAGACTTCCGGGCATACGCAACGGCTCGTCGACCTGCGCGTCGATTGCGACCGGGACTGCCTGCTGGCGCGGGTCGAGCAAACGGGTCCGGCGTGCCATACGAACCGGCGCAGTTGCTTCTTCACCGCCCTGCGCGACGGCGCGGAGGTAGAGCTTTCCCGCCCGATGGAATGAACGCGACGTTTCCGGCCCCTTGAACCGTTAGCGCTATCTGTGCATTAGGCTGCCAGGAGGAGCAGCGCATGTCCATGAATGTCCGGATCGAAGAGGTCACCGATCGCATCAGGGACCGCTCCCGCGACACGCGCGACCGCTACCTCCGGCGGATGCGTGACCAGGCGCAGGAAGGCCCCCGTCGTGCCCATCTCGATTGCGGCAATCAGGCCCACGCATATGCCGCGATGGGCGAGGCGAAGGGCGATCTGGTGGCTGACAGGATGCCCAACATCGGCATCGTGACCGCCTACAACGATATGCTTTCGGCCCATCAGCCCTTCAAGGACTACCCCGACCGCATCAAGGCCGCCGCCCGCGCGGTCGGGGCGACCGCGCAGGTCGCCGGCGGCGTGCCCGCGATGTGCGACGGCGTCACCCAGGGCCAGCAGGGGATGGAGCTGTCGCTCTTCTCCCGCGACGTCATCGCTCTCGCGGCGGGCGTCGCACTCTCGCACAACACCTTCGATTCCGCGCTGTATCTCGGCATCTGCGACAAGATCGTCCCTGGCCTCGTCATCGCCGCCGCCACCTTCGGCTACCTTCCCGGCATCTTCGTGCCCGCGGGCCCGATGACTTCCGGTCTGCCCAACGACGAGAAGGCCCGCACCCGTCGTGACTTCGCCGAGGGCAAGATCGACAGGGCCGAGCTCATGCGCGCCGAGATGGCCAGCTACCACGGCCCGGGCACCTGCACGTTCTACGGCACCGCGAACTCCAATCAGATGCTCATGGAATTCATGGGGCTCCACCTTCCCGGAGCATCGTTCATCAACCCCGGCACGCCGCTGCGCGACGCGCTCACCGATGCCGCGGCCGTCCGCGCGACCGAGATCACCGGCCTCGGCAACGCCTTCACGCCGATCTGCGACGTGCTGGACGAGAAGGCCTACGTCAACGGCCTCGTGGGATTGATGGCGACGGGCGGGTCCACCAACCTCGTGCTCCACCTCATCGCGATGGCCCGTGCCTCGGGCGTGATCCTGACCTGCGCCGATTTCGACGCCATCTCCGATGTCACCCCCTTGATGGCGCGCGTCTATCCCAACGGCATGGCGGACGTGAACCACTTCCACGCCGCCGGTGGCCTGCCGTTCATGATCGGGAAACTCCTCGACGCGGGGCTCCTGCACGAGGACGTCAGCACGGTGGCGGGGCAGGGGCTCTCCGCCTACGCCACCGAACCCACGCTGGAGGAGGGTCGCGTCGTCTGGCACCCCGGTCCGACGGAGACGCTGAACGACAGGATCCTGAAGACGCCCGAGGCCGCCTTCGATCACCACGGCGGTCTCAAGCAGGTCCGCGGAAACCTCGGGCTCGGCGTCATGAAGATCTCCGCCGTCGCCGAGGAGCTGCACGTGGTCGAGGCCCCCGCCCGCGTCTTCCATACGCAGCAGGCCGTGAAGGACGCGTTCAACGCCGGCACCCTCGACGCCGACCACGTCATCGTCGTGCGCTACCAGGGTCCGCGCGCGAACGGCATGCCGGAATTGCACGCGCTCACGCCGTTGCTTTCGGTCCTCCTCCAACGCGGGCACAAGGTCGCGCTCGTCACCGACGGGCGGATGTCGGGCGCATCCGGCAAGGTCCCCGCCGCGATCCACGTCGCGCCCGAAGCGCTGGACGATGGGCTCATCGGCAAGATCGAGGATGGGGACGTCATCCGCGTCGACGCCAAGGCCGGCACGCTCGACGTCCTGACCGAGGGCGTCGCCACCCGCACCCCCGTTCGCCCCGACCTGTCGGGCAACGAGCACGGTCTCGGCCGCGAACTCTTCACCCTGTTCCGCGCCACCGCCGGGCGCGCCGACACCGGTGCCGGGGTCGTCGTCTAGCTTAACGCATCTCGCTCAAACCGAAGGCACCGCCCATGACGCCGCAAGATCAATCCGCCGCCGCACGCCACATCGCCGGGCTTGCCCCCGTCATTCCCGTCCTCGTCCTCGACGATCCGGCCCATGCCCGCCCGCTGGCCGAGGCGCTCGTCGCCGGCGGGCTGCCCGCCTTGGAGGTCACGCTGCGCACGCCTGCCGCTCTCGACTGCATCCGCGCCATGGCGGACGTTGCGGGCGGCCATGTCGGGGCCGGCACGCTGCTGACCCCGGCTGACGTGCGCGCCGCCAAAGCAGGCGGGCGCGACCTTCGGCGTCTCGCCCGGTGCAACCGATATCCTGATCCAGGCCTGCATCGACGAAGATCTGCCTCTGCTGCCCGGAGTCGCCACCGCGACCGAAGCCATGATCCTTCTGGAGAAAGGTTTCGACATGATGAAGTTCTTCCCCGCCGAAGCCTCCGGCGGTGCCCCGGCGCTCAAGGCCATCGGCGCGCCGCATCCCGCAGATCGCCTTCTGCCCCACAGGCGGCGTTTCGCTGACGAACAAGGCCGACTACCTCGACTTGCCCAACGTGATCTGCGTCGGTGGTAGCTGGGTCGCGCCGAAGGCGATGATGCAATCCGGCGATTGGGCTGGTATCGAGCGCCTCGCCGAGGAAGCCCGCGTCTAGCGGCTCCCGCGCTCCAGATATCCGTCGACCTCCTCCGACCCGATCCCGCCGAGTCCCGAGAAGTCGCCGGTGCCGAACATCGCCCGCGCCGCGTCCCGGATCGTCCGGTGCGTCGCCCGCGCCAGCGCCGAGCCCAGCGAGATCCGCGCCACCCCCGCGGCCGCGAACCCCTCCCGCGTCTCCTTCGTCCAGGGCCCGGCCGCCAGCGCGTTCACCGGCGCGCTCACGCTCGCACAAACCCGCGCGAGGTCCGCCATCCCCCCCGGCATCGGCACGTAGAGCACGTCCGCCCCCGCCGCCTCGAACGCCCGGATGCGCGCGATGGCCTCGTCCAGATCGTAGGCCCCCCGCAGCACCCCGTCCGCCCGCGCGGTGAAGACGAAGTCATGCCCCGCCCGCCGCGCCTCGGCCACCGCTGCCGTCACCCGCGCCACGCTCGCTTCCATCGAATACGCCGTCCCGTCCGCTCGCACGTCCTCGATGCAGCAGCCCGCCAGCCCCGCCCGCGCCGCCTCCGCCACGGTGTCCGCCGCGTCCGCCGGGTCAGGCCCGTAGCCATCCTCCAGATCCGCCGACACCGGGCAGCCGATGTGATCGGAAAGGTCCTTCGCATGGGCCACCGCCTCCGTCCGCCCGACGCGGCCCCCGTCCGGCAGCCCCCGGGTGAACGCATACCCCGCCGAGGACGTCGCCACCGCCCGCGCGCCGAGCGCCCGCAGCATCCGCGCCGACCCCACGTCCCAGGCATTGGCGAGGATGAAGGGATCGCCGGGCCGGTGCATCGCGCGGAAGTCGGTCATGGCGTCATCTCCGGAACGTAAGGCATCATCGCACCACCGCCATGCGCCCCTGTCAAACCCTTGGCACCGTCCCGACCTCATGCTAGCGGCGGGGCATGACGAACGCGACCTGCACCACCTGCATCGACACCGCCCGCTGACACGACGTCGGCGGGCCAGGGGGCTCGCCGTCGAACCGGTCCCCTCCGCCATATCCGAGGAGACGCCGGGATGACCGTGCCCACCGCCACCGATGCGACCGCCCCCCGCCCGATGCGCCTGCGCAATTCGGCCACGCGCCGCGTCGAGCCCTTCGTGCCGCTGGATCCCGACAACGTCCGCCTCTACCTCTGCGGACCCACCGTCTACGACCGCGCGCATCTCGGGAACGCCCGGAACGTCATCCTCTTCGACCTGCTGTTCCGCCTGCTGCGCCACGACCACGGCGCGGATCACGTCACCTACGTGCGCAACTTCACCGACATCGACGACAAGATCATCGCGCGGGCCGACGAGACGGGGCGCGACGTGGAGGAAATCACCGCCGAGACGATGCGCTGGTACCTCGACGACATGGCCGCCCTCGGCACGCTGGACCCCACCCACATGCCCCGCGCCACCGAGTACATCGCCGAGATGGTGACGATGATCGAGGGGCTCGTCGCCTCCGGGCACGCCTACGCCGCCGAAGGTCACGTCCTCTTCTCCGTTGCGAGCTTCCCCGGCTACGGCGCGCTGTCGGGCCGGGACACCGACGACATGATCGCGGGGGCCCGTGTCGAGGTCGCCCCCTACAAGCGCGATCCTATGGATTTCGTCCTCTGGAAGCCCTCGTCGGAAGAGCAGCCGGGGTGGGAGACGTCGCTCGGCTATGGCCGCCCCGGCTGGCACATCGAATGCTCCGCCATGATCAGGGCATTGCTCGGCCCGTCCTTCGACATCCACGGCGGCGGCAACGACCTGCTCTTCCCGCACCACGAGAACGAGCGCGCCCAGTCCTGCTGCGCCGACCCCGACGCGGGCTTCGCGCAGGTCTGGCTGCACAACGAGATGCTGCTGGTCGAGGGGCGCAAGATGTCCAAGTCGCTGGGCAACTTCTTCGCCGTCCGCGACCTGCTGGATCGCGGCGTGCCGGGCGAGGTCATCCGCTTCGTCTTCCTGTCGACGCATTACGCCAAGCCGATGGACTGGACCGATGCGAAGGCCCGGGAGGCCGAACTCACCCTGCGCAGATGGCGCGCGATGGCCGAGCCCGCCGGTGCGCCGGACCCGGAGGTGCTGAACGCCCTGCGCGACGACCTGAATGCGCCGGGGGCCATCGCCGTGCTGCACCGCCTCGCCAAATCCGGCGAGGGCGCGACCCTCGCCGCCTCCGCCGCGCTCCTCGGCCTGCTGGAGGAGGGCATGGGAGGCTGGACCGCCGGCACCCACGACGCGCTGGTCGAAGCCGTGCTCGCCGCCCGGCTCGAGGCGCGTGCCGCAAAGGACTATGCCCGGGCCGATGCGCTGCGCGACAGGCTGCTCGCCGCCGGCGTCGTCGTGACCGACGGCAAGGGCCGTGGGTGGGAGGCGGGGGCCGGTTTCGATCCGGCGCGGCTGGAGGACGCGGTGTGATCGCGATCGCGTTCGACGTGGATCACCCGTCGATCACCCGTCGCGAATGCCCCGATACGCGCCTGTCCGCCGGGCCGTGCCGAGGGGGTCGGAGTGGAACTCGATGAGCAGATCGCGGCCTGCGCCGGCCTCGTCGCCCGCGGGGATCCGGCGCGCTTCCGGGCCGTCATGGCCGCCCCCGTCGCCCTGCGCCGCATGCTCTTCCCCCTCTACGCCTTCAACCTGGAGGTCGCGCGCGCGCCCTGGGTCACGAAGGAGCCGCTGATCGCGGAGATGCGCCTGCAGTGGTGGCGCGACGCGTTGGAGGAGATCGCCGAAGGCCGCACCGTGCGGCGTCACGAGGTCGTCACCCCCCTCGCCGCAGCGCTCGACGCGCAAGCCGCCCGCGATCTCGACGACCTTGTCGAAGCCCGCCGCGCCGATATCGAACCCGCCCGCCCGGACACCCCGCAGACGCTGGAACGCTACCTCGACCGGACCGCCGGAACCCTCCTCTGGACGGCCGCGCGCCTCTCCGGCGCGACCGACGCTCGGGCGATCCGGGATGCCGGTCTGGCGCAGGGGATGGCCGGCTGGCTCATGGCGGTGCCCGAACTGGTCGAGGCCGGCCGCGATCCCCTGCCGCCCGGAGAGGCCCATGAGGTGATGCGGGATCTGGCCCGCAGCGGGTTGGACGCGCTGCGACGCGTGCGCCGTTCCCGGATCGAGCGTCCGGCCCGCCCCGTGCTGCTGGTCCTGAGCGACGTCAAGGCACAGCTCGGGGCCATCGCCGCCCGACCGGGACAGACGCCCCGTATCGACCCCCTGTCGAGCCGGCTGCGTCTGGGATGGGCGGCGTTTCGAAGCTAGGTCGGCCGTTTGCTCCCCGACGTTCAGGCCGGATGCGTCTTCAGATAGGACCGCATCCCGTAGATCAGCGGCGATCCCTCCTCCGAGACCCGCACGGCACGGACCGACCCGATGATGACGTGGTGCGTGCCGACCAGCTCCGCCGATTGCACGTCGCAGTCGAAGGAAGCGAGTGCCTCCAGGATGGGGGCTCCCGTCGTGAGTGTCGACCAGTCTCCGACGGCGAACCTGTCTCCTTGGGGCGCATCCAGGCGGCCGGCGAAGGTGTCTGCGAGGTCCTGCTGATCGGCGCGCAGCACGTTCACCGCGAATCGTCCGTTTCCCAGGATCGGATCGGCGGCGGAGGCTCCCATGTTGACGCAGATCAGGATCGTCGGGGCCTCCCCGTCGGCCGAGACGCTCGTCATCGCCGACACGGTGACGCCCGCGCGCCCCGCTTCGCCATCGGTCGTCACCACGCTCACAGTCGCGGCGGCGCGGCTCATCGCGTGGACGAAATCCTGGCGGAGGGGGGTATCTGGCATGAGGTCTCCTAACCCATGGTGGGGCGGTGTCGAGAGACTTTCACTCCCCTGCCGGCCGTGGTCAGATCGCGAAACTGCGAGGGAGACGGCGATGGCACTGCAGGACGCACGCGATCAGGTGGACGCGGCGATAACCCGTGACGACAGGCGCGGTCTGACGTTCGAGAACGCCTTCGGCGGCGTCGCGTCCGCATTCCGGCGAAGGTACACGAAGGATCTTGCGGGTTTCGACCTCGCGATCACCGGAATCCCCTTCGATCAGGCCGTCACGCACCGCCCCGGCACCCGCTTCGGCCCCCGCGCGATCCGGGAGGCGAGCAGCCTGCAGGTCTTCGATCCGCCCTATGGATGGGGCTACTCGCCGCTCGAGGAGCTGGCGATCGCGGACTACGGGGACCTGGGGTTCGACTACGCGCGCGTCGCCGACTTTCCCGCCGCGCTGCGCGATCACGTCGCGGGCATCCTCGATCGCGGAGTGGGCTGCCTGGCCATGGGCGGCGATCATTCCGTCAGCTTTCCGATCCTGCAGGCCCATGCGGAGAAGCACGGGCCGTTGTCCCTGATACAGTTCGACGCCCATTCCGACACCTGGCCCGACGACGACATGGACCGGATCGATCACGGCACGATGTTCTACAAGGCGGTCAGATCCGGCATCGTCGATCCCGCGACTTCGGTGCAGGTCGGCATCCGCACGGTGAACCCCGACACGATGGGGGTGACCACCATCGACGCGCGCGCGGTCCATGAAGCGGTTCCCGGCGAGGTGGCGCGCAGGATCAGGGAGGTGGTCGGCGACCGTCCGACCTATGTCTCCTTCGACATCGACGCCCTCGATCCGGCCTTCGCGCCGGGGACCGGCACGCCGGTCTGGGGCGGGCTGTCGAGCGCGCAGGCCGCCGCGATCCTGCGCGACATCGCCGGGGTGAACATGGTGGGCGGGGACGTGGTGGAGGTCTCGCCGCCCTACGACACGACCGGGGCGACAGCGATCGCGGGAGCGCATGTTCTCATGGAACTCGTCTGCCTCTGGGGTTGGACCCGCCGGGGGTGAACCTCAGACGGATGGTGCGGAGGGGCAGGTCCGGAAGGCGGCGACCGGATCGGCCGCGTCGGTGAGATCGAGCGACACGGTCACGTCGCCCGAGGTCGCGATGGCCCGCCCGCCGGCCGCCAACCCGGAAAGCACGTTTCCGAACCCGCGGTCCGTGACGGTGAGCCGGTCGCCGTCGACGCGGTGTCGGTCCGTCGTGATGGTCGTCGTCCCGGAGAACCGGATCGAGAAGCGCGGCGCATCGGGCCAGCCGCCCGCGCGCCGAACGTGCAACGCGTAGAGGCCGGTCATCGGGTCGAAGGTGACGGTCATCGTGCCAGCGGGCTCCGTCCGCGTCAGCGTGCAGATGGGAGCCGGCGAGAACTCCCAGGCGGGGAGGGCGGTCGGCAGGAGACACAGGAGGACCGCGATCGTCTTCGACATGACGAAGGGCTACGATGGCGGACGGCCGGTGTGCAATGCCCGGTACCCTGCGTCCTCGGCACCTCTGGCGAACTCCGGGTGCATCCACTACGTAGGGTCGCAGCGCACGACCGGAGACGCCCGATGCCCCGTGATCTCAAGATCCCCTCCGAACGCCACCCCGAGAAGGCCCGTCGGCCGGACAACGTCCAACCCAAGAAGCCGTCGTGGATCCGGGTGAAGGCCCCGGTCGGCGAGGGCTACAAGCGCACGGCGCGGATCATGCGCGAGCATAGGCTCGTTACCGTCTGCGAGGAGGCCGGTTGTCCGAACGTGGGCGAATGCTGGTCGCAGGGCCATGCGACGATGATGATCATGGGCGAGGTCTGCACCCGGGCCTGCACGTTCTGCAACATCGCAACCGGCAAGCCGCCCGACGCGCTCGACGTGTTCGAGCCCGGACGGGTGGCGGACGCCGTGCACAAGCTCGGGCTGAACCACGTCGTCATTACCAGCGTGGACCGCGACGACGTGGAGGACGGCGGGGCGGAACACTTCGCCCAGACGATCCGCGCCGTTCGAAAGCGCGCGCCGGGGACGACGATCGAGATCCTGACGCCCGACTTCATCCGCTGCGCGCCGGAAGCGCTTGAGGTGGTCGTCGCGGCGCGTCCCGATGTCTTCAATCACAACCTGGAAACCGTGCCGGGCCTCTATCCCGAAGTCCGGCCCGGCGCGCGCTATTTCCACTCGCTGAGATTGCTGCAGCGGGTGAAGGAGCTGGATCCGACGATGTTCACCAAGTCGGGGATCATGGTCGGTCTGGGGGAGGACCGGCAGTCCGTCATGCAGGTGATGGACGATATGCGGGCGGCCGACATCGATTTCCTGACGATCGGACAGTACCTCCAACCGACGCCGAAGCATCATGCCGTAGACCGCTTCGTCACGCCCGAGGAGTTCGCGTCCTACGAGAAGGCCGCCTGGGGCAAGGGATTCGGCATGGTCTCCGCCACGCCACTGACCCGGTCGTCCTATCACGCGGGGGACGATTTTTCCCGGTTGCGCGCCGCCCGGCTCAAATCGTTCGGCCAGGCGTGATATCAGGCGGCATCCTTCGGCCCTGCACGCTTGCGTCGACCTCTATACGCTTCGCGGCGGCGGCGATGTCCCCGGGTCGGCCAAGCAGGTAACCCTGACCGTAGTCGATGCCCAGCACCCGGAGCATGTCACGCTCCTCCGCCCGCTCGATTCCTTCCGCCGTCAGTCGAGCCTGCGTCTCCGAGGCGAAGTGGACCAGGGCGGCGGCCAGCGACCGGCGGGCCGGGTCGAGGTCCAGGTCGCGGACGAGCGACATGTCGAGTTTGAGGATGTCGGGCCGCAGTTTCAGGATCTGCTGCAGGCCGGCATAACCCGCGCCGACGTCGTCGATGGCCAGAAGCGCGCCGGTCGAGCGCAGGTCGGCCACGGCGGACGCCAGCGAGGCGAAATCGCTGGAGGAATGGTGTTCCGTGATCTCCAGCGTCAGCCGGGATCCTCCCCAGGCGGCGAAGAGAGGTGCCAGCAGCCCGCCGGCCACGGTGTCCGGGGAGGCGTTGACCGACAGGCGGATATCGGGCGGCAAGCGACCCTCGGCCCCGGCCAGGGCCGCTTCGATGGCGCATATCTCCGTTTCCGCCAATCGACCTGCCGCTTCGGCATCGGCGAACCAGACGTCCGGCGTACGATAGGGCTCGGACCGGAACCGCGACAGCGCCTCGAAGCTGGCGAGATGGCCGGTGTCCAGGCGATAGATGGGCTGGTAGACGATGTCGAAGCTGCGATCCCGCAGGACAGCGGCGATCCGCTGCGAGGCGGCGGAGCTGTCGCCCAGGCTGGCGAGCCGTTCGCGCACCTGATCCGCCGCGAGCCCCGCGAAGAGCCGCATGATCCGCAGGTCACGGTCGTTGAGGGTGGGATTCGGATCGGGCGAGAGGCAGCAGAACATGCCGTAGACGGAGCCATCCGCCCGGTGGATCGGCACGCTGACGTGGCTTCCGATGGTGGCGTCGCGGGTGATCGCCATGTCACGGGCCATCGGAAAGGCACTGGTGTCGGGCATGAGCTCCGGCAGATCGCCCGATAGGATGTGCTTGCAGTAGACCTGATCCAGTGGCCGTGAGTCGCCCGCGCTGAGGATGTGCTCCAGCCCCGGAGCGCTGACGTGGCGGAATACCGATTCATCGCCCACGAACTCCGAAAGATAGGCGATCGGCATGTCCAGATGCTCGCGCACGGCGGTCAATGCACGCCAGATCGCATCCTCCGGCGCTTCGCCACCCACCGCCAGCGCTCCGGAGATATCCACTTTCTTCAAGTCCATGCCGCTCTCCGCTCCATTGCAACCGGGGTGCCATGGACGCCTTAACGAAGATTGAACCGCTGTTCGGAGAATGGCGAAACCTTTCATCGATTTGATCACGATACGGCTTCGTTGGCCGTGCGCCATGCGGCCCAGGCCTCCGGCGTGTCGAGATCGACGATGGCCGCGCGGCCGGGGAGGGCGCAGGTCTCGACCTCGGCCCCGGCCATGACGTCGCGGGCCCCTCCGTCGCCCCGCAGGGCCATCAGCGTCGGAAAATGCGCACGATCGAAGATGACCGGGTGTCCGGGCGTGCCGTCGACGGCAGTCGCGCGGAGGATCGGTGCGGTGCACTGCATCCAGGCATCGCAGAGTCGGCCAATCATGTGGCAGTCGATCTCCGGCATGTCGGCGAGGTGGATCAGCAACGCGTCCGCCCGGCAGACCTCGACGCCGGCGCGGATCGACGCGGACATGGCGCGCTCCGCCACCTCCAGCAGCCGCGCGCCGGTGTCGCCGAGCCACGCGCGCCGCTCGGACGCCGGCGGCAGGGCGACGAGGACCTCCGACGCGGCCCCGGTCGCGGCACGGACGGCGCGCAGGATCAGCGGGGTACCGTCGATCTCCTCGAGCAGCTTGTCCGCGCCGCGCATCCGGGTCGAGGCACCGGCGGCGAGCACGAGGATCGCGGGGGGAGGGCGCAGGGGCGGACGTTCGTTAGTCATAACGTAACCGGCATGTCCGCCGCATGGCACCGGGTCAAGCCGCACGGCGCGATGCTTGCCAAGACCGCGCCTGCGTGGG
Organism: uncultured Alphaproteobacteria bacterium; assembly: GCA_963757495.1. Lineage (GTDB taxonomy): Bacteria > Pseudomonadota > Alphaproteobacteria > Rhodobacterales > Rhodobacteraceae > Jannaschia. The sequence continues at coordinate 731,962 of CAVWRZ010000002.1, forward strand.
AGCGAGTGTTGCCGCATCGCATCCCCCCGGAGGCCGCCATGACCCTGCCCGTGAAGGACCGCTTCGAGATCCCGGAAGGGCTGATCTACCTCGACGGCAACTCCCTGGGTCCGCTGCCGAAGGGTGTCGGACCGGCCGTGGCGCGGGTGATCGAGGCGGAATGGGGCCCGCGGCTCATCGGGGGCTGGAACGGTTGCGGCTGGATGGATCAGCCATCGCGGGTCGGCGATACGGTGGCGCGCCTCGTGGGGGCCCCGGGCGGCTCGGTCGTGATGGGCGACACGCTTTCGATCAAGGTCTTCCAGGCGCTCGCGGCGGGGCTCGCGCTTCGTCCGCACCGGAAGGTGATCCTGTCCGACAGCGGCAACTTCCCGTCCGACCTCTACATGGCGGAGGGGCTGGTGGGGCTGAAGGGCGCGGAGTTCTCGCTGCGGATCGTGGAGCCGGAGGAAGTGGCGACGGCCGTGCTGGACGACGTGGCGGTGGTGATGCTGACGCAGGTGGACTACCGCACGGGCCGCATGCACGACATGCGCGCGATCACCGCGCGGGCGCAGGCGGCCGGTGCCGTCGTGGTCTGGGATCTGGCGCATTCGGCGGGCGCGGTGGAGGTCGATCTGGCGGGGTCGAACTGCGAGATGGCGGTCGGCTGTACCTACAAGTACCTCAACGGCGGGCCGGGCGCGCCGGCATTCATCTACGTGCGGCCCGACCTCGCCGACAGCGTGACGCCCGCGCTCGCGGGATGGCTCGGGCACGCGGCGCCCTTCGCGTTCGAGCCGCGCTACGCCCCCGCTTCGGGGATCGAGCGGATGCGGGTGGGCACGCCGCCGGTGCTGCAGCTCGCGGCGCTCGAAGCGGCGCTGGACGTCTGGGAGGGCATCGACATGGCGGAGGTGCGGGCCGCTTCGCTCCGGTTGTCCGAACGGTTCATCGCGGAGGTGGAGGCGCGCTGCCCGCAGTTAACGCTGCTGTCGCCCCGCGACGGGGACCATCGCGGATCGCAGGTCTCCTTCGGCTTCAAGCACGGTCATGCCGCAATGCAGGCGCTGATTGCGCGCGGAGTGATCGGCGACTTCCGCGCACCGGACGTGATGCGGTTCGGCTTCACGCCGCTCTACCTCGACGAGGACGACGTGGTCGCGGCGGTGGAGACCCTGGCGGAAGTTCTCGGAACGCAGGCCTGGGACGCAGCGGAATATCACGCAGTCGGCCGGGTGACATGACGCCTCCGGGCAGACGTCAGATGGCGGCCTCGTCCGGGGTTCGCTTCTCCAACTGCTCGAACATCGCGATGATCTCGTCATCCGTCGCCCGGTCGAGGCATCCATCGGCGATCTGAGCCTCGGTCCAGATCCATGTCGTCTCGGGGTCGTGCATCATCGCCCACTTTCCGAACATGCGGTCCGTCACCTGTCGGGACAGCAGCTCCTCTATCCCGACGTGGCGGTCGTCGCGGGCGATGCGGGCGTATGCGGCCTTCACAGGCGCGTCCGGACCTTCGAGGAGTTGCAGGTAGATGTCCTGCCGGCAGACAAGCGCACCGGTAATCCCGTCGCGCGCGTTGCAGCGCCTGGCGTCGAGGAGGATGCCGCTGAGCAATCCGCCATCGTATCCGAATGGCTGCGACGCGTAGACGAGTTGTGTGAGATCGGCCATGGGAACGCTCCGGACGGGGGTCTGCCCGACCCTACGCCGATCCCCGGGGCGGCGGAACCGGCGAATGTTGAGAGTCTGGCGGAGGGGATGGGCCTGATATCCAACCTTCTCCAGTTGCTACGTGTTTGATCCCACGGTTTGATGGTGCGATCCTTTCGATGGAATGGAAGGAAGCATTATGGGACAGGTTCGTCACGGGAGCGCCACGACCACGCACGCCGTCAGAGCTGCAATACAGCGATCCACTGCCCGACAGGGTCATGCGAAGCATGATCCCGAGAGGGGCAGGCTTCGCTCTGGCAGCTGAGCGAGGAACTTGGGATCAACCCGAAGACGGTCGCGAAGTGGCGCAAGCGCGCGACGGTCGAGGATATGAAGACCGGTCCGACAGAGCCGCGCTCGACGGTTCTGACCGAGGCCGGGGAAGCGGCGATCGTTGCCTTTCGACGCCATACCCTGCTGCCGCTGGACGATTGCCTCTACGCCCTGCAGCCATCGGTCCCGCACCTGACGCGGTCGGCGCTGCACCGGTGCCTGCAGCGACATGGCATTTCCCGCCTGCCGGACGTCGAGGGGGACAAACCGAAGCGACAACGGTTCAAGCGCTACCCGATCGGGTTCTTCCACATCCACTGCCCCCCTCCCGGGATCATGCTTCGCATGACCCTGCCGGGCAGCGGGACAGGCGATTGCGAAGCAATCTGCCGAGAGGGGACATCGCCGAGGTTCAAACCGCCGAGGGGAAGCTTCATCTCTTCGCGGGCATCGACCGAACCAGCAAGTTCGCCGTCACCCAGCTCGTCGAGAAGGCCGACAGGAAGACGGCGTGGGAGTTCCTGCAGCACATGCTCGAGGCCGTGCCGTATCTCGTACATACGATCCTCACCCCCCTCTCGGGATATTTCCTTCGGAAATACCCTGCCGGGCAATGGACAACGGCATCCAGTTCGCCGAGCAGCCGCGGAACAGGAACACGATCCTCTCCCGACCCATGCGCTTCGACATGATCTGCGACGCCAACGGGATCGAGCACCGGCTGACCAAGCCCAACCACCCGTGGACCAACGGCCAGGTCGAGCGGACGAGGCGCACGATCAAGGAGGGTGAGGCCTAAAGCCGATCCGGGGGATCGGCGACGGCTGAACGTCAGACGTTACCATTACGACAGCCACGATCAGCTGCGCACCCACCTTGGCGACTTCATGGCGGCCTATAACTTCGCCCGCAGGCTCAAGACCCTCGGCGGCCTCACGCCCTACGAACACATCTGCAAAATCTGGACATCAGAGCCGGATCGATTCATCCTCAATCCGATCCACCAAATGCCGGGACTGAACATCTAGGGGATCGGCTCGATCGTCGGTCTCGGTGGTTATGGAAGTTTCTTTGCTGCAATGGCCCTGTTGCACGGATCGCCTGGAGGCCGAGCTCCCCCTTTACCCCCGAGCGGCCCAGATGACGGGTGCTGTGACGGGGATCCCGAGGGTAAGGAAGCGGTTCGGGATGGCCCCTCTGGGGGTCATGCGAAGCATGATCCCGAGAGGGGGCAGTGACGGATGCGATGGGTTCGTCCACAGGGACTTGGCCGGGCAAGTCAGGCGACACGGGCGCGTCCATTGCCCGGCAGGCGATTGCGAAGCGATCTGCCCAGAGGGGCCCACGCTGCTACCGGTGATCTCGACTGCACGGACTTCCCTGTTCGTCGGGGAAACGCCCCACCGGGGCCTTTCCTGATCCTCCTCACCCTCGTCCATGGCCGGATGGACCTTGCGCCAAACCCGGGTGCGCGCCCCACCATGCCTGCGCGCATGCCATTCGCCGATCCCGCGGACCTCGATGCCGGTGCCGTCCACTGCCCGGCAGGGCATCGCCAAGGGCAATGTCCCGAAAGGGGATCAGCAGATGCAGCGGGCCGCCGCTCCCCCGGTAAGGCAACTGCACGGCCAGCGTCTTCCGGCGTCGGCAGAGCGTCGAGACGTCCGGGACCGGCCAGTCGAGCCCCGCGAACTTCAGAAGGCTCGCAACGAAGCCCGTCGCTTGCCGAAGCGGCAGGCCGAAGAGCACCTCGATCCCTCTCGGGACATCACTGCGTGATGCCCTGCCGGGCAGCGGTCAGGCAGGCCTGGATCGCGGCGTCGCCATGGACCGGCTTGGCCGCCCCGCCTGCCCGACGGTGCCCCATGCCACGGCGTCGACGCGTCGAACCAACCTCTCGGGACATCGCTGCGCGATACCCTGCCGGTCAGTGGACCGTCAGCGACCCGCGCTTGCACAGCGCGGCGTCGTAAGCGGACCCGTTCAGCGTGCCGTAGCGGGTGGGCGCGGGCTTGGACAGGCCGCCCGGCTCTGCCGCTGGACCCGCAATGTGAATCCCACGCACGCTTCGTGCGACAAGGCCGGCGGTGACCGATCCGATCCGATCTCCTCGTCGGCGGGGATCCGGTCGAGCGGTTCGGGCGGCATCGGCGCATCGCCGACGTGGCTTCCGGCAATCTCCCTCCCGGTGATCGCGTCGCAATTACCTGTCGGCAATGGATGGCCCGGATCTGCGGCGTCTGCCCGTCGATGCCGATGTGGATCTTGCGCCATGGTCGGCGTTTCGGGCCGCCGTGTCCGCGGGCGTTCCATTCGCCTTCGCCTTCGCCCTCGGCCTCGATGCCGGTGCCGTCCACCGCCCGGCAGGGTATCGCGCAGCAATGCCCGAGAGGGGATCGGAAGGTGCAGCGGGTCCTGCGAACCACGACGGGGGACGTTCACGGCCGGGGTCTTCCGGCGTCGGCCATGATGCCGAAGTCCGGCACGGCCCGGTCCGGGCCGACCAGACGCAGGAGGCGCTCGACGAAGCCGGACGTCTGCCGAAGGGCCATGCCGGAAAGGACCTTCATCCCTCTCGGGATATTGCTTCTCGATACCCTGCCGGGCAGCGGTCAGGCCTGTCCGGATCGCCGCGTCACCGTCTGCAGGCTGCCGACCGCGCTTGCCGGTCGGTGGCGGCACCCGGACCATTTCCGCATCGAACCGACCTCTCGGGACATTGCCGCGCAATGCCCTGCCGGTCCGTGGATCGCAGGGAACCCGCGCTGCTCGAGCGCTCCGTTGCAGCTCGGCCGGTCCCGGTCCGAAGCTCGGCGGTATGGGTCTACCCATGCACCACCGCCACCACGCCGGATCCACAAGATGAACCCCGGTCAGCATCCGCGCAACAAGGCCCCGCAGACCCAATCACTCAGCGGCCTCACACCCTACGAAGACTCCTGCAAGATCTGGACATCAAAGCTGAATACATTCGTCCTCAATCCGATTCACAAAATGCCGGGACAGAACACTTAGCCATTTAAACGAAAGCCTCTTACCAATAACTCTAATGACAGAAGATGAATAAGCCGATCACCATCTGTATAGTAGTTCTCAACCGCAGATAGCTGACTGACTTCGCAGAGAACTCCTCGGTCTAGCAAGTTAAATTTAGCTGTGTCTTCTATATCGAGAACAGCATCGACTGAAATTGCAAGGTTCTTCCCATCTGCGTGGACGATAATAATAGATGACTTCGATGTCGTAGATACGATTACGTCGTCTAACATCGCTGTAAGATCTATAACCGGAGTGATTTCTCCTCTGACGTTTATAACACCAATAAAGTAATCTGGTGTACGAGGAACCGGTGTCGGCTTGCTCCAACGCCTTATCTCGCGAACATTCAGAACTGAGAATGCGAAAAATCTTCCTGCGGACTGAAAGGTAAGGACACTCAAGCCCACCTCTACGGTAGGACGAACGTCCTGTTCTTGATTCACTTTAGATTCCATAGCTATAGTCTCGCGTCCGATCCCACTTCTATGCTGCTGTTGGACTCGTAAGTATGGATCATCTCTATCGGATCAATAATAAGCATTATCCTGCCATCACCCGCTATCGTTGCTCCAGATACCCCGACAATTTCTGAAAGACTTGCGCTTCCTTTCACGATCACCTGACGCTGACCGAGAATTTCATCTACTATAAGGGCAACAGTATTACCCAAACTATCTTTTAAATATAGAACTGCGGTATCCTGACCCGCGATCTGTTGGGCCTCGTCCGTCCAATCTAGCAAGGCCCCTAACTGATAAACCGGCGTGCAGACCCCTCTTTGTACTATTAATTTTCTCTTACCGTCAGAGTGAGGGATTATTTCAAGTTCTACGCGCCCTGCTTCTGATACGACGGAAGAAGGGATCACTACAACTTTTTCATTGCTACGGACTATCATACCCTCAATTGCGAAGAGAGATAGCGGAACAGTGACCGTGAACTCACAGCCGTTTCCTGATTTAGAATTCACATGGACGGATCCACGTAAATTCTTGATCTGACGATGCACCACGTCGAGACCAACGCCTCGACCGGAAATCGGCGTAACAGCGCAGTTCGTAGAGAAGCCGGGGAGAAATACCAACTGATACAGATCGCTAGACGAAGGCGCTTCGTGTTCGCCGATGATGCCTCTCTCCACCGCTACCATGCGGACCTTATCGACGTTAATACCAGCCCCATCGTCAGATACGGTTATCTGTATACGGTCAGAGTCCTGCTTTGCCGATAGTCTTATCTGAGCTAACGGTGGCTTACCTAGCTTCTGTCTTTCAGCGGGCCTCTCAATTCCGTGGTCGACAGCGTTTCTAATGAGGTGCGTAAGTGGTTCTAACAGTCTATCCACGACAACCTTATCTACTTCGATATTCTCTCCCTCGAAACTTAATACTACATCCTTCCCTGTTTGTTGCATTGACTCCCGTATCACCCGCGTCATTCGACGAAACAGATACTGTACAGGCTGCGCACGAATGTTCATCACGCTCATCTGAATGTTATGGGCTAGCTGATCTATACTGGCTACGCAGTTAAAGAAGGGCGAGCTATGCAGCCCTCCCAAGAGCTGCGCACTCTGCGATAACATAGATTGCGCTATAGCAAGTTCGCCGACGAGATCCATCAACTCATCGACCCGGCTGGTCTCTACTCTTATCGAAGACTTCGGTCCCGATGAGGATATCTGTTTCGTGAGGCTTGATGGAGTATCTCCGAACGACGAAGATCCTGTTTCTCTCAAATTGTCAGCGCAGGAAGTATCGCAAGGGGTATGATCCTTGTCTTGCGCATCCTCTTGGTTCTCTTGCGGCAGACCAGACAGTCTTGAACTGGGAGTATGCTGAGGACTACGACCCGCTAGACCTTCTTCGACCAGCTCGCCCTTCTCTATGCTAAAAGAATCTAGCCCACAAAACTGCGCATCCAGGAAGAGGCAACCGTCAGAACGCGCATGCATTACGGACCCGATACGATCTTCTAACGATACCATCCATTTTAGATTGAGTATACAGGATCCAGTTCGGCGATCGGCGGAAGGGTATCGGCTAACAAGGATGTTTCGGCGGCTCCGAAGTATCCCAAGCAACGGAAGATGAAGATTGGATCCTGTCCAGTCTGGAGGGAGTCAGATGACGGCGAAAACAGTAATTGCGAACTAATCCTCTGCTCAATGACGTTACAAGAACCATCTGCCTCTGAGTGATGGGTCTCGTCGACTCTATCGGTCGTGTCACCAGTTGAGCCACCGACGTCCATGCGCCGTTGCGGTCCGATTGTCGTGTCTCGTCCAATCAGTGCGAGTAGCTCTTCGGTATTCTCGTTCCCCGAGACAGTTCCGGTCCTAGCGCTCTCTGTCAAATCCGCAAGCGTATCGCGCGCACGAAGGAGAGTCGCTACGGTATCACTATCGAGATCGATTTGTCCGGATCGAAGGCGATCAAGTACGCTTTCGAACGTGTGCGCGTAGTGTACAAGTCCTTCGAATCCGAACGCAGAGGCACCTCCTTTGATCGAGTGCACGGCTCGAAATATTTCGTGGATCGTTTCAGTATCGTTATCGCCAATCTTCAGACGCAGGAGCCCCTCTTCGAGTATGTCCAGCAGTTCGCTGCATTCTTCGAAAAAGGTCGCGTGGAGTTCTTCGTAAGGATGAGTCACGATGCACCAGTCACCGTTCTCAGCGCCCCGACGAGTCTTCCAGGGTCGAACGGCTTCACGATCCAGCCTGTCGCGCCTGCTGCCCGGGCCTTCTGCTTCATCTCCCGTGCGCTTTCAGTGGTCAGTACGAGAATTGGAACAGACGTGTAGCGCGCCTGTCGTCGAACCCGATCTATGAAGCCAAACCCGTCCAATCTTGGCATGTTCACATCGGTGAGGATGGCGTCCGGGCAAGGGTCAAGTTGGTCCAGTACCTCGAGCCCGTGCATCCCATCCTCGGCCAGGATGATCTGGATGCCTTCCCGCTCCAGAGTAAGTCGGACCATCTCGCGGATCGTCCTGCTATCGTCGACGGCGAGAACCCTCATGCCTCCGGTTCCAATACCTGCATGCGACTGAGCGTCGTACCAAGCATCTTGACGGAAGTTGCGAACCCTTCGGATACGGGATCGATGACGAGCCTGACGCCGTTGTTCCGTTGATGAGTTGCCGCGGCCAACAGAACTTGGAGAACGGAGGACGTGAGAACCTCGACTCCGCTCGCGTCGACCCGGATATCGCGTACGCTCTCCAGGATCCGAAGCCGAAGAGACGTGGCCACCATCAGATCCATACGCCCCTTGAGATGGATCACCTCGTCGATATCGGCGTGTTCCGTCATCGGTCCTAGGTCCCCAATCTACATCGGCGTGTGTCGTTCGATGCGATTGGCTAACCGAAAGGTCGCTAAGAAAGCGTTACCGACGAACCGATACAGGCCGGAGATCCGGCGACGATCCGTTCGAAATGTCAGTCGGCCCGCGCGACGAGCTCTGCAAGATGAGCGGCTCCTCCGGAGAGCGCCGCGTAATCGTCTTCGATCAAATGAACGGGGAAGTTGCCCATGAAACCTGCGAACCTGCCCTTGTCCCTGAACGCCTCGACGAAGCCCATCTCCTGCAGGTGTGGGCCTACCGCGCGCGCCACGCCGCCGACGAGGAAAACCCCATCGAGCGGCAGGTGAATCAGCGCGAGGTTCCCCGCCACTGCGCCGAGAATGCGGACGAACTGCTGCACGGCTGCCAATGCCCGCGGGTCCGTTTCCATCGACGCCATGATCTCGGACGCCCGCAGGTCGCAGGGGGCTCCGGCTTCGCTGCACAGCCACCGATACACCTGTTCCAAGCCCCGACCGGACAGCACGTCTTCGATAGCTGGAAAACCGTGCGTCGTGGAGACGAAGTTGCACAGGCTCAGCTCCGCTTCCGTGCGAACCGGAAGGCTCGCATGGCCTGCCTCCGACGGCGGGACGTAGCGCCCGAACGCCGTCTCGTGCACGGGGGCCGCGTTGAATCCCGTTCCCACGCCGATGACCAGCCGCGGCGCGCCGGGCCGTCCGGGCACGTCGATCACGGTGCGCGAGCGGTCGGCGGGGATGTGGCCGAGAGCGTACCCCTGCGCCTGCAGATCGTTGAGTATTGCAGCATGGCGCGCGCCCGTCGCCTCGATCAGGCGGGTGGCGTCGATCGACCAGTCGAGGTTCGTCAGCTCCGCCCGCCCATCCGCCACCGGACCAGCCACCGCGACGCAGGCCCCGACCGGAGCCGGTCCGGGAAGGTCCGAGCGGTACTGGCGGAGCACGGGAGCCAGGTTGGCGAAATCGCGGTTCGCATAGCGCCTTATGGTCTCCGGACTTACCGTTCCGCCGAATGCCATCGCCACGCGCGTGTTCGTTCCGCCGACATCGGCGACAAGATAGGAGGGCTCGCTCATGGGAGGTTTCGTATCAATCGTGCAGCGCCCGGGCAAGCGCATGGTAGCTGGCCTTGGGCGTGCGGACCTGAGTGTCGAAATCGACATGAACGAGGCCGAAGCGCTTCCCGTACCCGAACGCCCACTCGTAGTTGTCGAGAAGCGACCAGACGGTGTAGCCCCGCAACGGCAGGTCGTCCCTGACCCAGCCCCGGGCCACTTCGAGGTGAGCATCGAGATACGCGATACGCGCCGTGTCCGGTTGCCCTGGCCGCTCCGCATGGGCCATCCCGTTCTCCGTCACGAAGAGCGGCAGGTCGCCGGTGTACTCCTCGACCAGCCGCCGGACCAACCGATCGAACCCTTCGGGGCAGATCTCCCATCCCATGTCCGTCTTCGGACCGGGGCCGGGCACCGGGGCGAGTGCCGGCCAGGAGCCGTTCGTCGCCGCAATCCGCTGACATGTATAGTAGTTCACTCCGAACCAGTCGATCGGCCGCGAGATGACCTCCATGTCGTCCTGCCAGCCTTCCGGCATGTGCGGCGAGAGCCCCTCCAACGTGTCCTTCGGGTATGCCCCGTGCAGGAACGCGCCGGCGAACCAGCGATTGTAGAGGCCGTCGTAGCGCTCGGCGGCCGCCTCATCCTCAGCGGTGTCGCTGGCCGGGATCGCGTACTCGAGATTGCAGACCGCCCCGATGTTCGTCGCCGCCGTATCCCGCAGCGCCTCCAACGCCAGTCCATGCGCCAGCGCGACATGATGCATCGCCTTCGCCGCCGCTCCGATATCGGTCAGCCCGGGTGCGTGGTGGCCGATGTAGTGCCCAAGCCAGGCCACGCACCACGGTTCGTTTACGGGCGCGCAGGAATACAGGCGATCTCCGAGCCTGCGTCCGATCAGATGCGCGAACTCGGCGAACCGCTCCGGGGTTTCGCGAACGGTCCAGCCGCCGCGCCGCGCGAGGGCATCCGGCAACTCCCAGTGATACAGCGTCGCCATCGGCTTCAGGCCGCGCGATAGCATCCCGTCGACCAGTCGGTCATAGAAATCAATGCCTTCCCGGTTGACCTTCACTCCATTCGGCATGACCCGGGCCCAGGACGTTGAAAACCGATAGGCGTCGAACCCTGCTTCCCGTACCAGGTCGAGATCGGCCGGCCAGCGGTGGTAGTGGTCGCAGGCGGTCCTGCCGTCCTCTCGGTTCACCACGTTTCCCGATACGGCCGCGAAGCTGTCCCAATGCGTGCGACCGGCTCCGCCGAATGCATGGCCCTCGATCTGATAGGCGGAGGTCGCTGCCGCGAAGAGGAAGCCGTCCGGGAAATCCCGCCGCCGGAAGCCGAATTCCCTCATGCGGCGGCGCTTTCCGGGGCCGGTCCGGTGGAGCCGCCGATCACCAGATCGCAGTCCCAGACTTCCTGCACCGGTTCCGCAGCCCCCGATCCGATCCGATCCAGCAGGACTTCGGCGCAGCGTCTTCCGGCACTGCGGACGGAGGAGCGCGTGCCGGAGAAGATCGGCACCTCGTCCCCGTTCATGAGATAGCTGATCATGTCGTCGTGAATCGCGACGGACACGTCCCGCCCCATCCGAAGGCCACGCGCCTCAAGCGCCCGCCGCACCCCGATGGCCATGATGAGGGACGAGACCAGGAACGCCGTCGGCGGGGCAGGGGCGTCCAGCATCCGCGCGGCACCCGCATATCCCTCCTGCTCCGTCATCTCCGTCGACGTGGCATGACCGGGGAGGAGCTGCAGACCCCGCGCGGCGAGCGCGCCGTCGAACCCGATCCTGCGTCTGCGGGCGAAATCCATCCCCTCCAACCCGTTCAGGAAGCCGATACGGCGGTGCCCCAGGTCCAGCAGCAGCTCCGTCGCGCGCCGGAAGGCACCGGCGTTGTCGATGTCCACGTAGTCGTACTCTCCCCGGTCCCGAAATCGCCCGACCGTGGACGACGAAGGGCAGGCCCGTCTCCCGCAGCAAGGCGATCCGCGGATCGTCGTCCCGGGGACCGTGCAGGATCAGGCCATCGACGCTGCCGGTGTCCGCCATCCGGCGATAGGCGCGCCCTTCGTCTCCGTCCGGTACCACCGAAAGCAGCATGTCGTAACCCGCCTGCGCATAGACCTCTCCGGCCCCGGCGATGAAGTCGGCGAAGATCGGGTTCACCAGCTCGTGGTTCAGCGCCGTCGAAATCACGTGGCCGATCGCCATCGAGCGACCGGTGGCAAGCGAGGCCGCCCGCCGGTTCGGATGGTAGCCGTGGGCCGTCGCAGCCTCCCGTACCCGTTTGCGGGTTTCCTCGCGCACCTCCGGATATCCCCCGAGGGCCCGGCTGACGGTCGTCGGAGACAGGGCCAGCAACTTGGAGAACTCTCGTAGATTCAATGAGACCCCGCAACCGGAATGGTGTCGGAAAATCGCACACAGTACACTGACGGTCAATCTTGGCGACCCGAACGATGAAATCATGGGCGGCGAAACTGCCAGATAAACAATGCCCGAACGGTCACCGCGATTGACACAGCAAATCTTTTCAACGACGCTGAAACGATCAAAGCGGTTTGGAAAATGCCGCGACGCAACAACGGCGGAGCGATCCGCTCGGGAGGAAGAATGAAGAATCTGTTGACGGGAACCGCGATCGTCCTGCTGACCACCGGGTCGGCGATGGCGGATGCGCATATGCCATTCGCACCGGGAGAGGGTGACTTCAACTGGGACAGCCTGACCGCCTTCGGGGAGGCGAACGACCTCTCCGGGCAGACCGTCACCGTCTTCGGCCCATGGCGCGGCGACGACCAGACGCTGGCCGAGAGCATCCTGAGCTACTTCGAGGACGCGACCGGGGCCAACGTCGAGTACACCTCCTCGGAGAACTTCGAGCAGCAGATCGTGATCGACGCCGAGGCCGGCAGCCCGCCCGACGTGGCCGTCCTGCCGCAGCCCGGCCTGATCGCGAACCTCGCCAGCCGCGGCTTCATCCAGCCCCTGGGCGAGGAGACCGAGAGCTGGCTGCTCGAGAACTACGCCGCCGGCGACAGCTGGGTCTCGCTGGGCACCTATGCCGGCCCGGACGGCGAGGATCGCCTCTACGCCTTCCCCTACAAGATCGACGTGAAGTCCCTGGTCTGGTACTCGCCCGAGAACTTCGAGGATGCGGGCTACGAGATCCCGACCTCGATGGAGGAGCTCAAGGCACTGACGCAGCAGATCGCCGACGACGGCGAGACGCCGTGGTGCATCGGGCTGGGCTCGGGCGGCGCGACCGGCTGGCCCGCGACCGACTGGGTCGAGGACATGATGCTGCGCACGCAGCCGCCCGAGACCTACGACGCCTGGGTCACGAACGAGATCCCGTTCGACGATCCGGCCGTGATCGAAGCGATCGAGGAGTTCGGCTTCTTCGCGGGCAACGATGCCTTCGTCGCCGGCGGTGCCGGAGCCGTCGCCTCGACCGATTTCCGCGACAGCCCCAAGGGTCTCTTCGCCTCGCCGCCCCAGTGCTACATGCACAAGCAGGCGAGCTTCATCCCCACGTTCTTCCCCGAAGGCACAGAACTGGGGCTCGACGCGGACTTCTTCTACATGCCGTCCTACGACAGCAAGGATCTGGGCAACCCTGTCCTCGGGGCGGGCACGTTGGCGTTCATGATGACGGAGAACGAGGCCGGCAAGGCCCTGCTCGAGTTCCTCAAGACGCCGATCGCCCATGAGGTCTGGATGGCGCAGTCCGGCTTCCTGACGCCGCACAAGGGCGTCAACACGGCGACCTACGGCAACGAGACGCTGCGCAAGCAGGGCGACATCCTGCTGGACGCGACGACGTTCCGCTTCGACGCCTCCGACCTGATGCCGGGCGCGGTCGGTGCCGGCAGCTTCTGGACCGGGATGGTCGACTACGCCGGCGGCACGCCCGCCGCCGAGGTCGCCGAGCAGATCCAGTCGAGCTGGCCGGCCGACTGATCGCACCGCCTTCGGGGCCGCCCACATCGGGCGGCCCCGAACCTGTCCGCTTCCCCCCGAAATTTTCGACCTGAGGTAACGCGATGAACCCCGCCGTTCTCGGACTGATCACCATCATCCTCGGGGTCGGGGGCTGCATCGGATATTTCTGGGCATCGAACTTCGTGCTCGACCGCTGACATCTTCCCGCCGCGGGGCCCCAACGCCGGTCGCAACATCAACGCCGCGAACGCCATCCGCCCCTGGCTCTTCCTCGCCCCCGCCATCCTCGCGCTCGGCCTCTACCTGGCCTATCCGGTCGTGGCGACGTTCTGGTACTCGATCCACACGCGGGTCCCCGGCGGCCTCGAGTTCGTCGGCTTCGACAACTACGCGCAAATGTTCGCGGAGGCGAAGTTCCGCGAGGCCATACTCAACAACATGCTCTGGCTGATCGTCGTGCCCGGTGCCTCCACCGCCTTCGGGCTGCTGGCCGCGCAGCTGACCGACCGGATCTCCTGGGGGAACATCGCCAAGTCGCTCATCTTCATGCCGATGGCGATCTCCTTCGTCGGCGCCTCCGTCATCTGGAAACTCATCTACGACGCCCGACCCGAAGGCACCGGACAGATCGGCGTGCTCAACGCCGTCGTCACCTGGTTCGGCGGGGAGCCGCAGCAGTGGCTCACGATCCAGCCCTGGAACAGCTTCATGCTGATGATCGTCCTGATCTGGATCCAGACCGGCTTCGCGATGGTCATCCTCGGCGCGGCTCTGCGGGGCATCCCCGAGGAGACGGTCGAAGCCGCGATCCTCGACGGCGCCTCCCCCTGGCAGGTCTTCTTCAAGATCAAGGTGCCGCAGATCATGCCCACGATCGTCGTTGTCTGGACCACGATCACCCTCGTCGTGCTCAAGGTCTTCGACATCGTGCTCGCCATGACCAACGGCCAGTGGGAGACGCAGGTGCTCGCGAACTACATGTATGACAAGCTGTTCCGCTCCTTCGACTGGGGCGTCGGCTCGGCGGCGGCGATGATCATCATGCTCCTCGTCAGCCCGATCCTGATCTGGAACGTCTACACCGCCCGCAAGGAGATGCGCTGATGGCCCGCCTTTTCCGAGGAGCGACCCATGGATAGCATTGCCGGTACCAAATCCTCGCTCACCTGGGCGGTCCACATCTCGGTCTTCGTCCTCGTCGCGCTCTGGCTCTTCCCCACCGTCGGCCTCTTCGTGTCGTCGTTCCGGACCGGCGACCAGATCTCCAGCTCCGGCTGGTGGGCCGCGCTCTCCACCCAGGAGGCGCAGCTTCCCGCGATCCGCATCGAGGGGAACGAGACCCCGCTCGACGGCGGCTATGTGATCGAGGGCGAGCTGCTGTCGGGCGACAACACCGTCAGCGCCTGGGGTATCTCCTCGCGCGAGCCCGAGGCCTACGACGCCGGTGCCACGGTCGATCTGGGCGACGGGCAGACCCTCACCGTCGCCGAGGACGCCTCCTTCGCACTGACCTCGAGCGTCTCCACCGAAGGCAGCCGTCTGCCGCGCGTGTTCCTCACCGCCACCTCCCCGCCGGAGTTCACGCTCGCCAACTACCGCGAGGTGCTGACCTCCAGCACGGCGGGCGCGGGCATCCTGCAATCCTTCATCAACACGCTCACTGTCTCGATCCCTGCGACGATCATCCCGATCCTGATCGCGGCCTTCGCGGCCTACGCGCTCGCCTGGATGGAGTTTCCCGGTCGCGCGCTTCTCGTCGCCGCGGTGGTCGGCCTGCTCGTCGTGCCGTTGCAGCTGGCGCTGATCCCGCTGTTGCAGTTCCACAACACCATCGGCATCGGGAAGGGCTACCTCGGCGTCTGGATGGCCCACACCGGCTTCGGCCTCCCCCTCGCCATCTATCTGCTGCGGAACTACATGGTCGGCCTGCCGCGCGACATCATCGAGAACGCGAAGGTCGACGGTGCCAGCGACTTCCAGATCTTCGTCAAGATCATCCTGCCGCTCTCCTTCCCGGCCCTCGCCAGCTTCGCCATCTTCCAGTTCCTCTGGACGTGGAACGACCTGCTGATCGCGCTCGTCTTCCTCGGGGCCGACGACGAATCCCTCGTGCTGACGGGCCGGCTGGTGAACTTGCTGGGGTCGCGCGGCGGCGAATGGGAGATTCTCGCGACCTCCGCATTCATCTCCATCGCGGTACCGCTGTGGTGTTCTTCGCGCTGCAACGGTATCTGGTGCGCGGCCTGCTGGCCGGCTCCGTGAAATAGGACACGACATGACCCGCGACTGCCACCGAACCGGCCCAGGCCGCCGTGCCCGCGACCGATACCGACTGGTCGCGCGGGGGCGTGATCTACGAGATCTATCCCGCTCGTTCCAGGACAGGCACCGGCGACGGCATCGGCGATCTCGCCGGCATCGACCGAACGGCTGCCCTACGTCGGCATCGTTGGGCGTGGACGCGATCTGGATCTCGCCGTTCTTCACCTCGCCGATGAAGGACTTCGGCTACGACGTCAGCGACTACCGCGGCATCATCGATGTTCGGCACGATGGACGACTTCGACCGCATGATCGACGCCGCCCATGGCCACGGGCTGCGCGTGATGATCGACCTGGTCCTGTTCCACTCCTCCAATGCCCACGACTGGTTTGCCGAAAGCCGCAGCAGCCGGACCAACGACAAGGCCGACTGGTACGTCTGGGCCGATCCGGAGCAGCCCGACGGCACGGTTCCGAGCAACTGGCTGTCGATCTTCGGCGGCCCTGCCTGGCACTGGGATCGAAGCGGCAGCAATACTACCTGCACAACTTCCTCGCCTCGCAGCCCGACCTGAACTTCCACACCCCACCGTGCAGGACGCGATGCTCGACGCGACCGTTTTGGTCGACAAGGGCGTTGACGGCTTCCGGCTCGACACGATCAACTTCTGCTTCGCCGATGCGCTCCTGCGCGACAATCCGGCACTCCCCCGGAGCGGCGCAACGCCAAGATCGCGCCCAGTGTGATCCCTACAATCATCAGGAACACATCTATCGAAGAATCGCCGAGAACCTCGCCTTCCTGAAGCGCTTCCGCGACCTGCTCGACGAGCACCCGGTTCCGCCGCCGTCTGGAAGATCGGCTACGCGCATATGGACTGGGACCATGGTCGAGCAGACCGCGCCGGGCAGGGCGTGCAGATGCGCTCATGCCTTCGACTTCTGCGCCGACAGGCTCACGGCGAACCACGTGGTGGACGTCTCTCGATCACCTGCAGTGGCGCCGCCGACGGTGTGCCCTGCTGGGCGTCGAACCACGACGCGACCCGCCACGTCACCCGCTGGCACCTCACGGAGGCCGGCGCACGGATGTACGCGGCGCTCATCGCTGCCTGCGCGGCTCGATCTGGTCGTACCAGGGCGAGGAGCTTGGCCCTACGGAAGTCGATGCCGCTGACGAGGCATACAGGACCTCATGCATAGAATCTGGGCCAGTTTCAAGGGCGGCGACGGGCGCCGTATGCTCATGGTCTGGGAGGCGTCGAACGAATCCCGCCGGCTTCTCTCCGAGCGGTAGCGGCTGCTGATCGCGGCCGACACGAGCAATCCGTCGCGACCGAGGAGCGGAACGACGACGCCAGCCGCCCTTATCACGATCCGCGCGGTGATCGTGCTGCGCGGATGTGCTGCCGGTCCTGCGCAAGGGGGAGCAGTACGGAGCTGCTGCGACCGGCGAACTGCTGATGTTCATGCGGACGGACGGATCGGTCTGGGCGTCCGCGCCTTCAACATGGCGGCGATCCGGCGGACGGTGACGTCTTCGCGCTGGGACTGGACGGCGGTCGAGGGCGTCGGTGCGACCGGGCCGGGCAGGGCGGTCTGACGACGAATGGCTGGGGCTACGCGCTGCTGCGCGCGGCCTGAACGAGAACAGGGAGGGGAAATCGATGGCGACGAGGAAGTTCAACCTGATGTGGCGAAGGTCTGCACGGCGGTCAGGTCGAGGTGCTCAAGGACATCGACCTGGACATCGAGACCGGGAGAACTGGCGGCGTTCGTCGGCCTCGGCTGCGGGAAGTCGCACGCTCCGCGCATGATCGCGGCTATAGATCTCCGGCGGCGTGCTGGAGATCGACGGACAAGTCGTCAACGACATCCCGCCGTCGCAGCGCGGCACCGCCATGGTGTCCAACCCGACGCGCTCCTACCGCACATGACCTGACGCGACATGGCCTTCGCCCTCAAGATCGCGAAGCTCCGAGGAGGAGATCGACGCCGCCGTCGACGCCTCGCCGCCAAGAAGCTGCAGCTCACCGAGACCTCTACCGCCTGCCGAAGGCCTCTCCGGCGGCCAGCGGCAGCGTCGCGATTGGCTCGCGCCGTGGCGCGGTTGCTGAAGGTCCACCCCTTCGATGAGCCGCTCTCGAACCTCGACGCCGCCCTGCGCGTCGCCACGCGGATCGAGATCGTGCAGCTCAAGGCAGATGCCCGATCTCGACGATGATCTACGTGACCCACGACCAGGTGGAGGCGATGACGCTGACCGCATCGTCGTGCTGCGACAAGGGCATCGTGAAGGTCGGCTCCTGCTCGACCTCGACGAACGCCTGAAACCGAAGTTCGTCGCGCAGTTCATCGGCCTGCCCGCCATGAACCTTGTCGCCGGGGAAATTGTCGGCACCGGCGAGGTCACGACCCTGAAGGTCCACGACGGCGGTGGGCATGATCACTTCGCCGTTCCTGCCGGAGGACATGGCGGCGCAGGTCAACGTCGGCCTTCCGGCCCCAAGACGTGAAGCAGACGGAGGGCGAGCACTTCGCCTACAAGGGGAAGATCGAGACCGCGATCTGCGAGGTCGACCTCGACCGCTACTTCAAGCGCGCGGGGCCGGACTTCGACCGGTGATCGCCAAGCTCCTGGGCATCGACGACCGGCGCGGCAAGACGATGCGGTCTACTGCGACTCGCGAAACCGATCTTCCTGGAACGGTGTCGCTGCTCTATCGCTGAGCGGTTGTTGTGAATCACGCGCCGTCTCCCGTGATCTGTATCTATCCGATGTAGGGCAGGTTCCGGTTCCGTGCGTAGTCGATGCCATAGCCGACGACGAAGACATCTGTATCTTGAACCCTGTCCAGGCGACCTGACGTCGATCTCGCCGCGTCGGCTTGTCGAGTAGCGCGACGGTGGCCAGCGTCTGGCTTCTGCGACGCCAGCAGTCGCGTGACGTGGTGGAGGGTGTCCGGCATCGACGATGTCCTCGACCACTCGAAGATGTCGCGCTCGATATCTTTGCCTCGCAGTCTTCGAGGATATGTACTTCCTGGCTCACAGACCATCGTATTGCCGTACGACGACGCTCCAGGAAATCGAGCACCTCGACTGTAGGTCCAGCTCTGCGGACGAGGTCTCGCGACGGAGATGAGGAACTGCGTAGAAGCCCGAACCACCACGAGCTGGTCGGTGCTGGGCGAGTTGCGCCTCGATCCGCGAGCGTCTCATCGATCTGGTGCTGCGATGGACTTTGTGCTCATCATCTGATTGATCATGAGGCTCCGGCCAAGATCGCTTCCT